>NZ_JAZHSD010000001.1:5435000-6070000 GCF_036924745.1 Bradyrhizobium sp. AZCC 1693
GTCCGCTGATCGTTATCGCCGCCAGCTTCCTTGGGGAGATGATCTATATCGGTCTCACCAGCGACTCCAAATGGAGCGACGGTGAGCGCGAATGGCTGGCGACAGCGGAGGGATATCACGGTCGCACAGCGGTGACCTGGATGCTGCTGATGCTGCTGGTTTTCGGCGGATCTTACGGCATCTTTTATCTTGCCGACGATCCGGATTGGTACAAGCTGTTACCGACTCTTGGCGGCACTGGCGGCGTCACGGCTGTGATCGTCGCCTGGCTTGGCAAGGCATCGGCGACTGCTGCAAACATCCGCGAACGCTACAACACCTGGAAAAATTGGTCGTCGGCCGCCATTCTCGCTGTGGCCATGCCGGTGTTTCTGATTATCACGACTAGTTTCTTGTCGGCTGGGGTCGATTGGCTGGTTGCCAAGAATGCCCTGTCGTATGGAATGGAGGTGTCCCAGTGGGGAATTGGCGGTTTGACTGCCTATGCATCGGGCCTGAGCTTGCTCTGGCGGCTGGTGATTGTATTGGCGATCTGCCTTACCGTCTTGCTGGGAGCATCCTACAGGATAAATACCAACCGCTTCTCACTGCACGGGCTGTATCGAAACCGGCTGATACGCGCGTTTCTCGGCGCTTCCCGGGCGGAGGCCGAAAGGAAGGCCAACCCGCTCACCGGTTTTGATGAAAAGGACAATGTAGATCTTTGCGACCTGTGGCCTAACAAATATGAGGCCGGCATCCCTCCGCAATACCTTGTCGTCAACTGCTCGTTGAACGTTCTGAAATCATCGGAACTGGCATGGCAAGAACGAAAGGCGATGTCGATGACCTTCACTCCCCGCGCAGCGGGGGCGCGCGCGCTCGACGACTGGAAGGGATACTATCGTCGCGCCAGCGAATACAGCGACCGTATCAGTCTCGGAACAGCGATGACGATTTCGGGGGCTGCGGTCAGTCCGAACATGGGATACCACTCGTCGTCGGCTCTGAGCGTGCTGATGACGTTTTTCAACGTCCGTCTGGGCGCATGGCTTGGCAATCCGGGGCCGGCTGGCGCGCAAATCTACAAGGCATCGGGACCGCGCTTCTCGGCTTGGCCCATCCTGATCGAGGCCCTCGGCCTGACGACGGAAAAGAGGAGCTACGTCTATCTCTCCGATGGCGGTCATTTCGAGAATCTCGGCCTCTACGAGATGATCCAGCGGCGATGCCGCTTCATCGTGGTCAGCGACGCAGGATGCGACCCCGGTATCACCTTCGAGGACCTCGGCAACGCCGTCCGCAAGATTTCGATTGATCTCAATGTGAAACTCGAATTCGACTCGTTGCGAATTCCCGCACGGAAGGATCCTCCGGTTACGGGTACCTATTTCGCGATGGCCCGAATCATTTACCCGGAAGCTGGCGCTCCCGTCGGCCGACTGCTCTATATCAAGCCGAGCTACCAGGGGACGGAGCCCCCTTCGGTGCGGAGCTATGCCGAAGCGAACCCGGCTTTTCCCCATGAGCCGACCGGTGATCAGTTTTTCGGTGAATCTCAGTTTGAAGCCTATCGGGCGTTGGGCGAGTATATCATCCAGAACGTCGATGGAGGCGCGAGGCGAAGTTACACCGACGTGGAGAGATTCATGGATGCCGTCGCTGCGCACAGCAAGAAAAGCTCCACAACGGCCGGGCAGACGCAGGCCCGCGGCTATTCGAACATTTTCCAACGCAGGTCACCGGCAACGCCGTCCAGGCGCTAGGAGGCGCGCCCGTCCACCTTGTCCCTTTTGCAACCCTGATTTTGATACCGCCCACACCATCTCGAGTTTCGACATCTAGTTCTTCCGAAAATAATGAAACGGAGTGCAGCAATGCGAAGCATGGTTCGATTTGGGTGCCTGTTGGTCTTGTTCGGCTTCGCCGGTCCAGCGTGGGGCCAGTACCTGGAAGATGCGACGGTATGCGGCAGCCTGACGCGCGACGCGCGCAGGGGCCTTTACGTAGCTTACCCAGCGTTTTCGGCCGGCGCGACAAAAGTGAGGGCGGAAGGCGGTTGCGGGACCGATCCAGGCCTCTGCGTCAGCCGGGTCAATGGCGCGAACGTCTTCGATCCCAGCGTCAAGTTCTACTACGTTCCTGTCCCGGTGCCTGCAAACGAAGAAGGGGTCTGGCATGTCCGAACCCAAACCCAGGCGCTCAACGTCGGCGGGGCTGACCTCGCCATGATAAAGCGGCCGGCCATCAAGACCCAATGTTCGCCGGACGCCCCGCTTGAAATCTCGCCGGATGTCCCGCGAGTCAGCGTCGACGACTATATCGACTATCACAATGGCAGGCGGGGCGGTTGGGATTTTGGGCGCTATTTCCACTTCCGGATTCAAGATCCTCCTGGCGGTTGCATCAGCACCGGCAGCAGGGCGATGGGCAATCTCAACGAGATTTACGGCTTCGAGGGCGTAGCCAGAAGAGCGCGCGAGGTTGCGAGCTATTCCTTGTTGTCCAGAGCAAATGCGGCGACAACACGCTACGCCGGGCTTTCGTCGGAATTCGCCTATCGTAACCCGCAAGAGGCGGCATGCTTCGCTTTCAGTGGGCCAACGCTTACCCGGTCCGACATGGCGCAATCGGATATAGACTGGCGGCCGCAAACGACGACGGTCTGGATCAAGCGGCTGCGAGGCAGGCAGGTGATGCAAGCGATCGACGTCACGCGGCGGGTCGTGACCTGGAGACAGTAGATGCGTAGATGGCCGTTGAACTTTCCGGCCTATTGGGTCGTCGAAAACTCAGCGATAGAGGATTTCTTTGCAAAATTCATCTGGCTGATCGTCCCGCTCCAGTATGGATTACTGACGCAGATCGCGCGCGGCCTGGATCCGGGTGACTACACCGTCGCGGCGTTGCTGTCGCTCAGCTCGATGGTTTTGCTGTTGATCGCAGGCTCGGCAACTGCCGGCGTCGTGCTTGTGATCTTCAAGCGCGCCAGAGGCAACTATCAGCAGGTAGCCCGAATGTGGGTGGTCTCGCTTTTGATCAGCTGGGCGGGCGCCAACTTCTTGTATGCAGGTTCGCTGATATGTGGATACGTATGGGAGTGGAACGGCGACCTGCTCGGTGATTCCCTTCGCATTTTGATGGTCGACCGTCTCAAAATCCTGAAGGAAGTCGACGTCGTACCTGGCCGGAATTGGCCGACGTTCTTGTCCTATCTGATATTTGCGTACCTTTCCGTTGCTGTTTGTTTCCTGGTACGCGTCTTACATATTCGGTTCTCGCGCCAGCGCGGACCGTCGCCGCCCCTGCCCGAGCCTGACCTGATCTGGCCCGGTGTCGTGGTCGCAACGGTCATGATGTTTATCAACGTCGTTGCCACGGCGCCCGCGAAGTAGCACGATTCCGTGACTTTTCATCCCTATCAGCATCCCGAGGCGCAAGAGTTGGACGACTTGCGAAGTCTTGACTGCGCCACAGACGGCGGCAAAGCCAACCGAGCAGCTTGTCGGCCGCATGGCTGTGTTTCGGCACCGAAGTGGGGACCCCATGCTGGCTGCCTGCAATTGATTGATTCAACATAGAATTCAGCTCTTCGAGAGAGGTCCCATCGGCGCCGACGGGACCTCTCTGAAGAGCAGCGTCTCAAATGTTATCAGCGTATTGCGGCCGGCGCGGTGGGGGCCATTTCGATCAGCAATGACACCTGATTTTCGGAAGCGGCTGTGCCTCGCGCTCGTAGCCAAACTCCGTCGCCGCCGAACGGATGACCTTCCGTACCACCTTCCCGAAACGCCGACGTCACGCATATCGCCTTGATCGGCTGTCCGTGAACGAAATACGCTCGACGGATCTTCGCAATCATCTCCACGACGAGCATTCCAATCTCGGCTCCCATGAAAAAAAGAAGCCAGTGTGGACCCCTCAGTACAGGGGTCCCGATTGGACGCCGATCACCGCGAAAACGGGATCCTTATTCCGCGCCGAAACTGAGTGAGACCGTCGGGTCGCCCAGTATCACCGTAGTTTGCCGATCCATTGCGACCAACTGGCAGTATAGCGCTCGATCTCGCGCGCCAGTGATCTGGCCGCGGGCGTCGGCGGCGGCGTTCGACCAATAGGCGAAGTAGTTTCCCGCCTCTTGATAGACTTTCTCGAGCGCCCACCCGATTGGATTGGGTTCGGACTTTTGGTAGAGCCTGTCGTAGAGCGCGGACACGAGCACGTGGGTCACCACCTGCTTGTTCTCCGTCTCTCGCAGGGTCCAATCGAAGGTCGGTTCGACGTGGCCGATGAAGGCACGAAGCGGTCTTTGGGCGCCAAGAAGTGCTCTGGCCATAGGCGCGGTGATTGCGCCAGCGCCGTTGGAAATTCCAGAAAGCATATCGCCGATTTCGCTTCCGGCCGGAAATAGACTCCGGTAGCGGGACACACCGTCCGAACCGGCCGAGCAACAGGCATGAGCGTACCAGATCGCCCCGGACGGATTCCAGGCGCGCAGTTTGTCCACTTGTAGAACGGAATAATCGCAGTCCACCGGGCAACCCTGTCAATCGGCGTTCAATTTTGACCCCGCATCGGCGTCCAATTTTGCCCCCCTTGAGCCACGGGTTCTGGTGGTAGCGCTCGCGCCGTCGGAGCTGGCCGGGGTTGCGGAGACGGGGCGAGCGCGGGTTGTTTGATCATCATCGCGGCTTTTGAATCGCCAGCTCTCATTGCCCGTTTCGACGATGTCGCAGTGGTGGGTCAGGCGATCGAGCAACGCAGTGGTCATCTTGGCGTCGCCGAACACGCTGGGCCACTCGCCGAAGGCGAGGTTGGTGGTGACGATGATGGACGTGCGCTCGTATAGCCGGCTGACGAGGTGGAACAGGAGCTGTCCGCCGGCTTGGGCGAAGGGCAGATAGCCGAGTTCGTCGAGGACGATGAGGTCCATCCGCGTCAGATGCTCGGCAAGTCGGCCTTGGTGCCCGTTGCGGGTCTCGGTCTCGAGCCGGTTGACGAGGTCGACGACGTTATAGAACCGCCCACGAGCGCCTGATCGGATGCAGCTGCGGGCAATGGCGATGGCAAGATGGGTCTTGCCGGTGCCGGTCCCGCCGACCAGCACAGCGTTGCGCTGCTGGGCGATGAAGCCACCGCCGGCGAGGTCATTGATGAGCGTCTGGTTAATCGGCGTACCATCGAAGTGGAAGTCACTGAGGTCCTTGGCGAGCGGCAGCTTGGCGATGGTGAGCTGGTATTTGATCGAGCGCGCCTGCTTCTCGCTGACTTCGGCGTTGAGCAAATCGCCGACGATGCGCTGGGGCTCATGCTGGCGTTTAACGGCGGTAGCCATGATCTCATCGTAAGCCGCCTTCATGCCGTAGAGCTTGAGCTCGCCCATGAGGTCGAAGAGTTGAGTGCGTTCCATCAGATGGTTCTCCTGAGGTTGTCGTAACGGGCACAATCGGCAACGGGCGCGTGTCGCAGCGTCAGTGCGGCCGGTGTGAGGATCGTGGCCGGTGGGCCGGGATCACGCTGGCGGGCCAGAATGTTGAGGACGACGTCGGCGGAATGAACGCCGTGGGCGATCGCCTCGGTGCAGGCGACTTCGACCGCCGGCAGTCCGTCGGTAAGCACCGCGGTGAGGATGTCGACCATCTGCCGATTGCCGTCGGTCACGCCGGCAAGCTTGCGCCGCACGCGTTCCATCGCGGCGGGCAGCACCCAGTCCTTGAAGGGTGCGCCGTTGCGCAAGGCGCCTGGCTTGCGTGCCAGCACGGGCACGTAATGCCAGGGGTCGTAGACCGTCTCGCCCCGCCCGAACGAGCGAGGATGCTCGGCGACGATCCGGCCGTCCTGGCGGATCACGATGCGGTCGGCATAGGCATGAACTTCGACGGGCCGTCCGACCGCGCTCGCCGCCACCGAGTATTTATTGTTGTCGAAGCGCACCAGGCAGGTCTTCGAGACCGACGCTGGCACCGCGTGGAATCCGTCGAACCGGCCGGCATAGGGAACGAGTTTTGGTCGTTCCGCCTCGAACACCTCCCAGACTGTCTGCTCGGTCAGCTCTGGATGGCGATGCGCCTTGGCGTAAGCGATGCATTTATCAAGCAGCCAGGCGTTCAACTCATCATAGTTTTTGAACCGCAATCGCGGCGTGAAGAAGCGCTCACGGACGAGCCCGACCTGGTTCTCGACCTGCCCCTTCTCCCAGCCGGATGCCGGCGTGCAGGCAACCGGATCGACGAGGTAATGGCTGCACATCTGCTGGAATCGACGATTGTAGAGGCGGTCCTTGCCGACGAAGATCGTCTCCACCGCGGTCTTCATGTTGTCGTAGATGCCGCGTCCGCAGGTGCCCTTTTGTAGAGTCGAGGTGTGACGCGGTAGCTTTAGGTTCGAGCATATCTGTTGCCGCCCCACTTCTCGGTCTCATCGGCGATGAGCTTCCCGAAGTCGGCAGGCGAACCCACAAGCACCGTGCCGCCCATATCGGCGACCCGCGCCTTAATCTTAGGATCTGCGAGGCCCGCATTGATCTCCTTGTTGAGCCTGTCGATGATTTCGGTGGGCATGTTTTTAGGCGCGCCGACACCCTGCCACGCGCTCGTCTCGTACCCAGGCACAAAATCGCCGACCCTTGGGAGGTCCGGCAGCGCCTCCGAACGCCTTGCACTTGTCACCGCCAATGCCCAAAGTTTGCCAGCCCTTATATACGCGATGGATGCGGGCATGGTGCCGAACATCGCCTGCACGTGACCTCCGAGCATGTCAGTCAGTGCAGGTGCCTCGTCCCGATACGGAACGTGGACCATGTTGAGACCGGTCATCATCTTGAACAGTTCGCCCGATAGATGGCCTGCCGTTCCGCTGCCGCCCGATGCCATGTTGACCTTGCCCGGGTTAGCCTTGGCATAGGCGACGAACTCGGAAACCGTCTTCGCCGGGAACGATGGGTGTACCGCCATAATGAAGGGGACCGAGTTGATGCCTGCGACGGGTGCAATGTCGCGGAGGAAGTTGAAATTGAGTTTTTCGTAAAGCGTCGCATTGATCGCGGACGAGGCGCCGACCAGGAGGAGGGTGTATCCGTCCGGCGGCGCATTCACGACCAGCTCCGTACCAATATTGCTGCCGGCTCCTGGCCTGTTCTCGATGACAAATTGCTGGCCGAGACGCTCCGAGAGCCATTGGCCGATCAGACGAGCGCTGATGTCGGTCGATCCGCCGGCGGAAAATGGGACGACGATGCGCGCCGGCCGTGTGGGATAGGTCTGCGCCCGTGCGATGCGCGAAACTACCGGCATCGCCGCAGCGCCTGCTGCGAGATGCAAGAATTGGCGGCGCGGAAGTTTCATTGGCATCCTGCTCCATGATCGAGCACGCGCCGAAAAGAGCGCGGGCGCGTGATGCGAGCGTGGATAGACCGCACAAATGATGGTCTGAGTGGGATGCCCGCCGACGGCATCAGCCTGCCGCCAAAAAGGGGGGACCTCGGCACGTCCCGCTAGGCCCGGCTCGAGGTTAGGCTACATCAACCATGCGATCAACAAAAAGGGGCCATGACTGCTTGTGGCGCTGAGCAGCCGTTCGCGAGACGGCCGGCTATGGGGGCTTAGCTGAGAGGCCTGGCCGCGAAAAATGAGTTTGCGTCAGCTTGATTGGTTCAACTGCCACGAAAATTCGGCCGTCGCTTAGCTACGAAGGCGGAAATTCCTTCCTGCGCGTCGTCGGTGTTGCTGGCGATGACGATCGAATCCTTTTCGGCGTCGAGCTGATCGGACAGTCCCGTCTCGAACGACTGGCGCAGCATCCGGCGGACGGCGCCGAAGGCGCGCGTCGGGCCGGCGGCGAGTTTCGCGGCGAGGGAGGCGGCTTCGCTATCCACCTGATGGTCCGGCGCTAGGCGCGACACCAAACCGAAGGCGACGGCTTCTTGCGCGGTGAGCCGGCGATTGAACAGGAACAGCTCCTGCGCGCGCCGCATCCCGACCATGCGCGGAAGGAACCAGGTGTTGCCGCCGTCGGCGGTGAGGCCGAGCGCGCCATAACCCAGCGCGAACCGCGCGTCCTCCGCCGCAACGACGATGTCGGCGACATACATCAGGCCCAACCCGCCGCCGCCTGCGCCACCGCGCACCGCGGCGACAACAGGTGCGTCGATGCTGGTCAGCCGCTCGATCGCGAGATGATAGCTGTCGATCATGCGGCGTAGCCGGTTCGGCAATTGCTCGCGTGCGGTGCCGGCAAAAAGCCCAAGATCGCCGCCGACCGTAAAGTTTGGCCCGTTGCCCGCGATCAGGACCGCGCGGACATCAGGGCGTTCGGCAATTTGCGTCGCGGCCTCCGCGAGGTCAGCGGCCATGCGCTCGTCGATCGCATTGCCCTTGTCCGGACGGTTCAGGCGCAATGTGGCGACGCCACCTTCGAAATCGAGCAGCACCGTTCGTAACGGTCCAGCGGCATCGTGCCAGTGGGCGGTGTCGGTGAATTGCTCGAGCGACTTGATGCGCCCTTGATCGAACGCGATCAGATGGGCAAAGGCCGCATCCAGCGCAGCGCCGCCCTGTTTGCCGCGGCCGCGATAGCGGCCGGTCACAAGCAGGCGGCCATCGGCGAGATCGAGAAACCGTTCCGGCTCGGCGCGCGCCTCGAAATGCCGGGCGATCGCGCCCCAGCCATTGCGCCGCATCGCCGCGGGACCGGAATGGTCGCCGCCGATGCCGAACGGCATGCCCTCGGCGATGCGGCCGGTGAATTCCGGATGCAGCAAGGCGTCGAGCTGCGCGCGGTCGCCGGCGGCAAGTGCTGCGTAGAGCGCGCGGGCGACACCGGCAGGGGTGACTTCGTCCATCCCGATGATCCTCCTTGCAAATCCGCTGTTTTGGCGGCTGAACGGGAAAATTCCCTTGAAGCTGCCAAACGCTGGTGCTATTATTAGAACGGTCAGTCGGATTATTTTTAGCCCAAGCCGCAGGGCTCCGCAAGAGAGCCCGGGCCAGCCACGAAAGATACAATGGGAGATGCAGCGATGAACGTCGTGCCGCGCGCGTCGCAATGGGACGAATTGATCCGCCCCGACAGGGTGCACGGCTCGCTCTACAGCGATCCCGCGATCTTTGAGGCTGAGCTGCAGCACATCTGGTACCGCACCTGGGTCTATGTCGGACACGAGAGCGAGGTGCCGAATGCCAACGACTACGTCGTCAAGTCGATCGGGCCGCAATCGGTGATCATGACCCGCGACGAGCAGGGCAAGATCAATCTGCTGCTCAATCGCTGTTCGCATCGCGGCAACCAGGTCTGCTCGTATGACAAGGGCAATGCGCGCTCCTTCACATGCCCGTTCCATTCCTGGACCTTTGCCAATGACGGCCGTCTGGTTGGTTACGCCTTCCCGGACGGCTATGAAGGCCAAGACAAGTCAAAGCTGTCGCTCGGCCGCGTGACGCGGGTGCAATCCTATCGCGGCTTTGTGTTCGGCTCATTTGCCGCCGAAGGCCCGACATTGGAAGAACATCTCGGCGGTGCGACTGAGACCATCGACCGCCTGGTTCGCTTCTCGCCGGAAGGTGAGGTCGAGGTCACCGCCGGTTTCCTCAAGCACCGCGTCAAGGCCAACTGGAAGTTCATCCTGGAGAACGAATGCGACGGCTATCACCCGGCCTTCGTGCATTCCTCGATCTTCGGCGTCGCCGACAGCGCGATCGGCAAGCTCTATGGCGGCGCCTCGACCGCGGTGACGCGTGACTATGGCAACGGCCATACCGAGATCGATTTGCGGCCCGAATTCCGCAAGCGTGACGCGCCGATGAGCTGGTTTGGCACCACGGAAGAGCGGCTGCCGGATTACACCGCGCGGATGAAGGCCGCTTATGGCGACCAGAAGGCGCGCGAGATCATGATCGACGGCACGCCGCATGTGATGATCTTCCCGAACCTGTTCATCGCCGAAATCCAGATGTTCGTGATCCAGCCGCTCGCGGTCGACGACAGCGTGCAGCATGTCACGGCCTTGCAGTTCAAGGGTGCGCCCGACATGAACCGGCGTCTGCGCCAGCAAACAATGGGATCGGTCGGCCCGGCCGGGCTGTTGCTCGCGGACGATTCGGAAATGTACGAGCGCTGCCACCGCGGCGTGCTGGCGCGCAATCCCGAATGGATTTTCCTCGGCCGCGGCGAGAAGCGTGAACGCCTGGACGAACTCGGCTTCAAGGTCGGCCACGTCACCGACGAAATCCCGTCGCGCGGCATCTGGCGACACTACCGCAACCTGATGGAGGCGGTGTAATGCTGTCGCGCGAAAGCGGCGCCACGCTCATGAGCGCGGTAACAGCCTTCATCTACAAGGAGGCGCGGCTGCAGGACGAGCACCAGTATGAAGCCTGGGAAGCGCTGTGGACCGATGACGGCGTCTATTGGGTGCCCGCCAATGGCGACGACATCGATCCCGAAAAGGAAATGTCGATCATCTACGACAACCGTTCGCGCATTTCGCTTCGCATCAAGCAATTGCTGACCGGAAAACGCCACACCCAGACGCCGCAATCGCGGCTGCGGCGGCTGGTGTCCAACATCGAACTGCTCGACCAGCAACCCGGCGGCGATATCTCGGTCGCCAGCAACAGCATGGTGTTCGAATCCAGCCTGCGCGATGACACCATCTGGGCCGCCTGCAACGAATACCGGCTGCGCTATGTCGATGGCGAGCTGCGGATGGCGTACAAGAAGGTCATCCTGGTCAACAATGAAAAAGCGCTGTTCACGCTCTCGTTCCTTATCTAGCCGGCCAAAGGCGGAAACTTGCCATGATCGAAAAAGGTCCTGTTCTGCTCGACATCGCCGACGGCATCGCGCAGCTGCGGCTCAACCGCCCGGACGCCGCCAACGGCATGAGCGCCGAGCTTCTGAGCGCGCTGTGCGACGCCATTATGGCTTGCCACGGCCAGCCGAACCTGCGCGTACTGCTCCTGAGCGGCGAGGGGACGAATTTTTGCGCGGGCGGCGACGTCCGCGCGTTTGCGTCCAAGGGCGAGAAGCTGCCTGACTATATCAGGCAGGCGACGGCCTATCTGCAGAATGCGGTGACGGGGCTGCTGCGGCTGGAGGCGCCGGTGATTACCTCGGTGCAGGGATTTGCGGCAGGCGGCGGTGGCTTCGGCCTCGTCTGCGCCTCCGATATCGTCATTGCCGGCGAATCCGCAAAATTCCTTGCGGGTGGAACGCGTGTCGCGATGGCGCCGGACGCCGGGGTATCCGTTACGCTGTCGCGACTAGTAGGCCTGCGCCGCGCGATGTCGATCCTTCTGACAAATCCGGTGATATCGGCCCCTGAGGCGCTCTCGATGGGTATCGTTACCAAGGTGGTTCCGGATGCAGAGCTGGCCGAGGCATCGATGGCGATGGCGCGGGAATTGGCTGAAGGTGCGCCGAAGGCGCTGGCGGCCACCAAGCGTCTGGTCTGGGCCGGGACCGGTACCAGCATCGAGCAGTGCCTGTCGGAAGAAGCGCGCACCGTGTCCGAATTGTCCGGGATGGCCGACGCGCGGGAAGGACTTGCCGCCGTCATCGAGCGACGCAAACCCATCTTTACGGGACGCTAGGCGTGCCGGCGCCCGGCACCCGGCCTTTCGGGCGGCTCGACGGCCGCCGCGCCTTCGTCTCGGGTGGGGCGCAGGGCATTGGCGCGGCGATCGTGCGAAGCTTTGCCGATGCCGGCGCGCACGTCGTGATCGCTGATCTCGATCTCGCCAAAGCATCAGATCTCGCCGGGCAGGTCGGGGCGACCGCGGCCCGGCTCGATGTCGGCGACACCTCGGTGGTGCAAGCGATCATATCGCAGCACGGACCGTACGATATCGTCGTCAACAACGCCGGCGTCGATCAGCATGCGTTCTTCACCGACACCACGCCGGAAGATTGGACAAAACTGCTCGCGGTCAATCTGGTCTCGGCTTTTGCATGCACCCACGCCGCGCTCCCGGCGATGCAGGCGGCCGGTTTCGGGCGCATCATCAACATCACCTCGGAAGCCGCGCGTTTGGGCTCGAAGGGCGGCGCGATCTATTCCGCCGCCAAGGGTGGGGTGATCGCCTTTACCAAGAGCATTGCCCGCGAGAACGCCCGCTTTGGAATTACCGCCAATTCCATCGCGCCGGGGCCTATCCGAACACCGATGCTGGAAGCGGCCGTCGCCAAGGGCGGCGACAAGATTTTGCGCGCGATGACCGATGCCACGCTGCTGCGGCGGCTCGGCGAGCCCGAAGAAATCGCTGCCGCCGTATTGTTTCTGGCTTCCGATCAGGCGGCCTATATCACCGGAGAAACCATTGGCGTATCCGGCGGCATGGGATTGGGCGGCTGATATGGCGCGCGCAGGCGACGACATCGCAACGGCACCGGTCGATCTTGCGATCGCGCGCATCCGGGCGGTCTATCGCAGCTGGAATCGCGATACGTCAGTGGCCCAGATGCGTAGCGATTGGGATGCGGCCTTCGGGGGCAGCACCGCCGCAGTGATATGCGAACCCGTCTCCGCTGGTGGCGTCGATGGCGAATGGATATCGCCGGCCAGTACGCCCCTGGATAAGGCCGTTCTCTATTTCCACGGCGGCGGCTTTCGCCTCGGTTCGGTCGCCTCTCACCGCGACCTGATTGCGCAGATCGCATTCGCCAGCGGCTGCCGCGTGCTCGCCATCAACTATCGCCTCGCGCCGGAACATCGTTTCCCTGCTGCGTTGGATGACGCGTTGGCGGCCTGCGGCTGGATGCTCGATCGCGGCCTGAAACCGGATAACATTGCTTTCGCTGGAGATTCCGCCGGTGGCAATCTCGTGCTGTCAGCCATGCTGGCCTTGCGCGAACGCGGGCTTCCACTGCCGGCAGCGGCGGTGCTGATGTCGCCATGGACGGATCTCGCGGCGACCGGCGCGAGTTATGTCAGCCGGTCGGAAGCCGACCCGATCCATCAGCGGCCGATGATCCTGGCATTGGCGAAGAATTATCTGGGCGGGCAGGGCGATCCCTACGATCCGCTGGTATCACCCCTCTATGCCGACCTCGCAGGCTTGCCGCCGCTATTGATCCAGGTCGGCGATCGCGAAACTGTGCTGGACGATTCCGTCATGCTGACGGACCTGGCGCGCGCCGCCGGCGTCGATGTTAGTCTGGAGGTCTGGGACGGCATGATCCATGTTTTCCAGATGTTCGGTGCGGAGCTTCCCGAGGCGCGTCAGGCCATCGCATCGATCGCCGGTTTTCTCAACCGGCACCTTCACATCAAGGCCGAGAGGGCATCATCATGAACGTCAGGCCCGCCGATCCGCGTGCTCACTCCGACAGCGAATTCCATTTCTCGGAGCAGCCGCAATTGTCCGAGGAGCTGCGGATGCTGCGCGAGCAGGTCCGCCGTTTTGTCGAGAAGGAGGTCGTGCCGCATGGCGAGGCGTGGGAGCGCGACGGCAAGATCCCGCGCGAGATCTACCGCCGCATGGGCGCGCTCGGTCTCCTCGGCATGCGCCACGCGGCCGAGTATGGCGGCACCGACATGGGGCCGCTGGCGTCGATGGTGTGGGCGGAGGAGCTTGGGCGCTCGACCTTCGGTGGGTTCACCTCGTCGGTGCTTGTTCATACCGACATGTCGGCGGTCCACATCACGCTGCGCGGCACGCCCGAGCAGAAGCAGAAATATCTGCCCGCGATCATTCGTGGCGAGACGATCTGCTCGATCGCGGTGACCGAGCCCGATGCGGGCTCCGACGTTGCCGGGTTGAAGACGCGGGCACGCCGCGACGGCGACAGCTGGGTGATCAACGGCTCGAAAATGTTCATCACCAATGCGGTCTATGGCGATATCCTGATCGTCGCCGCGCGCACCGATCCCGCCGCCAAGGGCAGCCGTGGCATTTCGCTGTTCATCGTCGAGCGGACGACGCCGGGTATATCGGTCACAAAGCTCGACAAGCATGGCTGGCTTTGCTCCGACACCGCCGAGATCGCCTTCCAGGACGTCCGCATCCCCGCCGGAAATCTCCTGGGCGAGGAAAACCGCGGCTTCTACGGCATCATGGAAACCTTCGAGAACGAGCGGATCTGCATCGGTGGCATCTGCGCCGGCGAATCCGCCAAGGCGATCGAGCTCACCACCAATTATGTGAAAAGCCGTCAGGCGTTCGGCGGCCCCTTATGGAACCAGCAGGCAGTCCGGCTCAAGCTTGCCTCGCTCGCCACCAAGGCCGCCGCCGCCCGGGCGCTGGCCTACCATGCGGCCGAGCTTGTCGAAGCGGGCAAGCCGTGTCCGCGCGAAGTGTCGATGGTGAAGGCGCTGTCGCCGGAGGTGCTGCACGAAGTCGTGCATGGCTGCCTGCAACTGCATGGCGGCAGCGGCTTTATGCGGGGAACGCCGATCGAGCGGATGGTGCGCGATGCCCGCGTGCTGACCATCGGCGGCGGGGCGACGGAAGTCATGCTGGAAGAAGTCGCGAAAAGGATGTGAGTGGTATCGGAAGGGCGAGCTGCGTTCCTTTCTTCCTTCTCCCCTTGTGGGAGAAGGTGGCGCAAAGCGCCGGATGAGGGGTACCTATCCGCCGAGAGGACTTTATGTGAGGAGACAAACCCCTCACCCGTCACGAACGCGCTGTTCGCGCGTCCGTGCCACCCTCTCCCACAAGGGGAGAGGGGGCCACTGCTGTTGCCGTTATCCTCTCAATTCACCGGCTTGAAACTCAGCGTCGAGAACTCGGACTGCATGATCTGCAGCTTCTGGTTCGAGAAGCGAACGCCAGGCCCAAAACTGATCGGCGCCATGATGCCGGTCTCGACGTTTTTGGTCTTTTCCAGTTCCGTGATGGTGCAGGCCCAGGTCGGCTGCTTGCCGCAGCGGTCGATGGCGGCAATCAGGACCTTGGCGGCGGCGTAGCCGGTCATGGAGTAGCGGTTGATGCCCTTCATCTCGGCTTCCGGCAGCAATCCCCTAGCCTTTTCGAGGAAAGCTTTGCCGGCAGCGCCTGCGAACGGCTCGACATAGTCGACCGCGTAGATGCCGTCGCCGGCCGGTCCCATCAGCTTCAGAACCGGCTCGACCCGTCCGGGCCAGAAGATGCCGACCACCGGCTTGATGCTGAGCTTCTCCAGCTCCTTCATCATCGCGATGTTCTCGCCGATGATGCCGCCGGCTAGAAACACTTCGGCGCCGGAATCCTTCAGCTGCAGCATATCCGATGAGAAGTCCTGCTGTCCCTTTTTGTAATTGCCGCTGTAGACCACGTTGAGCTTCTTGGCCTTGACCACGCTATCGAAGCCGTCACGCACCGTGATGCCGTAGTCGTCGTCCTGCGTGATCAGGCCCCACTTCTTGCCGGGGTTCTTGTCGGCGAGATAGTTGACGAGGTGGATGATGCCTTCCTCATAGGATTGCCCGACCACGAACACGTTCTTGCGCGGCGGCTCCCAGAGGAATTTGACCGGAGCCACGTCGATCACGGTGGGGATACCAGCTTTCTCCAGTAGGGGCATCACGGCGATGGACTGTCCCGAGCCGGAGATGCCGAGCAGGGCAAACGCCTTGTCGACGTCGGTCACCTTCTTGACGCCCTGGATGGTACGGGCGGTGACGTAACCGTCGTCTTCCAGCACATATTTGATCTTGCGGCCATTGATGCCGCCGGCGGCATTGGCTTCCGCAATCGCGATCTTGTGGCCGATCGATGCGGCGACGCCAAGCAGCGCCGGCGGGCCGGTCAGGGGTTCGACGTCGCCGATCACGATCTCGGTGTCGGTGATACCGGGGTCGGCGGCCAGCGCTGTGCCGGTCGAGAGATACGCGCCCGCGAGCAACAGCGATGCGGTCGCCAGATACTTGATCATCGTTTCCTCCTCCTGTTCGATTGCTTTTCTGGTTAGTAACGAAGCGGCCAGTTCACCCACATCCGCCCGATGTCGTGCCAGGCGCCGACCAGGCCGCGCGGCTGGAAGCGCAGGAACAGGATGATGACGAGGCCGTAGAGCATGCTCTTGAGCTCCTGCGCGCCGGTCGTGAACGTCGCGTCGATCTGCGCGCTGAACAGGCTGAAGACGAACCGCGTCGCTTCCGGCAGCAGCACGATCAGGATGGTGCCGAGCACGGCGCCGAGTGCCGAGCCCAGCCCGCCGACGATCAGGATCGCCAACGCCTCGATCGAGAGCAGGAACGGGAAACCTTCGACGCTGACGAAGGACAGGTAGATGCCGTACAGCGCGCCGGAGAGACCGGTGATGAAGGCCGAGGTAACGAAGGCGAACAGCTTGTAGGCGTGCAGATTGATACCCATGACGCGGGCGGCGGTGTCGTTGTCGCGGATCGCGACAAAGGCGCGGCCGACGCGGCTGCGGCGGATGTTGAGCGTGGCAAACAGCGTGAGAACGGCAAAGCCGAGGCAAAGATAGGTAAAGGTGGCGTCGCTGTCGAAGCTGAGGCCGAAAATCTCCGGCCGTTGCACCGAAATGCCGCGGGCGCCGTTGGTCAGCCACCGCGCTTCGACGATCACGGTGTTGATGATGAAGGAGAACGCCAGCGTCGTGATCGCGAGGTAAAGTCCCTTCAGCCGCAGTGACGGCGCGCCGACGATGAGGCTGGCGAGCGCCGGCACCACGCCTGCGCCCAGGAAGCCAATCAGCGGATGCATGTGATATTTGGAAACCAGCACCGCATAGGCGTAGGCACCGGTGACGAGGAAGCCGACATGGCCGAGCGAGATCAGGCCGGTGTAACCGGTCAGGATGTTCAGCCCCAATGTGCCGACGACCGTGATCAGGATGATCATCAGGAACGACAGAGCATAGGAGTTCAGTACAAAAGGTGCTGCGATCAGGCAGGCGACCAGCAGCGCCGACCACAGCCATACCGGCGGGGAATCGACGAGTGTAACGAGCTCGCCGTAGGTCTGTTTGAAATCGCCGGTGCGCATCCTAAACCCTCTCGATGTCGCGTTCGCCGAAGATGCCGAACGGGCGGATCATCAGCACCACGATGATCATCGCAAAGCCCGCGACCTCCTTCATGCCGGAGCCGAGATAGCCGCCGGCGAGATTCTCGGTGATGCCGATCAGGAGGCCGCCGAGGCCGGATCCAAGCACAGCGTCGAGGCCGCCGAGGATGGTGGCCGGAAACGCCTTCAGCCCGAGCTGGAACATCGCCGGCGACAGGTCGTAGGACAGGGCAAAGAACACGCCGCCGATCCCGGCGATCACGGAGGAGGCCGCCCAGGCCAGCGCATGGACCTTGGTGGCGCTGATGCCCATCAGGAGTGCGGTACGATCGTCGGCGGCCACCGCGCGCATTGCGACGCCGATCTTGCTGTAGCGGAAGAACGCCCAGATCGCCGCCAGCAGCGCGAGAAGTGTGACGATGACCGCAATCTGCCCGGTCCGCACGCCGATCGTGCCGATCCGCACGATGGTGCGGCCGAAGCCGACATCGAGGCCGTGCGGATAGGCATCCCAGATGAAATTGATCGACGAGCGCAGGATGACTGCCAGGCCGATGGTCACCATCACGGTCGCGAAGACCGGCTCGCCCAGCATCGGCCGCATCACCACGCGCTCGATGACGAGGCCGAGCACGACGGCAGCGAGGATGGCGCCGAGCGCCACCACGAACACATTGCCGCTGACCGTGGTCGAGATGGTCCAGGCGATATAGGCCGTGATCATGGTCATTTCGCCCTGTGCGAAATTGACCAGGCCGGTGGATTTGTAGATCACCGCAAAGCCCATCGCGATCAGGCCATAGATGGCGCCGATCGCTAGGCCGGATATCAGTAGCTGGATCAGATACTGCATCAGCTTTCTACCTGGTAGATAATGGCGAGTTCCCGTGCGAATTTCTTCTCGATCATGGCGCGGCGCACCTTTTGCGTGGCGGTCAGTTCGCCGTCGTCATGGTCGAGCTCCTTTTCGAGGATGGCGAAACGCCGGATGTTCTCGACGCGGGCAAAGCGCTTGTTGGTATCGTTGACGATGCGCTCGACCAGGTTATGCACTTCAGGCAATTGCGACAGCGACTTGTAATTGGTGTAGGCGAGGGCCTTGTCGCGCGCCCAGCGGCCGACATTGTCGAAATCGACCTGGATGATCGCGCCGAGGTATCTCTTGGCCTCGCCGACCACGATCGCTTCCTTGATGAACTCGGAGTCCTTCAGCGCGTTCTCGATCTCGGAAGGCGCGATGTTCTTGCCGCCGGCGGTGATGATGATCGCCTTCTTGCGATCGACCACGGTGATCTCGCCATTGTCCAGCACCTCGACAATGTCGCCGGTGCGCAGCCAGCCCGCGGAATCGAGCGTGGCGGTCGACGCCTTCTCGTCGAGGAAATAGCCTTTGAAGACGCCGGGATTGCGCAGCAGGATCTCGCCGTCGCTGTCGAGCTTCCATTCGGTGTGGAGCAGGGGGAGGCCGCAGCCGCCGAGCCGGTGATGACTTTCGGTCTGGATGAAGGCGACGCCGCCGCTTTCGGTCAGCCCATAGCCCTGCGACACCGGGCGGCCGACGATGTCGAAGAAGCGCAGCGTCTCCGGCGAGATCGAGGCGCCGGCGCAGAGGCGGTGGCGGCTGCGCGCGAGCCCGAGATGGCGCTGGATGTTGCGGAACAGTAGCACGTACAGCAGCGCATAGCCGAGGCGATCGAGCCTGCTCGTGGTCCCGTTCTGCCGGCGGTCCGATAGTTTGCGGCCCCAGGCCATGCAGGCTTTGACAAAACGCTGGCGTAGTCGGCCGCTCTCGCCGAGCCGGAACAGAAAGCCCTGCTGCAGCTTTTCGTAGATGCGGGGAACGCCGACGAAGAACGTCGGTGCGATTTCTCGGATATTGAGCGCGACGGTGTCGATCGACTCCGCAAAACTGACGGCGCCGCCGAGCACCAGATGCGTTACCTCGCCATAGCAGCGCTCGGCGACGTGGCACAGCGGCAAATAGCTCACCGCTTCGAACGGCTTGTCGGCGATCCCGACGGCTTCGGCGTAGATGTAGGCGGCATAGACCAGATTGCGGTGGGTCAGCATCGCGCCCTTGGGCGGGCCGGTCGTGCCTGAAGTATAGACCAGGATGGAGAGGTCGTCGGGCGAGGCCTGCGAAATCAGGCGATCGAGCGTCGCATTGGCGTCGGGATTTTCGAGCACATAGGCCTTGCCGCGCTGGCATAACGCGTCGAACGACATCAGTTGCGATTGCCGGTACTGCCGCAGGCCTTTCATGTCGATGCAAACGACGGCCTCCAGCGCTGGCAGGCCGTCATTGTTGGCCAGCGCGTCCAACACCTTGTCAGTCTGTTCCTGGTCGCCTGATATGACCACCCGCGCGCCGGAATGGCGGACGATGTATTGCAGTTCGACCCAGGGATTGGTCGGATAGATGCCGACCGCGACCGCGCCGATCATCTGGACGCCGAGATCGGCATAAAACCATTCCGGCGTATTCTCTCCGGCGATGGCGACGCGGTCACCCGCCTTGATGCCGAGCGCGAGCAGGCCGAGGGCCACCGAACGGGCGGTCTCGTAATAATGGCTCCACGAATACGGATTCCAGATGCCGTATTCCTTCTCACGCAGCGCGAGCTTGTCGCCATGCATGGCGGCGCGCTGGCGCAGCAGTTGCGGAATGGTAATCGCGGCGGTCTTGAGCGCGGTGCGCAGCGATCCGGCATCGTGTACGGATGACTTTGGCGCCAGACTTGATGACGTCGCCGGATGCTCGGTTCGCAGGCTTTCGATCACCGACATCACGCGCCCACCTCGGCTGCGGCTTCCGCGCGATGACCGCCGAGATAGGCTTCCGTGACGGCCGGATCGCGCCGCACTTCCGCGGGCGTACCTTCGGCGATCTTGCGGCCGAAATTCAGGACATGAACGCGGTCGGAAATGTCCATCACGATCCGCATCTCGTGCTCGATCATCAATACGGTGATCCCAAGCTGGTCGCGGATATCGAGCACGAAGCGGGCGATGTCCTCGGTCTCTTCCTGGTTCATGCCCGATACCATTTCGTCGAGTAGCAGCAATTTGGGCTCGCAAGCGAGCGCCCGCGCCAGTTCGACGCGCTTCTGCTGGCCGTAGGACAGTGTGCCGACGATGGCGTCGCGGATGTGCTCGATCTCGAGGAATTCAACGATGTGCTCGACCCGCTGGCGGGCCTCGATCTCTTCGCGGCGGGTTCGGCCGAAGAAGATCACAGCATCGAGCACGTTGGAGCGAAGATGGGTGTGCCGGCCGGTCAGGATGTTCTCGACCACGGTGCCGTGCTTGAACAGCGCCAGGTTCTGAAACGTCCGTCCGATCCCGAGCGCGGCGAACCGCGACGGCGAGACGGTCGCAAGATTGATGCCGTCGAACAGGATGCGGCCGCCGGTTGGCCGCAGTACGCCGGAGATCATGTTGAACAGCGTGGTCTTGCCGGCGCCGTTGGGGCCGATCACGCTGCAGATTTCGCCTGAGGTCACGTCGAGGCTGACATCGGCAACTGCCTGCAGGCCGCCGAAACGCTTGCTGAGGGTTTTGACACTGAGCAGGGCGGTCACGACAGCCACCGCTTGCGCCGCTTGTAATGCTTGACGTCGCGCAGGCTTTTGCGCCCAGATCCGGAAACGCCGAGATAAAACTCCTGCACGTCCTCGTTCGACGCCAGCTTTTGCGCCGTGCCGTCGAGCACGACCCGCCCGGTTTCCAGAATGTAGGCGTAGTCGGCGATATCGAGGGCGCGCTGGGCGTTCTGTTCGACCAGCAGCACCGTCATCTTCATCTCGTCGCGCAGCTTTGCGATCACCTCATAGATCCGGTCGATGATGAGGGGCGCGAGCCCAAGCGAGGGCTCATCGAGGGCCAGCAGCACAGGATCGGTCATTAAGGCGCGCCCGATCGCGAGCATCTGCTGCTCGCCGCCGGACATATAGCCTGCGATCTGATCGCGGCGTTCGAACAGGCGCGGGAAAAGCGCGAACACTTTTTCGCGCCGCTCGCGGGCTTCCGCTGCGGTCTTGGTGTAGCCGCCCATCTGCAGGTTTTCGTCGATGGTCAGCGCCGGAAATACGCGGCGGCCTTCGGGCACCTGCACGATGCCGCGCCGAACCAGTTCATCGGGTGCGAGATGATGGACTTCTTCGTTGCGGAGGCGGATGGCGCCGTTCTCGATCACGCCTTCCTCGGTGTAGAGAATGCCTGACATCGCCTTCAGCAACGTCGATTTGCCGGCGCCGTTGGAGCCGAGCAGGGCGACGATGCCACCTTCGGGAACCGCAATGCTGACATCGCGGATCGCCTCGATGGCCTTGTCGTAGACGACGCGGATGTTGCGGAATTCGAGCAGGCATGCCGGATCGGGCGCTGTCTGCGCGCCGCTGAGATTCACTTGCGTCGGGATTTTTGTCGGCATCGCGTTCAGGCCCGGCCCGGCTGCGGCATGCGCGGCCGCTGCGCCAGGATCGCGTCGGTGACGATTTTTGCGGTTTCGGCGCAGGCTTGGGTGCCGCCATTGCCATATTGCTTGACGGCGTCGCCGACGCACCACAGGCCATCGATACCGGTCTCTCGCGGCAGGTCATAACCGGCGCAGCTGCGCTGGGCCGGCCAGTCGTCGCGCATGACGCGGATCGAAAGGATCTTGGCCTGGGCAAAGTTCGGGAACTGCTCGCGCAAATCCGTCAGCGCCAGTTCGACTTCGGCCTCGGAGTCGAAATCGCCGAGCGCCGGAATCGGCACGGCGTAGGCGACATAGAGATGCCAGCCTGACGGAGCGAGTTCTGGGCAGGTCGCGGTGAGGTTGGCCATGTTGCACAGCCGCCGTGTCTTGCCGAAGGTGATGATGCCGGGATGGGAGATCAGTGGCTCCCGGCTGGCGATATTGATGACGATATTGGCGGCGGGCTTGAGCCCGCTATGCAGCTGCTCGACATAGGCGGGCGGGAAGGCGGCTTCGCCGCCGAGCGCGACGGTGGTCTTGGGGCCGGCATTGCTGATGACGAGATCGGTCTCGATCCGCACCCGTTGGCCATCGAGCACGACGGTGACACCGTCGACGCGGCCGTCGGTCGTATGAATCTGCACCGCAGGGGTCGACAGCCAGATATCGCCATTGCGCTTGATGGCGGTTGCGAGCGCATTCCAGACGCCGATCGTGCCTTGCGGGCAGAATCCAAAACGCTTGAAGGCGCCCTTGCTGGTGAAATAGGTCAGGAAGGCGCGCGCGGGCAACTCATTGGCGTTGCAGGCGAAGATCGCCGCGCAGAGGTTACGGAAGATCGCATGCACCGAGGCATTGCCAGTGTAGGTCTTGAGCCAGTCCTCGGTCGATTGCCGGCCGTCGGGAAGGTTGCCGGAACGAGCGTCGGCGAATTTCTCCAGGATGCGTGAGGCCTGCTTGGTCAGTTGGCCGAGCAGCAGCGACCAGCCGCCGCGGCCGACATCGATCAGCTTGCCGTCGATGAAGAAGGAACTGGCGGGTTCTGGGGTGCGGATATCGAGCGGCGCGCCGACAGTATTGAAGGTCTCCTCGAATACCCCGCCAAGTTCGATGGCGATGGCGCCGATATTGACCGTAAAGCCGTCGATCTGCTCGGTCGAGGCGCGTCCACCGACCCGGTCCTTGTCGTCGACGACGAGGGTATGAAACCCGGCATGGGCGAGCCGCGCGGCGGCGCAAAGCCCGCCGGCGCCGGCCCCGATCACGACAGCATCAGCACGAACAACCGTCATTCCACCTCCCAAAAAGCGCTGCACGGTTGATCCGGGCTGTTCTTGATCTAGATTAGTGTATTATAATCCGACTGGCCGTTCAAATAATTTTTTGCGATAAGGGCGATATGGTCGATCGGCCGCAGGCCCGGGCTGAACCGGCGGGTGGACGAAGCGTCGATACCTGAAAAAAGGGCTGCTGAATCAGCTAAGCACGCCCTTGGGAATACGAGCTAAAGCTGAATGGAAGCGGGCAATATTCGATGGCGCGAACACGCTCTGAAAATTACGACGGCATCCACCTCGGCATTCTGACCAATGCCGCCCGGTTGTTTTCCGCCCAGGGTTATATGCGCGCCTCGATCGCCGACCTTGCGGACGCCTGCAAGCTGTCGCGCGGCGCGCTCTATCATTATTTCGACTCCAAGGAAGCGATCCTGTTCGCGATCCTTGACGCTCATATCCGGGAAATGATCGAGCATGTCGAAACCGCCGTCGCGGCCGGCGGCCCGACGCTGACACAGTTTCAAAACGTCATTCGTGCGATCGTCGAGGTCAACGCCAAATCGCCGCATGAGCAGCGCGTGTTGATTCACGATCTCTCATTCCTGAATGAGGATGAGCAGCGGGCCATCAAGGATCTTGAGCGGCAGCTGGTCGATATCGTCGCCGATCTTCTGCTCAGGCTCGACGCCGAAGGCAGGATCGTCAAACGTACCAAGAAGATCTATACGATGATCCTGTTCGGTATCATCAACTTCACCTACACTTGGTACGACCCCAAGGGCGCGATCGGTCCGCAGGAATTCGCCGATATGGCGGTCGAATTGTTCTTGCACGGCTTCGCGCCGTGTGAGGCTACGAAATCTGCGATCACCAACAGCCGTACGAACGTCTAGGCTAGGCCGCAGACCGTCAGCAGTTGCCCCGTTATGGCCAGAGATCGCAATTATGATTTCGTTATCGAAGCAACTCGCGGGCAATGACCACGCGCTGGATCTGGTTGGTTCCTTCGAAGATCTGGGTCAGCTTGGCGTCGCGCATCATGCGCTCGACCGGATAGTCCATGGTGTAGCCGTAGCCCCCGAAGATCTGGACGGCGTCCGTTGTCACCTTCATGGCCATATCGCTGCCGACGCATTTGGCCATGCTGGCGAGCACGTTGAGGCGTTTCCAGTCGCCGGCATCGCCGGCTCGGGCGCATTCATAGACGAGGGCACGCGCAGCCTCGATCTGCATGGCCATGTCGGCCAGCATGAATTGCACGCCCTGGAACTCCGAGATCGACTTCTTGAACTGTTTGCGCTCCTTGGCGTAGGCAACGCACGCCTCAAGTGCCCCCTGGGCCAACCCGACGGATTGGGCGCCGATGGTCGGGCGGTTGAGGTCGAGCGCGCGCATCGATGCCCTAAAACCCTTGCCTTCCTCCCCGACCAAATTCTCGGCGGGGACACGGACATTGTCGAAGAAGATCGGCGTGTTTGGCGCGCCGCGGAAGCCCATCTTGCGCTCGTGACGTCCGAACGAGATCCCTGACATCCTCTTCGGTTCGACGATGAAGGCGCTGATCCCGTCGGCGCCCGGGGCGTCGCTGGTCCGAGCCATCACCACGATGTAGTCGGCGACGACCCCATAGCTGCACCATTGCTTGCGGCCGTTGAGGACGTAGCTGTCGCCGTCCTTCCGCGCGCGCGTGTTGATTGCGGTGACGTCGGAGCCGGCTTGAGGCTCGGATATCGCGATCGCCGTGACGACCCCGCCCTTGGCGATGATCGGCAGATATTTGGTCCGTTGTTGCTCGGAGCCGAAGTGAAGCAGCGGCATGATGAACATGGTGTTGAGTGCTGCGATCGAGGCGCAGGCCGGCGAGACCCTGGAGATCTCCTCGCGGGCGAGGCAGGCCATGGTCAGGTTGCCGTTCGGACCGCCGTAGCGTTCCGGCACCCAGAGCTGCATCAGCCCCATCTCGCCGAACAACTTGACGAGTTCGAGCGGAAAGCGGTCGGTCTCGTCAATCTCGGCCGCGATCGGCGCGACGTGCTTCGCGACCATCTTCCGCACACTGTCCCGGAACGCGATCTGCTCCTCGGTGAAGCTCATGTTTATCCCTGGGTCATCTTTTTTGCCAGAAGCCTAATTCGACACTTCCATTGAATGGGTGATCCATTTAATAATCCATCGCATGAGCACCAAGTCAAGCCCTCGCACGCCCGTCCGTCCCAGATCCTCGTCGCCCAATCGGCGCGACCGGGTCCCTGATCACCGCGCGGCTGGAGCACCGGCAGCGCCGAAATTCCGGCCGATCCACACACGGCGTGCGTTCGAGGAAATCTGCGAGCGCATCCGCGAGCAGCTCGCGCTCGGCGTCCTCAAGCCGGGCGACAAGCTGCCGCCCGAACGCGACCTGGCCCAGCAACTCGGCGTCAGCCGCAACGTCCTGCGCGAGGCCTTGCGCAGTCTCGAGATGGCCGGCGTGCTTCGGCTGCAGAAGGGCGTCAAGGGCGGAGCCTTCATTCAAGAGGGTGATACCAGCCGCATGAACGGTGTCATGCGGGACATGCTGAGTCTCGGCACGATCTCTGTCCGGGAATTGTCGGAAGCACGCGTTCACGTTCTCGATCTCGTTGTACGGCTGGCTTGTGCCAACGCGCGAAAAGCCGATCTCGACGCGCTCGAGGCCAATATTCGGCGTACCGAGGATGCGACGCGGGAAGGGCGGTTGCTGGACCGCGTCGAATGCTCGCGCGAATTCTACAAACTACTCGCGGCGTCGACCGCAAACAAGGTGATCGCCATGATCATGGATTCGGTCACGGAAATTCACATGCGCTTCGTTTATGCCAAGGTCTCCTCGAGCGGCGTCGCGATGGCGCGGCTGGCGGAAAAGCGACGGCAATTCCTGGCGGCGTTGGGTGAGCGAAACGTTGCGTCGGCGACGCGCTTGATGCGTACCCATCTGGAATCCGTGCAGCGGATGCTGGAGCAGGACCCCGGCGCGATGTCGCTTCACGTCGCGTTGGCGGAGGTGCAGCCCGGAACGCGTAGATAGCTGAGGGTGGCTCGATCCACACTTGAACATATAACAACGGAGGAAAATGTGTCCCATTATGACAGATACGAATGCATGACGGTCGAGGTCGCGGACAAGGTCGCGACCGTGACTTTGAACCGGCCGCAAGCGCGCAACGCCATCAATCAGAAGCTGATCCGTGAATTGCGGACCATCTGGGACGATTTGGCCGACGATCACGCCGTTAACGTCGTGGTGCTGACCGGCGCGGGCGACTTCTTCAGCGTCGGTGGCGACGTCAAGGCGATGTCGGAGCGGCCGGGCGGCGATGTCCTCGAGGAGGGAGAGATCCACGATCCCATGATCAGCCGCCGCGCGGTGACGCGCCAGCTCGAGCTCGATAAGCCGGTCATCGCCGCGATCAACGGCGACGCCATCGGCCTCGCCGCGACCCACGCGCTTCTTTGCGACATCACGGTGATGGCGGAGGACGCGCGCATCGGCGACACGCATGTCTCTCGCGTCGGCCTGGTCGCCGGCGACGGCGGCACCGTGATCTGGCCGCTGCTGATCGGCATCAACAAAGCCAAGGAGTACCTGATCCGCGGCACCCTGCTGAAAGGCAAGGAGGCCGAGCGAATCGGGCTGGTCAATCATGTCGTGCCCCGCGCGGAGGTGTTGAGTAAGGCGCGCGAAATCGCGATGGAGCTCGCCAACGGTCCGACCTGGGCCATTCGCTGGACGAAACTGTCGATCAACCAGATCGTCAAGGATCGTGTGAATATGTTGCTCGAAGCATCGATGGCGCTCGAGCAGGTAACGTTCGCGACCGCCGACCACAAGGAGGCGGCTATGTCGTTCAAGGAGAAGCGCAAGCCGCAATTCGGTCAGGCATAGTCTCTCATGAATGCGACCGGGCTTCCGAACGACGATACGGCCGAGATGCTTCGGGATTCCCTGCGCGGGTTTTTCAAAGCGCATTGGGCCGCAGGCGGCGGCAAGGAACGGCCGTCCCCGGACGATATCTGCCCGATTTGGCGCAAGCTCATCGGGCAGGGGGTCGCTGCGCTCGGCTCCGGCCGCGATGAAGGCGGCCTTCGCGAAATCCTGGTGGTGATGGCGGAACTTGGCCGCGCGGCATGTCCGGTGCCGATGTGGCCCACCGCGCTGGCCAATTTTGCGCTCTCGGGCGCGCGGGCCGACGCGGCGGTGGATCTGCTGGAACAGCTGCACGCCGGCACAGCGGTGGCCGCATTCTGCTTCGGCGCCCGCGATCCAGATGCAGGCGCCGGCTCGATCTGCATCGATGGCCGGCATGCAACGGGCGTGCTTCGCTTCGTCGAAGCGGCCGGCGCCACGCATCTTCTGGTGGCCGTTGATGCATTTCGCCTTGCCCTCTTCCAACTGGATGCTCCGGGCATTTTCCTCGCGCCGACGCGCGCCATGGGCGCCTGGGGTCTGTGCGAAGTGAGGCTGGACTCGGCGCCGCTGACGCTGCTTCCCCTTGAAAGCGGAGACCTCGACGATCTTCGCCTTAAGGCCCAAATCGCATTGCTGGCGCGGGCACACGGTGCCGCCCGGCGCGCGTTCGAACTGGCCGTGGATTACGCCAGGGAGCGTCACCAGTTCGGGCAACCGATCGGAAAATTCCAGGCGATCCAGCACAAACTCGCGGACTGCCTCATTGCGCTCGAAGGCACCAGCCTCATCCTGGATCATGCGGCCAGGCTGCATGACATTGGTGACCGCAACTGGCGCTATTTCGCCGATTGCGCGGCTGGCTTCGGGGGCGACGCGCTGCGGCACGTGTCGCTCGAGACTCAGCATACGCTCGGCGCCATCGGCTATGCCGAAGAGCACGAAGCCGCGCAACATTTCAAGCGTGTGCACCTGGACACGGTCGCGCTGGGTGGGACGCCCAGTGCGCGGCGGAGGCTGGCTTCCTACGTGCTGGATCGCGGCGGCGCGCCGCTGCCGCAATACGATCTCGGTCCGGCCGGCAACGCGCTGCGTGAACAGGTGCAGCGATGGCTCGATCAGAACTGGTCGGGAGCCAGGAAGGCCGCGTTCGACGAACAGCCATTCGAGAAACGAGAGTTCGACGCCGACTTCGCCCGTGACATAGGCAAGACCGGATGGATAGGCCTTGGTTGGCCAAAGGAATTCGGCGGGCAGGGCCGTTCTCCGTTGGAGCAGATCGCCTTCATGGAGACGATGGAGCAGGGCGAGGCGCCACGGATCGGCGCGTCAATCCAGGCCAACGCCCTGATGATGTTCGGCACGCCGGAGCAGCAGCAAAAATACCTGCCGGAGATATTGTGTGGCGAAGCCATGCACGGCATGGGCTACAGCGAACCCCAGGCCGGCTCCGACCTCGCCGCGCTGCGCACTAGCGCGGTGCAGGATGGCGAGCACTGGGTCATCAACGGCCAGAAGATCTGGACCACGACCTGGTGGGGAAAATACATGTTTCTCGCGGCGCGAACCGACAAGAATGCAAAGCCGGCACACGCCGGCATCAGCATGTTCATCGTGCCAATGAGTGCGCCGGGCATTACGATCCAGCCGGCGAGCACCATGTATGACGGCACGTTTGCCAACATCTTCTACGACGACGTTCGCATCCCCCTGGAAAACCTCGTCGGCGAGGTCAATGGCGGCTGGAAGGTTCTGACGGGCGCGCTCGCCTTCGAGCGCGGTCTGGTCGGCGGTGGTATCGTGTTGAAGGTGGCCCACGCCTTCGAACAACTGCGCCGGCATGTCATGGCGGCCGCGGGCGATAGACCACCGCCGGGACAGGATCCGATCGTGCGCGACAAGATGGCGACGCTTGCCTGCGAAATCGAGGTTGGCCGGCAACTGATGATGCATTGCGCCGAACTCGCGGCCAATGGTGTGACACCGCCGGAATATGGCGCGATCAGCAAGGTCTATTCCGGCGAGCTGATGGAACGCTTCGGCGAGGCGGCGCTCGACATTCTCGGGATGCGCGCCGCCGTTTCCGAGCAGATGCCGGGCGCAATCGACAATGGAAGGTTCGAGCAAAACCTGCGTCACTCGCTGATGTGGGTCATCAGCATCGGGACCAACGAGATTCAGCGCAGCCTGATTGCCCAACGCGGGCTCGGATTGCCGAGATAGGAGCCGACAGCATGCAGGATCGAACGTCGACATCGCCGCTCGAGGGTGTGCGGGTGCTGGATTTCTCCATCATGCTCGCCGGGCCCTATTGCGCGCGGCTGTTGGCGGATGTGGGCGCCGAAGTGATCAAAATCGAGCCGCCGGAAGGCGACGAGATGCGCCTGCGCGCGCCGGTGCGTGACGGGCACAGCGCCTATTTCGGCCAGCTCAATGCCGGCAAGCGGAGTATCGCACTCGACCTGAAATCGTCAGATGCGATTAAGCTCGTGCATCGCATGGTCGAAAACACCGACATCTTGGTCGAGAATTTTCGACCCGGTGTGATGGAACGCCTGGGTCTCGGATATGATACGCTGCGAAAGATCAATCCGAGACTGATTTACTGCTCGATCTCTGGCTACGGCCAGACCGGTCCGCAGGCCGAGCGCGCTGCCTATGCAATGATCGTTCATGCTGAGAGCGGCTTCGATCGCGCGCTGATGCGATACGCCGGCGACCGCGACCGGCCGGCGGCGGGTGCGGTGTTCGTTGCCGATATTCTCGGCGGCATTTTTGGCTTCTCGGCAATTCAGACGGCGATGGTGCAACGGGCGCGCACCGGTGAAGGGCAACGCATCGATGTCGCCCTGATGGACTGCATGCTGAACCTTCTGGTGTATGAGCTGCAGGAAGCGCAGTTCTCCAAGCCGAGGACGCGACCGACTTACGGCCCGGTGCGCGCCACGGACGGAGACATCCTGATCGCGCCGGTGTCGGCGCGGAACTTCGCCGCGCTTCGCGATCTGACCGGCCTGCCAGAGCTTTCATCCGACCCGAGGTTCAAATCGGTGCCGGCGCGTGGCGCAAACTGGACCGCCATGATGCAGGTCATCGAAAAATGGACCATGCAACACACGATGGACGAATGCCTCGCAATGCTTGATCAAGCCGGCATTCCGAGCGCGCGCTTTCGTGACCCGGCCGAGGCGCTGGACGATCTCGATCTTGCCGGTCGCGGTACATTCGCGCCGATCGCTGACGCCGCTGGCGAATTCAAGGGCGTCAACGCCCCTTGGCGGATGTCGGGCGCGCTTAGCGCGATCGGGCGGGAAATTCCGTCTATTGGATCGCACCGCGATGATGTTCTCACGCGCGTGCTCGGGCTCTCCCCCGATGAGATCGCAAATGCAGCCGCCTCCGGCGTATTCGGGGAGCTTGCGGTGACGGAAACGGAATGACGCCCGATCCCGGAGAAACTGGTTCGGGAGATCAAGAAACAACGGCTGGCAGGGAGTATCGACGTGAAGCGATCTGATTTTCTGGCTTTTGCATTCGGGGTCATGATGCTTGCCGGACCTGCGGCAGCAGACAATTATCCATCGCGGCCGATCCGGCTCATCGTGCCGTATCCCGCCGGCGGCTCGACGGACATCATGGCTCGCGCGCTACAGGAGCCGATGGCGAAGATTCTTGGCCAACCGCTCATCATCGACAATCGCGGCGGCGCGGCGGGCACGACTGGCGCCAATGAAGCCGCACGCGCGGATGCGGATGGTTACACGCTGCTGTTTGCGAACAACGGGCCGATCTCAATTGCTCCGTTGCTGCAAAAAGGGGTCGATTTCGATCCGCTGAAGAGCTTTGCGCCGGTCTCGCTCGTCTCCAAGGCGCCTTTGGTTCTTGTTGCGAACGAAAAGGTGCCGGCCAGCGATGTCGCCGGCCTGATCGCTTACGCTAAGGCACAGAGCAAGCCCATGCTGTATGCGACCGCGGGGCCCGGTTCGCTCGGACATCTGAGTACGGAGCGCTTCCTCAATCAGGCCGGATTGCAGATGGTTCACGTTCCCTATCGTGGCCAGGCGCCGACGACGCTCGCGATCTTCACAAGCGAGGTCGATATCTTGCTCACGACCACCTCCGACACGCTGAACGAACATATTCGCTCCGGTAAGGTCAAGCTGATCGGGGTTTCGTCGGCTGGAACCTCTCCGGTTGCTCCGGGTGCCGCACCTATCGGCAACCTTCTGAAAGGGTTTTCGGTTGAAACGTGGTTCGGCATTCTCGCGCCCGCTGGCACGCCCCCTCAGGTCATCGGCAAGCTCAACGCCGCGATCAGCGCGACGTTGGCCGCGCCGCAATTGCGCGATCGCTTCCGGGGCTATGGCGTGGAAGCCACGGCCAGTACCCCCGCCGAACTATCCGCCATCATTGCGGCGGAGATTCCCTCCTGGCGCAAGGTAATCGAAGAGCGCAATGTCAAAACCGAGTAATTGTCAGCGAATCCTGATGAGCCGCTTGCCGGTATTCTCGCCGCGATAAAGACCGGCGATGGCTCCCGGCGCGTGTTCGATTCCGTTCATTATGTCTTCGGAATACTGCAATCGTCCATCGCGAATCCAATGCGCCAGACGGCCAACGGCCTCTCCGAACGAGGCGCATAGTCGAAGATGACAATCCCTGCATGCGGGCGCGCTTGACCAGCAAATGACGCTCGGCACGCGGACCGTTGGGCTAGTCTAGGGATTCTAGCTTGGGACTGAGGCGGTTCCGCAAATCACCACGCGAGCGCCGACGACGCCAAAATTCACTGCGCAAGGGCTGCGCAAGGTGAAGGAGATCGGCTGGACGCCGCTGCAATTCCTCGCCCCGGCCAATTCGGTCAAGACGGTATTGGAGCCGGCATGCTTCGAAAACGCACAAGGTATCATCACGACACAATTCACCAAGCAAGCCGGCTATCCGGCTTGGGCCAGCGATCCCGAAGTGGTGGAGTATGTGGAGTTCATGAAGAAGTGGGTGTCGAACGGCAACCCGGCGATTTCGTAGCGCTTTCCGGTTACATTAACGTGCAAGGCATCGTGCAGGCGATTGCGAAGTGCGGCGACGATCTGACACAGGAACCTGAAGCAGGCAACCAACCTGAAGGGGCAGCGCTATAAAATGATGCTGCCCGGTGTTCTGCTCAAACTACGCCACAGAACTATGCCCCCTATGAATCTCTGCGCATGGCGAAGTTCGAAGGCTCCTCCTGGAAGCTGATGGATGAGTCTGGGAAGTCGGCTTCAGCAACTGATGGCGACTTATAGTTTTTGATTGGATCGATCAATGATCGCGTCATTTGTCAGGCACCTACATGGACGATCTCTTCGCCGCCGAAATCGTGGTTATCGGCGCGCCGATGTACAACTTCTCGATCCCTTCGCAGCTCAAGGGATGGATCGATCGGGTCGTCGTCGCTGGCCGTACGTTCAGATACGACGCCAACGGAGTCGAGGGTCTCGTGAAGGGCAAGAAGCTCTTCATCGCCTCCTCGCGCGGCGGGTTCTCGGTGACAGCCCGATGGCGCTCCTCGATTATCACGAGACCTACCTCAGGGGCATGCTCGGCTTCATTGGCCTTACCGACGTCACTGTCGTTCGCGCCGAAGGAATCAACCTAGGTGAAGAGGCGAAGGCCGCCGCAATCGCCAAGGCAAAGAGCGAGATTGCTGTGATTGCCGTCTAAAACGCCAAGTCGCGCAATCTAGCTGGGACGTCATGGAAATCGGCATCCACAGTTTAGCGCCGTTTCGCCGTCACTGTACTGGGAGCGACCGACCCCGTGCGCGTCTTCCAGGAATTCGCGACTCTCGACCTTTGGTGAACTAAATGGGCGATTGGAGCGGCATTCGTCTGGCAACGCCAGTTCTTGCCCTCCAACCGTCTAGGCGCCCGTGAATCGAGCGGCCCGCTTATCGCGGAATGCGCGTATTCCCTCCAGGCCGTCTCCGGATTTCACGCTTTCAGCCACGCCTTTGGCCTCGAGTTCCAATTGTCGCTCCAGACTCAACTGGTCCGCGTCCGCCAACAGCGCTTTGATGCGCCCGTACGCCACAGTGGGCCCGCTAATAAAGCGATTGCAGATCTCGTCGACGGGCCAATGGAAGTCCCACGCCGTCGACGACCTTGTTGATCATGCCCAGTGCAAGGCCTCATCGGCCGTGATCTTTCGGTTTAGCATCAACATCTCGCGCGCCCTGGTTTCGCCAACTCGACGAAACAGCGCACGAGCAAGACCACCATCAGGCGGCAACCCGAGCGCTATGAACGCGGATGCGAAGGTGGCCGAAGCGGACGCCAAGATGATGTCGCCGGCGAGGCACAGACTCAACCCTGCGCCCGCGGCCGGACCGTTTATAGAAACCACCACGGGGGCGCGCATCCGAGCCATCGACAAGATTGCGGCATTCAGATGATGCGTGGTCTCGCGGACTACAGCGCCGTAGTCATCCGCGCCGTCAAAATTGCGAGGCTCTCCCCCGACGCAGAAGAAACGCCCTTTTCCGGTGAGCACTACACATCTAATCTTTTCGTCCTCCTCGCAGATGCGCATCGCTTTTGCGAGTTGCCTCAGGAGAGCGACGTTCATTGAATTACCGCTTTCAGGACGGTTTAGTTGGATCTGAACAAGATCGTCTCGACGCTGAAAATCAATGCAATCGAATTCCATCTGGCCATTATCCCCAATGTCGAAGTCCGACCTAAAGCCGGCCCTCATATGCCTTTGAACCTGGCTTTCGGCACTCGGTAATGCATGAAGTCCTTCGTTGCGAGGAAAGATCGTGCGACTCGCTGCAGATTGGAATATTGTCAGGATCCCGCTGAAACATCGATGACCGCGTTTCCGATAAGCTCGCCCGATTCTACGGCGCGGTGGGCCTGGGCCGTGGCTTCCAAGGGAAAACGAGCCGCGATGGTGTGGGTAAGCGCGTTTTCCTCCATAGCTTTGGTGAGAAGTTCACAGGCGCGCCGGCGCTCACCTCCGCTCAGGCGGTAAACTAGGATGAGCCGCATGGTGATATGCTTGAACATAAGTGGATACACTGGGAACTCAGGTTTCGGTATCGCCATTGACCCGTAGGCGGCGATTGCTCCGCCCGGTTTCAAAATTTTGACAGATGTTTCGAGGTTGCCGCCCAATTCCACCTCGACGATCCGGTCAACGCCGGCGCCCGAGGTAAAGGCTTTGACGGCAGATGCTACGTCCTCATCGCGGTAATTGATGACATGGTCGGCTCCGGCAGCTCTCGAATGCTGCGCTTTGACGAACCCGCTGACGGTCGTGATGACGCGCGCGCCGCCCCACTTGGCGAGTTGTGTGGCGTAATTTCCAACGGAGCCGGCGCCGCCGGTCACCAGTAGGGTCTTTCCGTCGACCGCGCCGTCCGCGAAGACAGCGTGGCTTGCCGTCATGCCGGGAATGCCAAGGCAAGCTCCTGCATCGAAACCGACGCTATCGGGCAAACGAACGGCCTGGCTCTCCGGAACACAGACGAATTCGGCGCACGTTCCGTAGGGACGGTCCCAAGCTGCGTTCCATGTCCAGACACGCTCACCGATGCGATCCTTGGTCACCCCGGTCCCTACCGCCTCGATAATCCCGGCCCCGTCCGAATGCGGGATCACGCACGGAAAGGCCATCGGAGCGCGAACGCCCGCCCGCGATTTGACATCGGAAGGATTCACGCCCGAGACGAGCACGCGGACCCTGACTTCTCCAGCTTGCGGCTCCGGTACCGGGCGCTCGCCAAGTTCGAGGACGGTCGCCGCGGGTCCTGTCTTCTCGTACCAAACTGCCTTCATTCGACTGACTCCTTTCGATCCGAACTCACCAGGAGAGCCGGAGGATTTCCATGACATCGTCTGCTCCGTGGATGGTCCGTGGATTGTTCTCGAGGAAGCCGGACGCTACGGAGCGTTCGGCAAGATTCCTCAACTTGCTTTCCTCAATGCCGGCCTGGCGCAGACTGATGGGCTCTCCGAGGCTCTTCACTAAATCCTCTACGACTTCCGCCAAGCCGTGATCGGGTCGGCCGATCATTCCGCAGAGCTCTGTCTGCCGTTCGGCGTTGACTTTCGAATTCCACCGAAGCACGGAGGCCAGTAGCATGCACGAGGTGCGGCCGTGAGGTACGCCAAAGGCTCCGCCGAGTACGCGGCCGATGCCATGGCTGGCCCCGACAGGGACGCCGGCAGCCGGTCCTAGGATGGAAAGCCACATGCCCAACTGGGCGTCGAGCCGAAAATCCAGGTTGAGTGGATCAGCTTGAAGTTTTGGAAGCGTTCCGAGAAGGATCCGAAAGGCCTGAACGGCCATTGCGTCGGCGTAGGGCGTGGACTTGGGAGAGCAGAAAGTCTCCACGCAATGATCGACGGCGCGGATTCCCGTGGACATGAGTACCCAATGGGGAACGCCGAGCGTCGCTTCCGGATCGAGGATGACGCTGCGCGGGATCTGCAGCGGATGGTCGAACACTTCCTTGACGCCGGATGCGCTCTCGGTCACGCCGGCGAAGCTTGTGAACTCCGCGCCCGAAAAGGTCGTCGGTACGGCGATGGAGCGCGTGATCGGTACGGAAGCGTTCAAGATATCGGCCGAACCGTCCGGGGACATGCCCTTTCGAAGACGGTCCAGATCCTCCTCGCGATCAAGTGCGAGCCATAAGACTTGCTGCGTCAACTTGCATGCGTCGATGACGGACCCTCCGCCGATCGCTACGAGAAGGTCGGCAGATGCGGCGCGAGCGGCTTTCGCGGCGCCGATCACGCTATCGCGCGGCGAGTGCGGCCGCATGTCGAAATGGGCTCCGGCGAGGCGGCTTCCCAAGGCATCCATGACCTTGTCGAGAAAAGTCGAGTCCCGCATGGAAGGCGAGCAGAGAAGGAATAGCCGTGAGCAGCCGAGACGTTCGGCCTCGTCCATGAGCGCATGTTGCGCGGCTTTGCCAAAAATGACGCGTTCCTGGAGCGGAAACCGATGTATGCCTGACAGCATGGTTGTTCCTTGATCGCTTGCGGAAATGCCGTCCGACCATCGGGGACCTTTCGCTAAGCTCACGGTCGCGGGGGCACCGTGTCGCCTCCCACCCGAGCGACCATCCGCCCCCCCTCCAGGCGTCCGGGCGCGTCGTGAGACGGAAGCAGCCATTTGCAGCCTCTAACGGCCCGCTTCATTGCGCGCCGTTCCTGCCTCTCGCTTAACGCCGTGTTGCCGGAGATATGAGGCTCGTTGAAGAGAAGCTCCTCAAAGGGATTTCCGAGTTGGTGTTCGAGGCTGTAGAAGACGTCGCCGCAGATGCGGGCAAGTCCATCGCGCGTCTCGACGAGCACGCTGAGCGAACCCTCCGTGTGACCACCCGAGCGTTCCACCGCTATGCCCGGCAAGACCTCGACGACGTCACCATCTTCGGCGTCGAGTAGCTGGATGGCGTCCTGCCGCCAGACCCTGCCCAAGAGATGTTTCATGTCCGAAATCGGGTATGCCCCTCCTCCGGAGCCGCCACATCCGATTTCGAACTCGCGACGTGACACGAGAACGCGCGTGGAATCCGGGAAGAGATCGTCCTTGCCGGCATGATCGATGTGAAGATGGGTATGGACGATCATGGCCACATCGGCGGGCTTGATGCCGCGAGCCTCAAGCTGGGCCTCGAGCGCTCCCTTGGTCGCGTTCGTCGCCACCATGCCCACGGTCGCCATGATTTCGGGTGAACGAAACCCGGTATCGACGAGGACTGGCCCAACGCTTAGCCCGCGTATCAGGAAGACGTTGGCGCATACGATCGCCGGATTGCCCGGCGTGCGATTTTTCGTAAGGAAAGACGTATCGACGGTGACGTCGCCTGCGTTGATTATTTCGATATCCAGGGCCATTGCTCATTTCCTCGATGCGGTTACTGCAGCGCCTCGACAGGTCCCGGCGCTTTTGGGCTCGAAAGACGGCCCACCGCGCGCCCGTATTCCACCGTGAAGCCGTCGTCGTGCGCAGGCAGCAGCCAGCGCGTCTGGCCAAGCACCGCCTTCATGACGGCTCGATCTGCGGCCTGGCTCAAGCCGCTGTTGCCTGCCATGCGCGGCTCGCAATGGTTGGTCTGGAACGGGGGCGCGATGACTTGCATCCGCACATCCTGAATGACATCTCCGCAAAGACAGGCGATGCCGTCCGCGGTGTCGACAAAAACGTTCGTCGATCCTTCGGTATGACCGCCGGCGTGAGCCACGGAGATCCCCGGCAGGATGTGATGGCGCTCGAAACCCTGAAAGTCGAAGAACCACATGGCGCCCGGCGTATGAGTCCGTTCGAGAAGAAGCTCGATGTCGGCCAATCTGTAATCCCGCCGCATCATGCCGCTGGCGGCGAATTCCAGCTCGCGCCGGCTCACTGCGAACGTGGTAGTAGTTGGAAAGAGCGCAGCGCCGCCGACGTGATCGAAGTGAAGATGGGTGAAGATCACTGCGCGAATGTCGGACGGGGCAAGGCCGAAGCGCTTGAGCTCCGCGCCGATCAACTCGGTGTCGCCAGCGCCCGTGTCCACGAGAACCGGCTCCGCAGCGCCTCCCTCGATCAAATAGGCGTAGACCGGCACCTGGATTCTGGTTCCCAGCATCCGGTATTGCAAGAATTCCCCCGCGTCGACTTCGAGAACTCCCCCATTCAGGCGGTGTATAGTTCTGTGCATGCTTCCCTCCTTCGTCCGCGGAGTCGATTGTCGTCCACGAATGATGCCGCGATACGTCCTCGTGGTTGCTTCATCTCCTCGACCCGATGCCGATGTCGCGAAAGACCTCGGTTGAATGCTCGCCGAGATCCGGTGCAGGGCGGCGGATGTCCGTCGACCAGGCGCCAAAGCGCACCGGTTGAATGACATGGCTCTCGATCGTGCCGTCCGCCCGCGCTATTTTGCGGAAAAGGTTGCGGGAACGCAGGTGGGGGTCGTCGATCACGTCGCCAAGGCTGTTCAGCGGCGACCACGGTATGGAATGTCGATCCAACAGCGGTTGCCAGTGATCGAGGGAGTGGGCAGAAAGAGCTTTCGAAATGCGGGTTCGAAGCAGATCCCTGTCGCGAAGCCGGTCCGCTTGGACTAATCCCGCGGCATCGGGCATATTGAGCAGTGCGCACAGGGCGCGCCAGAAATGATCCTCATGAGCGATACTGAGGGTAATGCGGCGCCCGCCCTTTACATCGAAGATGCCGTAGGCAGGTTCGCCGAGGATTTCGAACGGTACCTTTCCGTCCATGGCAGGTGCCAGATAGGTGGACATCCAGGACGCCAGGCCGTCGGTCATTGAAATGTCTATCTCGGTGCCGCGCCCGGTGCGTTCGCGGCCAAAAAGCGCCGAAGCGATCGAAAAGGCAGCGAACATCGCGCTGCTCAAATCGCCGTAGGAGACATCCGGAAAATCCGTTCGGGTGCCAGTAGCCCGATCGAACAAATGTCCGGCAAACGCCAGATAGGACAGATCATGTGCGGTCCGGTCGCGGTAGGGGCCGGCTTGTCCAAAACCGGATATCGAGACGTAGATCAGCCGTTCGTTGACGGCTTTCATCGCCTCGTATCCTACGCCGAGGCGATCCATGGTCCCAGGCCGGAAGCCCTCGAGAACCGCGTCGGCCGTGGCGGCGAGCGCCAACAGCTGGTCGCGACCCTCGTTGCTCTTCAGATCCACGCAGACGCTTCGTTTATTGCGGGCGAGAGCGCAAAAAAATGGGGGATAGGCCCGAGCAGGGTCACCGCCCTTCGGCCGCTCGACGAGAATGACATCGGCGCCCAGGTCGGCAAGAAGCATCGTCGCGTAAGGGCCGGGATACTGCTCCGCGAGTGAAAGTATCCTGACGTTCTCGAAGATGGCTTTCATGTCATTCCATGCTCATCGGTCACGCGTCGACTTGTTGGCTGGCTTGCTATCTTTTTGAACCGGCCTGTACATCCACATGCAGTCTTGACAGAATTGAATCTAAAGTCAATATACTGACCATACGATCATGCCAGAATATTCGGCGGGCTGATCGCAGGTCGTGCTCATGGGAGAGGCACCGGTGCTTGGTGACGACGATCTGATGATCAGGGACGTAGCTCGGCGCTTCGCTCGAGAGCGTTTGTTGCCTTTCGGCCACGAGTGGGACCGAACCGGCGAGTTCCCTCCGGTCCTTCTAAGCGAAATGGGTAGTCTTGGATTGTTCGGCATTCTTGCCCCGCAGGAACACGGCGGCTTGGGCGGCGGCTATCTTACGTGGGCGGTTGCACTCGAAGAGATCGCGGCGGGGAATGGCGGCATTTCGACGTTGATGCATGTTCATGCGCTTGGCACGGCGGGTGTTCTCGCTCGTTTGGGCAACACAGAGCAGAAGGCGCGATGGTTGCCGCGCATGGTCGCCGGCGAAGCAATCGGATGCATCGCGCTGACCGAGCCCCACGCGGGATCGGACGTTGCCAAAGTCAAGACGCGGGCGCGCAAGGCGGACGGCGGCTGGCGGCTCGACGGTGTCAAGCAGTTCATCTCCAATGGCCGCCGTGCGAGCGTCGCCATCATTCTCGCCGTAACCGATCCGGAACGTGGCAATCGCGGCATGTCCTTTTTCCTCGTCCCGACCGACGCACAGGGGTTCATCGTCGGCAAGACAGAAGAGAAGTTGGGGCAGAGAACTTCTGATACCGTGCAGATCGTTCTCGACGATTGCTTTGTGCCGGAAACGGCTCTGATGGGTGAATACGGCCAGGCATTGCCGGCCACGATGGGATTACTGTCGGACGGGCGAATCTCGATCGCGGCTCAAGCGGTAGGTATGGCTCGCGCCGCCTTTGATTGCGCGCTCGAGTATGCGCGTGAGCGCAAGGCCTTTGGTAAGGCGATCATCGACCATCAGGCGCTGGCTTTCAGATTGGCGGACATGGCGACCCAGATCGATGTCGCGCGGGCATATGCCCATCATGCGGCGCGTCTGCTCGACGAAGGAGTGGAATGTGTCAAGGAAGCGTCGATGGCGAAACTGTTTGCGGGTAAGATGGCGGAGCGCGTTTGCTCCGATGCCATCCAGATCCATGGCGGATATGGATATCTCGCGGACTATCCGGTCGAGCGCATCTATCGCGATGTCCGCGTGTGCCAAATCTACGAGGGCACCAACGACATTCAGCGGCTCATCATAGCCCGAAAGCTGAGCGGTCCTACGGTCGACAAAGAGCTTGGCGGCCGATGGGGCGCATCGCCGGGGCAGGACCGGACGATGGCCATTGCGGGGCGCTGAGCCGGAAGGGATGGACCAGTGTGCGCGTGCACCGATGTCAAACAAGAAAAGGACGATGTCATGAATTTCTCCGACATTAAATATGAGCGGCGCGGCGCCGCGGCGTGGATCACGCTCAATCGTCCGGCAGAGCTGAATGCACTGAGCCTCGCGATTTTACAGGAGGTTCCGGTCGCGCTGGATATTGCTCTGCGTGATCGCGAAGTAAAGGCGATCGTCTTTACGGGCGCTGGCCGCGCCTTTTGCGCGGGAGCCGACCTCAAGTTCGTAAATGATCTGCCGCCCGAAAGGCAGATTTCGGAGACGCGCGACTTCATCGCCAGGGCAGCGGCGATGGTGGACATGGTTGAAGCGTTCCCCAAGCCCATCATCGCTGCGGTCAACGGCGTCGCAACGGCCGGGGGTATGGAGTTGCTCCTAGGGTGCGACATCGTATTCGCTGCCCGCTCGGCGAGGATGGGGGACGGTCATTCCAATTTCGGTCTCGTTCCTGGCGCGGGAGCGTCCGTGCGTCTCCCCCGGAAGATCGGGCTCAATCGGGCGCTGTATCTTTTCTTCAGCGGCGAGCTGCTGCCGGCCGACGAGATGGCCGCTGCGGGCCTTGTCAACCGCGTCGTCGACGACGGCGCCCTATCTGCTGCGGTCGACGAGTTCGTCGCCAAGATCGCGACGAAAAGCCCGCTTGGCCTTGCACGCATGAAGACCATGGCGCTCGAAAGCTTCGACAAGTCGACGGCGAATGGCATCGCCTACGAGCAGATAATGAGCGAGCTTCATGCGCACAGCTTCGATCGGAACGAAGGCATCGCGGCCTTCTCTGAAAAACGCAAACCAGATTTTCAGGGCCGTTGAGAGGCCCGCACGAGCCTGTCGGAGGAGCGTACAAATGGACGAAATCTACATCGTCGGCGTAGGCATGACGCACTTCGGAAAACTCGTCGACCAATCCATCAAGGCAATGGTCGCAACCGCGGTCGCGCAGGCGCTGGAGGATGCCGGAGCACGGGTATCCGATATCGGCGCGGGCTTCTTCGCCAACAGCACTCAAGCGATCATGGACGGACAGCATGCCGTGCGCGGTCAGATGGCTTTGCGGCCCCTCGGGTTCGCCGGCATTCCCGTCGTGAACGTCGAAAATGCCTGCGCGGGTGGGTCGACGGCCCTCAACCAGGCGGCGGCCTATCTCAAGGCCGGCATTACCGATGTGGCGCTGGCGGTCGGCGTCGAGAAGATGGTCGATCTGCAGGACAAGCGCAAATCCTCAGCCATCTTCGACGGTGCCTGGGATGTGCACGAGGTCGACGAGGTCATCGGATCCCTTGCCCAGATTGGCGATGGGATGCCGCCCCCGCCGGGCAAGGAATTGGGCGTCAAGAGTCCGTTCATGGAACTCTATGCCTCGATGACGCGGGGCCATATGGCGCGCTTCGGCACCACGGAGCGTCAGATCGCGGCCGTTGCCGCGAAGAATCATCACCATTCCACGATGAATCCGCTGTCGCAATATCAGACGGACATGACAATCGATGAGGTGCTCGCCGGAACGCTGATCTCTTGGCCGCTGACCTTGCCCATGTGCTCGCCCATCAGCGATGGCGCCGCCGCTGCGTTGATATGCACCAAGGATGCGCTCGCTCGCTTTCCGAATTCGAGGCCGGTAAAGGTGATGGCCTCCGTCCTTGCGAGCGGAAGCGACCGTGAATGGTCGCAATTTGACATGCATCTCTGTCGTCGGGCGGCTGCCAAGGCCTATGAGATCGCCGGAGTGGGTCCGGAGGATGTTTCTGTTGCCGAGGTGCATGATGCGTCATCGTTTGCCGAAATCATCCAGACTGAAAACCTGGGGTTCTGCGAACTTGGGCAGGGCGGCTGGCTCGCAGAGCGCGGAGAGACGTCGATTGGGGGGCGTATCCCGATCAATCCGTCGGGGGGCCTGATCTCGAAGGGGCACCCGATTTCGGCGACGGGCTTGGGTCAAATTCACGAATTGACACTGCAACTGCGTGGCGAAGCCGGTGCAAGGCAGGTGGACGGCGCCCGCATAGCCGTCGCTGAAAACGGTGGTGGCTTCCATGGCGTAGAGGAAGCTGCGGCTGTCGTGACGGTGCTGGGTCGATGAACGCAAGGTTCGGAGACGCGGCACTCGCCAGTGCTCTCGATCGTCGGATTTCCCTTCCCGTGATCGTCGCTCCAATGTTTCTCGTGTCGTCCGTGGATCTCGTGGTCGAGGCCTGTCGCTCCGGCATAGTCGGCTCAATGCCTACGTTCAACGCGCGCACGCCGGCAATCCTCGACGAATGGCTGGGCCAGATCGGCGATAGCCTGAGAGAAGAAGTCAGCGCGCCCCACGCGATGAACATCATTGCTCACAGCAGCAACACCCGGTTCGACGAAGATCTTGACGTCATCGTGAAGCACCGCGTTCCGCTGGTGATTTCGAGTGTCGGCAATCCGGCGCGCGTGATCGACAAGGTGAATGCCTACGGCGGTCATGTCCTTGCCGATGTCGCCAGCATAAAGCATGCGCGTCGAGCGGCGGAGGCCGGTGTGAATGGACTTGTCTTGCTTTGCGCCGGTGCAGGGGGCCACACTGGCTGGCTCAATCCCTTTGCATTCGTCGAAGAGGTGCGCAGCTTCTTCGATGGTCCGATCGCACTGGCCGGTGGGTTGTCCAACGGCCGTCAGGTCGGCGCGCTCAAAGCGCTTCGAGTTGACTACGCATTCATGGGAACGCGATTCCTCGCTGCGGAAGAGAACCACGCCAATCGAACGTACCGTCAGATGGTGATCGACAGCGGCGCGGATGATATCGTGCTCACGAGCGAAGTCTCGGGTATGCCGGCCAATATGCTGCGCCTGAGCCTCGAACGTTCTGATTTGGACGGCAAACGACCGCCGTCGGGCAAGTTCGAAATGACGCCGAACAATGACTCCCAGCGCGCCTGGCGAGACGTCTGGGGAGCAGGACATGGCGTGGGCGGCGTGAGAGAAGTCGAGCCAATTCGCGAGATTGTTACCAGGTTGAAAACGGAGTTCGCAGGCGCGCTCGGTGTCTCGAATGGCGAATGACCGCAGCTTGAGGTTCGACGCCGTTCTGCAAACGGGGGTCTCAAGGCTGCCGGTTCACGGAGCGAGCTTGAGGCTTATTTTCCGGTTCTGGCTGCTTGTTCTCCAGAATCGCTCAATTGCGGAAATCCAGCAAGATCGGTTTTGATTCGACGACCGAAGGCACGATACCATGCGGTAGCGTCATGGGTCTTCGCATCTTGTGCCTCGAACAGGTCTCCGAGCCGGCCAAATGGCCGCCTTGAGTTTCAGAACGATGCGGGCTCTACTGCAAAGCCATTGAAAATTGTTGCATTTTGAATATATCCTAATGACTTCATTGTTAAAATACCTGCCTGTCAGCTTTACCACCGGTTAGCGAAGCAGGTAGTTGGTTTAGAGGATGTTTCATGGCGCGCTGGAAAAACTCACTCCGCACCAGCGAGGAAATCAGTGGGCTCAAGCGAGAAGCTGTTGTGCGCGAGTCCGGACGCATCTTCAGCCGTCGAGGCTATCACAACGCGTCGCTCGACGATGTCGCCAAGGCGCTGAATGTTTCCAAGGGTACCTTGTACAACTACACCAAGGACAAGGAAGAAATCTTGTTCCAGTGTTGCACCATGGCGCTCGACATCGGCGAAAAGGCGTTCGAGGCGGCGAAGTCGGGCATGAACGGAGCCGAAAAACTGCGAATCACGCTTCGCAATTATATCGCGATGCTACACGATGAATTGGGGGCTTGCGGCGTTATTACCGAGATCGACGCCATGACGCCGGCGCATCGCAAGGTGATAGTCGCCCGCCGCGACGATCATCAACAGCGCTTCATAGCAATGATGGAGGAAGGGACCGCCGACGGCAGCCTGCGGATGGTGGATGTCAAGCTTGCCGTCTACACGTTTATGGGCGCGATTAATGCAATTCCTCGCTGGTATTCACCTCAGGGCCGCCTTACCAACGAGCAGATCGCCGATGGGATGGTCGACCTGCTGATGAATGGACTATGTTCGCCGCAGAGCCCGCCTGACCAGACCACCAAGCGGCGGCGCAAGGTGCGTTGATCGTGAGGTGGGGTCTCGATCTCGACGGAGTGCTGCGGGATTAAGCGCCGCTACACTGAAACGGAATAGCCCCCATTGACTGGATAGGTTTGGCCGGTGATCCAGCTTGCCGCATCGGAAGCGAGGAAGAGAATCATGTTCGCCGCATCGCTTGGCTCTCCCATCCGGCGGATGACGTAGGCGCGCAGTATTCTCTTCATCGTGTCGTCATCTGGCACCAATCCCGCCACCCCAGGCGTGTTGACGCCCGCCAGCGCGATGCAGTTGGCTGTAACGTTGTGGCGCCCGACCGCCTTGGCCAGTCCGCGCATGAAGCCCGCGGCGCCCGCTTTGGCACCCGAGTAGACGGCCAGGTGCGGCTCGCCGACACGGCCGGCATCGGAAATGACCGTAATGACGCGCCCTGCGTTGCGGCTCAGCATGCCAGGGATCGCCGCGCGCGTGCAGTTGAGCACGCCGTACAGATTCGTGCCCAACCAGCTTGCCCAGTCGTCCGGGCCGGTTTCCCAGAATGGCTTAATGTCCGACAGTCCCTGCGTCGGGCCTGCATTGCCCGCATTGTTAACGAGGATGTCGATCCGGCCGAATTCGCCTTCGGCTGTTTCAACCAGAGTGGTCACGGCACCAAAGTCAGTGACGTCGCAGGCGATCGGCAGCGCCTTGCCGCCCATGACTCGGATCTCCTCCGCTACGGCCTTTGCACGGTCCAGGTGGAAGTCGTTGACTACGATGCCGCCGGCGTTATGGGCTGCCATGTGTAGCGCGACCTGACGCCCCACACCTTGGCCTGCACCGGTAACCAGCGCAATCCGCCCCTTCAGATCCAGAATCGAGTCCATCATTTTCTCCTTTGATCGCTGGCTGGGGCGGGCCCGTCCGGCGCGGCGCGTTTTAAGGACTCGCGCCCTGTTTTTCAGATCTACGACGATGCTACACCTGCGGGAGAACGCGCCCCGTGGTTTGAGCTGTCGCGAACGGCTACGGATTGCTTCAGCCAACGCTCCGCAGTTCCTTGGTCGGCTAAAAATATAGAATGCAATAAAATGACCATAAAGTCAATTATCAAGTAGAGAGCGCCCAATGGTGGACGAAAAGAGCGACAAGCTGAGAACCAGGAGAGAGCCGGAGAGGGCGCGGGTAAAACCAAGCGGGCGGATCCGCGTGACCCATCTCTAGACGCTGGGAAATGGCAATGTCGAAAAGTGGGGGGCGTAAGCAATCTCGCGGCCCGCTTCAGTCCCTCCGGCTCATTTCTTTCGAGGCATAGCACCTGCGGTCATGCCGCCGTCCAGCACCAGTTCGGCCCCTGTCATGAAGCTTGAGGCATCGGAAGCCAAGAATACCACGGCTTCCGCGACCTCGTCCGCCGTTCCGGCACGGCCCATCGGAACATCGTTGTGTCCCATGCGGTTGGCATCGATGCGACGCGGCTGCTGCCCAGCATTGCCGAGCGGAATGGTGTCCCACAGAGGGGTATCGATCACGCCCGGATGGATCGAGTTGACTCGGACCTTGTCGCCTATGCCTGCGCATTCAAGCGCCAGCGCCTTCGCAAAGATGTGTGCACCCGCCTTCGACGCGCAATAGCCGGAGAAGGCTGCCGACCCGCGGAACGCGGCGACAGATGACATAATGATGATGCTGCCGCTTCCAGCGCGTCTCATCGCTGGGATCGCATATTTCGCACTAAGGAACACGCCGTCCAGGTTAATCGCGGTTTGTCGCCGCCAAGCCGCGAGCGTCATTTCAGTGACCAGACCCATCACCGCGACACCCGCATTCGCGACCATGATGTCGAGCCGGCCAAATCGCTGCTCGACTGCCTCGACGGCTTTTGCCCAGCCCGTTTCGTCAGTCACATCCTGGGTGAGTGCCATGGCAAGGGCGCCTGCGCCAGCCAGTGTTTCGGCCAGCACCTCCGCACGCACACCGTCTAAATCGGATACCACGACAGCTGCGCCTTCGCGCGCCAGCGCGGCGGCAGATGCGGCACCAATTCCTGATGCGCCGCCGGTCACGAACGCTACCTTTCCTTCCAACTTTGCCATGTGCCTAGTTCCTTTTGCGCCGTTCACACGTTGTGTTTTTGGCGCGAACAAGTGTTCCACAGGCGCCATTGCCCGCGGCTTCGTGAAATGACTTCGAGATATATATACTTGACTTTGAAGTCACGCGCTGCATTTATCTTCCTGCTTTTGATTGGATGTCGTGCCGCGCCGTGTCCGGCGGCAAAAGGAGGCAGGAATGAACGCTAACACTCAGGCGGGAATAGCAGGCAGCGTGAAAATGCGCAGTCGCCCCGAACAGACAGGGCTTCCCGAAAAAGAATATGAGGCATTCAAACGCGATATTTTCGAAGCTATCTGGCGAGATCTCGATCCCCTCGAGGAGCAGATCGAGAACGACGAGCACGTTCCTCACGAAATCGTCGACCCGCTGCTGCTGAAAATGGGAGCTTTCGGCCTCATGATCCCGCGCCGGTTCGGCGGCATCGGGCTCTCGACGTCGCAATACATGCCCATCCTGGCGGAATTTTCAAAAATTCAGGGCGGCATCCGCGTGCTCGTCCACGTGCACAACTCCGTGAGCCATGGCCTGCTGGAAATCGCATCTGAAGAGCAGCTCCAGGCAATCATGCCGGCCGTGGCAAAGGGCACGAAGTCCGTTGCGTTCGGTCTCACCGAACCCGATTTCGGTTCGGGCGCGGACATCGGAACCGGCGCGGTCCGCGACGGTGATGATTATGTCATCAACGGCCGCAAATGGCTGATCACCAATTCGGACTTCGCTACCCACTTTATGATTATCGCGAAGACCGACCCGTCGAAAGGGGCGGACGGTATCAGCAGCATCTTGGTCGAGCGGAATACGCCCGGCCTGACCGTTACCCCGCTGCCCGAGACGATGGGATGCAAGGGAGGCGAGCACGGCCAGATCGATCTGGTGAATGTCCGTGTGCCGGTGAGCAATATCCTCGGCAAGGAGGGCGAGGGGCTGACCCAAATGGAGGAAGTGCTCGAAATCAGCCGAGTATTCATCGCGGCCACGTCGCTCGGCACGGCCGAGCGCGCCATGGAACTGTCGCTTGATTTCGCGAAGAAGCGTGTGACGTTCGGCAAGGCCATTGCGTCGCGTCAGGCGATCCAGCGTTATATCGCCGAAATGGGCACCGACATCTATGCGCTGCGCGGCATGATTGCCGATGCGACGGCCAAGTGGGATTCGGGACGCCGTATTCCCGCCGAAGCGTCGATGAGCAAACTTTTCGGACTTGAGGCCGTGGGCCGCGTGACGGATCGTTCACTGCTGATCCATGGCGGCATCGGCTATACGCGCAAATATCCGATCGAACGCCTCTATCGCGATGCGCGCCTCAATTGGTTGGAGGAGGGTCCTCCGACCATCCAGATGGCGGTTGCAGCGCACGCATTCCTAAACGGCTACGATTGGGATGCTTGAACATGGTCAGTTGTGCGGGCAAGGTCGCGCTGATCGTCGGCGGTACGCGTGGCATCGGCAGGGCAAGCGTGCTTGCGCTGGCCAAAGAGGGGGCGACCGTAATTGTCGCGGGTCGCTCTTTCGACACGGCGCGGGAAGTTGCTGCTGAGGCGGCAGCTCTCGGCGCGACGGCTGAGGCGTTGGCGCTCGATATTGCCGACCCGGCTCGGTCAAAGGCTGCCATCGACGAGGCTGCAGGACGCCATGGCGCGCTCGACATACTAGTCGCCAACGCCGGTATTAGCCCCTATTGGACGCGCGCCGAAAAGGTGACGCCGGAGATGTGGGACACGCTGATGGACGTCAATCTGCGCGGGCTGTTTTTCGCCGTGCAGGCGGGAGCTATGCACATGCTGAAAAACGGAGGTGGCAGCATAGTCTCGGTCTCTTCGGTGACGGCCGTGGTCGGCGTGACCCGGGGTATGCCATATGTCGCCTCAAAGGGCGGCATGGACGCCATGACCCGTTCGCTCGCAGTCGAATGGGCTGACCGGCAAGTCCGTGTAAACGGCGTCGCACCTGGATATATCGCCACTGACATGACGCACGGCATGCGGGAAAATTATACGCTCAAGCAGTCGTTACTCGATACAGTTCCGATGGCTCGTTTTGCCGACCCGGAGGAAGTCGCGGCGGTGATTGCCTTTCTCGCATCCGACGGTGCTTCGTATATCACCGGACAGACGATCATCGTCGATGGCGGTTTCGCGGCAGGCCGAGATTCCTCTCCGAGCCGCGCCTCTAACAGGCAAGATGGCGTCGGCAACTGATCGCCCCGGCCGGAAATTTGGCTATCGCATCGGCCGACGGCGCTCCCTGAAAATTCGAGCCTTGTCTAGAGCGAAGATGTCCTCCATCGAATGGCGGACCAATCGCGCCTTGCTCCGCCGGAGTCGGACTTCGGACGACTCGTAAAGGCTTGAAAATCGCGGGCCTGTGCACGGAAATGCTCCGGTCGAGCTCTCGACCGGATGCGAGGCGATAAGCCGTCGTTGCTTTGCTTTTGTCGCGGGTAGTCTCCGCCTTTGCTGGGAGAACCCGAACGGATCCTCTCCTACTTGGCAGATGACCGTTCATCAGTGGACGACGAACGATGCACATGCACGGGCTACGAGGAATGGCCCCGACGGTTGTCAAATCTGGCGGGTGCTCTCTACCCAGAACTTGCTGCGCACTTCGCGGCGCAGGACTTTCCCGACCGTGCTTCGGGGGAGTCTGTCCCAGACCTCGATCTGCTTTGGCGCCTTCACGCTGCCTATTCTTGACTTGCAAAAGGCGATGAGCTCCTCCACGTCCAGGATGCACCCCGTCCTGACTTCCACCGCGGCGACGATGCGTTCGCCCCATTTCTCATCGGGGGCGCCGACCACCGCGCAATCCTGGACCATGTGATGGCACATCAAGGCCTGTTCGACTTCGGAGGGATAAACGTTGAAGCCGCCTGTGATGATCAGTTCGCGCTTGCGGTCCGTAAGATAGAAGTAGCCATCCCTATCCTTGTAGCCGACGTCGCCCGAGCGGTGCCAACCATTCAACCGTGTCGCCGCGGTCTCCTCGGGCTGCTTGTAGTACCCGACCATGAGCAGCCCGCTTCGGCAGACGATCTCGCCCGGAGCGCCGTCCGTGACGATTTGGCCTTCGTCGTCCATGATTTCGACATGGCTGAACGGCCCGGCGCGACCTACGGAGGTGATACGATGATTGAGCGCCGGATCAGAGAGGATCTCTGCATGATCTTCCCGGGTCAGCACGGTCATTGCCATCATGCATTCGGTTTGCCCGTAGCATTGCATCATGACATGTCCGAATGCGTCAGCCGCCAGCCGCAGCTTCTCGACCGACATCGGTGCGGCGCCGTACATAAAATATCTCAGCGTCGAGTAGTCGTATTTCCTCAAATTCGGGTCCGACAGCAGCATGTAGATAAGTGTCGGCGGCATGAACAAGACCGATATCTTGTATTTCTCAATATTGGCGAGGATGTCTGCCGGAGCGGTCGACTTTTGAATGACGGTAGTCGTTCCCAGCGGCAATAGCGCCCAGTTTAGGACGCCGGCAGCATGGGTGAGCGGCGCAACGACCAAGTGTACTGGCGGCTCATCAAAGTGCATCGTGGCATAGAAACTCGCAGTCATGGCACCGAAAGAATGGCTGTTATGGACGACGCCCTTGGACGCGCCCGTCGTTCCACCGGATGAGAGGATGCACACGGCGTCGTCCATCCTGGCGTCCGGCAAGACCACCCGCTTTCCGGGCTGTGAAAGCCAATCGAGGATATAGGGCCGGTCGCCATCCGCCTTGTCGATGCAGACAGCGCCCTTCATCATCGGCGACTTCTTCATGAGTTCGATCGCCTGCTCCGCCAGGCTGGAGTGATAGAACAACCAAACGCAGTCCAGCTTGATGGCATGCCGGACGTTCTCGTCCGTCGAATTTCTGTAGTTCAGCGGCACCCAGACGGTTCCGGCACGCTGGATAAGGTACTGGCTCGTGAGGACATGCGGATGATTGGGTGACACTATGCCGATCGACTCTCCGGGAAGGACGCCGGCCCGCAGCAACGCTTGAGCGCCGGCTTCGCAATGCGAATCGATCTCCGCGAATGTGTAGGTCAGTTCTCCATCGGTCACGCAGACGCGGTCGGGATACTTGACGACGCCCTGTTTGAAGAAATCAATGAGCAGCATTATTCAGGTCCTCCCAGTTGTCTTTTCTCTTGGGGGTCACGACGGATCGCAGGTATCGGCGAACACTTCTCGACTGTCGCCCGCCGGATTGCCGCGTCCAGACCAGACATAGATTTCGTGGCCTTGCGCGTCGCCGAAGATGCCGTACTGCGGTCAAGTCTCGATCGATTTGGCCTCCATGTTAGTGGACACTGTTGTGGCCCGATCCAGGGTGTCGTCCGAGGCCAGCAAAAAGGCCATCGCAAATCCGAAACTGCGACCGATTCCTCCGACGAGGCGTCCTGCATCCTGCAACCGGGAAGCACGACGGTGTCTTCGATTTTGACGCTGAAGTCAACAAATAATAATTCACAATCAGATCGTATGTAGCGCATGGCCAATCCCTGCTACTTCGCAGATTGAACTTGTCGGGGCTTCTTGCGCAGGCAACGACGGTATCGTTTCATGGAATGACGTCCAAGTCATATAACTTGACACAATAGTCATTTCTAGATCATATGATCGGATGGCGCCGTTCGGACCCAAGCCCGTTCGACCTACGAGGGCAGATGGCCATCGAAGGGCGCCTTAACGCCGTGGCCTGCCGAAGGCGGCGAGACGGCGTCCTGACAAATAACGTCGCGAACGCGAAGTCGAAAACTGGAGGAAATGTCAAATGGCCTACCTGAAACTCGGAGCTGCGCTCGCTTTCGCGATATTTGCGGCACCCGTGTATGCCAACGAGGATGGTGTCAAGATCGGGGTTCTCAGCGACATGTCCGGACCCTACGCATCGATAACTGGTCCAGGCTCCGTGGTGGCGGCTCAGATGGCGATCGAGGATTTCGGCGGCAAGGTTCTTGGAAAGCCGATTTCGCTGTTATCGGCCGATCATCAGAACAAGTCGGACCTTGGTTCCGGCATCGCCAAGCGTTGGTATGACGTCCAGGGGGTCGATGCCATATTTGACGTGCCGAATTCTGCGGTCGCCCTCGCCGTGGCCGGAATCTCCGGTGAGCGAAAGAAAATCGTTGGATTCTCTGGTGCTTCCACCTCTACCCTGACGGGCGCAGCGTGCCAGGAGACGACGTCGGCGTGGGCGTACGACACTTACTCCCTTGTCAACGGCTCGATCAAATTCCTCGCTCGACAGGGAACGGACACCTGGTTTTTCGTTGCGCTCGACAGCGAGTCCGGAAAGGCCTTCGAGACGCTCGGGACGCGCGCCATCGAAGATCTCCACGGGAAAGTGGTCGGAGCCGTCCGGCATCCCATCAACACGGCGGATTTTTCCTCTTTCCTTTTGCAGGCGCAGGCGTCAAAGGCCAAAGCGGTGGCACTGGCAAACGCCGGAAACGACACGGTCGTATCGCTGCGGCAGGCGAACGAGTTTCAACTACCTCAAAGCGGGCAAACGGTCGTTGCGCTCATTTTGGTGCTGAATGACGTGAAAGCTCTCGGGCTGGAGACTGCACAGGGCGCGATACTTTCCGAGAGCTTCTATTGGGACAATGATGATGAAACCCGTGCCTGGAACAAGAGATTCATGGACCGGCATGGCGCTCCCGCGAACATGATGCAGGCAGGAGTCTACAGCGCCGTGCTGCATTATTTGAAGGGCGTCGCGAAGGCGGGAACGGTCGAAGGCCGGGCAGTGGCCGCTATGATGAAGTCGATGCCGGTCGAGGACTTCTACACCAAAGGTGCGGCCGTGCGCGCCGACGGGCGGGTTATGCGCGACATGTACATCTTCCGAGCTAAATCTCCCTCGGAATCGAAGGGCCCTTGGGATCTCTATCAGAAGCTCGGCAAGGTGGACGCCGCGGACGCTTACTTGCCTCTTGAACAGAGTACGTGTCCCCTCGTAAAGCGCTAGTCCCGCCCATCGTATCGCGGCTGGCCTGATGCCGACCGATGTTCCGGCCGGCGCATTTCAGGTATCCGACTGCACGAAATCCGCGAGGCAAATAGAGCCGAGCTCCCCCTTTAGACTGCGTCTTAGCGCGACCTTGTCGATCTTGCCGAGCGCCGTCGTTGGCAGCGCTTCCATGATCGTGATGCGTTTCGGCGCATGGACCGAACCCTTCCGTTGTTTGACGTGGTCGATCAACGAGTGCGGTTCGACGGCGCCGCCGGGCCTCAGGACGACCGCAGCAACGACGGCCTCGCCCCAGCGATCGTCGGGGATCCCGACGACGGCAGCCATGGCGACTGATGCGTGATCGGTCAGCGCATCCTCCACTTCCCGGGGATAGACGTTGAAGCCTCCGGAAATGATAAGGTCCTTCTTCCGATCGACAATGTAGAGGTATCCCCGATCGTCCATTCGTGCGACGTCACCGGTGTGTACCCAGCCTCCGGCCAGGGTTTCCGCGGTAAGATCCGGCAGTTTCCAATAGCCATCCATCGCCGCCGGTGTGCGCGCACAGATCTCGCCAGCATCGCCATGCGCAACCTCGTTGCCGTCACTGTCAAGAAGTTTGACCTCGCAGGTGGCAACCGGAATGCCGCAGGACGAAAGCAGCGCGGGATTTCGGGGATCATGGTCCTGTCGCCTGAGGACCGATATCGGAAAGCACTCCGTTTGCCCGTAGCCTTGTGCGAGCACGGGCCCAATTCGCTCGATGGCCTCGACGAGACGGGCCGGAGAGGCGGGAGCTGCCCCGTAGAACAGGTATTCCAGAGACGAAACGTCGACTTTGCTCAGGCATGGCTCGTCGAGGAGTGCATACAGCATGGTGGGGACGATGAAAGTAAAGTTGATCCCTTCGCGCGCGATCCGTTCCAATATCCGCGGTGGATCGAATTTGCCGGCGAGATGGACGGTGCCCCCACGGCGCCAGGTCGGCAGCAGCATCGTTCCGCCGGCGTGGCTGTTGGGTGCGATGGCGAGGTAACGTGGTGTCACCGGAAGATCGAGATCGGCCAGCATGCCGAACGATGCAAAAGCAACGGCAGCATCGTTGGAGCGAACGGCTCCCTTGCTGCGCCCAGTCGTGCCGCCGGTGTAGTGCACCAGGGCTGTGTCGCCGGGCAAGGCGATGTCCACCGGCGTAGAACTGCCGATCTCGCGGGCCGCAACCACCAGATCGCCGGCGAAGTCGGACGAGCCGAGCGCGAAGCGTTTCACTTCCGGCGGCAATTTCGCGCAAAGCTCGTTTGCCCTGCCGGCATGGCCTCTCGGATCGGCGATGAATATCGCGGCATCGCTGTTCGTGATTTGAAAGAGCTGATCGTCGAGAGAGCCTTTTGGATGCAGCCAGGTGATGCTCAAACCAAGTCCTTGTGCGGCGACGCCCGCGCACCAGCTTTCCGCGCTGTTCTCCGAAAGAAGGGCGACCCGCTCGCCCCGGCGGAAATCGTTACGAGCGAATACCGCCTGCATCCGTCCGATCAAGTCAAAGGCCCCGGCATAGCTCAGCTTCCCGCCCTCCCACACAAAGGCGTCGCGATCCGGATACCGGCGCAGGGCTCGCAAGGTCTGGGACGCTATCGTCAAGCCGTTATGGGTGCCCATTTGCTCCTCCATTCCATTTCAAAATTATTTAGACCTATAGGATGAAATTTCTACTCAAAAGTCAATAAGCATGCTAATAGAGGCCATCTTTGAAGAGGGAAGTCATGGCCGGTCAATTTGGTGATCCGTTGTTGGCGAGTCGGATCCGGGCGAATCTTGCGCTGCCTGTTATCGCCGCCCCGATGTTCCTGGTGTCGGGTCCAGATCTCGTCATTGCCGCAGCACGTGCCGGCATCATCGGGGGCATCCCGGCGCTCAACCAGCGCACGACGGAAGGCTTCGAGAGCTGGCTCGAGCAAATCGAGCAGGCGACGGCAGGCGCCGCTTATGCCGTCAATCTGATCGTTCATGACAGCAACAGCCGTCTCGAAGCGGACCTGAACGTGACTGTCCGCCATCGGGCACCCTTGATCATTGCGAGCATCGGAAGTCCCGCACCAGTGGTGGAAAGGGTGAGAGCCTATGGCGGGCTGGTGTTTTCGGACGTCGCCTCCGTCCGGCATGCTCGCCGGGCGGCCGAAGCGGGCGTCGACGGTCTGATATTGCTATGCGCGGGCGCGGGCGGGAATACGGGCTGGCTCAATCCATTCGCATTCGTCGCAGAAGTGCGAAGATTTTGGAACGGCCCGATCGCGCTGGCCGGGGCAATTTCCCGCGGCAGCTACGTGCACCTTGCGGAGGAAATGGGGGGCGACTTCGCCTTTGTCGGTACGCCGTTCATAGCTGCGCGGGAGAGCCTTGCCCCGGAGGCCTATCGTTCCATGCTTGTCGAGAGCGGAGCGGACGATATCGTTCTGACGGCGGAAGTGACCGGCATTCCCGCAAACATGCTGCGGCAGAGCCTGCAAAAATCGGGCTACATAGCCAAGAAAGGAGCGTCTGCTCGCTTCGACCTGAACGCCGAATTGGAGACACTGCGTGCGTGGCGCGATATCTGGAGCGCAGGTCACGGCGTGGGTGATGTCAATGCCGTTGAAAACCTTGCTGATATCGTTAGTCGTTTCTCCACCGACTACCATCAGGCGCGCCGGAGATGATCAGGCTGATGTCACCGCGCGCGGATCGCCTCGGCGAGGAAATCCGTGAACTGTTCGGCGATCTGCTGGCTGTTGAAGGTGCCCTGCGGATTGAACCACCTCGTCATCCAGTTCACCGCACCCATGAAGTAGAAGACCGTGAGCTTGGGGTCGACCGAACGTATCGAACCGTCCGCGATGCCGGCCGCAACGTAAGTCCTGAATTGATGGTCGAACCTGTCGCGCCGGGCCGTGATGATCTTTCGGTTGGCTGGCGTAAGCGCATCGATCTCGGTCAGTACCGCAAAAGCGCCGAATTCGCTGGTGAGCAATTCGAGATAACGTCGCGCGAGGGCAATGACCCTCTCGAAGCCGGTGCCTTCGATGCTTTCCGCGAAGGCGATCGCCTGGTCTGCAAGGTCGCTCGAGATCAGGTGACATTCAAAAAGGATCTCTTCCTTGCCCTTAACATAGTAGTACAGCGCTGCTTTGGTCACGCCGAGCTGCTTCGCAACGTCATCCAGCGACGTGTTGTAATATCCACGGGCACTGAAGGCGCGGGCGGCTTCTCGAACAAGTGCACCGCGCTTCCGCGCCGATTGCTCATCCCGGTTCAGAACGGCATTTTTCCAGGCGGAAACTTGACGTGGCTTGGTTGGCAAAACGGTTCTCCCCTTGCGACACCATTACGCCGAGTCGCATTCAACTAAGCAGTAAATTAGTCTACGCCACGTAAAAAAACCAGTTGTGAGGCTCGTATGGCGGTCAGAACGGAAGATCTGGACTTTGGCGTCCGGCGCATCGTGATTGCAAGACCGCAAGCCCGCAACGCGATCGATGATGAAGTGCGCCGGCGCCTTGAAAACGAGCTCGATTGCGCGGTTGCGGATAGCGGTGTTCGGGCGGTGGTTCTCGCGGGCGAGGGAGCGCATTTCTCGGTCGGTGGCGACATCACATTTCTACAGACCTTGGATCGCGCTGGTTTCATGGCCTTTCACCGGGATGCGCTCGCATTGGTAAGAAAACTTGCCAGCTTTCCTAAGCCCATGATCGCGTCGGTCAGGGGAGCCTGTGCGGGCGGAAGCGTCGGATTCGCTCTCTGCGCCGATTATCTGGTTGCCTCGCGAACCGCCTATTTCGGCGTCCAGTTCATGCGAATCGGGCTCACGCCGGACATGGGGGTCCTGTATCTCCTGCATCAGCGCCTCGGGAAAGCGGCGCGCCGGTTGATTCTCGATGATCGCTTGGTCCGCGCAGAAGAAGCCGCTTCGCTCGGGCTATGCGACAAGCTGGTCGAGGATGATGCTCTCGAGAGCGAGTGCGTGGAACTCGCATCGCGCCTTGGGGCGTTGGCACCGAAAGCGTTTCGGCAGACAAAATGGCTCTTCCGCAGAACGGAGGGGGAATTTGAGCGCTTCCTGAACGACGAGATGACGGCAGCCGCGGATTGCCTCGGAAGCTCCGAGTTCATCGAGGGCACCCGGGCGTTCTTCGACAAGCGAGCGCCCCGTTTCCCTGCGCTTTGAACGCATCGAAAAGTGCACTGCTCACCTAATTGCTGCACCGGGTCGAAGATATCGGCTCAGGCCGATGTCGCGTAGCCCGGCCCGTTCAACGAGATCCGCTACATCCTCCAGCCGGGTGACGTCCGCCCGAAGGGCGATCGCCTTTCCGCCGGTGCCCTCGATTTGGCTGACGACGGAGTTTGCCCGCTCAAGAAAGTAATCATTGACGACTACGCCACCCGCGTTGCTGGCGGCAAGATGCAGCGCAACCTGTCGGCCTACGCCTTGGCCTGCCCCCGTCACCAGCGCGATGCGGCCCTGAGATCGAGAATATTTGACATGAGGGAGTTCCGGCTTTTACGCTATTGACTATTGGTAAAATAATTCTACTATATAGTTAATAAACAGTCTGATTGGACGAATATGAGTGAGCCTCTTTCCTATCGCAAGCATCTCGGCGCGGGCTGGTTGACTTTGAATAGGCCCGACGAATTGAACAGTCTCACGGCTGATTTGCTGCGGGCGATCTCCGACCGCCTGGAGGAAGCCGCCTCGGACTCCACGCTGAAGGCATTGGTTTTCACGGGCGCCGGCCGCGCGTTTTGCGCAGGAGCCGACCTCAAGGTTATCGATGCGCTGCCGCAAGCGGAGCGTGACCAGCGAACCGCGGCCTTCCTGGCACAGGCTTCGACCACGTTTACCGCCGTCGCGAATTTCCCGAAACCGGTGATCGCGGCTGTGAACGGGATTGCGACGGCGGGCGGGCTGGAACTCATCCTCGCGTGCGACATCGTAGTTGCCGCAAAGGGTGCGAGGATTGGTGACGGCCATGCCAATTATGGTCTGCTTCCCGGTGCCGGCGCGTCGGTACGATTGCCGCGACGGGTCGGCGCCGCCCGAGCGAAATATCTCTTCTTTACCGGCGAGCTCGTTCCCGCGGAAACACTCGTTGCTGCAGGGCTCGTCAACGAGGTTGTGGAAGACGACAAACTGATTGCGCGAGCGGAAGAGATTGTTTCGACTCTGGCGACGAAGAGCCCGCTTGGGCTTTCGCGCATGAAGCAATTGGCGAACTTCGGCCTCGATAACGCGTCGGAAGCGCAAGGTTTGGCGTTCGAGCACGCGCTGGCCGTGCTCCACACCTGCAGCTACGACAGGAACGAGGGGATAGCCGCTTTCAAAGGCCGCAGAACGCCGGACTTCAAGGGGCGCTGAAACGCAAGGAATCCGGATGATGGACGACATATTCATTCTGGGCGTCGGCATGACGGAGCTCGGCAAATTGCCTGATCGCAGCGTCAAATCGCTCACGGCCGAAGCCGTCAGCGGGGCGCTGGACGACGCGGGGTGCAGTCAAGCTAAAATAGACGCCGCGTACTTCTCGAACACCACGCAGTCGATCATTGAGGGACAGCATCTCATCCGCGGGCAAATTGCCCTGCGGGCGATGGGATTTTCGGGAATTCCGATCGTCAACGTGGAGAATGCTTGCGCCAGCGGCAGCACGGCCCTGTACCAGGCCGTCAATCATCTTCGCGCTGGCGCTGGCGAAGTGGTGCTCGCCGTCGGCGTGGAAAAGATGTACAGCGCCGACCGCAAAAAATCCGCGGCCATTTTCGACGGCGGTTGGGATGTCCATCAGTCTGCCGTCATTTCCGAGCGGCTATCCGCAATCGGCGACGGCGTGACCGTGCCGCCTGGTAGTGGACCCGGGGTGCCCGGTCCGTTCATGGAACTCTACGCTTCGCTCGCCAGGGGGCACATGAAGCGCTTCGGAACGACCGAACGGCAGCTCGCGGCCGTGGCGGCGAAGAACCATCGCCATTCCACCATGAATCCGCTTTCACAGTATCAGCACGACATGAGCATCGATGAGGTGCTCGCGGGAAAGCTGATCTGCTGGCCTCTCACCCTGCCGATGTGTTCGCCGATTAGTGACGGTGCGGCGGCCGTTATCCTATGTACCCGCGGTGCGCTGAAGCGCTTCGAGGCGTCCCGCGCGATTCCAGTCCTCGCTTGCGTATTGGCGAGCGGGACCGAGCGTGACTGGCAGGCCGCGGAACGTCACCTTTGCCGGACCGCCGCGCTCAAAGCCTATGACCAGGCCGGCGTCGATCTGTCCGACATATCAGTCGCCGAGGTCCACGATGCTTCCGCCTTTGCCGAAATCGTGCAGACCGAAAATCTCGGGTTCTGCGAGTTGGGGCAGGGCGGATGGCTGGCTGAGCGCGGCGAGACGTCGATCGGCGGGCGTATTCCAGTCAATCCGTCCGGGGGTCTGGAGTCCAAGGGGCATCCGCTCGGAGTGACGGGCTTGGCGCAGATCTTCGAACTCGTACAGCAATTGCGAGGGACGGCGGGAGCGCGGCAGGTCGATGGCGCCCGTCTTGCGGTGGCTGAAAATGGCGGCGGATTCATCGGGGTAGAGGAGGCGGCGGCGGTCGTGACGGTCCTGGCACAAGCAAACACTCGCATGCGGGAGGGCCGCGCGTCATGATTCCTGAAAAGCTCCGAAATCGTCTCAGCATGCCGGCGATGGTAGCGCCGCTGTTCCTGGTGTCCGGCCCGGACCTTGTCGTGGAATCATGCAAGGCTGGCTTCGTTGGCAGCTTTCCCACATTGAACCAACGTACGCCCGAGGGACTGGAGCAATGGCTCGTCGAAATCCGCAACAGGCTTAGCAATGCGCATGCACCCTTTGGAGCGCAGTTCGGCATTCATCGGACGAATCCACGCCAAGCTCCCGACCTCGCTCTCGCCATCAAATACGAAGTGCCGATCGTCATCACGACATTGGGGATCACCCGTGAAATCACCGACGCGATCCACGCCTATGGCGGGCTGGTATTTCACGACGCCACGACCGTGAAACATGCGGTGAAGGCGATTGACGCGAATGTGGATGGCGTCATCGCGGTGTCGCAAGGGGCGGGCGGTCACGCGGGCACCATCAATCCGTTCGCGTTCCTGACCGAATTGCGGCCCGTCGTGGGCGATCGAATTCTCATCTTGGCGGGCGCCATCAGCAACGGACGATCCGCCGCGGGCGCGATCGCGGCCGGTGCCGACATGGTTTCGCTCGGCACCTGCTTTGTCCCCACGATCGAGAGCATGGCGCCCGTCGAACAGAAGCAGATGGTTGTCGATTCCACCGCGGACGACATCATTTACACCGATGAGATATCGGGGATCGGAGCCAGCTTCCTTGCCCAGACCTTGAAGAAGTTCAGAAAGACGAATGAGCCGAAGAAGGGCTTCGACGTCGCCGAGGAAATCAACCCCAAACTGTGGCGTGACTACTGGTCTGCTGGGCAGGGGGTCGGCGGGAGTAGCGAAATCATTCCGGCGCGCGCGCTCTGCGAACGAATTATCGAGGACTACGCCGTTGGCTTGACGCGTGCGGAATTCGGCGCAGGCTGGCGAGCAAGCGCCCCAAACGATCGGTCCTGACAGGTCGGTGTTGAACCGACAGGGACGGTCGGGTCGAAGCTAAGATAGCAGGGGAGGTAAGCATGATTAAATCAAGGACGTTTGCTTGGATTGGTGCGGCGGCGCTTGCGCTTGCCGGAAATTGCAGTGCATCTGCGGCCGATGACCGCTTCAAAATTGGCGTGCTCACCGATTTGACAGGACCCTATTCCGCCATTACGGGAAAGGGCTCCGTCGCTGCGGCGCGCCTCGCTGTCGAAGATTTCGGCGGCAGCCTGCTCGGCAAGCCGATCGAGCTGGTCGTGGCCGACCACACCAGCAAACCGGACATCGGCGCTAACTTGGCCCGGCAATGGTACGATGTCGACGGGGTTGACGCCATTTTCGACGGCGCCGGATCGTCCGTTGCCCTGGCCATTCTGGAAATCGCGCGATCGCGCAGCAAGATTGTCGCCTTCGGAGGCGTGATCTCACCGGATGTGACCGGGAAGCTTTGCGGTGAAACCATATCGAGTTGGGCATGGGACACTCATGCGATGGTTGCCACGAGCCTGGAAACCCTGATGAAGCTGGGGGGCAAGCGGGTGTTTTTCGTCAGCCTTGACAGCGCTGCCGGGCGCGCGCTGGAAAATGACGCAACCGAGATCATCAAGGCTGCCGGAGGCACGATCCTGGGCTCGGTCAAGCACCCGCTCAACACTGTGGATTTTTCCTCGTTCCTTCTGCAGGCCCAGGCAGCGAAGCCGGATATTGTCGTCTTCGCCAATGCCGGAAGCGATACCGTCACCTCGATCAAGCAAGCGGGTGAGTTCGGGCTTACGTCGGGTATGAATGCCATCACCGTCGCAGGACTCCTCGCGCTCATCAACGATGTGGATGCGCTGGGACTGAAGCTCGCGCAGGGAGTAGTCGTCGCCGAATCGTTTTACTGGGATCAAAATGATGCCACCCGAGCATGGAACAAGCGATTCCAGGAGCGGGTCGGCGCGCCCGCAAATATGCTGCAGGCGGCGGTCTATAGTTCGGTTCTCCATTATTTGAAAGCCGTCAAGATCGCGGGTACGCAGGATGGACCAAAAGTGGCGGCGGCGATGAAGGCGACGCCGATCGAGGACTTCTATTCGGACAAGGTATTGCTACGGGCAGACGGTCGCGCCGTCCGCGACTTCTACCTGTTCAAAGTCAAGAGCCCGGAACAATCCAAGCAGCGCTGGGACGATTATCTCGTCCTGAACAGATTGCCGGGCGCACAGGCGTTCCCCGCCGCCCGAAGTGAGTGCCCTCTGATGAAGTAGGTACTACCTCGTAGCATCGGCAGCCCGGAGGACATGAGCGGAGTTCGGGACGGTCCTTGGTTCGGTGAGCAATCGACCGAAAAACTGTAGATCCAACTTGCGATGCCGGGAAATCTGGCGATCGTCGTCGCGCCATTTCGACGGTCAAGCAGATCGAAGGGGTGGTTGTTGAGCCAATGAGGCTGCGCTTCAAGCCGTCGAGTACTTCTCGTCCTGGAAAGCGAGCCCTTTGCCATACGGGCCATAGCTCATGATGGTCGGGTAACGTCCTACGCCCAGGGGGAGGAACACGTCGACTCGGAGAACGGTCCGATCATCCATGATGATTGGCGCGTCCCAAAGAATCTTCATGCCGTCGCGAATTTCGCTGCGCCCGGGGTCGATTTCGGTTTCCGTATGCATTCGGTCTAGTTTCACGTTTACCTCCTCGATGATTGAGATGTTCATAGGCTTGCCAGCGCCACAGCCCGAGCACTCAATCGCACCGGGAAGATTTCGGCGGCATATGGAGCGATATTCGAACGATGACATGCCTGTGTGTACCGAAAACTTAAGCTCGGGCGTAGTGGTGGTGAAGTCCGCCAAGGATGGCGTGTGATTTGATGCTACCGATTCGCTGAATTTGACGAGAGACTGGTGCATCTTTGTCCAATGACCGGTGCGTCCTGATGTCATTGTAATAGCGTGCGTACGATTGCAGAATCTGGCGCAGATGCACCTCACCCAGGACAATGATGTGGTCTACACACTCACGCCGGATCGATCCGATCAGCCGTTCGGCAAAGCCGTTCTGCCAAGGTGAGGCTGGTGCGGTAGGCTTGTCCCGGATGCCCATGGCGCGCAATCGGCGCGTGACGATGCTGCCATAGATCCGGTCGCGATCGCGGATGATGTAGTCCGGAGCCTCATCCCAAGGAAATGCCTCCGTTATTTGACGTGCAACCCATTCGGCCGTCGGATTTGCTGTGACGTTGATCCAGACGAGGTCTCTGCGGTCGAGTCGGACGATGACTAAGGCATAGAGCAGGTCGAAACCGATAGTTGGAACAACGAACAAGTCCATGGCGGCAATGTCTGGCGCGTGGTTATGCAAGAAGGTCCGCCATCCCTGGCTGGGTGGCCCCCGTCGTTTGACCATGTACTTGGCGACGCTCGACTGCGCGATCTCGAACCCGAGCTTGAGTAGCTCGCCGTGGATGCGTGGCGCGCCCCAAAGCGGATTTTCGACGCTCATCCGCCGGATCAATACGCGCAGCTCCGTCTCGATCTGCGGTCGCCCTCCCAGTGGGCGTGACTTCCAACGCCAGTAGCAGCGAAAACCGGCCCGATGCCAACGCACGAGCGTCTCGGGCCGGATGATCGTGAGAACCTGCAGGATTGATGGAAACCAGCGATACAGCTGGATAAGGAACCAGCGATCATGGTTCGTGAGCCGGACGCGACCATGCAGCCTACGCCTCAAGACAATCAACTGATGTCGAAGCACCGCGTTCTCGGCCTCAAGCCGCAACTTCGACTTGAATGGCGAGGCCAAGACGGCCAGAACGAAACAGAGCAGCCCGATCATTCCGCCAGCTTAGGCGATTCCATCACGTCATCAACTCGGATAAGGTTCTCGGTACACACAGGAGCGAGGAGATTGAGCTTGCCGCAGCTTGATTGCTGTACAATAGGGATAGGATTGGTGGCACCTCGTCGCTTTCAATAATGTTCGAGACAACAGTAGTTCGATCCCGTGTAGTCGTGCAAATCGGCGAAATCATAGTCTGGTGACATGGCTGGGACCGTTCAACTCGCCACAATCCGTTAGAAAAACGACTTGACCGTCAGCCCTGCTGCGCGGGCATCCTGTATGAATGTATGCGCTTCCTCATTGGACATGGTGAGATCAATGCCACCGAGGAATTCCTCTCCTCTAGGTGTCTTCGCACGGAACGTCGTCTCGCCGTGGCCGACATGAACCGTATAATCAATGTCGCTTTGTGCTTCGGGCATGGCATCCTCCGAAGGCGGGTATATTGCGCCCATTTCAACCGGTCGCACAAGGTTGCAATTGCAAAGCGGACGCTGCTCTATGGCTGACGAGTCACGGAAGTCGCCTATTTCGGCGTGCCAGTGACAGTTCACTCCGCGAAGTGCACCAAAGGTGAGTTATCCTTTCAAGACGACAACGCGCGCCGTCAGCCTCGTGCGCTTTGTGCCCTTTACGCGTTCACAAAATCAAAAGCCAATTTACGTTCAGTTCTTGAACAGCACTTGGGGTTCGCCTAGGTGGCCGGAGCCTTGCGAATGCACGTTTTGGAACGGCCGCTTCCGGCGCGAAGCGGACATTGGCATAATCTGGCAATGGTTGCTCTTGTTCTCGGGAAGCCACCAATCGGCAGACAGAGGTACACCCGGAAACGCGGTGGTCAAGCATCGCACTACTCCGCTTGGGCCCATTTCTTGGAATGATTTAGCTCCGAGAATGCCTGCAGCGATTTTCCTAGGCGACGATGGCGATTCTCGGTGAGGACAACATCCTTGCATTTGCAACAACGCGGGCGATCATGGGCTGGGTACGTCCGCGGATCGCTAGTTCTTGCTCTGGCCGCAAGTTAACCGGTAGACCCGCTGTCTTGTAAACCTCCTCTGACAGAATGACCTCGCATTCGAGGCCCTTCGTCATGTCCTGCAGGCGCGCAGCCACGTTGACGGCATCTCCAAGTGCGGTGAACACCTGGTGATCGCGGTAACCGATGTCGCCGATGATCACTTCGCCACCATGGATGCCGATCCCGAAACGGACCGGCTCGAGCAAGTCGTGGCTTAGAAATTGATTCAACTCATCGATATTCGTAGCAATCAGTGCTGCTGCCTGAAGGGCTTGGCGGCAGGCGGTTTGCGGGTTGGCGTTGAGCCCGAATAGGGCCAATTCCCCATCCCCGACAAATTGGTTCGGTTGACCGCCGCATTCGATCACGGCCCGGGAGACTGCGCTCAGGAACCGGTTGACAATGAATACGGTATCGAACGGCAATCGCTGCTCCGCAAGTGTGGTCGATCCGCGCATGTCCACGAACATACTGACAAGATAACGTTCCTGACCAATACGGACAGAACCTGCTTTGCGGACAGAAGCCGCTGTGACATGGGGCATAAAAATCTGGAAGAAGGACAGATCAGTGTTCGGCCGCAATTGGCAGGCGAGGCGAATTGCCGGATCGGCACCGGCGCCCACACGGTTGAGCACGAAGGCTTCTCGCTTTGACGGCTCCGGCAGCGCACTGCAATCGCCTATCACACGAATACGACAGGTAGAGCACCGAGCGCGACCGCCACAAACGCTGGCGTGCGGCACGTTATTGCGAAGGCTCGCTTCGAGCACGCTCAGGCCCTTCGGCACGCGAACCGTCCTGCCGTTGCCGTAGGACAGATTGATCATGCCGCCGCGGCGCTCATTCAACGTGCGCACGCCGCGCGCGATCAAAACAAATCCGATCAGGCCGACATATCCAATCAGAAAATAGTCGACGATGCTGTCGATGATGGCTTGCTCCGCAGCGGTCCCGACCTGACGTCGGGAGAGATTATCCGCTTTCCATTGCATGGTGCCGCTGTCATGCACTACCCTTCGTCCGCCTTGATAGAGGCCGAGCATGGCAAGCGTCGGAATGAGTACCGCTGCGGCCAGCAGAAACGGCGCCGCCGTCTCGAAGAACGCCTTCATGCGGAGCCAGAAATACAGTCCAATGCAGCCGTGAACCCAAGATACGATCAAAACAATGAACATCAGCCACATCTTGTATGGCCATATGATCCAGTACGAGTAAAACACCTGCGGATAGAGTTTTTGATGTTGGAATAGTACGTCGTCAAACCGCAAACCGGCAAGATGGGTGATGATAAGGGCAGGGATACTTAAACCTAAAACAAGTTGTATCGGCTCGATCGCTTTCCAGTGAAATTGACGGCGCTGGTAAAGCGCCCAGATCCCGAGGCCGGCATGGGCGGTTGCCGCGGCATAAAACACCGTCGAGACAGGTAAACTTTTCCAGAAAGCGGTGTGATATTTGACACCTGTGGCAAGGGCATCCAGCGAAATATTGCCGAGCGCATGGTTGATGAAATGGCTTAGCAAGTAGGCGAACAGAACCAGCCCACAAGCCAGACGGATCTGCCGGACGCCGACGCTGCGGATATATTTGTCTAGTGATGCGCGATTGAGCTCAGTCATGTGCATAATTCCGGCCGACGACTTTTTTCCGCAACATGCTCGTCCCTGTTGGAGGCCAACAGCTAACAGACCGTTTCAACAGCGAGATTATTTCAACGAATGACGACGGCCGACAAAAATATGGCGTGATGAGTCTGCGTTGCTTTCAGTTCGTTCAGCCGTCTGGCGTCACTGAACGTCCTTTTGGGAATCCCTGCTCCGCCTCTCAAAGAGAGAGTTCACCTTCCTACGTTGGAGAGAAGTTGACCCAATTTCCCGGCGTCCATGTTTGATCTGGATGCCCGATAACTCCGCGGGAGCTAGAATGGATTGTCACTGCTGCATAGCGAATTAGCTAACTCAAGTTGAATCGACTCGGAAAAATGCGCTAATTCTGGTCTTCAGGAAATTCGTGCATCTTTCAGAGAAGGCTGAATTGCTTCGGTCCAGTGACGATATGGGTAACAACTTGCCAATGCAGAGGGGCGGACGGTTATTGGCGTCTCAGCGCACCTCTGGTTCGCGAGTTAGTGGATGTGGAACGTTGTAGGCCGGCCAGGTTTCGTGACGTCAATCGAGCTTCGGGAGCCGGGACCTATAGAGCATTCATTTCAGCATTTTTGAATTCAATCGCCGCCTGACTAGTAAGACAGGAATCTAAGTAAATCGTCCATCCCGCTACCTTCGCCATCGGGAATCACATCGAGCTGCTCAAGCAGTTGCTTCTGGCGATTGACCCAAAATGTTGGATAGCCAAAGAGCTTGGCGCCGGCCGCGTCCCATCCTGCGAAAGCTGCGAAAAGGATTTCCTCGCGCTTTAGACTGAAAGCTTCGATACCCATTTGGTAGGCTTTCGGGTGAGGTTTGTAGACGCCGACAGCGTCCGTGCTAAGCTTGTGCTCGAAGAATTCTGTTAGACCCGCGCTATTGATATTCGCGTCCATCATCGCCGGAGAAAAATTGCTTAGGAACGCCAAGCGGATTCCGCTCTCGCGCAGCTTGGACAGCGCGGGCCTCACATCGGGCCACGCTTTCATATGCATATAGCCACCGACCAAAGCCTTTCGCTTCTCATTTGTCATCTCAAGATCGAGCGATTTGCCTGCGAAGACAAGCGCATCGTCGATGACGCCGAGAAAGTCGCGGTACCTTTGTGCGGCGGTGCGCAGCCATGCGTATTCGAATTGTCGGGTTCGCCAAACGTTGGACAATTGCGCTCCGCGGCCGGGAAAGAGCTCTTCGGCCATTGCAAAGATGGGACGCGGGTCAAAAATCGGAAAGCCATCGAAGGCGATCGCTTTGATGGCCGGCTTCGCATCGGTGGCGGCAGCTGTCGCGGTCAATATTCCGGAAGCCGTGACGGTGCTGCAGGCAATTTCCAGGAATTTACGACGGTTGATCAACATGGAATTACTTCGCGCGAGATGGGTGTCGGACATTCGCAAGCATCCCGGATATGCTAAGCGTGGAGTGAAGGCGGTGCGGCGCTACGGAAGGTTTTCTCCCAGGTCAAGCGACAGGCGAGCCGTCATTTGGAAGTCCTGCTAGAAAATGCCACCCGAAGCCGGGCGAGATCGTCGGTGGTGACATCCGAGACAGCGCAGAATGTCAAGCCGCCTGCGACCCAAGATTCCATGTTGTAGCCGTCCCGTGACGCAGTAGCTCGCCAAGTTGCAGTCTCTCCGCCGACGGCGGCCGGCCAGACAAAGACGTTGATAACATGCGAGTGTCGCTTGTAGACCAGCGCGGCCACGACACGCCCACCGATATAATCGATGCGACCGCCTTCCAGCGGAAAGCCCTCCCGTGCCAGATCGACCACTGGAGGCGAGAAATCGATCTTTCCGTTAAACCAGGGTTTGACGGTATGCTGATCCGATGTCGCGACGTCGGTGAGGTGATCGACCAGCAGCGATCGAATGTGGCCGGAAATGACTTCATCTCCGATTGTCGAACGATCCGACATCGGCGTCATCACCAGCAGCAGGCTTGCCGCAAGAGCAGCCAGCGATGGCACGAACATCCACTGCCTGATGAATCCGAGAATACTAAAGCGTTTTTCGTCTCGCTCGTGGACCAACGCCGCCGATCGCGTCTGCATCGCGGCCTCGCGCGAGATCGATTCAAGTACCTGGGCCCGCACATGATCCGGCGTCCGCCACTGCACTCCTTTTTGCCCGACCCGTTGTTTCAAGGTCTGAAGGCCTTCCATTCTTCTTAAACAATGCGAGCAGTTTGCTATGTGCTGCTCGATCTGCAACGAATGGGCCGCGTCGAGTTCTCCATCGACGAAGCCGTGAAGCATCAACTCCATCTTGGTGCATTGGGTTGGAGCGGCGGGATTCACTTTTGTCCCTCCCAAAGCTCAGCTTCCTGACGCCACAGGCTCTCGAATTGCGTCCGCGCGCGCGCCAGACGCGACATCACAGTGCCGATCGGCAACGACGATGTATCCGCAATCTGGCGATAGGAGAGGCCTTCCAGTTCGCGCAAGACCAGTACCTCGCGCAGCGATCGCGGTAGTTTGTTGAGCACGCTGCGAACCTTGCCTGCTTCGGATATCCTAAGCAGCGCCGTCTCCGGCGTGTCGTCCTCGGACGCGACTTCGTCGACGGAGAAGTCTGCGGGATCGTTCCGGCGATGAACATCGACTTCCAAGCGTGCCTTACGGCGGCCTTCCAACAGCCAGTTGTGATAGCAATTGCGAACGATGGAAAAGATCCAGGCGCGTGCATCGCCGCCTTGATATCCGTTAAAACTTCGGTAGGCGCGAAGGAAGGTCTCCTGGACGATGTCCTGGGCGGCATCGGGATCTCGACTGAGAAATCGCGCGAAATTATAAGCGGCGTCGAGGTGCGGCACGATCTCGCGCTGGAACCTGCCGTACTGGTCCTTGGCGCTCAAGGCCGTCGGGCTGGCGTCCCGGATTCGCTCTTTGGGTGCACGGGCGACGGCATGGCCGCCGCTGGCGGCAACTGACCGGAGCCCGCTATCTTTCCCGATCGCAAGAATTTTGGCCGCGGCAGCAGCCAAAGCGTCCAGCAAGGATTCTGGCGCTCTGTAACCTGTCGCCAACGACGAGTTCATGACTGGATTCTGCCTTATTATTGGGTCGATCGGCCTGACGAAGGCCGGGCGCGCGGTTGTAATGAGCAAGTAGACCGCGGTGGCGGCCGGTTTATTCCGACCGCGCGGCGAAAATCGCACATTTATATTGCCGCCGGCGGATGCGGCTTCAAGCCCCCGATGCGCCGTATCGATGGCCGACCGGATCGACCCCAGCAAAAATTTTGCGGATCGAGAATAAATTTCGGGCGGCCCAGGTCTCCCTGTACGGAGGCATTGCTCGTTCCGCGCCATGCGCTCCGCGTCCGATCGGAATTGGGAGTACGTCAATGCTTATTATGTCACGCCGTGGTCTCCTGGCTTCCGCAGCCGTCGCTGCGGCCTTTGGCCTGCACGACAAGAGGCTTGCTTTCGTCGATACGGCCTATGCCCAAGCTCCGCTTGAGCCGACTAAGGGCGTCTACAAGTACAAGGTCGGTTCGATCGAGGTGAGTGCCATATACGATGGGATCTGGCGTAAGCCACATGATCCCACCTTCATCAAGAACGCCTCGGTCGAGGAAACCAAGGAAGCGCTCGCCAAGGCGGGCCTGACCACCGAATTCATGCCGATCCCGTTAACGGTGATCGTGCTCAAGATCGGCGACAAGCATATTATGGTTGATGCCGGATCGGGTGTCGGCCAGTGGCAGGCGAACGCCACCAACCTGCCGGCCAACATGAAGATCGCCGGTATCGATCGTAGCCAGATCAGCACTATCCTGGTGTCGCATTTCCATCCCGATCACGTCTGGGGGTTGATGGAGAAGGGCACCAACGCTGCCGTCTTCCCCCAAGCTGAACTCATCGTCAGCAGCACCGAATACAATTGGTGGACCGAACCCGGCCGGGTCGAGAAATTGGCCGAGGGCCGCAGGGCCGCCGGCAAACGCATCGGTGATGTATTCCCGACCTGGAAGAACTGGAAGCTGGTCGAGGACAATGCGGAAGTCGCGCCCGGCGTTCGCATCCTCACGGCGCCCGGTCACACGCCCGGTCATTCCGCCTTCCTGGTGACCTCGGGCAAGGATCAATTGATGGTGTCGAACGACGCGATGTATGTGCCGGCGCTGCTGGCGCCGCATCCGAACTGGCAGGGGGCCTACGATCAGGACGGCGCAACGGCCGTCGCGACCCGCCGCAAGCTGATCGACCGCGTCATCGCCGACAAGATGATGGTGTGCGGCGCGCATTTCCCGTTCCCCGGCAGCGGTACGTTCACGAAGGACGGCAACTCCTATGCCTTCGCGCCGGTCGCGCAATCCTGATCACATATGGAGTACATCTCATGAAAATCAAACCTTGCACCGCCCTGGCCGGTCTGATGTTGATCGTCGGTCTCGGCCTTGCACCAACCCTGGTGTCGGCGCCGGCCTACGCGGTCGACAACATGTCGTCGACCGATGCGCCCGACCTGACCTCGGTCCGCGCCAAGCTGAAGGCGAAAGACTATGCCGCCGCACTCGCTGAACTCAGAGACCTCGCCGAGGATGTCCAGCAGGCGGACGTCTATAATCTGTTGGGTTTTGCGCTTCGCAAGACCGGCGATTTCAAGACGTCGCTGACCTACTATACCAAGGCGCTGGAGCTGCAGCCGGATCACAAGGCCGCCCGCGAGTATCTCGGCGAGCTCTATGTCGAAACCGGCAATATGGAAAAGGCCAAGGAACAGCTCGCCGCTCTGGCAAAACTCTGTCCCGGCGGCTGCGAGGAGCGTGAAGACCTGCAGAAGGCGATCAACGCAAAATCGGCCAGTAATTGAAGCTTGAAGGGCGTATTGAAGCGGTCGTTGACACGCCCGCTTCAATTCCGCGGCGCGCAGCGGAGTGGAGTGGATCGATGGCTGAGGCAGTGAGCGCAAAGCTTGCTTTCCGAAATCTTGTTTTACTAGCAGGGCGGCTTCTGCTGGCCTGCATCTTCGTTCACGAGGGCGTCTTCCTGACCATGAATTTCGGTGCGGCGTCCGCGGCCATGGTGAAATCCGGCATCCCCGTGTTCGCCCTCATTTTGACTATCGCCTTGCAGCTCGCTGCAGGCATCGCGATCGCGGTGGGCTGGCAAACGCGTCTGGGCGCGGCGGCATTGGGCCTGTTCTGCGTGGCGACTGCCGTGCTGCTTCACACCAACTTGGCCAGCCGCAACGAACTTCTGCATTTCGAGAAGGACCTTGCGATATCAGGCGGGATGTGGGTCTTGATGCTGTGCGGTCCGGGAAGCTGGTCCGTTGACAATAGACGGAGGGCGCAACGAACCGCATGACCCTTCAGCGACCGGTCCTGGCGGCGCATCACAAGAAGACCGTCGGTGCGGCAGGAAACAACGCTCGATAGTCCGGTCTAACACAATCCTGATCGTGGAGCTTTGAATGAAACGATTCCTCGTGGCGGGCGTCTTCGCCTTGCTTTGTGTCGGTCTCGCCAGTGCGCAGCAGGACAAGGTCTCGGCGCGCATTCGCGCGATGAAGGCGAATGCGAAAAGCGTGTATGGAGACCTGAACAAGATCGTCAAGGGGACCCGCCCGTACGATCAGGCGGTGGTCGATGCCGCGCTCGCGCAGCTCCAGGACGCCTCTGGCAAGATCGAATCGTTGTACCCAGCCAGCACCAAAGGCTTGAAGGCTCCCAATGACGAATACAGTGCGTCCGCAAAAATCTGGGACAACAAGCCGGATTTCGAATCGCGCGCGGCCAGCCTTGCCAAAGTGATCGCAGACAACAAGGCCAAGATCAACGGCCTCGATAGTTTGAAGGCGGCCTATCCGTCGCTGGTCGGCGCATGCACCGGCTGCCATGAAGTCTGTCGTTTGAAGAGCGAGTAACCTGAAGCTGCGCGGCATCCGGATATGAATGCCGGACTGATCGCTGGCGCACCAGTTCGCGAAACGGTGAGAACGAAATGTGGTTGAGAGTCGGTTTCCTGGCGCTGGCGGCGGCCGTTACCGGGTTGGCTGTATTCTTGATCGTTACTGTTCCCGCGATTATCCCGGGCAGTGCGCTGCCGGCCTATTCGCCTGACGTCGGCAATGGCCAGATGGTCTTCAACGCAGGCGGGTGTTCGGCCTGCCACGCCGCCGCGGGGCAGGACCGCACCATGCTTGGAGGCGGGCTCGCGATTCCGTCGCCATTCGGGACCTTCTATGCGCCCAACATTTCACCAGATGCAAACGACGGCATCGGTGGCTGGAGCGAAGCCGACTTCGTCACCGCGCTCAAGCGGGGAACGTCGCCGGCAGGTACCCACTACTTTCCCGCGTTTCCCTACGGCTCCTATCAGCGCGTTGGGATCGAGGACATCCGCGACCTCTTCGCCTACATCAAGACCCTGCCGCCGGTGCCGGGCCGGATACGCGACCACGACCTCTCCTTTCCGTTCAATGTCCGCCGACTGGTCGGCGGCTGGAAATTCCTGTTCCTCGATCGCCAGCCATTGTCTCCGGACGCTGCGCGGTCCGCGGAATGGAATCGGGGCGCCTATCTCGTCAACGGCCTCGGCCATTGCGCCGAATGTCACAGCCCCCGCAATTTTCTCGGCGGCATTGTGGCCTCGCAACGATTTGCCGGTGGACCGAACCCGGAAGGCGAGGGATGGGTACCGAACATCACGCAAAAGGGCTTGCGCTCCTGGTCGGAAAAGGACATCGCCTCTTTCCTTGCGACAGGTGAATTACCAGATGGCGATTCTGCCGGAGGTTCGATGGTTCGCGTCATCAAGAATATTTCGCAATTGGGCGACAACGATCGCGCAGCAATGGCGGTCTATATCAAGTCGCTGCCTCCCGTCGTTGGCCCGCCATCTCCGAAAAAGTGATCGCTGCACCGTGATCCCGGATTGCCGGAGAGCTGGAATACGGCGCCTTGCATGCCGGTCTAGTCATGCAGGACCTGAGCAGTCGCGCAACAGGTCATCACGTGGAGAGGATCAATGACTCAATTCAAATTTCTCGCTGCGACCATTATCCTGTCGGCCTTCATCGCAACTCCGTCGCTCGCTCAGCGAATGATCGAGGAGCCCGGCATGTTCGCCTTTACCTATCCCAATGGTGACCTCGGTATCGGGTCGACACGGCCTCCCGCTGATGCCAAGGCTTTCGCGACGTTCAATGGCAACGGCAACGTGCCTCATGTTGTCCGTAAGCCGCGCCCGGCCGTCGCGAGGCGCTATTAATCTTTCAAACCGGTCTACCTCCAATTGACTGGGCTCAGCCATGCCCGGCTGAGCCCAGTCATCTGTGTGAGAAGTACGCTTGGCTGCGATCGAACGAAGCGCCGAGCGATGTCAATAAATTCCAGCACATCGCCGTGAGCAAAACGTGAAGCGAAATAGTCGTGCGATCGAGAATACCCGCACTTGATTTCAAGTCTCCCTCTCGAAGGAAGCATGCACACACTGCGAGGTGCGGTGTGCGAGGCGTCACCGCTTCCGAATGGGAGGTTTAAGTGAAGATACTGAAGGGGATTCTTCTTGGGGGCGTTCTCATGTCGACGAGCCAGGCGTTTGCGCAGGACGATACCGCATCGGAAATTCGCTTGCTCAAGGCCAAGCTCAAGCAGCTTGAACAACGTGTCGAAAATCAGGACCGCAAGGAACGGCAATCTGACGCGCAGGCAAAAGCCTTCGCTTCCAAGGCGCCATCGGCGTTCGACCCGTGCCCGGCCGGAAAGGTCTGCTACAAAGGCCTGACGCTGACATTCGGCGGCTGGATCGATCTGACCGACATCTACCGCACCCGCAACCTCGCATCCGACGTCGGATCGATTTACAACTCGATTCCGTATCGCGGGAACAGGAACTACAACATCGGTGAAAATCGCTTCTCGGCGCGCACCAGCCGATTGTCACTGCTGGCGGAAGGCAACGTCAATCCCGCGATCACCATCAAGGGTTACGGTGAGATCGATTTCGAGAGCGCCGGCAGCACCTCGAACCCTGTTGCGACCAACTCGTTCACGCCGCGCATGCGCCAGGCGAGTATCGAGATCGACCGCAACGATCTCGGCTTGCACCTGCTCGCTGGCCAAACCTGGTCGCTGACGTCACCGAGCAAGGTCGGCATCGACCCGCGCGGCATCGATGGGCCGCCCGTGGTCGACTTCGAATCCGTTCCCGGCATCTTTGCGGCGCGGCAACCGGGCGTTCGCGTCTGGAAGGATTTTGGATCGCAGTTTTCGCTTGCGCTGTCGGCCGAGAACGCCCAAACCATCTTCGTCGGCGGCAACGGTGACTTTCGTGGTGGCACTGCGCCGAATACCTTCGTCGGAACTCCGGCGTCTGGACCGCAGGGAGTCGTGGACCCCAGCACATTGTTCGGTGTGACAGGCCCGGGCGGAAGCTTCTTTAACCCTCTGACCAACCTCTCCCTCAATCGCGTGCCCGATGTCACCGTCAAGGCCGCGTGGGATCCGACGATCGGCGGCAACAAGCTGCACGTGGAAGCCTGGGGGCTCTACCGCGAACTGCTGGATCGCTCCAACTTCACAAACCACAGCGTAAGCAGTTTTGCCGTCGGCGGCCACGTGGCATACGAACTCCTCCCCAAGGTTCTCGACCTCCAGTTCACGGCTGCGCAGGGCGCCCTGGGCCGCTTCAGCGCAACCCCGTTCAACGACGCGACGTTACGGCAGGACGGTACGTTCCAGGTCCTGCCGATTCTCGGCATCCAGGGCGGACTCACCTGGCATGCGACGCCGGCGCTGGACCTCTACAGCTTCGCGGGACTCGAAAAGACGAAAGCCACGTTCTCGTTCGGGAGCAATGGCGCACCGTTCGGCTTCGGAAATCCGCTCTACGACAATCGTGGCTGCAACGTGGAAAACGCGCCGGCGTCACAGTGCAACGGCAACACGAGGGAGGTGCGACAGGTCACGGGTGGCTTCTACCATACGCTGCATCAGGGGGCGTTCGGAGCGGTAAAGGTCGGCGCTCAGTACTCTTACACCCAGCGGTTCGCGTTTGAGGGTGTCGGCGGAGCGCCGAAGACCGACGAGCACATCATCATGACCCAGTTCCGTTACTATCCGTTTTGAAGCGAGATCCTCTTCATGTTTAACGAGAGCAATATCCCGATCGACGATCGCCTGCTGATAAGTCGGGCCGCGCGTGTCCTCGAACGAACCGGCCTTGCGATGGCTGGCGCCATGATTGGGATATTCGTCGCTGCGCAGCTGGCAAGAACAAACGTCGCATTGTTCAACACGTTCGGTTTCATAGTGCTGACGGTACTAAGCGGGTTGATTGGTTTCTATCTGGGGGTCAACATTCCGCGGTTGCCGAATACCCTTAACGGCCGGCGATCCAACGTGGATCCCGTCGAATGGCTAAGCGCGGCCGGTACACTTCTCGCTGCGCTGGCCGCACTGGTGTCGGTCTACGCTCTCGTGTTCGACGAAGTCTTGCAGCGCGTCTGGGAATTCGTAATAGGCTCCTGGTGGGCAGTCGGTGTCATCATGCAAACCAGTGCCGGCCTTGCCGCCGAGCAACTGCCCAAGCGCCCATCGGCTCTAACAATCAATTAGCGAATGAGCGGACCGACCGCAACACGTCAAAGCCCTATTAGCCTCAAAACCCGGCGCTGGATACTCGTTCGGTTACGACGGGATCGTCAGCGGTTCTGGCGCTGACAGCGGAAGGCGGTCGTGCAGCCGACAAGTTCGAGATGGTCATCAATCTTAAGACCGCCAAATGTTGGCTTACGATGAGAGTTGCTAAGCTATTGCAAAGCGCCATGACAGCAACACTAGCGAGCCAATGTGTTGCACCTTGCGTCGCTATGTCGGTTTCTTGCCCTGGTCAGAAGTTGGAAGTACCAACTTGGAAGCGACTTGTTCCAGCTAAGCCCTTCCGGGCCTTGGGTCGCGATCGAACCCTCCTCAGCACGTTTTTCTACGATCCGTATGCTGACGTGATCTTGGCTAAGAAGCTCACTGTGGTCGTCGATGAGGCGAAGCTACCGCAGAATCGATCTCCGATAAGCTAGAATTAGCAGGAACGGCTGCTTATGGCGCAAAGGGGACATACCCACGCGGAGGCGTCGCGCTTGGAGTCACGCACGCCGGCATAGTCAACGATCGTCGAAGCGCCCACGAGTCGATGCTGGCGGCTTGCAGCCGGGCATCCAAGGCCGCAGATTACCTACGCAGGTTGGCCTCTGCAGAAATCGCGGCGTGAGTACCCGAACGCGAAGCCTGGCCGGTGAGCCAAATGACGAACGTGACAGGCGATGGTCGGCGACTTCTACTTGCAGCCGCGGCAGATCGTAAGCTTGCGCTTTAGTTTCTCATCTTCCGCTTGATCGACCGATAGCTGCCCTGCGATACTATCGGACTCTTGACTGAGCTTGGGCTGTTTTGCTGGGCGCGGCCTAACGGGTCGCGTCGTCTGGCCTGACGTGTCACCGTCGTCGACGATACCGATGCTAAAGCCATCGTAGTCGGCGGCCGGTTTAGGCGACGGCGGGAGCCTACCGATGGTCGGTGTAGACGAAACGTCGTCGGACGCCGTCGGCGGCGTGTCCTTAACAGTGGCAGTTGGTAGAGCCTCAGTGGCGATCGCCGGTCGTGGCGCGTCCTTAACGGTTACTGGTGGTGCCGAACGCTTGGCGGTCGCTGTCGGCGACGGAACGCCATCAGTCGCCGATGGCGGCCCAACATTGGTCGTCGCCGATGGTGCAGAACTTTTGGCCGTCGCCCGTGGCGGCGACACGTTGGGCGTCGCCATTGGCGGCCAAACGCTGTTGGTGGTGGCCGGAGGTGCTGAACCCTTGTCAGTCAACGGTGGCGGCGGGGCAAGCGAAAGCGGCGGGGTAAGCGAGGTTTGACATCTAGCGCTGTCGTACAACCAAAAACTGACAGACAAGAAGCCAAGGGCAAATAGCGCAGCGTTTTTCATCGAATTCTGCAAACCGCTTCGATTTGAAATCATTGATTGCGTGACTCTTCCGGCCACGCTTCGGGAAAAATATCCACTATTCACATGGCGATAAAAGTTGACGGAAATGGGGAGCAACAAGCGCGTTTCGGTCCGCTTATGTGAAGGTTTTCGGATGCCGGCCCATGAAGGTGGTGCCGCGCACACCGGGGCCGGCGTACGAAAACCTCCAAGGGAGGAAACCGCGGGAAGGGGTACGTGGGCTTGGCCGCGGGCTCTATGGGGATTTGTCTGCGGCGTGCGATCTGAAGGTTGAGTGAATTTCAACGGCGGCCGGCTCGCCCCGCGAGCACAACTTTAACGTTCTGGCATGAATGTTGTAAAAACGCCTTTCGCACCTCTTGTAATTTCAAAGAGTTACGCGTTGCAAAAAGAGCGCACATTTCAACTTCTGCGTTATGCGCCTGGTAGCGATCTTTGAAGCGCATGGGCCGAACCGATGCTTGAGGGCTCGAAAAGACCTTGAGCTTGTCTAACGAAAACTATTTCGAGACGTCATCTTATACATCACTAATGAGGATCACCGCATCTCCGATTGCACCGGTTTCGTCATTCGAAATCGTTGACGCCGCGGATGCAGCCTTGCTGGATGTTCGGCGCGAGATCGAGCATCTTCATGCTTCGATCGTGCGCCGCCGCAACAGACCTGTAGCCTGATCGCTCCACGGCACACTCTGTCTTGAGTGAGGTTGCGAACCCCTCAATCTCAAGACAGGACGCCCCGTCGCGCTATCGTGTTGGCTGCGTCGCCCGCCGCAGCGCCCCTACCGCGCGAGCGGTTTAGTCGTGTGCTGGGCATGCTCAGTAGCTTGGAGGTGAAAGTCCTCTACTCAACCTGATGGAGGTGAAGGGTTAGCGACAACGCAAGGGCTGTCGCCGCGAGGCGAGGTCTGAAGGAAGCGTACAGCAAACGTGCGAGTCGATGGACAAACATCGGGTACAAGGCGCGAGCGTCGGACGAGCGGGCCACTTACCGTGAAGTCCATATCCATCAAGGATGCGAAGCGTAGACCCGGCGACGGTGCACGGAAGGCGACTGAGATTACCCCAGGAGATCTGCTCTGTGTCGCTTCGGCGACTGAGGGCGCCGTGAGGCGGTCTGACCGCAGGGCAGAAGTCAGCAGAGGGCATAGTGGGTCATGTCGTCGGCGAGGCTAGTGAGGCACTCCGGGCCGAAAGGCGGAGTCAACAGATAGGTCGAGCCGGGAACGGTGGCTGAAGGCCCGAACGAGAGGAGAGGCAAGTAGGACATGAATCTCGAGAGCGACAAGCGGCTGAACATCCAGTTGAGACTGGACTTCTCATCGACGCCGACGGGTGAAGCCCGGCAGGCGGGACGGGAAGACATCGAATCGCTCTCGGTGGTGAGTGAGCCCGAACGCCCAGCCAACACGAGTCGAATCATGGAGGAAATATGTGAACGAGCAAACTTGAAGGAAGCATTGCGGCAGGTGAAGGGCAACAAAGGTAGCGCCGGCGTCGACCGGATGACGGTCGATCAACTCGGCGATTATCTGAAGCAGCACTGGCCGGCTATTCGGGAGCAATTGCTGAACGGGACCTACGAACCGAAACCGGTGAGACGGGTGGAAATCCCGAAGCCGGATGGCGGGGTGCGAAAGCTTGGCATCCCAACCGTGCTGGACCGCTTTATCCAGCAAGCGGTGATGCAGGTTCTGCAGAGGCGATGGAATCCGACGTTCTCCCAATACAGCTATGGGTTCCGACCGCGTCGGTCGGCGCATCACGCCGTGGCTCAAGCGCAGCAGTACGTTGCGCAAGGCAACGGATGGGTGATCGATCTCGATCTGGAAAAATTCTTCGATCGAGTCAATCATGACAAACTGATGGGCCAAATTGCCAAACGGATCGAGGACAAGCGGCTGTTGAAGCTCATCCGGGCATTTCTGAATGCAGGGGTGATGGAGAACGGACTGGTCAGTCCGAGCGTGGAAGGCACTCCGCAAGGAGGACCGCTTTCGCCACTGCTAAGTAACCTCGTGCTCGACGAACTCGACCGCGAACTGGAGCACCGGGGACACCGCTTTGTTCGTTATGCGGACGACTGTAACATCTATGTTCGCAGCGAACGCGCGGGTCAGCGGGTGATGGAGAGCATCTCGCGCTTCATCACACAAAAGCTCAAGCTCAAGGTAAATGAGGCGAAGAGTGCGGTGGCACGACCGCAGGAACGGAAGTTCCTCGGGTTCAGCTTCACGGCTGGTCCAGGCATCAAGCGCACGATCGCGCCGAAATCGCTGGAGCGGTTCAAGCAGCGAATCCGAGAGACCACGCGAAGGGCCAAGGGCGTCAGCATCAAGACGACAATGGAGGAGCTGGCTAAATATATGTGTGGCTGGCGCGGCTATTTCGGCTTCTGCGAAACGCCCGAGGTGTTGATCGCTCTCACTCGCTGGGTCCGGTTACGATTGCGGGCCGCTCTTTGGCGCCAATGGAAAACACCAAGGCGTCGCCGAGCAGCACTCATCGCACTGGGAGTCTCGGGGCAATTGCGCAACACGGCCGGGAGCGGCCGTGGACCCTGGCATATTGCCCGGAGCAAAGCCCTTTCCGTGGGACTCTCCAATGCCCACTTCAAATCGCTCGGTCTCCCGTCACTGATCGAAGCGCGTTAGCGTAACTTCTCGAACCGCCGTATACGGACCCGTACGTACGGTGGTGTGGGAGGGGCGGAGCCGCGAGGCTCCCCCCTATCCCGATCCCTGGCGCGAAGCGGACATTCGCCAAAATGCGGAAGTCTGCCAAGTGCCGGATCCGGAGGCAGCGATTGTTACGGTCCTAACGGGCATTTGACGCTGGCCCTCGGCCGAGGCGATTGCGTGGACCTCGCTATGGCTGCACTTCGTAATGCCGGTGCGCTGCAACTGCTCCAGTGGCCACGACATCAACTCAACGGCAATGCCCCGTTTAGCATCTGCTGACCCGGTCGATCACGTTCTTTGCATCCTGTAAGTCCGGTTCGGCAAACCCTTCCGTAAACCAGCCAAAGACGGGTCCGATCAGGTTGGAGGCTTCAGTCGTCCGATCCTGATGGATCCAGAGCCGCGCAACCGATGTTGCGGCACGCAACTCGAGCATCCTTGACGCCTGGCTCCGTGCGACCTGAAGCGCCGTATCAAGGTGGCTCTCGGCCATGGCTTGGGCATTGCTCTCGCCGATTGCCAGCACCGCTTCCGCCTTCACCCGCCACAGCTCCGCGTCGAACCCTCGTTCGCTGGTTTGTTCCGCCACTTGCAACGCCTCATCCGCGACGCGCAGTGCTTCGTCGGCGCGTCCGGCCGCCAGATTGGCCACCGCGAGCCCGCCCAGCATTGCCGGACGGAAAGAATAATTGCCAACCTGGCCGCACAAGCCCATGGCGGCCTGTATCCGCACAATGGCTTCGGCTGCGCTTCCGTGAGCGAGGATTGCAAGCGCCTCGAACCACGCGCTCCTCGCAGACCAGTGCGGCAGGCCGTGATGCTTAGCATGGGCACCCAGCCTACGGGCACAGTCGGCGAGTGCTTCCGGATCGCGGCGCCGGACCGCCGAGATGCCGCCGGCAAAGTACAACGCATAACCGATCGTGTTGGGGTGATTGAGGTTCGCCGCAAATTCCAGCGCCTCGCGCTCGATCGCCCGCGATCGCTCCGGATACCCGGCATGCCACAGGGAGATGCCGAGATGACATCTCGCGCTGACGCCAAGGTCATGATTGAAGCGCCAAGCAAGCGGTCCGTGGCGATCCACATCATAGTTCGCCAACGCTTGTTCCGCGTGGTCCAACGCCAATGCGAAGTCCCCAATCGAGTTTTGGGCGCAGGCAATCATGCGATGGCCGATGCAGAGAGAGGACGCATCAGCCTGGTCCCCCGCCCGACTCAGAAATTCCTTGCCGGTCTCCAAGGCCTTATCGAAATTCGCGCGGCTGTAATACGCGGAAAAAAGGCCGTGATAGATCGGCCCTGACCGCGACGGATCATTGACTGAGCGAAGAAGGTCGCGCGCGTGCTCATAGGCGGCGATGGTTTCGGGGGCGCCATACCCCCGTGTCACATTGAGCGCGGGTCCCAGCGCCGCCCAGAGCTCGAACTCCGTCCGGTCACGGACAGCATCCGCCGGAATCCGGTCAAGGAGTTCCAGGCCCTTCTCAAGGTTGACGGCCGCCTCGATATTGGCGAACCGGCCTGCCGCGAGATGGCCCGCCTTCAGCCAATATCCAATTGCCTCCTCAAACAGGCCTGCTTCGCTGCAGTGATGTGCCAGCACGTCCGGGTGCCTTGCTGACATCTCCGGAAAATCGCGCTTGATGGCCTCGGCTATCTGCGCGTGAATTCGAGCACGCTGGCTCTTCAGCAGAGTCTCGTAGGCGGCATCCTGGACCAGCGCGTGCTTGAAGGTATACAGCGCGTCCGGCGGGCTGCCCCGTTGTTGGACGAGTTCGGATGCCACGAACTGGTCGAGAAGCGGCGAAAGCTCGTGGTCGGCCAGCTTCGACACCGCCTGCATCAGCTCATACGAGAACTCGCGCCCGATGGCGGCTCCGATCTGGGCGATGCCGCGCACCGGCGCGAGCCGATCGAGCCTCGCCACGAGGGAGGCTTGCAGGGTCGTCGGCACGGCGAGCGCCGGCAGTGGGCCTGAGAGCACATAGCGTGTTCTTGCTCGCGCAAGGCGCCGCTCTCGAGCACCGATTTTGTCAACTCCTCGACGAAGAGCGGAACGCCGTCGGTGCGCGCCACGATCTGCTCCTTGAGGGCGGCGGGCAATTCCTTGCCGCCTGCCACGCGCGCGATCATCTCGGCGTTGTCGCGCGGCCCCAGACGGCTCAAGCCGAGTGCGGTGACATGCGGCTGGCCAAGCCAGGGCGGCACGAACTCGGGACGGAACGTTACGATGAAAAGGACAGGCAGGGCGCGGATGTGCTCGATAGTACGATCGAGAAGGTCGCGCGAGGTCGGGTCGGCCCAGTGCACGTCCTCCTGGATCATCAACACGGGTGATCGCTCAGCGAGCCCGCTGATTTGGCCGACAAGGCGTTGGAGGAGGAGTTCCTTCCGGCGCTGCGGGCTCAACGCAGGGTCGGAATACCGCTCACCGGTCGGGATCGACAGTAGTTCCGCAAAGAGTGCCGCGTCTTGCGCGACCTGCCCCGAGGATAAGGTGAGCATCGCCTCCAGCTTGTCCAGTTTGGTCTCGTTGCTATCCGAGCGATCGAACCCTGCGGCATGTTCGAGCTGGCTGATAATCGGATGTAGCGCCGTCTGCGTGCGATGCGGGGAGCAGAAATAGCGCAGATGCACGTGCGGCTCTCCGGCGACCGCTTCCTGGAGCGCAACGGTGAGCCGTGACTTGCCGATGCCGGGCTCGCCGGAGATCAGCACCACGCGGCCTTCGCCACCCTTCACCTGACTCCAGCGGCGCACCAGGACGTCGAGTTCCTCGTCGCGCGCGACAAGCGGCGTCCGGCCAGGGTGTAGCGCCTCGAATCGACTCTCGATAGCGCTCTCGCGCAACACCTGGGTGGCGTGGACCGGCTCGGCGATGCCCTTGAGCGCGACGGTGTCGAGATCACGATAGTCGAAGAGGCTCCCGATCAGGCGCCGCGTGCTGGCACAGATCAGCACCGCGCCTGGTTCGGCCAGTGCCTGCAGACGCGCAGCGAGATTCGGCGTTTCGCCGACGACCGCCTGCTCCTGTGCAGCGCCTGCGCCGATGAGGTCACCAACCACGACGAGACCTGTGGCAATCCCGACACGCACCTTGAGGGGCTCGACATTGTGCTCTGTCTGGAGTTGTCCGACGGCTCTGGAGACTGCAAGACCTGCCCGAGCCGCGCGCTCCGCGTCGTCCTCGTGCGCATTCGGATACCCGAAATAGATCAGAAGACCATCGCCCATATATTTGGCGACGAAGCCGCCATAGTGGTCGACCACCTCGGCGACGCAACCGTGGTAAGTGGCGATTACCTCTCGGAGATCCTCGGGATCGATACGCGCCGAGAGCGCAGTCGAGCCGACGAGATCGCAGAACATAACGGTCAGCTGTCGACGCTCGGCAGTGTTCGCCGCTGTCGCGGCCGGGGCGAAGACCCGCGTTCGCCGCGCCGCCGTGCCGGACCCCGCTGCCGCGAGCGGGGCGCCACAGTCCGCGCAGAACTTCTTACCCGGCGCGCTCTCGTTGCCGCAAACCTTGCATCGCCGCGGCAATCGCTCGCCGCAGTCACCGCAAAACGACTTGCCATCGGGGTTGGCGCTACCGCATCGCGGGCAATCCATCTGGACCCCCCTCTTGGCATCGCGTAGCCATAGCCGCGCCGGCAGTTTGACGTTATACCCGTGCTTCGCAGTTGTCAGCGGAAACAGCCTGCGCGCAGTGCAGTTGCTGGGAGGGGGTTCCTGGCGCCGTCGGCTATCTCGGCATCGAGATTGACGACGCCCGTAGGGTAGCGGAACAAACTGACGTCTGAACCGGAAAGGCAGAGCGGATCCCCCAAGGTCGCCCATGACCGAGACCATTGCTATGGTCGTCGCCGCCAACTTGGCCGCGAGTGCTGAACGCTGCTGTTCGAGGGGCGATCACTGCCCCGGCCAACCAACGTGGCGGCCAGCACTGGCGATCAGTCGTAACAATCTTCGCCTCAGACCGGGTATTCACCTACCACGCTGCGACGCTTGACGTAGAGCCAGATTTGGAACGCGGCCATGATACTCACCATATTCACCACTTCACCCGGTGACCTGCCGCCGAGCAAACCAATCACCGGCATCGCCCGCCGCTGCGCATGAACGTGGGGGTTGGAACGGGGGGTAAAGAGGAGAGCGCAATGAGCCATTCCATGCTCCGCATGTCTGCTCTAGGTCTTGGCTGCGTAAAAACGCAGCGGCGCTGCGCTGGCGTAGAATGAGCATTCCACCAAGTGTCGTATCCGGTCGTCGAAACTTCGCGTGCTTGTTCGGTTGCAATTGATTTCGGAAAATTATTCTCGTCGTCGTTCGATTTTTTGAGTTTTTACACAGCCGGGTCAAAAGCTGACTTGCGGGAAATGACCGCTGTTGTGAAGGGTTTCGGATGCCGGCCCCATGACGGTGGGGCCGCGCGCACGGGGGCCGGCGTCCGAAAGCCTCCAAGGGAGGAAACCGCGCTTGAGGGAATGAAGGCCGTGCCGCAGGTGCTATGGCGATTTGAGAGCCGCGGGAGAGATTTGTGATCGGGATCGAGCCGCCCCGGCAAGTTGGCCGACGGTGAAGCGGCTGGTGAATCGGCGGCGGATTGCGTCGGACATGAAGAACTGTCGGACGATTTGAGACGAGGGCTGGATATCTGAGCGTGCTCTGCCGTGGCCGGTCGAAGGCCGGCGAGCGCGATGACGAGATTTGCGGGATTGTGACGGCTCATGAGGTGTCGATCCTGATGACGTTCGTTGGAGCTGTCGGCCGATGCCGTGGCGTTGCACCGCGCTCGAAGACCTCGATGATGATCATGCGACCGCCGCAGCATGGACAACTCGGTTTGTTGAGATCGACGGCGGTTGCGGCAGGCTGGCCTTCAGGTTTTGCAACGGCGAGCAGCTCACGGGCGCGTGCGATGTTGTCGGCGCAAGCGCTTTTGGCAAACAGGCCGTAGTGGCGGATGCGGTGGAAGCGGGATGGCAGCACGTGGATGAGGAAGCGGCGGATGAACTCGTCCGTGGCGAGCGTCATGCGCTTGTATCGATCGCGGCCCTCGATGCGGTAATCCTTCCACTTGAAGGTGATGCCGTGCTCGTCGAAGGGCAACGCGGTGGGTGTAACGCGCCAGATAGGCCAGCACAGCTTCAGGTCCGCCGAATGGTCGCTTTAGACGCGCTTGCTGATCTCCGCCATCTGGGCGGCGGCGTGGCAGGCGCGATTGAGCTGGCGCGTGGTCATCGGCTGCGCCGGATCGCGGCCCGGAAACAGCCATCCCTGCGGCCGCGCCGCCTTCCACCAGGCCCGCAGCAGGTTGAGCAGGTGCGGCGACAACATGACGTTACGGTCCTTGCCGCCTTTGCCTTGCTCGACGCGGATGATCATTTGCTTGCTGTCGATGTCGGAGACCTTGAGCGAGATGACCTCGGTGGCGCGCAGGCCGGCGCCGTAGGCCACGCTTAGCGCCGCCTTGTACTTGAGCCCGGGTGCCGCATCGAGCAGCCGCGCCACTTCCTCCGGGCTGAGCACCACCGGCAGCTTGCGCGGCTCGTGAATGACATGGGTGTGCTCGACGATCTCGTGGCGCTTGAGTGTGACCTTAAAGAAGAACCGCAGCGTCGATACGGTCTGATTGATGGTCGGCACACCAACACCGCTCGCCGCCAGATGTAGCTGGTAGCGGCGCACGTCCTCGAACGTCGCCGTATCCGGTGATCGCCCGAGAAACGCCGCGAAGTTCTTGACCCTCTGCACGTAGTCATGTTGGGTCTTCGGCGCTAACTTGCGGATCGTCATGTCTTCGATCATGCGCCGGCACGCTAGACGGTTGTCGCCGCTATGACGCGCTTTTAACACGCATTTGGGGCTCAAGATCGCCTTCGCCTCTCAGCACAAAGGCGTGTGATCAGACGCGCTCAACGGCAACCGCGAAAACATATCCGACACCGCGCTCGGTCTGGATGACGCGCGGCGCGCTGGAATCTCGTTCGAGCTTGCGCCGGAGGCGAAGGATCTGCACGTCGATGCTGCGATCGAAGATATCCTCGTGAACGCGAGTTGCTTGCAGAAGGTGTTCTCGGCTCAGCGGACGCTGTGGGGCTTCGAGGAACGCGAGCAGCATCGCGTACTCGCCTTTGGTCAGCGCTACCGGGACGCCAGCCGGGTCGGTCAACTGGCGAGCACGGCGATCAAGCTGCCAGCCGGAAAATCGAAATCGTCCGCGCTCTGACTCGCGGGCGGGCGCTGTTCGGCCGACATCGAACCGCCGCAAAACCGCTCGCACACGCGCGAGAAGTTCACGCAAGTTGAATGGTTTCGTCACGTAATCGTCGGCTCCGAGTTCCAATCCGACAACGCGATCGATGTCGTCGCGGCGATGACCGGTAATGATGATGACCGGCACGTCGGAGCCGAGCCGGACCTCTCGCAATAGATCGAGGCCATCCTCCAGCCCCAGCCGAAGATCGAGGATCACCAAGTTTACCTCGGTGTCGCCGAGTTGATCGACCATTTCCTGGCGACGGGACGCCAGAAGGGTACGGATGTTGTTCTCCCCGAAATAGTTTAAGATCATACGCTGCAAGGCAGGGTCGTCCTCCACGACGAGAACGCATAGCTGGTGATCAGTGCTACCGAGAGGGCTCGGGTCTTTCAGTGATGAAGCGGTCATTCCATCCAACCCCTTCGATGATGTCGCGGGAGAAAACCATGTCGGCCAGCGTGTGCAGGATAGCTTATCTCCTGCTCGCCCTCGCTTGCCTCAACGCAGGCTCTCCGGCGGCTGCTCAACCGTCAACACTCCATGCCCCCGCCGAGCGTGAGCCGATCACGCCAATTCCTGGCGCACCCGACCAGAACCAGCAGCGTGTGCTTCTCGGAGAGAGACTGTTCGGCGACCGGCGCTTGTCTCACGGCAATACTCATAGCTGCTCGTCGTGCCACGATATAAGGACCAACGGCGCCACTGCCAATACCCGCGACACACCCGAGGGGCAGTCGATGGCACTCAATACGCCGACGGTCTTCAACGCCAGCTTGAATTTTCGCCTGAACTGGGAAGGAAACTTCCGCTCGCTCGAGGAAGGGGGCGAGAACAGTCTTCGCAATCCTGCGATCATGGCGTCGAGCGCTGACGAAGTCGTGAACAAGCTCCGTGCCGACCCTGAAATTGTCAGACAATTCCGCGATGCGTACGGAAAGGAGCCCGATGCCGTTGCCCTCCTCGATGCGATCGCGACCTACGAACGGTCCCTGGTCACGCCGGGCAGCCGCTTCGACCGGTGGCTGGCGGGAGAAGCCGACGCGATCACTGCCGAGGAGCTGTCCGGCTATCAGGATTTCAAGTCGCTCGGCTGCGTCACCTGTCACCAAGGCGTCAATGTGGGCGGCAACCTTTTCCAGCGGCACGGCGTTTTTCATCCGCTGGGCTCTCCAGAACCCGTATTGCTTCGCGTCCCGAGCCTGCGAAATGTCGCGACCACTGCGCCCTATTTCCATGACGGCAGCGCCCCCACGCTGCCGGAAGCCGTCAAGGCCATGGGCATCGCCCAACTCGACCGCGTGCTAACCGATCAGCAAATCGCCGGCATCGTCGCGTTCCTCAACACGCTGACTGGCACCTACGGAGGCCAAATAGTGAGGCCAGCGGCCGTCACAGCACGCAACGGCAACGCAGTCCGATGAAATTCCTGCCAGTCACCCTCGGGTTCTCACTGTTGCTCGCGCTCTTGACCTGGTTGTTGCTACGCGGAATCGATACGAACGCCCCCAGCTACGCCATGGCTCTTCGCGCCTTTGACGACTACGCACTTGCCGAAGCTTCCCTTCATCGCGACGTTCTACAAGCGCGCGCCGGCCTGCTTCGCGACTACGACAGTTTTGCCGGCGCTGTGCAGGCGATGCGGGACGCGGTGGCCCGGCTTCGTCTCTACGCGCGAGCCGAGCGCCTTGATACGCGGCCGTTTGACAGGCTCGAAACATCGGTCGCCCAGCAGGAAGATTTGATGGAGCAATTCAAGACCAACAACGCTCTCCTGCAAAACTCGCTGTCGTTTGTTGCGCTTCTGAGCACGGATCCGGCGTTCCGCACCCACGACGCGAAACTCGCGCCGGCGATGAGTGCGCTGGCGGCAGCAGTCCTCTATCTCGCGCGCGACAGATCGCCGAACGCTGTCAAAGCGCTCCAGGAGCGGATCGACCAGTTTGCAGCGCAGGCACCCGCGGCCGGGCCGGACGCGGACACCGCACGGGTAATGCTCGCGCACACCCGTTTGTTGCGTGATTTGATGCCCGCGGTCGACGAAACGCTCAGGGCCTTCACCGCCATACCCGGCACACAGCCCCTCGAGGAGACCCGCGCGATGTTTTCCCGCCACCGCTCCATGGTTGAAGCGGGCGAGCAGCGCTTCCGGCTGTTGCTCTATCTGGTGTCGCTGCTGTTGCTCGTCATGCTCGCGTTTGTCGGCCTACAGCTGCGTGCCCGCGCCATTGCACTGCGGCGACGAGCGACCCTCGAGCATGTCATAGCCGAGAACTCGACTCGCCTCATCAATTGCTCTCCGGCCGAGACCGGAGAGCGGCTGGAGCAAGTGCTGGGCGAGTTCAGCCGGACCATTAACGCCGATCGCGCCTATGTGGTGCTCGGTGAGAATCCGGTTCGGGTGCACACCTGGTCCAGGTCCGGGGAAGCGTTTCCGCCGGGCTGGCCTCACCAGGCGCTAACATTGTCCGAACAGCTCGGCGTGGCCGAACCGGACAGCATCGCCGTTACGGATGTCGCCGCCCTGCCACCCAGTCCCGTCAAGGACGTGCTGACGGCGGCTGGCGTGCGCTCCTGGGCATGCGTGCCGCTTATCCGGCCCGGCCGGCGGTTCCGAAGCATCATGGGCTTTGACCGCTTTCAAACGATCCGAAACAGGGACTTTCCGGTGCCGATCGTGCGGCTCGTCGGCGACGCCGTAGCCAACGCCGTCGAACGCGAATTCCTTGAGCGCGACAAGGCGAGACTCACGATGCGGCTGGAGCGGGCGCGCCGCATGCAAATGGTCGGGTCGCTTGCAAGCGGAATTGCACATAACTTCAACAACATCATCGGTGCGATTCTCGGCTATTCGGAGATGATTGAGCCGCATCTCGCGCGCGGCACCAAACCGACCCAACATATTGACGAAATACGCCGGGCGGCCGAGCGCGGCCGCGACCTTGTTGACAATATCCTCACCTTCGGGCGGCGGACCGACACACGCGCTCGTCCGGTGCAGGTACGCACGCTGCTTGACGAGGCGGCGTCCTTTCTGCGCGCCTCCCTCTCGTCCGGCGTCGAGCTCGTCTTCGAGGAAGTGTCACGTGACCTCGGCGTGTCCGGTCACCCGGCCCAGTTGCAACAGGTCATCCTCAATCTGTGCACCAATGCCGCTCAGGCGATGGACGACGGCGGTTGCATCCGCGTTGCTGCTGCGCAGCAGGAGGTGACCACCTTCCTTCGAAAGAGCGACGGCGAACTGTCGCCGGGCCGCTATGCATGCATTGCCGTCAGCGACAACGGGCGTGGCTTCGATGAGCGTGTGGCGCGCCGAATATTCGAGCCGTTTTTCACGACTCGATTGGCCGGCACTGGCCTCGGTCTCGCAACCGTTCGCGAAATCGTTCGCGATCACGATGGCGTCATCGATGTCCAAAGCGAACCCGGACGAGGAAGCCGCTTTGAGGTGTGGCTGCCGGCGTTGTCGGCCGATAGTGCTGCAATGGCCGGACAGCCATCACTCCCGCTCGGGCGCGGTGAGACAGTGATGATTGTCGAAAGCGAACGAGTACACCTGTTGCAAGATGAAGAAAAACTTGCAGCTCTCGGATACGAACCGGTCGGGTTCGAGCGGGCGGACGATGCACTTGCCGCATGCCGCTCCGAGCCCCATAGATTCGATGTCTTTCTGGTCAGTCACGGGTCACAGACCAAAAGCAGCCTGGATCTGGCACGGGCTCTGCACGAGATCGCGGCGCTTCAGCCGGTGCTGCTTGCGGCCGCTTCCACGATCGACGTCAGCGTCAATGCACTGACTGAAGCCGGAATTTCCGAGGTGCTGCGCTGGCCATTGACAAACACCGAACTCGCCGCGGCACTGGCACGCTGCCTGCGCCGGTCCGGCACGTTACAATTGTAACACGATAGCCATCACCTGAAATACTTCCGTAGCGCCGGGCCGCCCATTCTGACGGCCCAACTGTGTACACGCGCGCACAGGATCGCCAAGGACGCGAACCATAGCAAACAAAAGCGCGCAAATGCGCTGATCATCGATTTTTCGAAAGGATCACCATCATGGCTATCAAAGCTAACTTTTTCCGTAACGCCCGCCTGCTGTCGGTGTTCGGCGACAACGCCGACAACACGATCGTCGCCAGTCGCGACGCGGCCGGCAACATCCTCCTCAATAACGGCAGCATATCCGTCGCGGGCGGCAGCCCGACGGTTGCCAACACGGCGTTGATCCAGGTGTTCGGCCAGGGCGGCAACGACACGATCACGCTCAACGAAGTCAATGGCGCCCTGCCCGCCGCCCAGTTGTTCGGCGGCGCGGGCGACGACACGTTGACCGGCGGTTCCGGTAACGATCAGCTTTTCGGCGGCTCGGGCAACGACAGCCTCCTCGGCAAAGGCGGTGCCGACCTGCTGTTCGGCGGCGCCGGCAACGACACGTTGACCGGTGGCGATGCTAACGACCAGATGTTCGGTGAGGCCGGCAACGATCGCATGATCTGGAACCCGGGTGACGACAGCGATCTCATGGAAGGCGGCGATGGCAACGATACCGCAGAGGTTAATGGCGGTAATGGCGCTGAAGTATTCACCATCACCGCCAATGGCGCCCGCGTACGCTTGGACCGCACCGACCCGGCTCCGTTCATCCTCGACATCGGCACTACAGAGAACCTTGTCATCAATGCCAGTGGCGGCGACGACACCATCATCGCCGGGAACGGCCTTTCCTCCCTTATCCAGCTCACCGTCGATGGCGGTGAGGGCAATGACACGATCGTGGGCGGCGACGGCGCCGACAAGCTGCTCGGCGGCGACGGAAATGATTCGATCACGGGCGGGCGAGGCAGTGACACGGCGCTGCTCGGCAACGGCGATGACACGTTCATCTGGAATCCCGGTGACGGTAGCGACACGGTCGAGGGGCAGGCCGGTGCCGATACGTTGGTGTTCAACGGTTCCAACATTGCCGAGCAGATCACTGTATCCGCCAATGGCTCGCGCGCCAGACTGTCGCGCGACATCGGCGGTGTCGTCATGGATATGAACGGGACCGAGACCTTCAACGTCAACGCCCTGGGCGGATCCGATCTCATCACGGTCAACGACCTCTCCGGAACCGACGTTAGTCAAGTCAACATCGACCTTAGCCAAAGCGGCAACCCCGACGGCGCAGCCGACACGATCGTCATCAACGCGACCAATGGCGATGACGTGATCTCGATCAGCAACGAAGACGGCGTAGTCACGATATCGGGCCTCGCCAGCGAGGTGAGGATCACCAATTTCGACGCCAACGATACGATCGTCATCAATGGCCTCGGCGGCGATGACGTCATCGAGGCGTCCGGGCTGAGCGGCATGAAGCTTATCGCCAATGGCGGTGATGGCGACGACATTCTGATCGGCAGCCCCGGCAATGACACGCTCTCTGGCGGCGCAGGAGACGACGTTCTGCTCGGCGGCGGGGGACTGGACGTCCTCGACGGCGGCACCGGTTCGAACACCGTCATTAACTCGCTCATGGCCGCGAGAGCAACCGACGGTACGAGTGCTGCCCTGCTGAGCCAGTTCATGGCCTCGAGCTTCGTCTCCGCGGGTGACGGTCAAGGCGCAGCGCCGATTGCCGATCCGTCCACCCAGCAACCGTTGCTGGCGCAACCTCACGCCTGACGCGACGTCGCCCTGGAGAACACCACAATGAGCACCGAAGCCAGCGACGCCAGACCGACCGATCCTGGTCTCGAAGCGCTCGTGACGCTGCTGCATCTCCAGGGTGTCGCGGCCGATGCCGGACAAATCGCGCATCGGCTGGGAACGGACAAGATTGGCGCACCGGAGATGCTCCGGTGCGCCAGGGATCTCGGACTCAAGGCGCGTGCCTGCCGGATCGACTGGTCGCGGCTTGCGAGCACACCTTTGCCTGCCATCGCGTCCCTGCGCGATGGCGGGTTCCTGCTGGTCGCGAAGGCCGACGGGCAAAAGGTTCTGGTTCAGTCGCCGCTGGCACCCCGGCCGGCGTTGATGACCCGGGATGAGCTTCTGGCAGTCTGGGACGGCGGGCTGATGCTGATGACCCGCCGCGCCGGATTGTCGGACTTCACCAGACGGTTCAACATCACTTGGTTCTTGGGCGCGATCCACAAATATCGCTATCTCCTGAGCGAAGTCCTGCTCGCGTCGTTCTTCCTGCAGCTGCTCGGCCTGGTCTCGCCTTTGTTCTTTCAGGTCGTCATCGACAAGGTGCTGGTGCACCGCTCCTTGAGCACTCTCGACGTTCTCGTTCTCGGACTGGTCGCCATTTCGGTTTTCGAGACCGTGCTGGGAATTCTGCGGACCTATCTGTTCGCGCACACCACCAATCGCATCGACGTCGAACTCGGGGCGCGCCTTTTTCACCACCTGCTGGCTTTGCCAATGGCCTATTTCCAGGCGCGGCGTGTCGGCGATTCCATCGCGCGGGTGCGCGAACTGGAAAACATGCGCAATTTCCTCACCAGCTCGGCGCTTACGCTGGTCATCGACCTGTTGTTCACCTTCGTCTTTCTGGCGGTGATGTACTTCTACTCACCGCTTTTGACCTGGATCGTGCTGGCTTCCTTCCCGTTCTATATCGCGATCTCGGCGGGGGCGACGCCGCTGTTTCGCCGTCGCCTGGATGAGAAATTCCAGCGCGGCGCCGAGAACCAGGCCTTCCTGGTCGAGAGCGTGACCGGGATCGAGACGCTAAAGGCCATGGCGGTCGAGCCGCAGATGCAGCGCCGCTGGGAGGAACAGCTCGCCGGCTACGTCTCAGCGAGCTTCCGGGTCCTGAGCCTGGGCAACAGCGCGAGCCAGACGGTCCAGTTGGTCAACAAGATCGTCACGGCTGGCATTCTTTATTGCGGCGCTAGGCTCGTGATCGACGGCAGCCTCTCCGTCGGCGAGCTCGTCGCCTTCAATATCCTGGCCGGAAGGGTGAGCGCGCCGGTGCTGCGTCTCGCCCAGATCTGGCAAGACTTTCACCAGGCCCGCCTGTCGATCGCGCGGCTGGGCGACATCCTCAACACGACCGCGGAGCCGGCCTATGCGGCGGGGCGCGCGCGGCTGCCGGCGATCCGCGGCGACATCAAATTCGACCACGTCTCGTTCCGCTATCGCATCGACGGCCAGGAAGTCCTGCACGATGTCAGCGTCGACGTGCCAGCCGGCCAGACGATCGGCATTGTCGGCCCCTCCGGGTCCGGCAAGAGTACCATCACAAAGCTGGTCCAACGCCTCTACGTCCCGGAGCGCGGACGGGTGCTGGTGGATGGAATGGATATCGCAATGGCCGATCCCGCCTGGCTGCGCCGCCAGATCGGCGTGGTCTTGCAGGAGAACGTGCTGTTCAATCGCTCGGTGCGCGACAATATCGCGCTCGCAGACCCGGCAATGCCGATGGACCGCGTCATCGCGGCAGCGCAACTTGCTGGTGCGCACGAGTTCATCCTCGAGCTCGCCGAGGGCTACGACACCGTGGTCGGCGAGCGCGGATCTACCCTCTCGGGCGGCCAGCGCCAGCGCATCGCAATCGCGCGCGCGCTCGTCACCGATCCGCGCATCCTGATCTTTGACGAAGCGACCAGCGCCCTTGACTATGAAAGCGAGCGCATCATTCAGCAGAACATGACGGACATCGCCAAAGGGCGCACGGTACTGGTGATCGCGCACCGGCTCTCGACCGTACGGACGGCGGACCGCATCGTCACGCTCGATCGCGGCCGGCTGGTCGAGGACGGAAGCCACGACATGCTGATCAAGACCGGCGGCCGTTATGCGTCACTGCATCGGTTGCAAGGGGGATTCCATGAGGTCGGCTAAATCATCGGTGCGCGCCGAGCCTTCGCCACGAATCATCCCGTTTCGGCGTACGCGGCGGCGCGGCGAAGAGCTGGCATTTCTGCCAGCCGCGCTTGAAATCGTGGAAACGCCGCCGTCGCCGACCGGCCGCGCGATCGGGAGCGCCATCATTCTCCTGTTCTGCCTGACGCTGATCTGGGCCTGGTGGAGCCCGATCGATATCGTTGCGTCGGCGACCGGAAAAATCCTCCCCAGCGGCCGCGTCAAGGTCATTCAGCCGTTCGAGACCGGAGTAGTGCGTTCCATTCGGGTGCAGGATGGGCAGGCGGTCAAAGCAGGCCAAGTCCTGATCGAACTTGACCCGACCGCGAACGAAGCGGAGCGCGACCATTTGCGCAATGACTTGCTTGCCGAGCAGCTCAGCACCGCGCGGTTGCGAGCGGCACTATTGGGCGGCGACGATCCCTTAGACGATTTCATGCCCCCTGCCGGAGCCGATCCTGAACTGATCGCTACCCAGCGACAGCTCTTGCTGAATCAGGTGACCGAGCATCGGGCCAAGGTCGCCGCGCTCACCCGTCAACAGGCGCAGAAGGAAGCCGAGCATGCCACGACCGCGGCGACGATCCACAAGCTCGAGACGATCATTCCAGTGATCAAGTGGCGCGTGGACATCCGCAAGACGCTGGTGGAAAGAGAGTTGGGCTCGAAGCTCAGCTATTTCGAGGTGTTGCAGCTCTTGGTCGAGCAACAGGAGGAGTTCAACGTTCAAAACAGCCGCCTGCATGAGACGGAGGCAGCCATTGCCGCGATACGCGAGACCCGTGGTCAGGCGGCGGCGGAATATCGGCACACGATCTCCGACGACCTCGCCAAGGCCGAGCTGAAAGCCAAAGGCCTGGCCCAGGACCTGATCAAGGCCGAGCAAAAGACCAGGCTTCAGTTATTGACGGCACCGGTGGACGGCGTGGTGCAGCAGCTCGCGGTTCATACCGTCGGCGGCGTGGTCACGCCGGCGCAGCCCCTCTTGGTCTTGGTGCCGAGCGACAGCCGGCTGGAGATTGAGGCCATGGTGTCAAACAGCGACATCGGTTTCGTCCATGCTGGGCAACCGGCCGAGATCAAGGTCGATACCTTCAACTTCACCCGCTACGGACTGCTGCACGGCGCGGTGCTCTCGGTCTCGCAGGACGCCGTGATCCGCGATCGTCAACAGGACCGCTCCGGCGAGCGAGCGCTCCGAGCTGCCAACGAGACCAGCGAGCCGAAAGGCCAGGAGCTGAACTACAGCGCCCGTATTTCGCTCGAGCGCACTCAGATGCAGATCGACGACAGGTTGGTCAATCTATCGCCCGGCATGGCGGTGACGGTGGAGATCAAGACCGGTGCGCGGAGCATCCTGAGTTATCTCCTGTCGCCTTTGCTGCGCTACCGGCAGGAAACGTTGCGCGAGCGCTAGGTGTGGAGCGACCTTCGCCTCCATTCCGAAAAAAGCCGCTCAAGGATTGAACGACCCCAAAGCAGAGAGGAACGATGAATATTCTTTCCAAAGTGTTGCTCAGCGCCGTTTGGCTTGCCTCTGTTTTGCCTACCGTCGAGGCATCCTCACAAGCACCCCCAGCGTTTGACGTGCGTAATGCCACGGTAATCGCAACCCTTCACGCGGAAGGTGCTCAAATCTACGAGTGCAAACCCGATTCCTCCAAGTCTGCATCGCGGCCTCACGCGCTGACGTGGCAGTTCCGCGAGCCCATCGCCACGCTGATTATTGGCGGGCAATCAGTTGGGAGGCACTTCGCGGGCCCAAGCTGGGACTACATCGATGGCAGCGGCGTGAAGGGCCGGGTGGTCGCGAGTGCGCCCGCGGCTACCTCCAATGATATTCCGTGGTTGGAAATCGAGGTTGTGGACCATCGCAACGATGGCATCCTGTCCGATGCGACAACCGTCCAGCGCACCAACACCAGGGGCGGGGTCGCGCAAGGATCGTGCGAAACAGCCGGCCAATATCTCATCATCCCGTACGCCGCGGATTACGTGTTTCTGCGCAAGAGTTGACGATGTGGCTCCCGAATTCATCCCGAGTGGCACGCTAGACTTCTTGGTCGTCCAGAAGCGGAAGTCGCTCCCTTTTCGTCCCGTCATTTCTGCGTGGGCGCGTCGCAGGGCTTCTTTTGACCTGGAGACGGAGGTTCGGCAAAGGCCGCGGTGCCCATAACTGCCGACAGCGCACTGATGCACCCCAGGCTATTTCACCTTGGATGGGATGCGTTCGCACGGGCGCCGAGCCGCCAGGCCGAAGGCGGCACGCCCATCATCTTCTTGAAGGCGCGGCTGAACGCGGCTTCGGACTCGTAGCCGATCTCGGCGGCGATCGTCGCCATGTTGGCATTGCCCCGGTTCAGCATCTCGGAGGCGACCTGCATCCGCCACTTGGCGAGATAATGCATCGGGGGAATCCCGACGAATAGCATGAACCGTTCGGCCAGCACAGTGCGCGAGGCGCCGCATTGCCGCGCCAGTCCCTCGATGGTCCAGTTGAATGACAGCCGGGCGTGGATCAGTCCCAGTGCCTTGCCGACCGCGGGATCGCGCAAGCCCGCAAGCCATCCGGCGTCCTGCTGCGGCAACGTCTCGATATAACGCCGCACCACGTCGATGAACATCAACTCGCTAAGCTTGGTTAGCACGCTTTCGCTGCCGGCGCGTTTGTCGGCAACTTCAGCAACTGCAAAGTGGATGAACTGGCCAAGCCAGCCTGCGTCATTCTTGCGCGGGTCGCCGGCTTTCAGCATCGGCGGCAGCGCCTCGAGCAGCGGGTTGAATGGCCTGGAATCGCAAGCGAGGTAACCGCATACGAGCTTGGCCGATACCGTCCCGCCATTCATGAGATTGATGTGGAAGGGAAGCTGGCCGGCCTCGGCTATATCGATCATGTCAGCCGTGGGCGGATCCGCGCGCATGCCGGCGTCGCTCGACATCACGTGCGGATCGGCATTGGTGAACATGACGACTTCGCCGGCCTCGAGGGAAACCGGCTCCCCGCCGTCGAGGCTGGCGAAGCAGCGTCCCGCCGTCACGACATGATAGGCGATGAGATGATCGGCTCCGGGCAGGATTTTCGGCAGGATCAGGTCGCGCGCAGGAGAATGAACCGACCACGGCTCCTGCGCGGCGATATCGAAATACGCAGCGCCAGTGAGCCGCACGGTCTTGAGGACATCAGACAGGGTATCCGTCGCCATCTTCTGCCGCTCGACCCAGGGTTCGGTTGTGTATCGTACCGATTAGGTAGTCAGAGTACGCGATCCGTTCAACGGCTTCGCAATTTCCGGACGCCTGATCAAGCAAGCCGGACGCTAGGTCAAGCAGCGACACTTCAATTGACTTCCGGTGAAATCGATTGATCAAGTGCAGATTAAGCCCGGGACGCCCTGTCAAGCAATGCGAACGCGAAATCATTCAGTTCGGCGCCGGACCGCAGTAAGACGGCGGCGCGGACACGAGGCAATCGTCCTCGGCGTGAACAAGGAGACGAACATCATGACGACGCATAAGGGCAAATGCTTTTGCGGCGCGGTCGAAGTTGAAGTGCAAGGCGCGCCCGAAGCCATGGGCTACTGCCACTGCTCATCCTGCCGGTCGTGGTCGGCAGCGCCGGTGAATGCATTCACGCTCTGGAAGCCGCAGAACGTGGCAATTACGAAGGGCGCGGAGTTTCTCGGCAGGTTCATGAAAACCGAGATGAGCAACCGGCAGTTCTGCAAGCGCTGCGGCGGCCACCTGATGACCGACCATCCGCCGCTCGGGCTGGTCGACGTATACGCCGCCACGATTCCGACGCTGAAATTCAGCCCGGGCGTCCACGTCAACTACGCCGAAACGGTGCTGCCGATGAAGGACGGGCTGCCGAAGCTGAAGGATTTTCCGGCAGAATTGGGAGGCACCGGTGTGGCCGTTCCTGAATAATCCGGTGGCCTGGACTTTGGTCGCGCTGATCATATCCAGCGTCGGTCTGTATCATGATCTGCACTGAGCAAGTCTGTTTGCGGCGTATCACTGCGACTTCGCTGCTGTCTGCCCGTCAGATATCAATCAAATCATCTGATGACCTCGCTTGCCCGTGTCGAACGATCGGCCCGGATCATGGAAACTATTGACCTGCAAAGGAGACAACTCATGGATCTCATCACGTTCAAAAACACCCAAGGGCCAATCAAGGCACGTTACGCCGGCGAGGCAGAGGAAGCCCTTCTCACATTGAAGGCCGCCGGCGCGGCAGACGACTCTGCCGTTCTCTGCAAGGTGGAAACAGGCCGCGGGTTGGCTGTCGCCGGCATTCATCCAAAATGCGGTGGTACGGGTCTCGAACTCTGCTCGGGCGACATGCTGCTGGAGGCATTGGTCGCCTGCGCCGGCGTGTCGATGCGCGCTGCCGCCGCCGTCCTCGACATCCCCGTGAGATCGATCAAGGTCAGCGCCGAGGGTGACGTTGACCTGCGAGGCACCCTCGGGATTAGCGACGACGTTCCCGTTGGCTTCAAGGAAATCAGGCTGGCGTTCGAGGTCGATGCCGACGCATCTCGGGCACAACTTGATCAGCTCGCGGAACTCACTGACAAATATTGCGTCGTGTTTCAAACCATCCAGGGCCGCCCCACGACCAGCGTCAGCATCAGCCGCAGTCAGCCTTAGACGAGCGGATCTCGATCGGGTCGCGCCCCTTTACGGGCAGGCGCACCACCGCGCCGTCGCGGTTGATCGCCTCGGCCTCAGTCGGCAAGCAGACCAGCGTCGCGTTGTGCCCCGCCATCGCAAGCTTCGTGGCGAGGAGCGAACCGTAGGAAGCTCCAAGAAGGAGAACACTAAAGCTCGATGTCATCGCTTGCTCCAGGGTTGGAGGGGATGCGGACTAGCTCGCAGGCCTGTTACGCGCCGCGCGCTCGCCATTCTCTGGGTCGCGGCCGATGGTTTGTGACGCCGCCTCATACTTCTTCAGAAGGTGATCGAAGAGAATCGATCCCAGCTCCTGGCCGTCGCGGTTGCGCAAGGCGTCGAGCATCAGCTCGTGCTCTCTCATGGCTTCGCCCCAGCGGTCGCGGACGATGGTGTTGGCCGAATAGCGAAACTGGCGCATTCGCGCGGTGAAACCTACGTAGGTCTCCTTCAACGCGGGGTTTCGCGCAGCTTCGACGATGCTCAGGTGGATCGCCTGGTTGAGGCGGAAATAGGCGGGCAGCTCGCGCCGCATATAGCAGCCGTACATGTCGTAATGCAGGCGCTCGATCGCAGCGATCTCCGCGTCCGTGATGCGCGCACAGGCGAGCCGCCCGGCCGCGGACTCGAGGGCGGCGAGGACTTCGAACAGATTCCGGACGTCCTCTTCGGTGAAACAGCGAACTCGGGCGCCCCGATTGCGCCGCAGCTCGACCAGGCCTTCGGCCGCCAGAACCTTCAAGGCTTCCCGGAGAGGCGTCCGCGAGACACCGATCTCGGCGCAAAGCTCTTTTTCGGGAACCCGTGCGGCCGGCGGCAGCCGCCCCTCGACGATCAGGTCGCGCAGGCGCGACAGCACCTCGTCGTGAAGGGTATCGCCCTCGCGCTCCTTCGAATTAACGGCGGAGCAGTTCGGAGCTTGACCGTAATGCAAAATTGTTTCCGTCACGTTCGCGGCGCTCCGCGGGAAAGGTTCTCAGACTCCATTATCTCACGAAGGATGGCGGGCGACATTAGACAAGATGTCGAAAATCCGGACCATTGTCGCAGACTTGTACTCCATTCTTTCGTTCCGCGACGAAGGAATGCATGCAAGATTTGGCTGAGCAAAAGGCTGCGCGACTGCGAAGGAATTCCAATGAGCTATCAGCCCGGCCGTCATTTCCTGCAGATCCCCGGCCCGACCAACACGCCTTTGCCAGTACTTGCCGCGATCGGCAGGCCGACGATCGACCATCGCGGGCCGGAATTCGGGACGCTCGGGCGTGACGTTCTGTCGGGCATCAGAACCATCTTCAAAACGACGAACCCGGTCGTGATCTATCCGGCCTCGGGCACGGGGGCGTGGGAGGCCGCGCTCGTCAACACGCTCTCGCCTGGCGACCGCGTGCTGATGTTCGAAACGGGTTGGTTCGCCACTTTGTGGAACCGCATGGCGACGAAGCTCGGGCTGGCTCCGGAGTTGATCAAGGGCGACTGGCGCTCCGGCGTGAATGCAGACGCGGTCGAAACGCGCCTGCGGGAGGACAGAGCGCGGGAGATCAAGGCGGTCGCCGTCGTGCACAACGAAACTTCGACGGGCGTGACCTCGAACATTGCCGCCGTGCGGCGCGCGATCGACAGATCGGGCCATCCGGCGTTGCTTCTTGTCGATACGATTTCGTCGCTCGGTTCGATCGACTATCGCCATGATGAATGGGATGTGGACGTGACCGTCGGCGGCTCGCAGAAGGGCTTGATGCTGCCGCCTGGCCTTTCCTTCAACGCCGTGTCCGACAGGGCGCTCGCCGCATCGAAGCGTGCAAGGCTGCCGCGTTCGTTCTGGGACTGGGACGACATGCTGGCGAGCAACACGAACGGCTATTTCCCCTATACGCCGGCGACCAACCTCCTGCAGGGTCTGAAGGTCGCGATCGAGATGCTGCACCAGGAGGGACTCGACAACGTCTTTCGCAGGCATCAGCGCGCGGCCGAGGCGACCCGGCAGGCGGTGCGCCATTGGGGCTTCGAGATCCAGTGCGACAACGACGAAGAGTATTCCTCCTCGCTGACGGCCGTGCGCCTGCCGGAGGGCCACTCGGCCGACGCGCTGCGTGCGGACATTCTCGGGCGCTGCAACATGTCGCTCGGCAACGGGCTCGGCCCGCTCGCCGACAAGGTGTTCCGCATCGGCCATCTCGGCGACTTCCATGATCTCATGGTGACGGGAGCGCTGTCGGGCGTAGAGATCGGCCTGAAAGCCCGTGGCATTCCATACCACCCAGGGGGCGTCGATGCGGCAATGAGTTACCTCGCCGGTAACGCGGGGGCGCCCGCGGAGGCTGCCTGAGCAATCAAAGCGCCGCTTTCTCAGAAGCGCGGCGACGGATCCACCCACTCGCAAAGGGAGTAGAGGGAGTGCATATGCGCAACGTTCTGGCGGCCAGCGCCATCCTGGCCTTTTCCGCAGCGGCTTACGCCCAAGAGCCGATCAAGCTCCGCGTCGCCGGCAATCTGCTCGCGACCGGGCTCATTCAGCAGAACAAGGAGCAGCCCTTCTTCGAAAATCTGGCGAAAAAGTCGGGTCTGCCTCTCGACGTCGATTACAAGCCGATGGACGTGGTCGGCATCAAGGACGCGGAGGGGCTGCGTGTTCTGAAATCTGGCCTCTTTGACATCGTGACCTTACGCGTGGCGCAGGTTTCGCGCGACGAACCCTTCCTGCTCGGCGCCGATCTCGTCGGGCTGAATCCGAATTACCACGTCGCGCGCAAGGTCGTGGACGCCTATCGCGAGGCTTTCGACAAGCGGCTTCAGGAGCGTTTCAACGGCAAGCTTCTGGCTATCTGGCCGTTCGGCCCGCAGGTGGTTTTCTGCAATGCCACGATCGGCGGCCTGGCCGATCTCAAAGGCAAGAAGGTCCGCGTCTATGATCAGTCGCTGGCGAAGTTCATCGAGCAGATCGGCGGCATCCCGGTCTCGATCTCCTTCGGCGAAACGCAGCAGTCGCTCCAGCGCGGCGTGGTCGATTGCGCCATCACCGGCCCGAGCTCGGCGAATTCAGCCGGCTGGCCCGAGGTGACTACCCACTTCATGCCGATCGGGTTCCAGATCGCGCTCAACGCCTATGCGATGAACCTTAACAGCTGGAAGAAGCTGACGCCCGAGCAGCAAAGCAAGCTGACCGCCGCCTTCAATGATCTCGAGAGCGAAACTTGGGCTTACTCGAAGGAGCTGTTTGACGACGCCGCTCGCTGCAACGTCGGCAAGGAGCCTTGCACGACGGTGAAGAAGTTCAAGATGACGGAGGTGCCGGTTAAGGAGGCGGATCTAAAGATGGTGCAGAACGCCATCGCGGCCGTCTCGCTCCCGGCCTGGTCGGAGGTGTGCAACAAATCCTTCTTGGGCTGCAGCGACACTTGGAAGAAACTCGTTGGGCCGATCGCTGGTGTGAAGTGAGACGCATGGGGCGGCTTTAAACCGAGGCCGCCCCTTCTGTTTTCAAACCGTCAGGAATTGCTCGCAACAGGAGGCTCACCGTGCCGAACTCACGCTCGTCAACGCTCGAGGACGCCGTGCCGATCTCAACGAAGAATTGGAACCTTCCGGGCCTGCTGCAGAGGCTCAGTGCGGTGTTTGCGAACATCGGGGGCTATATCCTGCTTGCGCTCGCCGTGCTCGTCACCGTCGAGACGCTCGGGCGCAAGTTCTTCAACATCTCCCTTCAGGGCGTCGACGAGCTCGGCGGCTATGCGCTTGCGGTCGGATCGGCGCTCGCCTTCACGACGGCGCTCGTCGATCGCGCGCATATTCGCATCGAGCTCTTCCACGTCATGTTGCCGACGCGGTTGCAGATGGCGCTCAACTGGTTTGCGATCACGTCGATTGCTGCGTTCGGCGGGCTGCTGGCCTACGTCTGCTTCATCATCTTGTCGGACTCCTTCGCCTATAACAGCACGGCCCCAACGCCCTGGGCGACGCCGCTGATCTACCCGCAGAGCTTCTGGTACGCGGGCATTCTCATCTTCGCGTTCGTCTCCGCGGCCATGGCGCTGCACGCGACCTGTCTTCTCCTCACCGGGAACGCGAAGGCGCTCAACCGGACGTACGGTCCGAAAGAGGCCGCCGAGGAAGTCAAGGAAGAACTTGAGAATCTGGCGAGCCGCTGAGGCTCTGATCGATTAGGGGAAGAAGACCATGGCCATCACAACAATTTCCGTCTCGTTCCTGATCGCCATAGCGGTCCTGATGATCAGCGTTCCGGTCGCCGTCGTCATGGCCAGCATGGGCGTAGCCGGAGGCCTCGCCACCGTCGGCCGCCCGATGATCGACTCCATGGGCAGCGTAATCTGGAGTGTTCAGAACGAGAACATCCTGACCGCGATCCCGCTTTTCATTCTGCTTGGCGAAATCCTTCTGCGCAGCGGATTGGCAGACAAGATGTACGTGTCGCTCTCGGCGTGGCTCGGGCGCCTGCCGGGAGGCCTGCTCCACGCGAACATGTCATCCTGCGCGTTGTTCGCCGCGACGTGCGGATCGTCTGTTGCGACGGCGGCCACCATCGGCACGGTCGCGATCCCGGCGCTGAAGGATCGCGGATACGACATGCGGCAGGCGCTGGGTTCGCTCGCCGCCGGCGGCACGCTCGGCATCCTGATCCCGCCAAGCGTCGCCATGCTGGTCTATGGCTCGATCACGAACAACTCGATCGGGCAGCTGTTCATTGCAGGAGTTATCCCAGGTATTCTGCTCACGCTGTCCTTCATGGCCTACATCGTGTACGCTAACTGGAGCCGCACTGGCATGGTGGAGCGGTCCATGTCCTTCCGCGAGCGCCTCGAGCTCTCGCGCTTTCTCATCCCGCCTTTCATCATTTTCGCGGTCGTGATGGGAAGTCTGTACATGGGATGGGCAACCCCGACCGAATCCGCGTCGCTCGGCGTGATCATCGCGCTCGGATTTGCGATGACGGTCGGTCGATTCGACATGGCGATCCTGCACCATTGCTTCCGGCAGACCGCCGCGATCACCGGGATGATCATTCTGATCATCTGCGGATCATTCATTCTCAACGTGACGCTGAATTTCCTGAGCATCCCGCAAGCTCTGACCAAGTTCGTGACCTCGCTCGGCGTCGGCCCGACCGCGATCATCATGATCCTGATCGTGTTCTATCTGATCCTCGGCTGCTTCCTCGAGGTGCTGTCGATGCAGGTCACGACGATTCCCATCGCGTATCCGATCGTCACCGCGCTTGGCGTGGACCCGATCTGGTTCGGCGTGTTCATCGTGCTCATGAGCGAGATCGCGCTGATCACGCCGCCTGTCGGCATGAATCTCTACGTCGTGCAGAGCATCCGCAGCGACAACGGGCCAATCAGCGACGTGATCCATGGCGTGTGGCCCTATGTCGTGATCATGCTCGGCTTCACCGTGTTCCTTTGGTACGTGCCGGAGGTGGTGTTATGGCTGCCGCGGAACATGTTCTGAGCGAGGCGCCGGGCACGCTCTGGTCGCTGAGCGCGGTCGGGCTCGCACAGGCTTATCGTGCCCGCGAACTCTCACCCGTCGAGGTGCTCGATGCGATCCTCGCCCGCTGCGAAACCGTCAATCCGCGGCTCAACGCCATCATCGGCTTTGATGCGGAACGCGCCCGGCAGGCGGCGCGCCACAGCGAAGGCCGCTGGCGCAACGGCGAGGAACTCGGCGCTCTCGATGGCGTGCCGCTGACCGTCAAAGACAATATTCCCGTCCGTGGTCTGCGCACGAGCTGGGGCAGCCTTCTGCTGGCGGATCACGCGCCGTCAGACGACGAGCTTCCGGTCGCACGGCTGCGCGCGCAAGGTGCGGTGATTTTCGGCAAGACAAACGTTCCTGAGTTCACACTGCAGGGCTATACCCACAACGCGCTGTTCGGGACGACCCGCAATCCGTGGAATCTGCGCCTGACGCCGGGCGGATCGAGTGGCGGCGCGGTCGCGGCGGTAGCGGCGGGGCTCGGTCCGCTCGCGATCGGCACTGACGGCGGCGGCTCCATCCGTCGCCCGGCTGGTCACACTGGGCTTGTCGGCCTAAAGCCGTCAACCGGGCGCGTGGCGCGCGTGAATGGCCTCCCGGCGATCCTTCACGATTTCGAGGTGATCGGTCCTATCGCGCGGACGACGGCCGACGCCGCGCTGCTGTTCGCTGCGATCGCTGGACCCGACCCCCGGGATCGCGCTTCGCTTGCATTTCCTGGCCGACCCGGCCTGATCGCATCTGAGCCGCGACAGCAGCGGATCCTGTACGTGCCATGCTTCGGCGGCTCGCCGGTCGGTCCTGAAATCGCGGCGCATGTCGCCGAAGCGGCGCGCAAATTCGAATCGCTCGGCCATTCGGTCGAGCAGGGCGAGGCCCCGTTCGATGTCCCGGCGCTGGATCAGATCTGGTCCGTCGTCGGTCCCGCTGGTCTCGCCTGGTTCCTGCGCGATTATCCGGGCTGGGAGAACATCGTGCAGCCTGCGCTGCGCCGGATCGCCGAGCAGGGCGCCACCTTGGGGGCCGCCGATTACATCGACGCGCTCGCGAAGGTGACGCGCATCCGCGCCGGCCTCGCCGAAACCTTCACGCAGTTCGATGTCATCCTCACGCCATGCTTTGCAGCACTGCCGTGGGACGCGGATGTCACGCATCCAGAAACCATTGACGGGAAGCAGGCGGGGCCGCGCGGGCATGCCGTTTTCACGGCCTTCGCCAATGTGGGCGGTCTGCCGGCAATCAGCATCCCGTGCCGGCCTTCCCGCAGTGGGCTTCCGATCGCGATTCAGCTGGTCGGCGCGTTCGGCGCGGACGAGCTGCTGCTTGGCCTCACGGCGCAGTACGAACAGGCGCATCCCTGGGCTGAACGATGGCCAGCGCTCGACGGATCAACATAGGCCCATCATGACATTCGACATTCAAAGCGCGGCATCGCTCCTGATCGAGGCGCGTTCGGCATCTCGGCAGGTCCAGCCGTTCTCGCCCGGCCCGGCCACGTCGGACGATGCCTATGCCGTGCAGGATGCGGTTGCATCGCGCATCGGCGCGGTCGGCGGTTGGAAGGTTGGGGCGAAGGCGCCGAGCGACACGCCGAACGCCGCGCCGCTCTTCGCTAACCTCATTCGCCCAAGCCTCGCGGAATGGCCCTCCTCGTCGCTTCACATGATCGGCATCGAAGCCGAGCTCGCCTTTCGCCTCGGCCGTGATATCGCGCCGCGTAGCGCACCCGTTTCGCGCGAGGAGGTATGGGCGTCGATCGGGTCGGTTCATGCGGCGATCGAGGTGGTGGACACGCGTCTCGCCGATTGGAAGAACGCGGATCGCTTTTGGGTGCTCGCCGATAACCAGAGCAACGGAGGTTTCGTCTTCGACCCGCAGGGAGCGCAGCAGCGCGACGCATCGTTCGCCGACGCGGCCGTGCGGCTCATTATCGACGGACGCACGATCGCCGACCGGCGCGGCGGAAATCCCGCGGGGGATCCGCGTTGGCTGGTCGAGTGGCTCGTCGATCATTGCGCGCGATGCCGCGGCGGGATGCGCGCCGGCATGTTCGTGACGACAGGCTCTTACACGGGCATGGTGTTTGTCGAGCCGGGCGCTTCGGTGCGGGCGGTCTTTGATGGAATCGGCGCAGCCGAAGTCTGCTTCCCCTGACGATGAGGCCGTTCGTTCGCGGAGGTGCGATGCGCGACGCGGCTCGCGTCGTTCGCCGTTTTCGGTCGGCTCTTACGTAGGATATGCTGTCTACATCGACCGTCAGGCCAGGCGGCGAGTGAGCTGTACGCAAATATAGGGCGCCAAGATGTACACTTTCTAAGCATAAAAATTTGTTATTACAATAAGTTATGCAATATTGCATGCAAAATGCAAAAAATTGTTGCGCTTGGCGACAGGCGCTCTCATGATGTCGAGAGTGCCGGGATCGAACTGGCGATGCGCAGCCGCAAGAGCGGCCCCAACGATAAATCGGAAGCGAAGGTTCGCGTGCAGCCCGATCTCGCCGTCGACAATCGGCAGCCGCCCACGGCGCCGCAAACTCTTGCGTCCGCCGGATAGGGCGATCGCCATGAGTCTCATGTCCGTCAAGGACCGCCGGCGGGCGGGTGCCAACAAGACGACAAATCTGGGAGACATCGAAACCTTCGCGCGCGTCGTCGCCGCCTCCAGCATGACCGCGGCCGCCAGCGAACTCGGCGTTGCGGTCGGCGTGGTCTCGAAGCGGATTCAGCGGCTTGAAGCGAAGCTCGGCGCGCGCCTGATCGAACGCACGACCCGCCGGCTCCTTCTGACGGAGGCCGGCGAGGGCTTTTACCAGCGCGTGAACCGAATTCTCGAAGCCTTCGAGGAGGCGATCGAGTTCACGTCGGAAATATCCACCTCCCTTCGCGGCGTCTTGCGCGTGACGGCGCCGACGTCATTCGGCCGCATGCATGTGGCGCCGTATCTCCCGCGCTTTCTGGAGAGCCATCCCTCTCTCGAGATCGATCTCGATCTTTCGGACGACTATGTCGACATTGTTGGACGCGGATTCCATGTCGCGATTCGTATTGGCGAATTGGCCGATTCCTCGCTGATCTCGCGAAAGCTCGCGCCGATTCATCGCGTCCTGTGCGCCGCGCCGTCGTACATCGCCCGCTTCGGAGAGCCCGAAACCATTGCGGATCTTTCCGCGCATAACCTGCTCGCTCCTGACAACCAGGATTGCTGGTCCCTTGAAGGGCCGGAAGGGGGCGTTATGCTGCCAGTGCGCGGCCGCCTTCGGACGAATTCAAGCGAGGTGGTCAGGGAAGCGGTCGTGGCCGGGTTTGGAGTTGCGCTGAGGTCGACCTGGGACGTCGGGGCGGAACTCGCCTCGGGCGAGCTTCGAGCTGTTCTCCCTGCCTACCGATCGCCAGGCCGCATCGGCCTGTTTGCGCTTTACCCGAGCAGGGACCTGATGCCGGTCAAAGTGCGCACGTTTGTCGACTTTGTGGCCGGCCTTTACGGACTGCGACCTTACTGGGATCGAGGCTTGCGGAGCGATGAAGCCGGGCGCGCATCGGAGGCGATATCTCCAGCCAACGCGGTGCTTTAGCAATGGTCCGCGCCCCGGACGATTGGATTGGTGAATCAATGATGTTCTCGACAGCGAAGATGCGGAGCAAGACAAGATGAAGCCTGCTCAAGTTACGCACAAGAAGTCCCGCAAAGGACGGAACGCGTTCGGCGATCGACGTATTCGCGTCAATCGGGCGGGTCTGCACGACCAGGCAGCGAGCCGCCTGCGGACGTTGATCGTTCGTGGCGATCTCCAGCCTGGCGAACAGCTCAATGAAGCGGAACTCTCGCAGGCGCTTGGTGTTTCGCGGACGCCTTTGCGCGAGGCGCTGAAGCTCCTCGCAGCGGAGGGCTTGGTGGAGCTGCGGTTGAATCGCAGCGGCGTTGTGACTCCTCTTCGTCGCGATGAAATCAACGATCTGTTCGAGGCCGTAAGTGGCATTGAGCGCATCGCAGCGGAGCTTGCGGCGATCCGCATGAACAGGCGCGAGATTCAAAAACTCAAGTCGCTTCAGGATCGGATGGAGCGCCATCACGGCGCAGGCGAAATACGCGATTATTTTGTGATCAACCAGCAGATTCACAGTTTCATAGTTGCTTCTTGCCGCAACAACGCATTGAAAGCCACTCATCAATGGCTTTTGGCACGTGTGGAAAGAGCGCGCTTCTTCGCGCTGTCGATTCAGAACCGCTGGGATGAATCCGTCCAGGAGCACAAAGACATTCTCGACGCGCTCGAGCAGCGAGACGCCGACAGGGCTGGAAAGCTGTTGGCTGATCACGTCCGGCGCACGGGTCAGGTTGTGAACGCCTTCCTGTGCGTAGACCATGACGATGATCGCGTGGAGCTGCGCGCCGCGCTGAGCGCGTGATCCACGAATATAAAAGAGGTGGATGACCTTGAAGATTCTTCTACTCAATCCGAACACGACCCAAAACGTCACCGATCGTCTTTACGCGGCGGGCCGCCGGATTCACGTTTGAACTTCAATCACATAAGTGTTCGCAGTTTTATCCTGCCCGGCGCGCCAAAACTTCTTAGAATAAAACTGCGAACCCGCGTCCTTGCCGAGGTCATCAGCGTCGACGAGTTTCTGAAATCAGCTGCAAATCGCACATGGTGGGCAGGGTGCTGCTCTTCGCAGTTTGCCTTTTAGCTAATCGGCCGCCGTTCAAATCAGCATTTGAGGATAGTGAGCGCCAGTCACATGGCTTGAGCCGGCGAGCGCGCGCCAAGAATATGCAAAGTCATGTTCTGGTGTGACGTCGCCCGCCACGGGCAATCGGCGGACGAGGGCTTTCGGAAACTGCACGCCGCCTTGCCTACCTAGCCGAATACCGGCGGGCCCGGCATCTGGGCTCGTCGGGTTAAGAGAATGGTAGATAAATCCAGCTATACAGCGAGGATCCGGCGTTGCAACTTCATGCGCCGACAAGGGGACGCGCCATGAAGGGCATCATATTCAATGTCTTGGAAGAAGTCGTCGTCCAACAGTTCAGCCAGGATGTCTGGGAGGATCTGATCGACAAAGCTGAGGTCGGTGGCGCCTACACGTCGCTCGGCAACTATTCGGATGAAGAGCTCGCGTCCTTGGTCACAACCTCCGCCGGGGTGCTCGGCAAGACACCCGGCGAAATCCTGCGCTGGTTCGGACAGTCGGCAATGCCGCTGCTGGCCACGCGTTTCCCGTCATTGTTCGAGCCGTATAAATCGTCACGAGATTTTGTTCTCAGCGTCAACAAAATCATCCATCCCGAAGTCCGCAAGCTTTACGCCGGTGCGTCGTGCCCATTCTTCCACTTCAAGCCGAGCGAGAACGGTTCGATGACGATGGCCTACCACTCGCAACGGAAGCTGTGCCTGCTGGCACAGGGGTTCATTGAGGGCGCGGCCAGCCACTATCACGATCGCGCCGACGTTCATCATCGCGAATGCATGCACGGCGGCGACGAGAAGTGCCTCCTTGAGATCAAGTGGTCAGCCTGAGATCGACACATGCTGCCTCAGGTTGCGGACGACCCAGCCCTTCAGATCCTCCGAATCGAGCGTCGGCTGCAGCGCGAACGTGCCGCGCGGCTGGAGGCCGAGGCGGTGGCCGAGAGAGGCCTTCGCGAACTCTATGAAAAACAGCAGCAGCTGGCGCTGCTGGAGACGATCGCGGCGGCTTCAAATCAAAGCACGTCGGTCGAGGACACGTTTCACCTCGCCATCGAGGAAATCTGCAAGTTTACGGAATGGCCGCTGGGTCAGGTCTACATCGTCCATCGCAGCGGCGAAGACCTTCGCCTTGATCCCTTGCACGTTCGTCACGCGGCGGATGCGGACGCGCTTCGACCGATGATGGAGGCAACGAAGGCGACCTCATTTGCCTCCGGCGAAGGCCTTCCCGGCCGGGTCTTCGCCTCGGCAACGCCGGTCTGGCTGCAGCACCTGGCCGCCGACCGGAATCTTCCGCGCGCTGACGCGGTTGCCGCGTGCGGCATCAAAAGCGGCATGGCTTTTCCGATCCTCGTCGGGCGCGACGTGGCTGCAGTGGTGGAGTTCTTCTCTTACAAGGAGCAGGAGCCTGACGCGGCGCTGCTAACGCTGCTAGGCCAGATCGGCATCCAGCTCGGCCGCGTGATCGAACGTAAGCAAGCCCAAGATCGATTGATCCATGACGCCTCACACGACGGTCTGACGGGCCTGCCGAACCGTGTGCTGTTTCGTGATCGCGTGGACCGCGCGGTCGCCCGTGCAAGACGTATTTTCGACGAACATTTCGCCGTTCTCTTCATCGATCTCGACCGTTTCAAGCTGGTCAACGACAGTCTGGGTCACGCCGCGGGCGACGATCTGCTGGTCGAGATCGCGCAGCGTCTGAATGATGTTCTGCAGCGGCATTCCGCAGCCCACACGCTCGCCCGGCTCGGAGGCGACGAATTCACCGTGTTGCTCGAGGAGCTCGACAGTCCGGACAAGGCGATGCAAATCGGGGAACTGCTGATCGACGCGCTCCGGACGCCGATCCTGATCGATGGCCAGGAAATCTATGCCAGCGCCAGCATCGGCGTGGCCAATATCGCCGGCACGGAGCAATCGCCGGAAACCCTGCTGCGCAATGCCGATCTCGCCATGTACCGCGCAAAATCGCTCGGCCGCGGGCGTGTCGAGCTCTACGATACTGGCCTCCACGACATTGCGGTCGAGCGATTGAGGCTCGAAGGCAACCTCAGACGCGCGCTCGCCAACAATGAATTCATCCTGCATTACCAGCCGATTGTCTCACTCGATACCCACGACATCGTCGGCTTTGAGTCGCTGATACGCTGGCAGCGCGGACCGGGGGATATCGTTCCCCCGGGCGACTTCGTCGGGGTCGCCGAGGACACCGGGCTGATCGTTTTGATCGGCGGCTGGGTGTTGAGCGAGGCGTGTCGGATGCTGGCGCAACTGCAGGTCCAATTCTCCCGGCCCGAGCCGCTCACCATGAGCATCAACATTTCGCCGCGCCAGTTCATTCAGCCCGATTTCATCAATCAAGTCCGGCGCGCTGTATCCGGCGCGGGGCTGGAACCGCGCAGCGTGCGGCTGGAGATCACGGAAACCGTGGCAATCGGCGATCCCGAGCGAACGATCCTTGTTCTCAAGGCGCTGCACGACTTCGGCGTGCGTATCAGCATCGATGATTTCGGAACGGGATATTCATCGCTTAACTATCTGCATCGTCTTCCGGTCGATACTCTCAAGATCGACCGGTCTTTCGTAACCGGCCTCGGCCTCACGGTCGAAGGGACACAGATCATCCGCGCGATTCTCGATCTTGCGGAAAATCTAAAAATCGATGTTGTCGCCGAAGGTACGGAGCAGGAAGGACAGATCCGGCAACTCGCGGATATGGGGTGCCATTACGCGCAGGGCTACTACTTCTCGAAACCGCTTCCGCCAAACGACCTCAAAGCGCTCCTGGACAAATCTGCACCCCTCTCCAAGGTTGCGGCACGGACCGCCGACTGATCGGCTCACCTTAAGCAGGCCGTCGTTGCAACGGGACGTCCGGAAGTATCGAAGAAATTACACAGTAATTTCAATGATATATGAGTTCGCAGTTTTGTACTGAGTGGAGCGCCAATCTATGCGGGAGCCGCGGCCATTCGCGGGATAGGGAGAGCCGTCCGCTGGCAGTCGCAAGACGCCCTTGCGTTTCAGGCGGCCTGGATGGCTCCCAGAAACTCTTCAACCCGCGCCTGCATCGCTTCCGACTGCGCCGACAGTGCCTCCATGGCGGAGAGCACCTCTCTCGACGCAGTGCCGGTCCGCTGTGTAGCTTCCGTCACACCGGAAATGCCTGAAGAAATGTCCCGCGTCCCAACCGCCGCGCTCTGGACGTTCCGCGCTATTTCCTCAGTTACCGCCGACTGCTCCTCGATCGCGCTCGCGACCGTACAGGCAATCTCGTCGATCTCCGCGATGGTGGCGTTAATGCCCTGGATGGCCTTCACCGCATCAAACGACGTTTCCTGAATCGCGCCGATCTGGGTCGTGATTTCAGCAGTCGCCCTGCTAGTCTGATTGGCGAGATTCTTGACCTCGGCGGCAACCACGGCAAAACCCTTGCCGACCTCACCCGCCCTGGCAGCTTCAATGGTTGCGTTCAGCGCCAGCAGATTGGTCTGCGCCGCGATATCGCTGATCAACTTAACGACATTGCCAATCTTCTCGGCCGACTCCGAAAGGCCGAGCACCGTCTGGTTGGTTCGCGTGGCTTCCTCGACCGCCTTCCGCGCGATCCTCGCCGACTGAACGACCTGACGGCCGATCTCGTTGATCGAACTCGACATCTCTTCGGCAGCAGCGGAAATGCTCTGGACGTTCTGCGTCGCGTTCGCGGCCGCGGACGCGACCCCGGTAGCCTCCCGATCGGTCGCTTCCGCTGTTGCCGACATCATCGTCGCGGTCGCCTTGAGTTGCGACAGTGCCGCGGATGCGGACCCGAGCGATCCGGCAATCCCTGCATCGAATTGCTCGGCCAGTTCGCCGACCCGGGCCGCGCGTGCAATTCGTTGGTTCGTCGCTTCCATTTCCCTGGCGGCCAGCTCTCTCGTTTCGATCATATTGCTCCGGAAGAACGCGACCGCCTGCGCCATCTCTCCGACTTCATCGCGACGATCAACGCCTTCGACGGTGGTCGCGACATCGCCATGTGCAAGCTGCTTCATGATGCGCGCCAATACGCCGAGCGGCCGCGTGATACTGCGCGTCATCACCCCTGCCACCACGAAACTGGATAGCAGCGCCAGCACCACGAGAGCCGCCAGAGTGCTCAGTTGCGCGGTTGCCTTCGACTGTTTTACCGCCGCCAAATCAAGAAGGTCATTCGCAAGATGATCCTCGATCGTCTTCAGGAGTTCGATCCGAACAGTCGCTGCCGCAAACCAGGTCTTGCCGTCGAGACCCTTCAGGTCACCGGACAAGCCGCCTTCAGCCACGATCTGTCGCATCTTGAGGACCGTGTCGATGGCGGGGCCTGACATGGCTCTCTGGTAGAATTCACGCTGGCCGGGGGTGCTGGCAGACTGGAACGTCGCGAAGTAGACCCCCTGCGCCGCGGCCAGACCCAGTGCCTTGTTGTACGCCGGCAGATCGAAGCGGCCGACCGACAATCCGGCGCCGACCTGGGCCCGCTCCTGGCCGGAACGCTCCTTGCCCTGGATGAAATTGAGATAGGTTGCAACGGCAGCGGAAACGTCTGTGTCGCGGGTCGTTCGGCCGATCTCGCCGGCAACATCGAGTATCGTCGCAATCAGGTGGGTGTAGAATGCCGAGGAATTGGCCACCGGGATACCCAGCGCATCAATCTCGCTGCGTCTGGCGTTCAGCTCGTTGAGGGCGGATCTGGCCTTGCCGGCAATCTCAGCCAGATCGTGGCTTGATGTCTGGCCGAGATGATCCAGCGATATCGCTGCCTTCGCACGTTCGGCATCGGTTCGCTTGCGTTGGTCGCCAAGCTCGGCAAGCATCTGGCTGCCCTTGCTTCCGAGCACGATCGCCGATGTTCCGCGCTCGCGCTGCAGTTCGTGCACAAGGCGGCTGAGGTTTGCGACGTCGTCCACACGCGATGCGAGCTCCCGCATTTCCTGGCGGATCTCCCATTTGCCGTAAACGTCGTAACCGGAAAGACCAATGAGCAGAAAAATTGGCAGCGCCAATGCCAGCAGCAGGCGCTGCAGAATCTTCAGGTTCGCAAGCATACACTCTCCTCGGGAGGAAACGTTTCCCGGCACGTGTTTGTTGTTGCAGTGCACAGGTAAATTTCGGGTAAAATTCGAACGAAATCGCCGCGCTGCATGGCAGGTCTGAAATTAAGGAGCGAGCGCGCAAGGTGCCACGCGACGAGCCTCTCCAGCACGGCGTGAACGGCGGCGGATAGGCGCGCTCGGTCCGTTTCTGGACGTCGGACCCTGTGAAAGTCTCGTGCTGACTCAGACGTAAAAGACGGGGCCGATTGCCCTCTGAAGGCAAAGGTCACACGTTCGAATCGTGTCGGGTGCGCGCCATTCAGAACAGCTTCACGAACCCGAAACTCACCCCTCGTGGCTTTTGCAGCCACTCTTCGGGGCGTTCCGAAGCGCTGCTCTCATTTCGCCGAAAGACTCAGTAGGTTTGAGCACGGTGAGTTCGCCGCGCGCTCGACCGGGCTGGCCGAAAGCCGCCGAGTTTGCGCCACGCCGGTCAGGATTCTCGTCGGTATCGGATCGTTGGCCGTTCAATCGACGAAATGGGCCGGCAGGTCACGGAAAAATAACCAAGGTGTCCGTTCTTTTCGGCCTTGTTCAGGATTGCGCAACAGCGGCGGCTGTATCGTCCGGTGAAATTGCACTTGCGATATTTCACCGGGGCGCGCCATCCGCATGTTTACCATATACAGCTGCATCGCCTACGAGCATGACCTGCGACTGGTGGTGCTGGCGGCCCTCGTATGTGCGCTCGCGTCTTTCGCGGCGATCAACTTTCTCAATCACGTCCGCAAGACAACGGGCTACATGCGCGATGTCTGGTTGTGCGTCGCCGCCACCGCATGCGGCTTCGGCATCTGGGCGACACACTTCATCGCCATGCTTGCGTACTCGCCTGGCATCCCGAGCGGATACAACATCATCCTCACCCTGCTATCGCTCGTCGCGGCTATCCTGCTCACCGGCGTGGGTCTTTTAATCGCGTCCGGAAACAGGGTGCCTGCCGGGCGCTGGATCGGTGGAGCGACCGTCGGCGGCGGCATCGCGGCGATGCACTACACCGGAATGGCAGCTTTTGAGATCGCCGGCCGGATTCAGTGGGATTCCATTCTCGTTGTCGTTTCCATCGTGTTGGGGGCGGCGATCGGAGCGACCGCGCTGCCAGCCGGTTTGCGCGACGGGTCGATGAAATGGAAGGCTATCGGGGCGGTGCTGCTCACGCTGGCAATCTGCAGTCACCACTTCACCGCCATGGGCGCGGTTTCGATCATCCCCGACCCGACGGTCGTGGTTTCGGAACTGGCGCTGCCGGCCGGCTGGCTTGCGCTCGGCGTCGCGCTTGCGTCGCTGACGATCCTGTTTCTCGCTTGCGCGGGTCTTGCGCTCGATATCCGCGAACGCCATCGCGCCGAACTGGAAGTCGATCGCATGCGCGGTCTCGCCGATGCGTCGGCCGAGGGGCTGCTGGTCTGCTACGGCGACAAGATTGTTTCAATCAATACAAGCCTGACAGAACTGACAGGCTATGTCCCCGACGATGTGATCGGGGAATCGCTGGCGATCTGCCTGCCCGAGGAGTCCGTCAGGCGCAAGCTGGTCGCGAGGCCGCGCGAGCGGATCGAGGCTGAATTGCGCGACGTCAACGGCCAATTCATTCCGGCTGAGTTCATTCTTCGCTCGATCGATTTCGCCGGTCAACCGCATCATGCCATCGCCGTCCGCGATCTGCGTGACCGGAAGAAAGCTGAGCAGCATATTCATTTTCTGGCGCACCACGACGCCTTGACGGGCTTGCCGAACCGAAACAGCTTCAACGCCCGGCTCGATCAGGAAATCGAGGCGCATCAGGCCTCGGGCCGGTCATTTGCCGTGCTCTGCCTCGACCTTGATCGCTTCAAGGAAGTGAATGACCTGTTCGGGCATGCCGCGGGTGATGCGCTGCTGAAGAAGGTTGCGAAATGCGTCTCGGCAGTTCTCGATCGAAACCAGATGATGGCGCGGCTCGGTGGCGATGAATTTGCGATTATCACGACAAACCTCTCCAGTCCGTCGACGGCAGGCCGCATCGCCGAGAACGTCATCGAAGCGTTGCGGATCGAAAACGACTCATCGACCACGGCCTCGTTCGTTTCCACCAGCATCGGGGTAGCGATTTTCCCGAACGACGCCCGGGACGGACGGGGCCTTCTTACCCACGCAGATACTGCGCTCTATCGCGCCAAAACCGACGGCCGCGGTGTTTATCGCTTCTTTGAAGCCGCGATGGGCGTCGAGGTGCGCGATCGGCGCATGCTGGAGCACGATCTTCGCAGCGCGATCGCACGGCATGAATTTGAACTGGCCTATCAGCCGCAAGCCCGGCTTGACACGCGCGAGATCACCGGCTTTGAGGCCTTGTTGCGATGGCATCATCCACAGCGCGGTCAGGTTCCACCGGCCTTATTCATTCCCGTCGCGGAGGAAAGTGGAACGATCCAGCAGATCGGCGAATGGGTGCTTAGACAGGCATGCGCGGAAGCCAGCGGCTGGACGAATCCGCTCGGAATCGCCGTGAACGTCTCGGCGATGCAACTGCATAATCCGCAGTTTACGCAACTGGTTCACGAAATCCTCGTTCAAACAGGATTGAACCCCGGGCGGCTCGAACTGGAGATCACCGAAACCGCGCTGGTCCGCGACTTCAACCGTGCGCTGGCGACGTTGCGTCAGCTCAAGGCACTTGGCGTCCGCATCGCCATGGACGATTTCGGGACCGGTTACTCGTCGCTGTCGAACTTGCGGGCATTCCCGTTCGACAAGATCAAGATCGATGGCTCCTTCATCAAGGCGGTCAACGCTAACGAACAGGCGGCGACCATCGTTCGCGCGGTGCTTGGCATCGGGCGTGGGCTCAAGCTGCCGGTGCTGGCGGAAGGTGTCGAGACCAGCGAGGAGCTGGGTTTCCTGGGCACCGAACTCTGCGATCAAATTCAGGGGTATTTGGTCGGAAAGCCGGCCGATATCGCTGGCTTCCGCTACCTCACAGATGCCGCGGAAAGCGTGCGCGGTCTCGAATTTCCCCTATCCCATGCCGGCGATGACGTTGCGCTGAAAGTCGTCAGTCGATGAAGACAATGGGCGCGATCGGTGCTTGTGGGCATCGGTTCAGCCGGAGAGCGGGCTGCCCGTCCGGCTGATCATCGCCGATACCATTGCCATGAGCCTGCGCGAGCGGTGATCAACGTCGTCGCGGAGCGGTGCCGACTGCAGATATTCGAACCCGAGCGTTGCAGCAGGTAACAATTAAATAACTGATTTCAATAGCATAGCACTTTTATTCTGAATGGCGCACCAAAATACCACCATTCAGAATAAAAGAGCGAACAATCCGTTCTCTTTTCGCAATTTGCACAAACAGTTACCTGGGAGGGGCCAACGTCATCGTGGTGAGAGCATTGATGATCGAACAATACACCAAATCGTCAATCGTCCACGCGCGCAGTCTACGAACCGATTAGTCTGTTGTTTCGTCAGCCCGAAAACGTCGCGTAGCGCAGCGGCAGGCTGCGCAGCCGCTTGCCGGTGGCCGCTGCGACGGCATTCGCAATCGCCGGCGCGACCGGCGGCAATCCCGGCTCGCCTATGCCGGTCGGCGGTTCCATGGACGGCACGATGTGAACCTCGACCTTTGGCATTTCGCGCATGCGCGTCGGCTCATAGTCGTCGAAATTGCTTTGCTGCACCACGCCATTCTTCAGCGTGATCTCGTTGCGCAGGACCATCGACAGCGCGAAACCGATCGCACCCTCAACCTGCGCCACGACGACGTCGGGATTGACGGCCACGCCGAGGTCGACAGCGGCGACCATGCGGTCGACCTTGATTACCCCGCCGCGGACCGTAACTTCAGAAACCATCGCGACCCGCGTTCCGAACGAGTGATGAAAGGCGATGCCACGTCCGCGGCCTTTTTCGGAGAGCGGCGTTCCCCATCCCGCCTTTTCTGCCGCGAGCCGCACGACTGCGACGTCGCGAGGATCATTCGCAAGCAGGCCGAGGCGGAAGGGGACAGGGTCTTGCGCCGCAAGGCCGGCGAGCTCGTCGATCATTGTCTCCATCGCAAATGCCGTGTGCGAATTGCCGACCGACCTCCACCACAACACCGGTAGCGGCGTTGAGACATTGTGCTGACGCACGTCGAAATCGGGGATGGCGTAGTCGGTATCGGCGACGCCCTCCACGCTAGATACGTCGAGTCCGTCCTTTACCGACACCGCTTCGAACGGCGTGCCGGTGAAGATCGACTTGGAGACTAGTTGGTGCTGCCAGCCGGAGATGCGACCGTCCTGCGTGAGGCCGACGCGCACCCTGTGCAAGGCCATTGGTCGGTAGAATCCACCCTTGATGTCATCCTCGCGCGTCCAGACGAGATGCACGGGCGCGCGCCCGCCGATTGCCTTTACGGCAAAGCAGAGCTCGGCAACCCAATCTGCCACGGGATTGCCGCGCCGCCCGAAACTGCCGCCGCCCAGCATGGTGTTGATTTTGATCTGCTCGGGCTTGAATCCAAGCACCTGTGAGGCCACGAACTGATCGATGGTCTGTAACTGGCATCCCGACCAGATTTCCGCACCATCCGCACCGAGCTCAATCGTGCAGTTCAACGGCTCCATCGGGGCATGCGCCAGATACGGGAACGTGAACTCGGCCGCTACCGTCCTCGCTGCCTTAGCCAAGGCCGCCCCGGTGTCGCCTCGCTTGGTGGCCTGCAGTCCAGGCTGCTCAAGCAGGTTTCGGTATTCGGCAAAGATCTGCTCGGTCGAGCGGGTCTCGGCCTTGCTCATGTCCCAGGTCACTTTGAGCGCCTTACGGCCCTCAATCGCGGCCCAGGTATTGGTCGCGTAGACGGCGATTCCGGTGGGTAGTTGCTGCACATCGACGACCCCGTCGATTTTTCTTGCTTCTGTGGCGTCGAAAGAAGCGACCGTCGCGCCGAAGCGGTCCGGACGAAGCACCACGGTCGTCAACGTGCCGGGCCGGCGAAAGTCGAGCGCGAATATCGCTTGACCGGTGGTCTTCATGACCGAATCGAGGCGCGGCAACCGCCTTCCGATCATCGTCCAGTTCTTGGGTTCTTTCAGGGTGACAGAGGTCGGCACCGGGACGTTCATCGCCTCCTCCGCGAGCGACCCCAGGGTCGCTCGGTTCGCACCGTGCACCACAACTCCATTTTCGATCGAAACTTCGGAAGCCGGCACCTGCCACTTGTTGGCGGCTGCGGTCGCGAACATGACATGCGCCGCGGCGCCGACCTGCCGCATCTGGGTCCAAGCTTCAACTGTCGAGGTCGTGCCGCCGGTTGCCTGGACCGGGCCGAATAGGAGATTGTGGTAAAGCGCAGGATTAGCCGGCGCGAATATAAACCGCATCTGGCTCCAGTCGGCGCCAAGCTCCTCGGCAACAAGGGTAGCAAGGCCGGTCGTAACGCCTTGCCCCATCTCGAAATGCTTGCTGATCAACGTGACCGTGTTGTCGGATGCAATTTGCAGGAAGATGTTGGGATCGAATGGGCCAGGCGCTGGAGCTTGCGCCAGCGCGCGGCCGAAGGGTTGCAGGAAGGTCCCCAGCGTGAATACCGCCAAGCTGGCGGCTGTGCCCTGCAGGAAGGCGCGGCGTGAGGGCGTCAATGCGTTCATGGCATCACCTAAAGATTTTGTGCGGCTTCGTGAATGGCGGCACGAATGCGCTGATAGGCGCCGCAGCGGCAGACATTTCCTTCCATGCCGAGATCGATGTCCTCGTCACTCGGCTTCTTGTTGCCCGTCAATAGCGTAATCGCCGACATGATCTGGCCCGACTGGCAATAGCCGCACTGCACGACGTCGAGCCGCTGCCAGGCCGCCTTCACCGCGTCCGCGACCGTGCCGGACACGCCCTCGATGGTGGTGATCTTCCTTCCCACGGCATCGCTCACCATGATGGAGCAGGAACGCGCGGCGTCGCCGTCAAGATGCACCGTGCAGGCGCCACATAGCGCGCGTCCGCACCCATATTTGGTGCCAGTCAGCCCGACAAAGTCGCGGATCGCCCAAAGCAGTGGCATCTTTGGATCGGCATTGAGTTCCACGGCGCGGCCATTGATGTTCAGTGCAACCATAGAGCCCTCCTGCAAACCGCGTTGGCAGGCACCCTTGCGACCGTGCGCGTCAACCCGGGCACGGCATTCCGCCCGCCACCCACAATTTCATTTGCTTGACGAATTCGTCGTGCGGCAACGACACCGGAGCCCGGTCGCCGCCCGGATTCCAGCCCCAAAGAACAAGAGGCTCATGCTCCATGTGGTGGACCAGCGCGGCACCGTCGCGCGCGCCATTGCGCGCCTTGTCCTTGAGCATTCTGCAAAGATCGCTGCTCGACAGACCTTCCCAAAGCATCGATAGGGGCGCGAGCTGCCAGAGTCCTGCGCCGCCTGCGCCCGGCGTTCCGGACGTCTCGCTATTGCCGCTTCCGTTGTGACAGTTGCCGCAACGCATCGCGCCGACGCCGTGACTGTCTGAACCGCGCACGACAAGCGGAATATGGATGCGCCTCATGTCGCCCTGCAGGGGCACGTTCTGCTGATGGCAATTCAGGCAGCGCGGATGCTGCAACACCGTCACAATCTGGTTCCAGGCCGCGATCGATTCGGCCTGGCTGCCTTGCTGGCCGTAAGCGGAGAACGCCGCGAGGGACAGAGCGAGCGCGCCTGCAGCGCCGAGCAGGGAAATAGAAATCGCCTCGCCGTGCCTGTCGATCATGGGCTCATCCCCTCTCTCCGATGACCGTCATTCCATGACCGACATCAGAGGGGCTCGACGCCGCCGCGGCGCCTTCGCCTGCAGGCGAAGCTACGTTATACCTCGATGGGGCCGCCGTCCATTCCTTCGCAAGAACGCGCCCGAAGCTCGGCTGGATGGAACATCAGGCTCCGAGTCCGAGCGATGCGCATTTCAAGTTTGCCTACACGCCCCAAGGCGTCCATCTGACCCGACTGTAGAAATTTCAATAACATAAGAGTTCGCAGTTTTATTCTGAATGGCCGCACCAAAACGCTACCATTCAGAACAAAACAGCGAACCCGGCTTGCCGTACGGTTGCGATCAATGTCGGTGGTTTCCGGTTTCCCGGGTGTCCCGGCCAGTCCGATCAATCGCGGGTGGAACGAGCAACTTAGTCGGTCTGTTGCGCGGGAGTGTCGTGCGCCGTATCGAGGCTTATGAAGATCGGCTGAACTTTATCGCCATCCGCGCCGAGCCCGCTCGACGGCTTGCGAGATCGCCACCCGGTCGGTCGGGCACACGTCGGTGTCTAGCCGAATAGACAGCATCAGCTTTCTGCAGAATTCGCTGCCGCTTCGGCATCCCGAAACCGCTCACCAATCTTCGAACCGCCCAAAAACTTAAGGTGATTCGGCTCGCGAAACACGAAGCAGGATCAGCGCGCCAGCCGCAACGATCACAGCGGACGTTCCAAGCCGCATTCAACTTGTCTGATAATGCTCGAGGTGCGCGCGCCGCAGTTCGAATTTTTGGATCTTGCCGGTCGAGGTCATCGGCAGCGCTGCAAGGAAGATGACATCTTTGGGAACTTCAAAGCTGCCCAGGTTGCTCTTGCAATGGGTGATCAGCTCATCCGCGGCGGCCTGTGCCCCGGGCCTGACTGTCACGAACGCAGTGATTGCCTCGCCCCAACGATCGTGCGGCAGACCGACCACTGCGACGTTCAGAACGGCCGGATGACGCAGCAGCACCTCCTCGACCTTGATTGATGGCACATTCTCGCCACCGGACTTGATCATGTCCTTCAGCCGGTCGAGGAACAGCAACTGACCATCATTGTCCCAAGTGCCGAGGTCGCCAGTGTGATGCCAGCCGAAGCGCTGGACGTTGGCGGTGGCCTCGGGATCCTTGTAGTAGCCCAGCATCACGTTGGGGCCGCGAAACACGATTTCACCTACTTCGCCGGGTCCGAGCAGCCGGCCGTCATCGCTCATCACGGCAACCTCGTCGGCGACCGTGGCAACGCCCCAATAGCCGCCAAAGCGCTGCCGCTGCTGGTGGGTCTCGAAGATCGTCGCCGCGGTAAAAATCTCGGTCTGTCCCGACGCGAGCGTGAAGTTCGGACAGAACTCGTCGAGCAGCTTCAACAGCAGCGTCTTCGACATCGGAGCCATCGCGTAAACACAGAGGCGCAGGCTCGACAGATCACGCGTCGGCCGCGACGGATGTGCGAGCATCGCGCCGTACATCATCGGCAGCCCAACCATCACCGTGATCTTGTGACGCTCAACGGCCTCCAGCACCGCACCGGGGTCGAAGCCGCGCAGCAACACGACTGTTCCACCAACGGTCATCGCGGTCATGGTGACCGAGTACTGCCCGACGTGGAACAGCGGCAGCATGCCACTCCAGACGTCGCCGCGGGGTCCAGAACCCCACTCCACCGCGTTGCTCAGCAGCGCCGCGTTCACCGATGCATGCGAGTGCATCGCGCCTTTCTGCTTGCCGGTCGTTCCGCTGGTATACATGATGAACGCCAGCTGATCGCTCGATATCTCCACGTCGGGCTCTGTTGTCGGCCCCGACACAATTGCTTGCGCGACGGTCGGCACACCCGTCGGCTGCGTGTCGCCGGGGACCGCGGTCAACAACGGCTCAACACCCTTGGCCTGCAACAGGTCGCGCAACTCGGACCTGGCGAAGAAACCGACATCCAAAACGATCCGCTTGATCTCGGCATGGTTGAGGATGTAGCCGATTGAATCAACCGCCAGCGTGTTGTTGATCGGCACCCAAGTCAGCCCGGCTTTGTGAATGCCAAAAATTGCCACAACCATCTCGATCGAGTTGACGCACAACATGCCGACGCGCTCTCCGGAGCGCAGGCCAAGGTCGAGCAGATGGTGCGCGAAGCGATTCGAGGCCTCGTTCAACTCCCGGTACGACAGGCGACGGTCGCCGTCGATCAGCGCCGCACGCTCGCCGTAGCGACGCGCGGAGCGATGAAGGATGTCGCCCAGCGCAATGCGGCGGATGCGTTGCGGCGAAAGTTCAGAAGCTGCGGTTGCCATAGGTTCCTCCCGAGAGCTCTTGGATCGGTAGCCTGCGTCCGTGACGCGACCACTTTTTGTTTCAAATTGCGTCAACCCGTCGCCCAAACGTCGACGAGATAGCGGTTCTCCGCCACAAGTTGGTCGAAGCGCTTACCGGCAGCCGCGGCATCGACGCCGAGCTTTTCTTCGATCACGCCGACCAGCACCTTTCTGACGTCGGGCTCCATGCGGCTCGCATCGCCACACACATAAATGATCGCGCCATTGTCGATCAGGGCCCAGACCCTGTCCTTGGCTCTGCGGATGTGGTCCTGCACATAGACTTTTTCAGGCTGCATGCGCGAGAAGGCGATGTGTAATTCGGTCACGCCCTGGCTGGCAAATTCCCTCAGTTCGTCGGCATAGAGGAAGTCCTGCTTTTCGTGCCGGCATCCGAAAAACAAAAGCGATGCGCCGACCGCGATTCCCCTTTCCTTCATCGCGGCCCGCTGCTGCAGAAATCCCCTGAACGGTGCGAGGCCCGTTCCCGGCCCGATCATGATGAGGGGCGTTCTGGGATCCTCGGGCAGGTAGAAGGCGGACTTGGTATCCTTCACGAAGGCATAGACAACATTGCCTTCGGCCTGCCGGCTCACATAGTTGGAGCACACGCCGGTGAAAGAGCCGACGCCTGCGCGGGCAGGGCCACGAACGACCCCGACGGTGATGCTGCAACGCCCGTTCGACGCAAGTGGTGACGACGAAATCGAATAGTAGCGCGGCGCAAGCGGCGACAGCATCTCCAGATAGATTTCAAGCGGCAACTTGCAGGCTGGATACTGCTCGAGCAGATCGATAACCGATTTTCGCTTCAGCAGCACCTCGTCGCGATAGGTGCTGCCATTCTCAGCCGCAAGCCCTTCCAGCGCGGTCTTGGTGAAGGGGCATTCGGTATAGTTAGCGAGCGTTCTGATGTGCGAGCGCGACGCGAGGTCCTGAAGCTCGACGTAATCGGCCAGTAGCGAATGAACCGAGATGCGCTCGCCGATCGGCAGGAACGTCCGGCGCTCGCTGCGGGCATGGAGACGAATGAACGCGTCCTTCTCGAATCCAAAACGGGCTGCAACTCGACGGACCAGGCCATCGCTGTTGTGCGGGATAACCCCGAGATGATCGCCAGGCCGATAGGCGACGCCATCGGGTAGTTCGAGTTCGACATGCCGGGTCGACGCGGCCGACGGATCAGGCCCTGCCATCGACTGCAACTCGCGATGAACGGCGATGCGCATCGGTCTGGCGCCGAGCGAGGCCACGAACGGGCTCATCCGCTCGCCCGGCACGACCTCGATTGCGAACATCGGGCCGGACACCAAAGCTTCCAGCCCGATCGAAAACTCTGCCGCAAGCGCAGGCCAAAGCGGCTTATACCACGCCTCGAATTGGCCATCGAAGTCATCCGCCGCATCACCCTCGCCGCGCGAATAAAGGCGCCGCGCGCCGCGCTTCTCCAACAGCGTATCGATCGTTCGCGGAACTTCCTGGAACGTGGCGGCCCAGTCATGATTACCGCAGCCGAACACAGCATACCTGACGCCGGTCAACGGCTCGCCATCGTCGGTGCGCAGCCATTCCATGAAATGCGTCGCGTTGTCCGGCGGCGTGCCGTTGTAAGTCGCAGCCACGATGATGACGGCGCCCTCGCTCGCGAGATCGCCGACATGGTCGTCGAGTGGCGCGACCGTCGTGGCAAAACCGTGCGCGTCGGCGTCGCTCGCGATGCGCCGTGCGGTGTCTTCGGCAGTTCCGAAATTCGATCCGAACAGGACGAGAAGGGGGGTCCCGTGTTTTCCCAAGGCGGCCGGCTTCGCCGCGGCCGGTGTCGCGACACTCTCGCTCGGCGCGAGTGCCTTCGCGCGGATATCGGCCGGCGCACGCCGCGCCGCCGGCGTGAACTGCGCCGACATATGCTTGAAGTTGGTGACGAAATTGGACCGCAGCCGTTCGGGTGTGCCGGTGATTTCCAGATCGGGAAGGCGGGTTAGCAGTTCAGTGAAGATCACGCGGGCCTCGAGCCGCGCCAGATTGGCGCCAAGGCAAAAGTGCGTGCCGTCGCCGAATGAGACGTGCGGATTCGGATTACGCCGGATGTCGAATTTGTCTGGTTGCTCGAAGGCGGTTTCGTCGCGATTGGCCGATGCATAAAAGATGACGACCTTGTCGCCCTTGGCGATGCCGCGGCCGCCGAGCATCGTATCCACCGCTGCTGTGCGGCGGAATTGAATAACGGGCGGCGCAAAGCGCAGCATTTCTTCGATGGCTGCGGGTAGCAGGCTCATGTCCTTCAGGAGCATGTCGCGCTGATCGGGGTGTTGCGAGAGCAGTTGCATCCCGCTGCTAATGAGGCTGCGGGTGGTCTCGTTGCCCGCAATTACTAGAAGCTGGAAAAACCGGTCGAGCTGGCCCTGGCTTAGTTGCTCGCCGTCGACCTCGGCGTTCGCAATCAGGCTCCAGACGTCGTTCGTTGGCTTGACCCGTTTCTCCGCGGTCTTGCCCGACGCGTAGCCGAACATCTCCTTGACGGTCGCGATAATGGCTGCGGCTTCCGCTGGACCTGCGTCGGGATCGTCGTAGGCAATCATCGTGTCGGTCCAGCGATGAAGCAAATGGCGGTCTTCGGACGGGAAGCCGAAAATGTCAGCCAGGACCAGCAGTGGCATTTCGGCCGCGACTTCCTCGAGAAAATCGACCGAACCCTTCTCCGCAATGGAATCAACGACCTCGCGCGCATGGTCCTCGATCGAGCCCTTGAGCTGGCCGATGACCTGCGGTGTGAACACGCGATTGACAATCTTGCGGAGTTTGGAGTGCCGCGGTGGATCCATGTTCAGCATCATGTGCCGAACGATTTCCAGATCCTTGTGTCTCAGATCGCGCAGCGTCGTTCCGCCGATCGCAGACGAAAAGATTTCCGGGTGTCGTGAAACCGTCTGCACGTCGGTATGACGGAATACGGCCCAATAGCCGGTCCCGCCGGGGAATTTTCCCCGGGCCGGCTCTGCGACCCAAAGGACTGGCGCTTCACGCCGCAGCTTTGCGAACAGATCGTAGGGAACACCGTTGGCGTAAAGTTCGTAATCTCCGAAGTCGACAGCACTTGTCATTGCACCGCCTCACCCTGCTGCAGGTCTACGTTTTGTCCTCGAAGAAAAGCGTCTTGGCGCTTCGGCACCCAGTTGCCAGGCCGATACCGGACGCCGCTGCTTCCTCCCTCGATGCACTCGCGCAAGTTTTTCGTTCGCCACTCTCGACAGGTGGCTTTGCTTCGTCAATGCGACCGACTGCTCGCCGCGCCAGATATTCGATGGGTCACGATTGTTGACAGAAATTGCGCAGCTACGAGCAGCGGCGCGCGTACCGCAAGCTCCGCGACCATTGTTGCAGCCCGCTGGATCGGATTGACCCAGATGACTGGTAAAGTATTCGGCATCGGCGCAGTGGTGGACATCGATCGTCGAGGCATATCGGTAATCGCCCGAGCGACGAGACGATGGGCGCGACGTGCTTCACCAAACACCAAGTCCATCGAGAAAAAGCCGTGAACCTGTCCCTCGAAGCGATGATGCGTGACTTTTCCCCCCGCAGTGCGCAGACATCCCGCATAGGTTTCGCCGTCATGGCAGAGTATGTCGGCCCCTGCCGTCAACACCAGGGCTGGCCGCAGCCGGGAATGATCTTTCGCGCGGTAGGGAGAGATGCGCGGATCGGCGGGATCGAGTCTGGAGCCATGTTCGCCAAAACACTGCTCTCCGAACCAGTCGATCGTGGACCAGTCAAGCAATGGTCCGTCGACACTGCGGTCACAGAGAGCCATTGTGCAATCGCTGCACGGATAGACCAGTACCTGCAGCGCGGGAGATGGTTCGTTGTTGTCACGACTGCGCAAGCAGACCAATGCCGAGAGCGTTGCTCCCGCGGAATCGCCGCCAACCGCGACCCGGCCGGGATCGCAGCCCAGCGCCGCGGCATTGCGGATCGCCCACTGCGTCGCCGCATAAGCGTCGTCGACCGCATCGAGGCAGCCATGTTCCGGCGCGAGCCTGTAATCCACCGAGACGACGACCGCACCTGAGCGGTTGGCCAGCGAACGACAGGTCGGGTCGGCGGTCTCGAGATCGCCCACGGTAAAACCGCCGCCATGGAACCACACCAGAAGCGGACGTGGCGACGCGCCCGACAACGGCACGTAAATTCGTATCGGAATATCGCCGCGCGGCGATGCGACGATGGCCGCTCCCACCGAGCGTACCGGCTGCCAAGTCGATGTCGCCCTGATCAGAAAGCGGAAATCGTTGCGCGCCTCATCGACGGTGCGGTCCGCAAACGAGGGCCAGCCGAACAAATCCATTCCGTCGATCCAGAATTGCGCGCGCCAGTCCACTCTGGCGAGGGGGCGCTTTTGTGCACCCGGACTTTGCCGAAAGATCGCATTCATTGGCCTGTCCCTCGCGCCAGCGTTCACAATATTATTTTCCGACGGGCTGGTCCTTATCATGCTAAAGTGCTAATCTTAGCATTAATGGATGTCAATGGCAGAAATCTGTCCTCGATCTCCGGGGCTCCTGCTGAACGCGGGCGAAGGTTGCGGACGGCCGACCATCGCGGCGGCTATGGTATTGACGGGTTTGGCGAGTTCATTTCGCCGATGAAACAGCGTTCGGAGCAATGATGACGGTTGCGCAGACGATCAGCTGGCCCGCCCACAACGGCGCAAAAGTCGACGACAACGATCGGATTGCGCTCTATGTCCGCCTCTCACGCATCTTTCGCCAGCACATCGCCTCCGGCGCGTGGGAGCGCGGCGCCCGCCTTCCGACGATTCCCGAGCTGTGCCGGGAATATCAGGTTGCGGCCATCACGGTTCGTCAGGCGCTCGGACTGCTGTCGAACGATGGACTGATTATCAGCCGAAGGGGAAGTGGCACCTACGTCACTGGTGTGCCCTCGGTTGACAACTCCGAACATCGGACCGCGAACAGCAGTCTGCACGCCCCGATTCCAACTCCGAAAATCAAGATTCTCAAACGTGCGCGACACGTCGCGCTGCCGCCGGAATTGTCATCGGACCAGGACGACGAATCCTACGCGCAGGTCATGAAGATTCATTACAGCGAGGCCGCACCTTTTGCAGTAATGAATGTTTTTGTCGCAAGCCGCGCCTACGAACGTCTCCCCAGGGGACGTGAGGAGACGACAAGAATTTCGGCGCTGTTTCGCGAATTCAGCGGGATACCGATCGCCCGCGATCGGCAGTTGTTCACGATTTCCTATGCCGATCGAGCCATCGCGCAGCATCTGAAATGCTCGCTTGGCAGCGTGCTCATTCAGATGCGGTCATGGTGGTTCGACGATGACGACAAGGTCGTGTTCGCCGGCAGCTTTCTCTACCGCGGCGACATGTTCGTCCTTGAGCGCGGCAGCCTGCACCCGGTGCAGGGGCTGTTGCCATCTGCGCATGTATCGTTGCCAAAGAGCGGGACCAGAAACGGAAGCGGCCGTTCGAAAGGCGGCTCAAAATCGAAAACCGACTAATCCCTATGCCGATCGCGCGGATGGACATGGGAATAGGGCGCGAGCGCCGATGACTGGGTGAACGATCGCGGGAGGATGGAGGCATGGCCAGCAAGAACTTCGATCTAATGCTCGCCGAGCGCGGAGGCCATCGATGACCACCGCTGCACCCCAAAGTGATCCATCGGTTGCCGCGCGAATCCAGAGCGAGGTTCAGCGTGCGATCCAGCGCAACATCAAGGGTGTGGAGTATTTTACATCGCCTGCTCCGGCCGTCGGCTCCACGCCCAAGGACGTGCTCCATGTTCGCGGCACGATGAACCTCTACCACTATCACCCACTTGCCGGAGAGGTTTACCGGGTGGCGGTCCTGCTCGTGATGGCGCCGACCAATCGCGCCTATGTATTCGACATGGCGCCAGGTCAGAGCCTCGTCGAATTTCTGCTCAAGCGGGGTTACGATGTCTTTGCGCTTGACTGGGCCCCGCCGCGGCCGGATGAAAAAAAGCTGCAGTTTGACGACTACGCCCTCGATTTCATCCCCGACGCGATTCGACGCATCCAGATCGAAACCGGTGAACCGGATGTCACGATCCTCGGGTATTGTGCAGGCGGGATCCTGTCGTTGATCTACACATCTCTGAACGCCGGCGGGCCGGTCAGAAATCTCGTCTGTTTTACGACGCCGATCGATTTTCACCAGATGACGCTGTTCCGGAACTGGTCCGATGAACGGCACTTCGACGTCGATAAACTGGTGGACAGTCTTGGCAACGTGCCGCCGGAGGTTGTTACTGCCGGGTTCGACATGTTGCGTCCAGCGTCGCGCGTTTTTGCGCAGATAAATTTGTGGGACAACATCTGGAACGATGAGTATGTAAAATCGTACCGGATGTTCGATCGATGGGGCGCAGATACGCTGCCGCTACCGGGCGAGTATTTCCGGCAGATGATCAAGGACCTGCTTTGGCGGAACAAGCTCCACAACAACGAGCTCGTCGTCGGCGGCCGCAAAGTCAATCTGTCAAACATCAAGATACCGATGCTGCACGCCGTGGCGGAGCACGACCACATCGCTCCCTATGAGGCGACCAAGCACCTGATCCCCAAGATCGGATCGGCCGACAAGGAGGAAATCGTGTTCAAGGGAGGCCACGTCAGCGTTATTGCCGGTGCCAACGCTATCCGACGTCTCTGGCCGAAACTCGACAACTGGCTGGGAGTTCGTTCGACATGACCCCTGGTGTCATCGACGGTTGATAAAGGCCATCTTCGATCGCCTCGATAATGCTGCTGATCGCTTTCTCGACCTTGGTTAGTCCTGCACGCCATGCAGCGCCGTTAGAGCGCCGATTGCGATTGAGCCGGTTCGTCTCCTCCGCGTAGGCGCGCATCCTCGCAGACGCGCATCGAATCCCGTCAGGCCAATCTGGACCTCGTCGTCGCTGCTGCATCTCGGTCGTTACATTCGCTCCTAGTAGCCACTGCAAACTCAAGCCCAATAAAACGCGCCGAATCACAAGGATCCGCATCCCGGAGCGAGGTGTTGGCGAGGCCCTAGCTTCATTCGGAGAGTGAGAACAGAAGATGCCATCGATCTCGGCTCCAGGTGGCAGACGATTTTCGGAGTTCTACCGCGAAGCGTCAGTTGATCGTCGATCGTTGACCCAACGCCAAGTAGACTCAATTTGCCACGCGATCGATTTCCGTGACCGCTCTCCCGTGACGATTTGATGCGGTGCAAGTTCATGATGGACGACGGCGGGAAGACAAGCCCAAGCCCACCCAGCGGTCTCGCTCGGAGATACAAATCCAGATGATAGAAACTGCAGGAAAACCAAGCCCTTAAGAATAATTGCATGCAATATGCTATTTTTTTCTTGCGCTGGGGCGTGTGCTGCCCTACACCGCGAGGACCCGCATCAACTCCCGCCGAAGAGCAGTCATCGAAAACATAAGGAGGGTGGGTCGAAGCAACGGAGGGTGACTATGGACGGGCGTGCCACGACGGCGGATGGCGCTTTGGCGCTGAAGCGGACCAATGTTCGCTGGAAGATCTTTTTCCTGATGTTGTTCTTGATCGCGATCAACTACATCGATCGCGCATCATTGTCCGTCGCGATGCCGATCATCGCGAAAGAATTCAATCTCGATCCGGCGACTCAGGGCCTGATCCTCAGCGCGTTCTTCTGGACCTACGCCTTCATGCAGGTTCCCGGCGGCATGCTGGCTGACAAGTTCAAGCCGCGCATCGTCATCGCCGTTGCGACGATCGGCTGGGGGTTCTTCCAGGCTGTCGCCGCGCTCTCGACGAGCTGGTTCATGCTGGTGCTGACGCGTCTTGGGCTCGGCGCGACGGAAGCGCCGATCTATCCGGCCGGCGGCAAGCTGAACGCGATCTGGATGACGCAAAACGAGCGTGCCCGCGGCGCGACCCTGCTCGACGGCGGTGCTCCGCTCGGAGCGGCACTGGGCGCAATCGTGATCGCGTGGTTGATCGCGGCGTTCGATTCATGGCGGCTGGCATTCATCGTCGCCGGCGTGGGCACTATGCTGTGCGGCTTCCTCGCCTGGTGGTACATCCGCAACACCCCGCGCGAGCATCCCTCCATCAATGACGGCGAGGCGCGTTTCATCGAGACGGCGCACGCGCTCGAAGACGCCCAGGCACCGGCCTCGAGGGGCGGCAGTGTGGGCGCATACTTCCGCTACCGTTCGGTCTGGCTGATGTGCTGCGGCTGGATGTTCTTCAACACGGTGTTCTATGGGCTTCTGACCTGGCTGCCGAGCTACCTATTCAAGGTGCATGGTTTCGACATCAAGACGCTGGGCGGCGCCTCCTTCATCATCTTCTTCGCCGGCTTCATCGGTGAACTCGTGGGCGGGCTGATCGGCGACGCCTGGCGGGCGCGTGGCGGCACCCCCAACGCCGTCTTCCGTACGCTGTTCGGGATCGCGGCCTTGATCGCCACGGCTTCGATCTTTGCGGTTGCCTATGTGCGCGATCCAATCATCGTCGTCGCGCTGTTGTCGACCACGCTGTTCTTCCTGCGCTGGTGCGGGATGTACTGGGCCATCCCCTCGATGTTGGCGACGCGGGATCGTGCCGGTTTCCTCGGCGGCTGCATGAATCTCGGCGGCAACATCGCGGGCATTACAGTGCCGATCATCGTTGGCTTCATTGTCCAGATGACGGGATCGTATTTCCTGGCGCTGATGTTCTTCGCCGCGGCGGGCATGGCCCTGTTCGGCTGCTCGACCGCGATCGACTACAGCCGCAAGCTGCCGGTGTAGGGCAATTGAGCCATGCCTCCCCGGGGCAATGCCCCAGGGGGCGCAACGGCTGATCAAGCGAAGCGGGAGCAAGACAGATGACACGACGCGTTCGCCTCGGGATGCTCACGCCATCGTCCAACACCGTGCTCGAGCCGGTCACGATGGCGATGCTCGCCGGCCTGCCCGAGGTGTCCGCGCATTTTTCCCGCTTCAAGGTCACGGAAATCGCGCTCTCCGCACAGGCGCTCGGCCAGTTCGACGACACCGAGATCCTGCGCGCCGCCGAACTCCTGGCGCATGCCAAGGTCGATGCCATCGCCTGGAACGGCACATCAGCGAGCTGGCTCGGCTTCGATCGGGACGAGCATCTCTGCGAGCGCATCCGCGAGGCGACCGGCATCGCGGCGTGCACTTCCGTGCTGGCCTTCCGCGAGCTCTTTGAGCGATCCGGCGTTCGACGGGTCGGGCTCGTCACGCCGTATCTGGATGATGTCCAATCCAAAATCATGGCCAACTGGCAGGCCTCCGGATTCCACTGTACCGCCGAGCGCCATTTGCGGCTGCAGGACAATTTCTCGTTCGCGGAGGTGGAGGAAGAGGAGATCGCAGGTCTGGCGCGCGCGGTGGCGCGTGAAGGGTGCGATGCGATCGCAATCGTCTGCACCAATATGCGCGGCGCGGGGCTTGTCGAGCGGCTGGAGGGAGAACTCGGCATCCCCATCTATGATTCGATTGCAACGACGTTGTGGAAGAGTCTCAATGTGGCCGGCGTCGCTCCCTCGCGCGTCAGGCAATGGGGTAGTCTGTTCCGCGACGAGCGGCTGACGACCCCGCAATGACAGCTTTTGATGTGATTTCGATACGGTCTCCGGGGGCGAACGCGATGGATTGCCGCCGCGGGAGAGGATGATGGCGCAGGGAAGGCAGGCAAAGGCTGACGTTCGGCGTGGCCGGTCCGCCATCGCGGGCAGGCGCCTCCGATTCCATCGGACGGGTCTGCATGAGCAGACCATAGAACGGCTGCGAACCTTGATCATCCGCGGCGACCTCGCGCCGGGGGAGACCCTGGTCGAAGCGGATCTTTCGGAGGCGCTTGGCATTTCGCGCACGCCACTCCGCGAGGCCTTGAAACTATTGGCCTCGGAAGGATTGGTCGAACTGCGCCTGAACCGGAGCGCGATGATTACGCCGATCCGCGAAAGCGAGATCGAGGAATTGTTCGAAGCCGTCAGCGGGATCGAGCGCATCGCCGCCGAACTTGCCGCCATCCGCATGACCGCACGCGATCTGGAAAAACTGAAGAGTTTGCAGGAACGTATGGAGCGCTTTCACGATTCCGGGAAGCTGCGGGACTATTTCGAGCTGAATCAGCAGATCCACAGCTTCATCGTGGCCTGTGCGCGCAACGGGGCGTTGAAGGCGACGCACCACTGGCTGCTCAGCCGTGTCGAGCGAGCCCGCTTCTTTGCCCTGTCGTCCCAGGAGCGATGGGACGAATCGGTGCAGGAGCACCGGGATCTGCTCGACGCGCTGGAAGCGCGCGATGCCGATCGCGCCGGCCGGGTGCTGGCCCGGCACGTGGTCCGAACCGGAGTTGTGGTGAAGGAGATCTTCAATAAGTCGCGCGAGGCGGCGCAAGATCCCGTCCGCGACGATGCCGTGGGATACGACGCGCGCAAGGCGCAGCAAGAGGGTCACCGATGAGAATTCTGCTCCTCAACCCGAACACGAGCCAAGGCGTCACCGAGCTATTGCTGTCCACCGGGCGCACGGTCGCTGCGCCGGGCACCCAGCTCATTCCGTGCACCGCGCCGCGCGGCGTTCCCTACATCGCGACGCGGGCGGAGGCGCAGATCGGGGGCGTGATCGCGCTGGAACTGCTCGCCGAGCATCAGCACGAGGTCGACGCGGCGATCATTGCCGCATTTGGCGATCCCGGCCTGTTTGGCGCGCGCGAGCTGTTCGATTTCCCGATCGTCGGCATGGCCGAGAGCGCGATGCTGACGGCCTGCATGCTGGGCCGGCGATTTTCGATCGTCACGTTCGCGCGGGCGCTCGGTCCCTGGTATCAGGAGTGCGTCGACATGCACGGATTGCGGGATCGCTGCGCCAGTATCCGTATGCTCGACGGCGCGTTTCAATCGATCTCCGACGTCCAGGAGGAAAAGCAGGCGTTGCTGGTCGGGCTTGCCAATCGGGCCGTGCAGGAGGACGAAGCTGATGTCATCATCCTGGCCGGCGCGCCGCTCGCAGGTCTCGCCGGCAAGATCAAATCGCAAATTCCAGTTCCGGTGGTCGATCAGATCGCGGCGGCGGTAAAGCAGGCCGAGGCGCTCGCGGCATTGGCGCCCCGGAAGGCGACGGTGGGAACGTTCCGCCGGCCGGATCCGAAGTCCACCATCGGGCTACCGGAGGCGCTCGGCCGTCACATCGAGCATCGCGGCGGGAACGGAAATGGCGCCTCGCAGAAGGAAACCAGACCATGAGCGGTCTCGACGTCGTCATCCGCGGCGGCACCATCGCCACCGCGTCAGACACATTTGAGTGCGATGTCGGCATTCGTGACGGTCGGATCGCGGTGTTGGGACGCGACCTTGGGATCGCGCGCGAGACGATCGATGCGACTGGCAAGCTGGTTTTGCCCGGCGGTATCGACAGCCATGTCCATTTTGCGCAGCCGTCGGGTCCCGACATCGTCATGGCTGATGATTTCGAGAGCGGCACGCGTTCCGCGGCGTTCGGGGGCAACACCACGGTGCTGCCGTTCTGTCTGCAGAAAAGGGGCCATTCGCTGCGGGAGGCAGTGAAGAACTATCATCGGCTTGCCGATGGAAACTGTTACGTCGACGTGTCCTTTCACCTGATCATTTCCGATCCGACAGAGCAGGTTCTGGGGCAGGAGCTGCCGGCCCTGATCGAGGACGGCTACACGTCGTTCAAGGTGTTCATGACATATGAAGACCTGGCGCTGTCCGACCGCGAGATCCTCGAGGTAATGTCGGTGGCGCGCGAGACCGGCGCGCTGGTGATGGTGCATGCCGAGAACTACGACGCCATCCGGTTTTTGACCGATCGCCTGGAGCGCGCCGCGAAGACGGCGCCGTATTATCATGCGATCTCGCGCCCGATCGCGGTCGAGCGCGAGGCGACCCATCGCGCGATCACGCTCGCCGAGCTTGTCGATGTGCCTGTCATGATCGTCCACGTTTCCAACCGCGAGGCGATGGAGGAGATCAGACGAGCGCAGCAAAAGGGACTGAAGGTCTACGGGGAAACCTGTCCGCAATATTTGGTGCTCACGGAGAATGACCTTCAGGGGCTCAATATGGAGGGGGCCAAATACGTCTGCTCGCCGCCGCCGCGCGACGAAGCCAGTCAGGCCGCCTGCTGGGAGGGAATCCGCACCGGCGTCTTCTCGGTGTTTTCGTCGGATCATTGCCCGTTCCGCTATGACGATCCGCGAGGAAAGCTGGCGCCAAAGGGACGTACGAGCTTCCGCTGGGTGCCGAATGGCATTCCCGGCGTGGCGACGCGCCTGCCGATCCTGTTTTCAGAAGGCGTCGTCAAGGGGCGCATCGACCTTAACCGCTTCGTCGCGCTGACCTCAACCAATCATGCCAAGACCTACGGTCTCTACCCGCGTAAGGGCACGATCGCGGTTGGAGCGGATGCCGATATCGTGGTTTGGGATCCGCACAAGCGCGTCACCATCACACACGATCTGCTTCGCGACGGCCCGGACTACACGCCCTACGAGGGGCGGGAGATCACTGGCTGGCCGATCGTCACCATGGTGCGGGGGCGGGTGGTGGTGAGGGATGGCGAGCTTGTCGGCCTCCGTGGCCACGGCGCGTACTTGCCGCGCGGGAAGTCCTCGATGGCTGCATTGGCCTGAAGCTCATAAGGCGTGCGCGATTGTGTCTGATTTTGTTCGGGACGCGGACGAATATCCGAGCTGCCAATTCATGCCGATCTCTTCAGATTCGCAGTATGGCGGATCAACGTCGTTCGTGTGGATACGTTAGAGACGAATTGGCTGACGGATCTCGGCGTTATCACGCGCAATCCTTCTCGCGCACCTATCTTTACCAGCTCTTAACAGGATTAGCCGTGCAGATACGGGACTAGTTGATCGCTTGACAATGTAAGTAAAAAAATTATTACAAAAGGAGACTCTGGAGGGAAGTGCCCCGATGTTGCAGACGAAACGAAGCTACGGCGGAATGGTGACTGCGCCGCACCATCTTGCGGCGCAGGCTGGGCTCGCTGTCCTGTCGGAAGGCGGCAACGCCATCGAAGCAATGATCGCATCCGCCGCAACGATCGCCGTGGTCTATCCTCATATGAACGGCCTTGGCGGCGACGGCTTCTGGCTGATCGGCCAGGCCGGCTCGACGCCGGTCGGAATTCAGGCCTGTGGACGGTCTGCGATGGCAGCGGACCGTGCCTGGTATCGCGAGCGCGGCTTTAGCAGCATTCCAAGCCGCGGCCCCCTAGCAGCACTGACCGTCGCCGGCACCGTCGATGGCTGGCAAAAGGCCTATGAGCTCAGCCGCGATCGCCATGGCGGGCGATTGCCGCTGTCGCGCCTTCTCGAGCCTGCGATTGTCCATGCCGCCGACGGCGTGGCCGTGTCGCAGACGCTGCGCGACAATGCCACGAAGAAGCGCCCCGAACTGCACGATGTGCCGGGCTTTGCCGAGCTCTATCTGCCGCAGGGCGCCCCGCCTGCGATCGGCGCGCGGCTGCGGCAGCCGCGCGTGGCAGAGACACTGAGGCGATTGTCGCAGGCCGGTCTGTCCGATTTCTATCGCGGCGACCTGGCGCGTTCGATGGCGGCCGATCTCGAACGGGTCGGCAGCCCGCTCCGGCTTTCCGATCTGGAGCAGCATCAGGCATCGCTGGTGACGCCGCTGTCGGTCGAGGTGGCCGGGCACAAGGTGTTCAACATGCCGCCGCCGACGCAGGGCCTGGCCTCGCTCCTGATTCTTGCGCTCTATGCCCGGCGCATGGCGAACGAGGTCGACGGCGTCGATCACCTGCACCGGTTGGTTGAGAGCACGAAGGCCGCGTTCCGCATCCGCAACCGTTACGTGACCGATCCTGATTACATGGAGCGGCCGGCGGTAGAGTTTCTCACAGACGAATCCATCGCGGCCCTTGAGAAGACAGTCTTCGTCGATCGCGCGGCGCCCTGGCCTGACCCGCCGAGGCAAGGCGACACGGTTTGGCTCGCTGCGACCGATCGCAACGGTCTCAGCGTCAGCTTCATTCAAAGCATCTACTGGGAGTTCGGCTCGGGCTTCATACTGCCGCAGAGCGGCGTGACCTGGCAGAACCGCGGGACGAGCTTCAGCCTCGCCGAGACCGATACCAACCGGCTGGAGCCGGGGCGGCTGCCATTTCACACCATCCAGCCCGCGATGGCTGAACTCGGTGACGGCCGGCTGATGTCGTATGGCACGATGGGCGGGGAGGGGCAGCCGCAAACTCAAGCGGCGATCTTTACGCGCTATGCACTGCATGGCCAGAATCTGCAGTCCGCGGTCACAGCGCCGCGCTGGCTGCTTGGTCGAACTTGGGGCGAGGAGAACAACAACCTCAAGATCGAATCCCGGTTCGATCCCGCCGTCATCGGTTCGCTACGGAGGCTCGGCCACGACATTCAAATGGTCGGCCCGTTCGAAGAGTTCATGGGCCACGCCGGCGCAATCGTCTGGCACCCGGATGGCCTCCTTGAAGGCGCCAGCGATCCGCGCAGCGACGGCGCCGTTGCAACATGCTGAGGGGCAGCCCCGATCAGGCCCTGGCGCGTGAGCGCGGAAATGTCGCCGTTGTAAAATTGCCGCCGCGATCAGGGCTGGCGCGCGCTGCCGGCTGTCGTCTTTCCTGCGGCAGGCTTCCGCTTCCGTTCACCTGTGGTTGCGGTCAGCCAGGTCAGGATCACGTCCTGCGCGTGCTGACGGCGCAGCTCCAGCCAGTCCGGCTCGCCCAGATCCCTATCGAACATCGCCGACAGCGTGTACCGGTTCGAGACGTGGAAATAGCTCATTGCCGTGATCGAGACGTAGAGCTGGATTGGATCGACGTCGCTGCGAAATAGTCCAGCCGCCAGGCCGCGGCGAAGGACGCTTTCGATGCTCGCGACCAGGGGCAGCGTAAGTTCGGCGATCTTGCGCGATTTGCGCAAATTCCGTCCACGCTGGAGGTTCTCGTTGTTGATCAGGGCGATGTAGTTCTGGTGTTGCTGAAAGAAGGTGAATGTGAAGTTGATCAGCTCGCGCATCGCCGCGATGGGTTCGAGGTCGTCCAGATTGAGTTGCTGTTCGGCCGCGCGGATTTCGGTGTAGACGTGCTCGAGTACCGCGAGGTAGAGGCCGTTCTTGTCGCCGAAGTAGGCATACAAGAGGCGCATATTGGCTTTGGCGCGCTGCGTGATGGCTTCAACCCGGGCCCCGCCAAGGCCGTTGCGGCAGAACTCGAACGTCGCCGCGCGCAGGATCGATTCCTTCGTCAGCGCGGAATCGCGCGTCCGTCTGCCGCGCGTGGTGCTGCGGGCCGGGTTGGTCGGTGCTGTCGTCTCAGTCACGGCACAATCTTTTCTCAAGTTTCAGGACGCCCGCGCAGGCGATGCGCACCCGCTCGTCATTTCCGATGGAATGCGGAGGCTTGCCGCGCAGGCCGGCGGGATTGAGACCGCTATTGCGGCGGCTCGTCAAGGGGGCATCCCCTTCCGGTGCATTTCTCCACATCAGCGGGGGGCCATTATGATCGCCCCGTTCCGAGCGACGAGTCGCCCCCTCTTGTAGACGTCGCGCGGCTTCGGCCGGGCCACCACCGCTTCCTGGACGTGGCGCGCATCGAGCACGACGAAGTCTGCCGGGGCGCCCTCGATCACACCATATCCCGAGAGGCCGAGCGCCCGCGCCGCGTCTGTCGTCACCATGTCGAAGGCAGTCGCTAGGTCCGCGTCCGTGCTGAAGCCCGAGCGGTAGCCGACGATCATGGCGCGTTCGAACAGATCGCCATCGCCGTAAGGCCACCAGGAATCGCGGATATTGTCGTTGCCGGCGAACACATTGACGCCGGCGTCGCGAAGCAGCAGCACCGGCGGAAACGCGTGGGCCCCGGGAGCGTTGGTCAGGATCGCAACTCCGGCCTCGGCGAGCAGCTGTGCGATCCGCTGGGCGACGTCACGTGCCACCTCGCCCAGCGCATAAGCATGGCTGATCGTGACCTTGCCGCCCAGCCCCAGGGCTTTCGTCCGATGCGCGATCTTCTCGATCTCGGAGATGCCGAGCAGGCCGCCATCATGCAGGTGAATGTCGATACCGACCCCACGCCGATTGGCGATGCCGAAGATGACGTCGAGATGTCCGTCAACGTCGCCATCGTAGCCTGCGGGATCTAGCCCGCCGACCAGGTCCGCACCGGCGCGGACCGCCTCGTCGAGCAACTCCGCTGTACCCGGCGACGTCACGATGCCGCTTTGCGGAAAGGCGACGATCTGAACCGACACCTTGTCTCGGTGCGCGTCCCGTGCCGCCAAGACCTGTTCGAGATTGCGCAGCCTGACCTGCGTGTCGATGTCGACATGGCTGCGCATCTGGGTCGTGCCATGCGAGACGCAGAGGTCGATCAAAGCGGCGGCCCGCACCGAGATCGGTTTGGCTTCGGCAAGCGCCTGCTTTTCGAACAGGACCCGCTCGCGAACGTTGAAGCCGGCGGTGCAGGGACGATGGGGTTTCCAGTCGTCGCCGACGAAGCCCTTGTCGAGATGGATGTGACCATCGACCAGGCCAGGCAGCACAAGGCGTCGGCCGAGATCGATTGTTTCGCCGACCGACCCATACGTTTTCGGTGCGGACGCGATCGCGACGATACAGCCGTCCTTGACTGCGATATCGACCGTTCGCCCGTCAGCCAGTCGGGCGTTTCGAAAAAGCCTGTCGATGGTGGTCAATGGAAGTCTCCGGGATCGTGGGAAGGGCGAGGGTTGAAGCGCGACGTGTCGGCTGTGGGTTCGCTAGGCCGGGACGATGCCGTCGGGTAACGCGCGCGAGAACGCAGCGATCCCGCCGGCGGTTGTAAGCCAGATCTCGTGACGCCGCGCGACGATCGCCTGCAGCGCGCGTCGCAGCGGGCGCAGGCGATGCGGCTGGCCGACCAGGTACGGGTGCAGCGCGATGCCCATCACGAGCGATTGCCTGGTGGATTGTGCCAGCAACTCCTCGAAAGTATCGGTGATCATGGTGGCGAATTGTTCGCCTGAATCCTTTCGCCCGGCGATCGAAGGGATGTCGTTCAATTCCTGCGGGTAAGGCACCGAAAGGATGCGCCCGCCGTTTCGCGTCGAAAACCACACCGGCTGATCGTCCATGCACCAGTCGAGTAGATACTGGTAGCCCGCTTCGGCGAGCAGATCGGGCGTAACTGGCGACTGCGAGATCCACGGTCCGAGCCAGCCGCGAGGCGGCCGCCCCTCAGCGCGGGCGATGATGTCGGTGGCCTCCTCGATCAGCCGCCGCTCCTCGGCCTCCGGCATAATCCCCTGGCGCTCGGAGTTCGTTCGGCCATGACCGACAACTTCATCTCCACGTGCACGGAAGGCATCCATCAGTTCGGGACAGTAGTGATAGATGCTGCTGTTCGCGAGCACGGAGACCGGTAGCGCCAGCTTGTCGAAGAGATCGATCAATCGCCATGCGCCGACTCGGTTGCCGTAATCACGCCACGCGTAGTTGAGGACATCCGGCTGCGGGCCACCGGGGCAGAGCTCGGCTCCAAGCCCTTCGCCGAACGCGAAATGCTCGAGGTTGAGTCCGATGTACACCGCAAGGCGCCGTCCTTCCGGCCAGCTGAAATCCGGGCGACGCCCAATGGCGCTGTAACGATAGCGACCGTGAGCGGCGAGGGGCGGTCTGACGTGATCCGCGCGCAATGCCTGTTCCCCGCGCGACAAACGATCGCCGTCCTCCTCGAGGGAGATCAACACATCCCGCGCTTCGACGATTTTCGCGCCCATTCGAAATTTCCTCCGCGCGGTCGATCGCCGCTTGACATTGATGCAATTCTGAAGAAAGTTCTTACTTCCGTCAAGTCCGCGCATAGGCGGCAGCGGAGGAGTTGGCCGCCGTTATCTCGGGGCTGCCATCAGCGGGAGGACACCCAAAATGAGCTACACCAGTATTGCCATTGCCTCGATCGGACTTGTGCGTCGCCGTGCGATCTTGCAGGCCGCGGCGGCCATCTTCCTCGGCGCGTTGCCGCTTGCGCAGGGCGCGCGCGCTGCCGAGCCGATCAAGATAGGACTTGTTACAGCGCTCTCGGGCCAGTCGGCGCGCGCCGGCGAAGCGCTGACGCGCGGGGCCACGATCGCGATCGAGGAAATCAATGCGAAGGGCGGCGTACTCGGCCGTCCGCTCGAACTCGTTCGCCGCGATGACGAGAGTAATCCGGCCAAGGGGCTGATCGCGGCGCGCGAACTCATTCAGCGTGAGAAAGTCGCGGTTCTGGTCGGCGGTCTAGATACGCCGGTCGAGCTTGCCATCGTACCCTTTGTCAACAACGTCAAAATGCCGTTCGTGGTGCCGTGGGCTGCCGGGACGAACATCACGCAGAATGGTGCCCCGTCCAACTACGTGTTTCGCGTCTCCGCCATGGACGATGAGGTCGATAAGGCGATCGTTCAGTTCTCGCGCAAGACCTACAGCTCGAAGAAGCCGGGGCTCATTCTCGTCAACAATCCCTGGGGCGAGTCGAACGAGCATGGCCTGAAGGCCGCCTTGAAGGCCGCCGGAATCGAACCCGCCGGTATCGAGAAGTTCGAGCCCAACGACGTCGACGTCGTCTCGCAGCTGTCGCGCCTGAAGCAGACCGGCGCCGACACCCTGTTCCTGGTCGGGAATGTCGGTCCGTCCTCCCAGGTCGTGAAGTCGCTTGATCGCATGGCCTGGGCTCCGCCGATCGTGTCGCATTGGGGACCGGCTGGCGGCCGCTTCACCGAGCTCGCCGGACCAAACGCGAAGAACGTGATCTTCGTGCAGACCTACAGCTTCTTCGGCAATCTCTCGCCGGTCGGCAAGCGAGTGATGTCGGCGCTGCAGGCGAAGTACTCGGACATCAAAGGGCCCGCGGACGTGACGCCCGCGGTCGGCGTGGCCAATGCCTATGACACCATCCTGGTGATTGCCCGCGCGATCGAAAAGGCCGGCAGCACCGACCCGACCGCTATTCGCGACGGCTTCTACGCCATCGATCGGGTGGAAGGGCTGATCAAGACCTATGAGAAGCCGTTCGCGCGGGACAAGCACGATGCGCTGACGGCGAGCGACTACATCTGGGCCCGATTTGAAGACAACCGCATCATGCCGTTCGTCCAGAACTGATCGCGCACAATCGTCCAGCAAGCAAGCAGGGTAGTCATCGATGTCATTTCTTCCCGCGGTGATAACAGGACTGGCGCTCGGGAGCATGTACGGGCTGCTCGCGCTCGGCTTCCACGTCACTTATGCCGTATCCGGCACTGTCAATTTCTCCCAGGGCAGCTCGATGACCCTGGGAGCCGTCGCCGGATACTTCTTCCTCGTGGTGTGGGGATGGCCGGCCGCGGCCGGCATCCCTGCCGTTCTGCTCGTTTGTGCGATCTACGGCCTGCTGATCGAACGCTTTGCCGTGCGTCCGTTCGTGCAGCGTGGATCGGACAACTGGCTGATGGCAACAGTTGCGGTCGGCATCATTGTCGACAATGTGATGCTGTTCGTTTTCGGCAAGGAGCCGCGCAGCTTTCCATCCATGCTGGCGGCCAAGCCGATCCAGATCGTGGAGGGCGCGGGCGTCTACCCGCTGCAGCTCCTGATTCCCGTGGTCGGCCTGCTGCTGGCGCTGGCGCTTCACCTGCTCAGCCGCCGGACGCGCCACGGCGTCGCCATGCTCGCGGTGGTCCAGAACCCGAACGCTGCGCGGTTGATGGGTATCAATGTCAGCGGCGCCATCGCCGCGAGCTACGCGGTGTCTGCGGTGCTGGCGGGAGTGGCGGCTCTGCTGATCGCGCCCCTGTTTAATGTTTCCTCCGAGATGGGCACGCTGTTCGGCATCAAGGCCTTCGCGGCGGCGATCATCGGTGGCCTCGGCAGCGCTTGGGGTGTGATGCTGGCAGGACTATGCCTCGGCTTGATCGAGGTGTTCGCCACCAACTATCTCGGTTCGGTCTACACCCAGATCATCACCTTCGCCTCCGTGATCCTCATTCTCGTCGTTCTTCCCCACGGGCTGCTCGGCCGAGCCGGAGTTAAAAAGGTATGACCTCGCGCGTCTCCGTTCTTGCCGCTGTCGCGGCACTCGCGGCCGCGGTCTTCTATGCCGCCGTTGCCGACAGCTACGCGGTGTTCCTGATCGCGACCATCTCGCTGACGGCGATCGCCTGCATCGGCCTCAACGTGCTGCTCGGCCTTGCGGGGCAGATCTCGCTCGGGCACATCGGCTTCATGGCGATCGGGGCCTACACGACCGTGCTTCTGATGGAGAAGGCAGGCTGGCCCTACCTTGCGGCGACGGCCGCCGCGATCACCCTCGTTAGCGTCGTCGGCGGGCTCCTCGCCATGCCTGCGTTGCGCGTGCGAGGTCCGTATCTCGCAATGGTGACGATCGCCTTCGGCTTCATCGTCGAGCACGGCACGATCGAATGGCGTGACCTGACGGGCGGTGGTAACGGCCTGATCTTGAGCGTGCCGCCGACCGTTTTCGGCCTTCAGCTGTCGGAACGGCATCTGGCGATCGCGGGCATCGTCTTGGTCTTTGCCGGGCTTATCCTGTTCGAGCGGCTGAAGCGAAGCGGCTGGGGCTACGCTATGCGCGCAGCCCGCGATACGGAGGTTGCGACCCGTTCGATCGGCATTGACCTTGTGCGCGTACGCACCGTGGCTTTCGTCATCTCGGCCGCCGCGATGGCGCTGGCCGGGGCCCTGTTTGCTCCACTCCAGGGCTATATTAGCCCGAGCTCGTTCCCCTTCTTGCAATCGATTCTGCTGCTGTTCGGAGTGATGGTCGGCGGCGCCGGCTCGACTCTTGGGCCGGTGATCGGTGCTGCGCTCGTGGTGCTGCTGCCGGAATTGCTGTCCGACCTCGCGGAATATCGCCTGCTTGCATTCGGCGTACTGCTCTTCGCTGTGCTGCGGGTCGCTCCATCCGGCGTTGTGGGACTCATCGAGCAGCTCGCTGCAAAATTCCTGCCGGCGCGATCGAAGGCCGAGGCGACCGCGGTTAGCGTCGAGCCGGTCGCCGACCTCGGCATCGAAAACAGCAGCCCGTCGCGCCTTGACGTCACAAACCTCTCGATCTCGTTCGGCGGTGTTCGCGCCGTCCAGGATGTGTCGTTCACTGCTGAACCCGGTGCGGTGACCAGCGTCATCGGGCCTAACGGCGCGGGGAAAACCAGCGCGCTCAATCTGCTCTGCGGCTTCTATCGCCCCAAATCCGGCACGGTGAAACTTGGAGACCGCGACGTCACGGGCATGCCGTCGCACCAGCTTGCGCGTGTCGGCGTGGCGCGGACATTCCAGACGACGCAGTTGTTCGGCTCTCTCTCTATCATCGAAAACGTCCTACTGGCCGAGACCGCGGGCAGGCTCGGCGGCATCGTGTCCGCGCTTCACAACGATGGGAAGGACCGCTTCGCGCGATCCCTGTTGCGCTTTGCAGGCGTTGACGGCGATCCCGATCGGCGGGCCGACTCGCTGCCCCATGGCGAGAAGCGGCTGGTCGAGATTGCCAGGGCGCTCGCATTGCGGCCGAAGATCCTGCTGCTTGACGAGCCGGCCGCGGGTCTCTCGAAGGGCGACAAGCAGCGATTGACGATCCTGCTCCGCCGCATCTCGGATCTCGGGATCGCGGTCATCATCGTCGAGCACGACATGCCGATGATCATGTCGCTCAGCGACCTCATCGTCGTGCTTGACGGCGGCAAGCGCATCGCGATCGGCGATGCAGCCGCCATCCGCAACGACCCGCTGGTCCGCAAAGCGTATCTCGGCGACGCGCCGTCGGGTGAACGCGGCCGCGCACCACGCCCGGCGAAGGAGGGCACGGCGCTGGAAGTCCGCGCGCTCGATTCCTTCTATGGCTTGTCGCGGGCGCTCACAGGGATCGACCTCACGGTCGCGCCGGGCGAGGCGGTTGCCGTGCTCGGCGCGAACGGCGCGGGGAAAACCACCCTGATGCGCTCGATTGCCGGTCTCGAACCGCCGCGGTCGACGGGAGAAATCCGGTTGTCCGACGCCCGCATCGACAAGATGCCGGCCCATATCCGGGCCCGGGTTGGCGTCGTGCTGGTACCCGAGGGACGGCAGGTGTTTCCCGAACTGACGGTGCGGCAGAACCTGCAGCTTGGCGCCTACGCGCGCAAGGGTCTCGATCTCGACGCGGAAATCGAGGCGATATTTACCCGCTTCCCGCGCCTGAAAGAGCGCATCAATCAGCGCGCAGGCCTTCTGTCCGGCGGCGAGCAGCAAATGCTCGCGGTGGCACGCGGGCTTCTCACCGCGCCGAAGGTCCTGATGCTCGACGAGCCGTCGCTCGGGCTGGCGCCGCTTGTCGTCGATGAGCTGTTCGCGTCGTTCGAGCGGCTGCGCGTCGAAGGTATGACTCTGATCGTGGTCGACCAGATGGCCGGGCAAGCTCTTGCCCTGGCCGACAGGGCCTACCTGCTGGAGACAGGTGCCATCCTCAAAAGTGGCGCCGCTGGGATCATCGCCGAGGATCCTCTGCTCGAAGCCGCCTATCTCGGTGGGGAAGCCCAGGCCGGCGCCGCGCAGCGGTTCGCGGCCCAGGCCTCCTGAGGGGCGAGGAGCGAGCGGATGTTTCACGGCGACGACGATTCCAACGGCAAGCTGCAGGACCGGTGCAGCATGCCGGTCGAGGGGCGCCCCGAGACTAGGGCGACCGCCGCCTGTGCCGCTGTGGAAATGGGGCTTCTCGCCAAAAAAGTGCTCCGCAATGGAGCCGCGGGTCAGGTTGTGACGGTGTTCGAGCGTTCATTCTACGCGACGCTCGGCGGGAACTGGATTTGCGTTGGACGACCCGACATCGGCTCAGGCCCGTTGCATCTGCTCGGCAACTTCGATTTGTCACGGCCGGCGATCGGCGATGCCGTGCGGGTTGCGGAATCCATCCTTTGGGTTGCCGGCGCGCCGCTCGCAGAGCTGGCCTCGGCGTCCGTGTGGGCGCCGAGCGCCGTGCCCCGCTGGTCGGAGGGCAGTCTGCGGCGCGGTCTGCATGCCGTCGATGAGATTTGGAGAGGGGATCTGACCGCGGGTGGCTTGGCCTCCGCGGGATCTGGACGAACTCCAGTCGAAGCTGCATCCGCGCTGGTTCAGGCTGCCAGGCCTGGCCTTGTCGCTTTGGAGCGCATCGTCGCGCGTTCGGCTGGCGAGTCGGACAATATGTCCGGGCTTGGCGGCTTGATCGGTCTCGGGCCGGGCCTTACGCCGTCCGGCGACGACCTGATCGGCGGTGCGCTGATTGCGTTGGCCGCACTTGATCACACCGAGCGTCGCGACGTGCTGTGGGGCCGTTGCCTTACGCTGATCGCGCACACCAACGATATCAGCAGGATCCATCTGCAGGCCGCGGCGCTCGGCTACGGTGCGGCCGCGCTGCATGCCGCTATCCACGTAGTGATGAGTGGTCAGACCGCACGACTTCACCACGCCCTCAAGGCGTTGACTGCGGTCGGTCACACATCCGGACTGGACGCATTTGCGGGCAGTCTCATCGTCCTGCGCCACGCCATTCGAAAGCAGTGACGCGAGCGTCGCGGTTTCCATCAAATTTCGAGTTCTCCCAGACTGCTCCGAACAATGTTCGGAGCTTTTTTTGTGATCGATATTCATTCTGACCGAGCCCGCGACGCGATCGAGCACCGAAATTCCCTTTCAAGAAAATTCAGCCTTGACTAAGTAAGTGTTTTCTTATTAGCTCGACGAAACGGGAATGAACTTGTTGGGGCAGGAGACGATGACGGATCAGGAAAGGCCACAGTATCAGCTATTGCTGGCGCGCAAGGTCGAAGTCGCAAATGTCGGGCTGGAGGGGTTCGTGAAGGACCTGCGCGACTGCGGCATCGACGTCGTTCATGTCGACTGGAAGCCGTCGGCGGGCGGAGATCCGCAGATGGCGGCCCTGCTTGCAAAGCTTGGTATATGAGGGCGCCGATGAAGCTGATTAAAGACGCAAACCAACAGGCGCTGGCTCGCATCCTCGAGGGTGAGCCGAGACTGATCGACATCGTCCCCGCAGGCCAGTTGATGAAGGGCCTGCGCGATCGAGTGATCCTTCACGCCGGCCCGCCGATCACCTGGGAGAAGATGTGCGGCCCCATGCGGGGTGCGGTGGCAGGCGCGATCGTCTTCGAGGAATGGGCGCCGGATCTCCGATCCGCGACGGAGCTCGCCGCCAGCGGCGGAATCCAATTTCACCCAAACCATCACTTCGGGGCGGTCGGTCCGATGACCGGCATGACGACGATGTCGATGCCGTTGTTCGTGGTCGAGAATGCGCGCTTCGCCAATCGCGCCTATTGCGCGATCAACGAGGGGCTCGGCAAGGTCATGCGCTTCGGCGGCAACGACGCAAGCGTGCTGAAGCGGCTTGCCTGGTTGCGCGACGTCTTCGGGCCGGCTCTGGGCAAGGCGATCCGTGCCTCCGGCGGCGTCGACCTGAAATCGATCGTCGCGCGCGGGCTATCGATGGGCGACGAGCTGCATCAGCGCAATCTCGCCTGCTCGAGCATTTTCCTCCGTGAGATCGCGCCCTGGATGGCGCGGACGTCGACCGACAATACGACTCTCGCCGAATGTTTGGCGTTCATCGGGCAGAACGATCAGTTCTTTCTGAACATCGCCATGGCGATGGGCAAGGCGATGACCGATCCCGCGAACGGCATTCGTGGTTCGACCATTGTCACGACGATGTGCCGCAATGGAACCGACTTCGGCATCCGCGTCAGCGGGCTGGGCGAACAGTGGTTTACGGCTCCAGTCGAAATGCCGGAAGGCCTCTACTTTGCCGGCTATTCCGAGAAGGATGCCAATCCGGATATGGGCGACTCCGCAATCGTCGAAACGATCGGGTTGGGTGGATTTGCGATGGCGGCGGCGCCGGCGGTTGCAGGCTTCGTGGGCGCCGGCGCACCGTCCGAAGCTGGCAACTTCACCCGCTCGATGGGTGAAATCACCGTTGCGCAGAATCCGGAATGGACCATTGCCGCGCTAGACTTCGCAGGTGTGCCTACCGGCATCGACATCCGCTTGGTCGTCGATTCCGGCGTGGTGCCCGTCATCAACACGGGCATCGCGCATCGCGAACCCGGCATCGGTCAGGTCGGGGCAGGTGTGGTCAAGGCGCCGTTGACTTGTTTCCAGCAAGCGGTGCGTGCCATCGCCAGCGATTTGGGGGTGTCATGAAAGTCGTTGTCGTCAACGAGATCCGCAAGGGATTCTATCTCGATTCGGTCGCGCTGATGCGGCTGTCCCGTGAAGTGGCCGCGTCTCCCGGCGTCATCGAGGCGGCGTTGATGATGGGGACGCCATCCAACGCAGCGATCATGCGCAACGCGGGCTTGCTGGATGAGCGCGTCGCCATAAAGGGCAATGATCTCGTGATCGCGGTCAAGGCGGAAACCGAGCCTGCCGCACGCGATGCCCTCGACGGCGCCATCAAGTCGCTCGACAAGCCGAAGAGCCAGGGCGAAGCGCAGGCCGCATGGCGACCGCATTCCATCGCCGCGGCGGTGAAGCTCAGGCCCGAGACCAACCTTGCGCTGATCTCCGTCCCTGGCGATTTCGCGGCCGCCGAAGCCAGGAAAGCGCTCAATCGCGGCCTGCATGTCCTGATGTTCAGCGACAACGTGTCCCTCGAGGACGAATTGTCGCTCAAGCAGCAGGCGCGCGCAGCCGGCCTGCTGATGATGGGCCCCGATTGCGGAACGGCCGTTATTGGCGGAGCGCCGCTGGCCTTCGCCAACAAACTCCGGCGCGGCAGGATCGGAATTATCGGCGCGTCGGGTACCGGAACGCAGGAGGTCTCATGCCTGATTTCGGAGGCCGGCGAAGGGATCTCACACGCCATTGGGGTCGGTGGCCGTGATTTGAAGAAGGATATCGGCGGGATCACGACGTTGATGGCGATCGATGCGTTCGATTCCGATCCGGACACGAGCCATGTGGTGCTGATCTCGAAGCCGCCGCATCCCGATGTCGCCAAGTCTGTCCTCGCGCGGATCGGGAAAAGCAGGAAGTCGTTCACCGTCTGCTTTATCGGAGCTTCGGAGGTCGAGCTTCCGCCGAATGCCCGCTTTTCGCCAACGCTCAAAGGCGCCGCCGAATTGGCGCTGGGCGGTAAGCGGATCGGGGCAGACTTCGACGCGAACGCCGTCGCCTCGCGGCTTCCGCGAAGGGGCGGTCAAGGCAGGATCGAGGGATTATTCGCCGGTGGAACGCTTTGCGCCGAAGCGCAGGTGATCCTCGCGGCCACCGGTCGCAAGGTGGCGTCGAACGCCGCAATTCCCGGCGTACCCAAGCTCGACAGCGAGCCGAACGGAGGCCGGGACCGGCTGATTGACCTCGGCGACGACGAGTATACGCGTGGGCGACCGCATCCGATGATCGACCCTTCCGTGCGTGATGAAGCATTGCGTGTCGCGCTCAAAAATGCCGATCTCTCGGTAATCCTGCTCGACCTGGTGCTTGGTTATGGCGCCCATGCGGATCCCGCCGAGCATCTGACAAGGATTGTCGCCGAACGCGGGCAGTATGCGCCGGCGCTGATCGCGTCCGTCGTGGGCACAGAGGCGGATCCGCAGGTGCGCTCGGTGCAGGTCAGGAAGCTGGAGCAAGCCGGAATCGTCGTCGCGCCATCGAATGCTCAGGCGTGCGAACTGGCGGTTGCCATCGTCAACAATACCGGGAGGTGAGGAAATGCGTACGCTCAATGATGTGCCGCGTCGCCTTGTGGTCGCGATTGGTGGCAATGCGGTTCATCCCGAAGACATCCGGGGCACTTCCCAGGAGCAGAAGTCCGTCGCGCAGAAAACCGCGGAAGCGCTGTTGCCGCTTGCGCAACTCGATAACGAGCTGGTCATCACGCACGGCAACGGTCCGGTTGTCGGCAAGATCATGATGCGCCAGATGTTGACGATGAGTCGCATCCCGCCGATGGACATGGACATCTGCGTGGCGCACAGTCAGGGCGGCATCGGCTATCTGCTGATGCAGGCGATCGAGAATGCCTTGCGCGAACAAGGCAACCAGAGGCATGTGGCAAGTCTGCTGACCCAGGTTGAGGTCGACAAGGACGACCCAGCCTTCAAGAATCCCACGAAGTTCGTCGGGCCCTTCTTCGCCGAAGAAGAGGCCAAGAAGATCAGTGCCGAACTCAACTGGCCGATGCGAGAGGATTCGGGGCGAGGCTGGCGTCACGTTGTGCCCTCGCCAAAGCCCAAGCACGTCTGCGATATCTCGCTGGTCGATGCATTGGTCAAGCGGGGAACAATCGTCATTGCCGGAGGCGGAGGTGGCGTTCCCGTTGTTCGCGACGCCAAGGGCGTACGCACCGGCGTGCCGGCGGTGATCGACAAGGACTTGACGTCGGCCCATATCGCGAATGTCCTTGGCATTGAGGAACTGCTGATCCTGACGGCCGTGCCGCGCGTCGCGGTGAATTTCGGCAAGCCGAACAAGAAGGAGCTAGATCAGGTCAGCCTCGACGAGATCAAGGCCTATCACCGTGAAGGACACTTTCCTCCAGGAAGCATGGGACCCAAGGTCGATGCTGCCATCCGGTTTCTCGAGGGGGGCGGAAAGCGCGCGATCATCAGTCACCTCGATTGCGCAATGGCGGCGCTGCGAGGCGAGACAGGGACGCACGTGGTTCAATAGTCGGTCCAATTGACGCAGCTGCGGGCATCGGCTTGCGCCAATCTTTGTTCAGTCGGATTCGAGCGTTGGGCAAGATGGCGGGCCGAACCTGAAGCGCCGCCGTGGCGCCTGAACTCACTGAGTTGGAGCAGTCGAGGCGCATGACCGGCGTCTCATCTTTGATCAGATCATCGCTGCTGTTGGCCGGAGCTCAAACATAAAAACGAGCAGGCCTGAGGGAATTCAAGGGAACGACAAGGCAATGGCTATCCAGTCGAGCGTAAAAGCGAACCTGTACAAGGATTCTGTATCGTTGATGCGGATCTCGCAAGTCACGGTCGCGCGGAGCGGCGTGCAGAGAGTTACGTTGTTGATGGGAACACGTAGCAACAAGGAGTTCCTGCAGCAGGCTGGACTGATGACTCCAGCGCTCGAAAGCGCCCAGCCCGGCGACATCATGATCGTGGTGGCAGACGATTCGCCCGACAAGCTCGAAGCTGCGGAGCGAGAAATTCACTCCCTGATTGTCGGCGAAGAATCGAAGGAGGGCCCGACAGAAGCGGCTGCAGAAGCACCGCCGCGATCGATCTCCGACGGCGTCGCGGTTGCCGATCATGCCAACCTCGCGTTGATCTCGGTGCCGGGGCCCTATGCGGCAGCCGAAGCCTTGAAAGCCCTGCGTCAGGGCCTGAACGTGCTGTTGTTCAGCGACAACGTGCCGATCGAACAGGAGCAGGCCATCAAGCGGGTTGCCGCGCAGAAGGGACTGCTGGTCATGGGCCCGGATTGCGGCACAGCGATCATCAACGGCGTCCCGCTTGGATTTGCGAACGTCGTTCGGCATGGCGTCATCGGGCTTGTCGGAGCGTCGGGAACGGGGCTGCAGGAGGTGATGTGCCAGATCCACCGCCATGGCCAGGGCATATCGCAGGCGATCGGTACCGGCAGCCATGACGTCCATAGTCAGGTCGGCGGCATCACCATGTTGCAGGGCCTGGAATTGCTTGCCGCGGATGAGGGTACGAAGGTCATCGCCATCGTTTCCAAACCTCCCGCGCCGGAGGTGCAGCAGCTCGTGATCGATCGGGCGGGGGCGATCGACAAGCCGGTCGTGATCTGCTTCCTGGGCGGCGAATCCGTAGCCTCCACTGGCAATGTTCATCGCACTTGGTCGCTGGAGGAGACGGCGAGGCGTGCTGTCTCTTTCGTGGGAGCGAACAAGCCCGGAAGTGACGAGAAGGCCGCTGAGGAGCTGGCGACGAGGATTTGCGCGTCGCTGGCGCCTTCGCAGCGCTATCTCCGCGGTCTCTATTCCGGTGGAACGTTCTGCTCGGAGGCTCAGACCATTTGGCAGGCGGCCGGCATTCGTGCCCGGTCGAATGGGCCCCTCATCGATGCCGACAGGCTGGCCGACCCGGAAGACAGTTACGGGCATACGGCGGTCGACCTGGGTAGCGATGAATTCACGGTGGGGCGTCCGCATCCGATGATCGACTACGGCGTGCGGATCGACCGGCTCCTGAAGGAGGCGGAGGATCCAACCGTCGCCAGCATCGTGTTGGACGTCGTGCTGGGTTACGGCAGCCATCCGAATCCGGCGGAAATCCTGGCTCCGGCCATCCGCCGGGCGAAGGCCGTTGCGAAAGCAAAGGGGCGAGAGCTTCCCGTCATCTGCTTCGTGTGCGGCACGGATGAGGACCCGCAGCCCTTCGAGGCGCAGAAAGCCATATTGACGGATGCCGGCGCTGAACTCGTCGGCAGCAGCACGGGCGCGGCCCTTGCCGCCCGGGCCATCGCGAGCCGCATGGCGGCGGGTGAAAGCGCTGCTGACCGTCGCGTGATGCAAGGTGGAGAACGACGATGAACGCAGTCCCCGCCGCTCTGCGGAATAGAAAGACCTCCGTCGTCAGCCTCGGCGCCTCCGATCTCGATCGAGGTGTCAAGAGCAGCGGTGCCCCGCTGGTACGCCTGCAGTGGCGGCCGGTCGGCGACGGAAGCCCGGAGGTCGCCTGGAATCTCGCGCAACTGGTCGGCGATGCGAACGATGCGGACTGCCTCGGGTCGCGGATCGATCGCGCCAATGCGGAAGTGCTTGAGCGCGTCCTGACCGCGCAGCCGGTATGGGTCGACGTCGCGGCGCACGCATCCGACGTCTGGCCGGACATGGGCCGGACCCTGCTGCATGCCGGCCCGCCGATCGCCTGGAAGGATATGTGCGGCCCCATGAAGGGGGCAGTCGTCGGCGCAATTCTCTACGAGAAATGGGCGACGAGCCCGGTGGAGGCGGAGCAACTTGCCGTGGGCGGCGGCATTCGCTTTGCGCCTTGCCATGAATTCGGCGCGGTCGGGCCGATGACCGGGATCATCTCACCCTCGATGCCCCTCTTTGTGGTGATGAACAAAACCGCGGGGAATCGCGCTTATGCGCCGATGATGGAGTCCGGCGGCGCCAGGACGTTGCGGTTCGGCGCGTTCGCGCCCGAAGTGCTCGAAGGTCTTAGGCTGATCGAGAATGTCTTGGCTCCGTGCCTGAAAGCGGCTGTCGCCGGCATCGACGGCGGGCTGCCCCTGAAGCCGCTGATGTCGCAGTCGCTGCATATGGGCGACGACGTCCACAACCGCAACACGGCCGCGACCCTGCTGCTGTATCGCGCGGTCACGGAATCGCTCCTCAAATCGTCGATCTCGCGCGACATCGTTCACGAGACGCTGAGGACGATCGGGGCGGACGATATGTTCTTCCTGAGCCTGTCCATGGCGGCGTGCAAGGCGACGATGGATGCCGCGCATGGCGTACCGTTCAGCAGCATCGTCACCGCGATGGCGCGAAACGGCGTGAATGTGGGCATCAGGGTAAGCGGACTGAACGGGCAATGGTTTGTCGGTCCCGCCGACGTCCCTGTCGGCCTGTTCCTGCCCGGATTCAGCGAGGCGGACGCTAATCCCGACATCGGCGACAGCGCGATTACGGAGACGGCCGGACTCGGCGCGTTTGCGATGGCTGCCGCTCCCGCGATGGTCCAGTTTGTCGGCGGTACGCCGCAGGACGCCCTGCGCTATTCGCGCGAGATGGCGCACATCGCGATCGGCCGCAATCCCGGCTTCACGCTGCCGATGCTCGATTTCATCGGTGCTCCGGTCGGCATCGACATCCGCAAGGTCGTGGACGAAGGCATGCGGCCGGTCATCAATACCGCAACGGCCCACAAGGAGCCGGGAATGGGAATCATCGGCGCGGGCGTCGTGCAGGCTCCGATGAAGTGTTTTGTCGATGCCGTGGGAGCGCTCGCGACGATGGCATCTGGATGATGCTGACGCTTCGCTCCGTCGCGGCGGCGCGAAGGGGCGACGTGGGCGGGATCGCGGAGATGCGACGTCCCGACCATCAAGCTGCAGGCACAAGAAAAGAGCCGCAACACAAGAAGCAAACAGGAGGAAACAACATGGATGATACCCGTCGTGCATTTCTGAAAACCGGTCTGCTCTCGGTTGCCTGGATCGGCTCATCGAGCGGATTGTCCTTTGCCGACGACGCGGCAAAGCCGGTCCGTATCGGCATTCTTATTCCGGGATCGAGAGCCGACCATGGCTGGATGGAGTCGGCCTACAACGGCATGAAGGCGGCCGAGCAACGCCACGGCAAGAAGGTTGCGATCACGTCCATCGAGAACGTGAAGTTCGCCGACATGGAGCAGGCGCTCGTGACGCTCGCCACCAAGAACGACATGGTCATTGGCGCCGCGGGGCAGACCCAGGCGTCGGTTCTGAAGGTTGCCAAGCGATTTCCGAAGGTGAAGTTCGCCATCGTCGGGCCCACGGGGCAGCCGACGGACAACGTCGCGCAGTACGACGTGCTGCAGGCCCAGATCGGCTTCATCGCCGGCGCGGTCGCCGCCATGATGTCGAAGAGCGGCGCGGTGAGTTACGTCGGCGGTCTCGAAATTCCGGCGATTGTCAATACCGGAACGGAATTCGCGAACGGCGCCAAATACGTCAAGCCCGATACCAAATGCTTCGTGACCTATACCGGCGATTTTGACGACGTCGCCAAGGCGAAGGAAGCAACCCTTGCCTCGATCGCGCAAGGGGCCGACGTCCACTACAACATTCTCAACCTCGGCGTGCGCGGAATGGAGCAGGCGGCGCGCGAGAAGGGCACCACGATGATCGGAAGCTATACCAACTACTGCTCCGACAACAATCCGCTCTACATCGCCTACACGGTCAGCGGCATCGGGTTCATGGTCGAGTATGCCATCGATCAGGCCGTCGCCGGGACGTGGCACCCGGAATACAAGCAGTTCGGCCTCGCCATGGGTCCGCGTTCGGCCGACATTGAGATCTGTACCGGCGCGACGCCGGAGATCCAGGCGAAGATCAAGGAGCTCAAGGACGACTTGCTGTCGAACAAGATCAAGGTAAAGGTGGGTTGACCGTGGCTCTTCTCGAACTGTCTGGTTTGACCAAGCGGTTCGGCGCTTTCACCGCGCTCGACGACATCTCGCTGGAAGTCGAGCGCGGCGAGGTGCACTGCCTCCTTGGCGAGAACGGCGCCGGCAAATCGACATTGTGCAACCTGGTTTTCGGGGTGCACCGGCCGGATGCCGGTGCGATGATGCTGGGCGGGCATTCGTTTCAGCCCCGCGGGCCGGCGGAAGCGCTCCAGCGCGGCATCGTGATGGTACACCAGCATTTCAGCCTGGTGCCCAACATGAGCGTGGCCGAAAACCTGATGCTTGGGCGTGCCGATGCGGTGCTGAAGCCGCAAGACATCGTCGTTCGCATGGAGCAACTCGCCGCGGAATACGGGCTCGAGATCGATCCGCAGGCGCTGATCGAGGATCTTTCGGTCGGCGAGCGGCAGCGCGTCGAGATCATCAAATGCCTGCTCGGCGATCCGCAACTGCTCGTGCTCGACGAGCCGACCGCGGTCTTGCAGCCGGACGAGATCGATGCGTTGCTGGCGATCTGTCGCCAGGTGGCGCTTCGCGGAAAGTCCGTGATCCTGGTGACCCACAAGCTGGGCGAGATCAATCGCGTCGCCGACCGCACCACGGTGCTTCGGCAAGGCCGGATTATCGAAACGGTGACGATGGCCGGTGCCGACATTCGATCGCTCGTGCGCTCCATGGTTGGCCGCGATGTTCAGTCGGCCGGTTCGGTACTCGCCGCGGCGGTCGATATCGAAGGCAGGGTGCCGGCAAAGCCCGGATCAGGGCCGACGGGAGTGTTGCCTGGTCCGCCCTCGCCGAACGAAGCGCTGCTTCAGATATCGAACCTCGTCTATCGCGACGCGCAGGGCGTGGCGAGGCTTGACGGCTTGAGCGTCACGGTCGGTGCCGGAGAGATTGTCGGGATCGCCGGTGTCGAGGGCAACGGCCAGACTGAACTTGGCCTTATCCTCGCCGGCCTTGCCACACCGAGTGCGGGCTCCATCGATGTCGGCGGCACATCGCTGAGTGGTTGCACACCGCAGCAGATCACGGATGCGGGGGTCGGCATCGTTCCCGAAGACCGCCATGCAGTGGCCTGCATCAAGGAACTGTCGGTGTCCGAGAACCTGTTTCTCGGTTCGATCGGAAAATTCAGCCGTTTCGGGCTTCTCGACAAGCCGGCGCGTCGCAGGGCGGCCGAGACCATGATGCGCGAGTTCGATGTCCGCGCGAGCAGCGCGGACGTGTCGATGGCGAGTCTATCCGGAGGAAATCAGCAGAAAGCGGTGCTCGCGCGCGAGCTCTCGCTTGATCCGCTGGTGTTTCTGCTGGCAGCCCAGCCGACGCGGGGGTTGGACGTCGGCGCGATCGAGGCTGTCTACAATCGCATTCGTGCCGCTCGCGACGACGGTCTCGGGGTGCTTTTGATCTCCAGCGAGCTTGAGGAGTTGATGGCTGTGTCGGACCGGATCGCGGTGATCTACCGCGGAAAACTGGTTGGCGAACTGGCGGCCGGGTCGTTCAGTCGCGAGGCGATCGGCGCGATGATGTCGGGTCACGCACATGTCTAGATTGGCCATGGTTATGAAACATCCGAAGCTTGCCCAGGTCGCGCAGGGCGCCAAACTCGATCTCATGCCGCTGCAGGTGCTCGTTCCGGTGGTGTCGACCGCTATCGCGCTCGGAATCGGCCTGCTCATCATCGCTTCCACGGGAGCGTCGGTCGTCGAAGCCGTTGAAGCGTTCTGGGACGGCATGGCGGGAAGCGATTTCAATATCGGCGCCTCACTCAATCGCGCGATCAGCCTCGGGCTGGTCGGCCTCGGTTTCATCTTCGCCAGCCGCGCCAATCTGACCAATGTGGGAGGCGAGGGGCAGATCGCGATGGGCGGCATGTTCGCGACTGCAGCGGCCCTGCATGGCGCCGGCGGCCTGCCGTTTGGGCTGGCGTTTATCGTGCCGCTCGCGGTGGGAACCGCCGCCGGGGCCCTTTGGGGCGCCTTGGCGGGCTTTCTCAAGGCGGCGCGCGGCACCAACGAGGTCATCAGCACATTGCTGTTGAGCTTCATTGCGCTGCCGTTGGTGTACTGGTCCGTCGAATCCTTTCCTTTGTTGCGCAAGCCGATCAGCGATGTGTCGTCGCTGCCGGAATCGCCGGAGATTCCGGATTCAACCAAACTGCCGCAGCTTTTCCCGGACAGCGGTTCTCCCCTTCATATCGGATTGCTGATTGCGGCGATCGCGGTCGTGGTCGTGTGGCTGGTGCTCAAGCACAGCACGCTCGGCCTGCGGTTGCGTGCCGTTGGCTTGAATGCGACGGCCTCTCGCCGGGCTGGCATGCGGACCAGCTTCTACGTGATCCTGGCCATGACAGTGTCTGGCGGCCTTGGCGGTCTCGGCGGGGCGATCATGATTCTTGGCCAGCAGTTCTATCTGACGAGCGATTTTTCGTCCGGTTACGGATTTGACGGCCTGGTGGTCGGTCTGCTGTCGCGAGGTTCAGCGGTCGGCGTCGTGATCGGTGCGCTGCTGTTCGGATTCCTGCGATCGGGATCGATCAACATGGAGATATCGGCGCATGTCCCGTCCGCTGTCGTCCTGATCTGTCAGGGCCTGATCGTCATCATCATTGCAGGCTCCGCGATCCTCACCAACCGGAAGGTGACCCGATGATCGACGAACAAATGGCTGTGTTTATCGGCTCCGGACTGCGCCTTGCGGTTCCGATCATCTTCGCCGCGACCGGCGAAATGCTGAGCGAACGGGCCGGCGTGCTCAATCTCAGCCTCGACGGCATGATGCTGATGTCAGCCTTCGCGGCGGCGCTGGCATCGTGGGCGACCGGCTCGCCGCTCGCCGGTGTTGCGGCCGGCGTAGTGGTCGCGACATCCCTTGCCGCGGTTCAGGCTGTGTTAAGCGTAACGTTGCGCGCAAATCAACTGGTGGTGGGAATCGGGTTCAATATCCTGGCGCTGGGGACCACCACGTTCCTCTATCGCGAGATCTTTGGGCCGTTGTCGCGCGATCCGATTCCCGGCTTTGCGCAGCTCAATCCCCCGTGGCTTGCCGCCATCCCGGTAATCGGGCCGGCGTTGTCGAACCAGACGGGGCTTGCCTATGTCAGCATCCTGATGGTCATCGTGACATGGCTGCTCCTGACGTACACGTCCTTTGGATTGGCGGTGCGGGCGGTCGGCGAGGATCCGCGCGCCGCGGATAAGGCAGGAATCAGCGTGGCCAGGACGCGCTATCTCGGCGTGCTTTACGCCGGGATCCTGGCGGGCCTGGGTGGAGCGTTCATGTCTGTCGCGGACAGCAATACGTTCACCGAGAACATGACCAAGGGAGCAGGCTATCTCGCGATTACGGCCGTGATCTTTGGCGGCTGGAACCCCTGGTACACATTGGCGGCGTGCCTCCTGTTCGGCTTCGCGACCGCCCTGCAATTCCTGGTGCCAGCACTGCAACTTGATGTGCCGGTGGCGCTCCTGTTGTTGCTGCCTTACTTGCTGGCGCTGATCGCCATCGCAGGCTTCGTCGGAAAGAGCAGACAGCCCGCGGCTTTGACCATTCCGTTCGAGCGCGGCGGTTGATCCGCATATGGACGATAAGAAAGCATGTGCAAGGGAGGAAAGTCCGATGACCAGTTCCACTGCTGCAATGGCCGTAGCGTCAACCGCGCCAATCTCATCCAACCCTCTTGGATCTGCTCCAGGCTACAGATGGCTGGTTGACGACAACAACGTCAACATGGCGTTGGCGTCGCCGCCGCCGATCGCTGTCACGATCAACGCTCAGCCTCAGACCGTGACACTGGATTTGCATCGCACCGTTCTCATCGTTGTGGACATGCAGAACGATTTCTGTGCGAAGGGCGGATGGGTCGACCATCTGGGCGTCGATCACACGCCGGATCGAGCTCCGATCGAGCCGCTGCAGAAGCTTCTGCCCGTATTGAGGACTAATGGCGTCCACGTCATCTGGCTGAATTGGGGTAATCGGCCGGATCTCAAGAACATGCCGCCCAATCAGCTTCATTTGTACAAGCCAAAGGGCGTCGGGATCGGTCTAGGCGAACCCCTGCCTGGCAGTGGCGCACGCGTGCTGCAGAAAGACAGTTGGGCCGCCGCTGTGGTCGATGAACTGAAACAGGAGCCGGAAGACATTCACGTCGACAAATGCCGGATCAGCGGTTTCTGGGATACGCCGCTGGACAGTATTCTGCGCAACTTGGGAACGAAAGCGATCCTGTTTGCCGGCGTCAACACCGATCAATGCGTGCTGCATTCGCTGACGGACGCCAATTTCCTTGGCTACGGCTGTCTTCTGGTCGAAGACTGCTGTGCAACGACGTCGCCGGATTACTGCGTTGAGGCGACGCTCTTCAACGTCAAGAAGTGTTTCGGCTTCGTCACGCACTCGTTGCACGTGATCGATGCGATTCGACAGCAGGTGCAACAGTCCGGAACATAGCGGCGCGCACGCGTCACATCGACGTTTTCCAATGAGGGCCCCCGGAGTTTTGAACTCCGGAGGGGCGGGCACGTCGGCGGGTATGTGCATCCGGCGTTGCGAGCGGCGGAGAGAGAGACGTCAAATCAACAAACGAGCCGAGGGATGGGCCATTAGGCTTGGTATAGCTGATCGCGAGCCCGGGCCTCGCTATTCCTTTGTTGTAAGGAATGTCGCGACGGATGTCGTCGAGGCGAGATCTTGGAACGGTTGGGACGGAGCTGCAGATGAAGCGGGGGCGACCCCAATCAGCGATCGAGATCCAGTTGTCGCATCTGGGTGGAGCCGATCCGCCCACATACCGCCTGTCGATACAGTTGCCGCAAAAGCGGGAAAGGATCGCTCAACTCCTTAAACTGTTCTCGTCCGCGCGAAGACGTCCGGGTCTGACGCCGGATGAAGTCCTGGTCTTCTTTGCGATGGGGTATCTCAGCTTGTCGGTGTCGAACGACGTGATCTTGATGCGCTCGGTTCGCCTCGTCGACGTCGCCGCATCGCTTGGCATGGCGCAGGAAACGGTGCGTCGCAAGGCCATGCGATTGGCTGATGTCGAATATGTCAGCATTACGCGCGACGGAATCCTTATCAAGCGATTTGATATGTGGTGCCAGATGTTCGAGCGCGCCTTGATCTAGCATTGCGACGTGGACGAAATCGGTTCGATGGCTATCGCCACGCAAGGTTCGTCAGCCGATTTAAGACCGCTGGTCGATTCGTCTTGTCATCCGCTCTGTGGCTCGGAAGAGTTAGTGCACAAGTTCGATCACTTCGAGGCTCACAACCGACCATCCGCCATCGCCCGTCTTGCCGAGCTACTTTGCAGGGCGAGCGGGCGTCGCGCTGCGGTGGCGCCTGGAAGCACATCATGACTACCCCGGCACCCCAGTGTCGCGCTGTAAGACGCAGCCAGAGTGCCGCCTGTTCCCGTAGGTTCCCCAATTCCACTCAGAGCCGAGGCCAACTGTTCTTATCGTAACCGGCAACTTGCTTCTTAGCCCCCGAAAGATGACCGCCATTGGCGACCTTTACCGGCCCGGCGGGTTGCGGTAGTGAGTGAATATTGCGTTCAAGAAGGCAGTTTCAAAGCCAGCACAATGAGGGTCGAGTTGGTATCGGTGCAGCGCAGAAGACGCAGCCGCCAAAGACATTGCAGGAGAGCTGCGCGTTCCGCTGAGGGAAGAAGTCTCACGTGATGGGGCGTCCTGCCAACGGCGGTAATCGTCTCCTAGCTGCGTTGCCGCCGGCGGACCTCGCGTTGCTCAGCCCTCATCTCCAGAAGGTCTCGCTTGAACAGGATGCCGTGGTCGTGCGATCGGGAGATCGACGCGAGCATGTTTACTTTCCCCACGGCGGGGCCATTTCCTTCATGCTCGACATGCCGAACGGAGCAACGATTGCAACCGCGGTGATCGGGCGCGAGGGAGCCCTTGGCGCTCTATCGGTCCTGGGAGCCTCCCGATCCTCCGTGACCGCGGTCGTGCGGGTAGGCGGCACCGCATTACAGATTTCCGTATCGCGGTTTCATGCTGCCTACATGGGGAGCAGCGCCATCAGAGACGTGGTTCAGGCGCACACGGGGTCGATTCTTATGCAGCTCCAGCACGTCGCAGCCTGTAATGGGCTGCACCCGGTCGAGGCTCGCTTGGCCCGCTGGCTGCTTGAGCTGCACGATCGAACCGAGGGCAACATCATGTCAGTCACGCAGGAGACGCTTTCGCAGTTGCTTGGAGTGCGACGAACGACCGTGACACTGGTGGTTGCCAAACTCCGTGCCGTTGGTGCTATCAGATCCGATCGGCGGGGCTTGATCGAAATTGACAGGGCGCGGCTCGAGGAAGCTACCTGCGAATGCTACCGCATCATGCGCCGTAAAACCGATCGGATCGTCCCGGATGAGCTGTGACGCCGCGCCTGCATTTTCCGTCGGCCGGCAAAATCTCATGGTGGATGACGGGGCGCAACAGAATTGCAACACGTGGCTTGTAAGTTATTGTTTTTACTGGGGCTGGAACGGTTTCCTAAACCGTAGGTCGGAAGTTCGAGTCTTCCCGGGATCGCCAGCACGTTCGGGTCCACAACGCGGGATCGCCCGCGGTTCGAATCAGCACTTGACCGATATCGTCACGATCACTCCGAGCCCGGCGATCGATCTCTCGACGGCGGTTGACAGGATCTCGCCGGTGGCGAGGCTGCGTGGCCAATCGCAGCGGCGCGATCCCGGCGGGGGCGGAATCAATGTCGCGCGGGTCATCAGGCGGCTCGGCGGTGATGCCCGTGCGATCTACCCGGTCGGCGGAGCGATCGGAAAGCTGCTGCGGCAATTGCTCGATCAGGAGGGCGTTGCCAGCCACACCTGGACGATTGCGGGCGAAACGCGAGAAAATTTCTTCGTCGACGAGATCAGTGCGGGCAAACAGCGCGGAGCCAAGTTCGTTCTGGACACGTCGAGACCGGCGCTCGCCGCAGAGACGGCCGAAGGCGTCGATCTTATCAAGCCAAACCTGCGGGAGATGCGCGTGCAGACTCCTTCCGCCTCGCGGTCGCTGCCGGCGCCGCGGCTCTGCGCCGTCCCGGGACGGAATTGTGCCGGCCGGCCGACGTTACCCGTCTTGCCGATCAGGTGACGATCGAGAAGGCATAAGCGGCCTGTCATTTCGGCCGCATGGCGCAGCGGCATCTAAGCGCCGGCTTCGAGCAGCGCCTTGAAATCCACCCGTGCGCGTTGCGCTTCGCGCTTGGCGGTCTCGGAAGCCTCGCCGAGGCCGAAATAGCCGTGGATGAGGCCGAGGCCGTCGTAATAGCTGGTCGGAACGCCGGCGGCGGCAAGCGCGTCGGCGTAGGCCTTGCCTTCGTCGCGGAGCGGATCGAACCAGGCGGTCGCAACGATCGCCGGTGCGAGCCCCGCAAGGTTTTCCGCGCGCAGCGGCGACACGCGCCAGTCGGTGCCGTGGGTCTTGTCGGCGAGGTAATGGCCGCAAAACCATTCCATGGTGGCGCGGGTCAGGAAATAACCGTCCGCGTTCTCGCTGCGCGAGGGAAAGCGCGCGTTCTCCTTTGCATCCGCGAAATTGCCGAAGACGTCGGTGACGGGATAGACCAGCAATTGCGCCGCCAGTTTGATGCCGGCGTCGCGGCAGGCGATCGCGGTGGTGGCCGCCAGATTGCCGCCGGCACTGTCACCGGCCACGCCGACGCGCCTCCCGTCGCCGCCGAATTCGGCGATGCGGGCGATGATGTCTTTCGTGGCCGTGAAGGCGTCCTCAAAGGCGCCGGGAAACCGCACCTCGGGCGGGCGGCGATAATCGACCGAGACGACCACCGCGCCGGTCTCGATCGCAAGCCAGCGCGCCTGCCGGTCATGGGTATCGAGATCGCCGGCGACCCAGCCGCCGCCGTGGAAGAACACCACCGTTGGTGATTTCTCGCTCGAGTTTCGGTAGGCCCGCGCGTTGAGGAACCCGGCGGCGCCTTTCACCTTGATGTCCTCCGCGCTCATCACCGGCGGCGGCGGAACCGCCGCGCGCGAGGCCGCCAGCGCGCGCAGCGCATCGCGTGCGCTCTGCGGCGTCATCGTCGCGGGATCGCGCAGCGGCAGCAGCGGAATGATCTGGGCGACGACGGGATCGAGCGGCGGAATCATGCGGGGTGCCTCATTCCGGAACACGGCGGCAGCATAGGTAACGGGCGCCGCCGCCGCAATCGCGGTGTTTGGCCCGAGCAGACCGGCCGATCTCCTTCAAGGGCTAATGAGTCCTGCAAGCCGATGCGCAGGCGCGTTGATAGAATCGTGCGCCGTTTACTTCTCGTTATCCTTAAACGGGCGCGCGGGGGGAACGGGCGCGCGCCCCGCTCATTATTCCTTGTCAGAGGGAGTGGTGCGATGAAGCAGGCTGCTGCATTGGATCGGGCGCTTGACGAAATGCTGGTGCAACTCGGCGGGATGGTGCTGAGGCTGTCGAGCCCGGAAGTGACGCGGACGCCCGAAGAGCGTCACGCGCTGGCATGCTCGGTCAACCAATATTCGGTGTGCGCGGCGCGCTCGGGCGATCCGCGCGTGCACCAGCTCAAGGTCGAACTGGAAGAGACGATCAAGCCGCACCTGCGGCTGGTTGCCAGCCGGTAACGCGCCCCGCCTGACCCATCTGTGACGCAAGCCGCGTCGGGAAAAGCCGGCGGCTAAAAAGCCGGCGGCCGGGCCAAGCCCGGCCGTTGCTACATGCAGATGACCTCAGAGCGTCTTGAGGTATTCGATCAGCGCCTTTCGATCGTCTGCCGACAGCGCCGGTCCGATCACGCCCTTGATTTCCTTGACCTTGCTATAGTCCTTGCGGAATTCATGCCCTCTGTTCGAGTTGCCGCGAATGGAGGTGTCGAATTCAAACCCGTTGTCGATCTTGTCGAACTTGTAACCGAGGTTCACGGGATCGTATTCGCGGTTGCCGAGATAGAACTTCTTCGGCCGGTCTTCGGGCGGGCCCAGCAATGCCTCGATGGTCGGAACCGAGCCGTTGTGAAGATAAGGCGGCGTCGCCCAGACACCGTTGAGCGGGCGAACCTTATAGGCGAGTTCGCCGCGAAGCTCGTTCGGCATATAGCCGTCGATCTTCTTCCGGTCTGCGGGGCTCACCGGCGGCTTTTTCTGGTCGAAGACGTAATTGACCGTCTTGGCGACCACGGCGCCGAGAGCGTCGGCGAAGCCACTCTTGTCGATGCCGAGATTTGCAGGGAGCGCAACCGTCCGGCTGATCATGTCGGCGGCCTGCGCGAGGTCAGTCCCGATATGCGAGATCGGAACGTTCTCGACCTTGAGGATCGGTTCACCGGCCTCGTTCTTCGTCCACCAGTCCTTGTTGTTGAAGTCGTAGAACGCAGCGCTCGATACCGGCGGGCGGTGGCATTCCTGGCAATGGGTCTTGTAGAGCTCGGCACCCTTGTCGGCGAGCTTCTGGTCGATCGGCGGCAGAATATCGTTCGGCCATTTCGGCGATTTCAGACCGGAGAACCCGTCCTTTGCGTTCGGCGGCGTGTTGCCCTTGATCATCTGCTCCATCTCGAACAGCTGCTCCACGTTCACGCTCGATTTGTAGAGTCCCTTGGACGGATCGGTCAGATTGAGCTCCGCCGACACGCCGAGCGATTCGCCGGCGTTACGCACCATCGGCTGCATGATGGAGCCGTTATACTGCACCCAGTCGAACCACGGCGTGTTCCAGATCCGGGGGTAGTGCACCGGCGCGGTCGAGCCTGCGTAATTTTCCGGCTTCTTGAGGTCGACTGAAAACACCTGGTTGCCGATCCGGTTCAGCGCGTCCAGCCGTCCGTAACCTTCCACGATGCTCTGCGAAGCGACGCGCTTTTCCAGCGCCTGGATTTCACCGTACTGCTTCAGGACCTGGCTGAGCTGGTCCTTCAGTACCTCGCGGTCGGCGACCGTGGAATCCGGTCCCAGGATATTCTCGGCGAACCGGTTGAAGCGGGTCGGGATAAAGCGCGTCAGCAGCAGCGAAACGCCCATGCCCTGCTTCATCGCCAGGAGATTGGTGAGCGCCGGCCCGCCGTCGATGACGACCGCCGTGTCCTTGTAGGTGAAGCGTCCGGTATGACAGCCCGAGCAGGTCAGGCCTATTCCGTTCATGGTCTCCTTGGTGCGCGGGTTCTTCCACGGCGCGCCCGAGGGGTCCTGCATCGGACCGCCCTTGGCGAAGCCGATCGGAAGCGCCTTCTTGCCCGGGATGACCGTGTCCGGAATGAAGCCATAGCGGTCGAGATAGGCGGTCTCGCTGAAATGGTCGACCTTGTTGAAAATCAGCCATGGAACCGTCGGCTGCTCCAGCGCCATGAACCATTCGTAAGGGAAGCCGAACGTCCGCGTGCCCTGATCGGCGTGATAGAACCAGCTCAGTTTTTCCTTTGCGATGCCCTGGTCGAGCCAGACGGTTTTCTTCGGCTCCGGATACTCCGCGATCTTGACGTGAAGGTTGTTCCAGAGGTTGGCGATATCGTCCTTCACGGCGACGTAAATGCCGCCGACGACCAGTGCTCCGATAACAATTGCTGCAATCTTCTTGCCACGCATGGCCTGCCCCTCCCCAAAACCGCGCTGCTGGCGCGCAATACCCGTCTGCTATCAAAAAACGCCGGAAGGCGAATCACCCTCGGCGTGCGGTTCAATATGATGCCATCTTATAGTGGCGCTGAAGATCTGTCCATGAATCCGATTTCCCGGACTAGGAGGTTTCCCGGCCGGTTCGGCTTTCGCCGGGCTGTTTCCAGTATAGAGTCTCGATCATGCAGTTGAATATCGGGTAGATCACATGAATGCCGTCGAGGCGCAATCAATCCGAATCGAGACCGGCTCCAATGAAGCGGTCTCCGCGCGGCTGATGCGGCCGCCGCAATCGCGCGGGTGTTACGTGTTCGCACACGGGGCCGGCGCCGGCATGACCCATGCGTCGATGGAAACGGTTGCGGCCGGCCTCAGCCAACGCGGCATCGCGACGCTGCGCTATCAATTTCCCTACATGGAAAAAGCCAGCAAGCGGCCCGATGCGCCCGCGGTCGCGCATGGCGCGGTGCGAGCGGCGGTGGCGGAAGCCGGGCGGCGCTGTCCCGCACTGCCGCTGATCGCGGGCGGCCGATCGTTCGGCGGGCGGATGACATCGCAGGCGCAGGCGCTTTCACCCTTGCCCGGCGTTCGCGGACTGGCGTTTCTCGGTTTTCCTCTGCATCCGGCCGGAAAGCCTTCCAGCGACCGCGCCAGGCATCTCGCTGACGTCAAAATCCCGATGCTGTTCCTGCAGGGCACGCGCGACGCGCTCGCGGAATTGAGTCTGCTCGAGCCTGTCGTCAAAAGCCTGGGATCGCGAGCGACGCTGCATTTGCTTGATGGCGCCGATCATTCCTTCCATGTGCTAAAGAGTTCGGGGCGGAATGATCGCGAGGTGATGGAAGAGGCGCTGGATGCGTTCGCGGCGTGGATGGACGGACTTATCGGCTAGCTCAGACGTCGTCCCTGCGAAAGCAGGGACCCATAACCACAGTCGTGCATTGTTGAAGAAAAGCCGTCTTTCCTTGTGCCCTTTCCGCGGGGCCGCGGCGTATGGGTCCCTGCGTTCGCAGGGACGACGGATGATGGAGTTGCGCGGCGCGTCATACCCACTACGATGCAGCCATGACAAAAATCCTGATCGTCAATCCGAACACGACCACCTCGATGACCGAAACGATTGGCGCCGCCGCGCGCGCCGTCGCCGCGCCCGGCACCGAAATTTCCGCCGTTACGTCGTCGATGGGGCCTGTCTCGATTGAAGGGTATTACGACGAGGCCTTCGCCGTTCCCGGGCTGATCCAGGCGCTCATGAATGCGCCTGATGCCGATGCCGGCATCGTCGCCTGTTTCGACGACACCGGCCTCGACGCCGCACGCACCGCCGCGCGCTTCCCGGTGGTCGGCCTCTGCGAGGCGGCGCTGGTGACGGCTGGCCAGATCGCAAAGCGCATCGCCATCGTCACCACGCTGCCGCGCTCGATCGTGCCGCTCGAAGAACTGGTACGCCGCTATGGTTTTGCGGAGAGGGCGCGGGTCACCGCCTGCGACGTCGCGGTGCTCGATCTCGAAAAGCCCGGCTCGGGCGCGGAAGCGAAGCTGGAAGCCGAGATCGCCCGCGCGCTCGAGAAGGGCGCGGAGGCGATCGTGCTGGGTTGCGCGGGGATGGCCGATCTCGCCCAAAAACTGTCGCGAAAATTCGGCGCGCCCGTCGTCGACGGCGTGGCGGCGGCGGTAAAACAGGCCGAGGCGCTGGCCGGCCTGAAGCTCACGACATCGCGGCGAGGTTCGTACGCGTCACCTGGCGTGAAGGCTTACACCGGGTTGCTGCAGCCGTTTGCGCCGAAAAATTCAGGCTGATTGCGGCGCGCCGTAGATCCTGTCGCGCAGCCGGCGCATGCCGGTGAGCCAGCGGTCGCGGCTGGAAGCCTTGCGCTGCATGTATTCGGCGACCTGCGGGTGCGACAGGATGAGAAAGCGTTCTTCCCCCATCGCCTCGATCACCATGCGCGCCACTTCCGGCGGCTGCAGTACACCGTCGACCCGCGCGGCGCTCGGGCCGGGCGTCGTCATCCCTGTTTGCACCGATTGCGGGCAGAGCACGGACACGCGGATGCCGCGGTCGCCATATTGAATGGCGAGATGTTCGGCGAGCGCCACCGCCGCATTTTTTGTCACGCCGTAAGGCATAGAGTTCAGCGATGCCAGCAGGCCGGCCGCGGAAGCGGTGTTGAGGAGATAGCCGGACCCGCGCGCGAGCATGCCTGGAACGAGAGCGCGCGCTGCAAACACATGGCTCATGACATGGACGCGCCAGCTCACGTCCCAATCGGCATCGGAAGCGGTCTCCTGTCCCTTGCGCGAAAGGCCGGCGTTGGAAAAGAATACGTCGACCGGGCCATATTTGTCTTCGGCAGCAGCGATCAGCGCCTTGATGTCTTCCTCGAGTCCGACATCGGCCGTGATCGGCAATCCGTCGATGTCGCCCGCCACCTTCGCCAGTCTGTCGCGCGATGTCTTGAGGTCGGCGATCACAACACCGCGCGCACCGGCCTCCGCATAGGCGCGCGCCACCGCTTCGCCGATGCCGCTCGCAGCTCCCGTGACGACACAGACCTTGCCTTTGACATGCATGTTCGGTTCCCGCCTGTTTCTTTTTCTTGAGCAGGGTCGAGAGTGATATGACCTCCGCCGCACGGTCAATGCCGGTTTGCGCCGGTGATCAATTTTTTGCAGGCATGGCGCGCACCGCTGGTGTCGGCTTCGCCAGCGTGCGATGACGGCCGCGCGGGGCAATCGGGATCGGGAGAATTGAAGGATGCTCGAAGTGCGGGATGAGTTGGCTGTGACGGCGCCGCTTGCGGACGCTCCGGAATGGACGAGCGAGGCGGCCTGGTCGCTCTATCAGTTGCCGTTCAACGATCTGCTGTTCCAGGCGCAATCCATTCACCGCCGGCATTTCGATCCCAACCGCGTGCAGCTCAGCAAGCTGCTCAATATCAAGACCGGCGGCTGCCCGGAAGATTGCGGCTATTGCAGCCAGTCCTCGCATCATTCGACGGGTCTTGTCGCCTCGAAGCTGATGGACGTCGAAAAGGTCATCGCTGAAGCGCGGAAGGCGCGAGACGGCGGCGCAACGCGCTACTGCATGGGCGCGGCATGGCGCAATCCGAAACCGAGAGACATGGATGCCATCGTCGAAATGATCGGCGCGGTGAAGGCGCTCGGGCTCGAGACCTGCATGACGCTGGGCATGCTGGACCGCGATCAGTCGGACCGCCTCAGCGCCGCGGGGCTCGACTACTACAACCACAATATCGATACGTCGGCGCGCTATTACCCGCGGGTGACCTCGACGCGCGCGTTTGCCGATCGTCTCGACACGCTGGAGAATGTCCGGCAATCCGGCATGAAAGTGTGTTGCGGCGGCATCCTTGGCATGGGCGAGGAAGAAACCGACCGCGTCGAAATGCTGGTCACGCTTGCGAACCTCGCCGAGCCGCCGGAAAGCGTTCCGATCAACATGCTGATTCCCATTGCCGGCACGCCGCTCGCCGAAGCGGCGCCGATCGCGCCAATCGAGTTTGTCCGGATCGTCGCGCTGGCGCGCATCATGATGCCGAAATCATATGTCCGCCTGTCAGCGGGCCGCTCGGCGATGACCGATGAGATGCAGGCGCTCTGCTTCTTTGCGGGGGCGAACTCGATCTTCGTCGGCGACACCTTATTGACGGCCGGCAATCCGGAGGACGAGGCCGACCGCAAGCTGTTCAAGCGGCTCGGACTGCAGGCGATCTGACCGGGTTTGGAAAAGCCCGGCCTTCAGCCCTGATAGAGCCCCTTGTCGCGCGCCTGACGGATGGCGAGCGCTGCCATCATGTCGAGCATCGGCGTCGATAGTCCGGCCGCGCGCGCGAATGCGGCAGGCGCGCGGACCAGCACGTCGATCTCCATGGCGCGGCCGAGTTCGTAATCCTGCAGGATTGACGGCTTGTGGTCCGGTGCGGGGCCGGAGCGCGTGACGCGCTTGACCTCGGGGAAGCAGCTTTGGGCGACGCTATTGGCCTCGTCGAGCAGGCGCGGCACGATTTCGGCAAGCGCCGGATCGTCGCGCACGGCACGCGCGGTCTGCCCGGTCAACAGGCACAGCACTGACATCGACATGTTGGTCAGGAGCTTTGACCAGATCGTTTCCCGGATCTGCGTGACCCCGGCCGAATCGATCGAAGCTTCGTTCAGCGCCGCACGCAGTTTCGCGACCCGCTCGCTTTGGCGGTCGTCGCATTCGCCGATCAGGAGCCGGTTGCGCTCGGGCGAAAGGTTTGCCACCGCGCCCGGCGCGACGACTTCGTTGGACGAAAACACCGCGCCGCCGACAATAAGCTGCTTCGGGATCGCGGCACGCAGGCGTCCACCGGGATCGAGGAAGGCCAGATCCGGCACCGGCGGATGCCGTGGCGAGAGCCCGATATCGTACCACCAGGGAATGCCGTTCTGCGCGAACACCACCGCGGTTTCCTCGCCGAGCAGCGGCTGCAGTCCGTCTGCGAGGCTGGAGAGGCTAGTTGCCTTCAGCGTGCAGATGACGGCGTCCTGCCGGCCCAGCGCGGCCGGATCGCTCGATGCTCTCACCTTCGCCTTGAACTCGCCATTTCCAACACGCAGCGTCGGCCCGTTGGCTTTCACGGCATCCAGATGCGCACCCCGCATCACGCAGGAAACGTCATGTCCTGCCAGTGCGAGCCGCACCGCAAAATGGCTGCCGACGGCGCCCGCACCGAAAACGCAAATCCGCATGGGTGGAAATCCTGCCGGGAGGGATGGTCGTTGCTAGTTTTCACAAGCCATGGCCGGGCGCAACCGGCCCGGTTCGACAGGGTGGGTTGCGGAATGGCACGGGTCCGGCTGCACGGAACTTTCCTGTTCCGCCGGCGTTCATCAACGCGCGTAAAGGTCGCGGCACAACGATGATAGGGCGCACCATGTCGAAGCTCGGACTGGGAATTGCCGCCCTTGTTTTCGCGACGGCGCTGTCAGTGGCCGACTTTGCCATCGCGAGAGGCGGCGGTGGGCATGGAGGCGGTCATGGTGGTGGTCATGGGGGCGGCCACGGTGGCGGCCGGGGCGGCGGTCATCACGGCGGTGGTGGGCACCATTTCGGCGGCCGGCATCATGGTGGCGGCCATTTTCATGCCAGATCGGCCCGTTCATTCTCCGCACACCGTTCATTCTCTGCGCCTCGCATGAACTTTGCCGGGAGCGGCCGTGCGCTGAACTCGCGCGCACTCGCCCGCAGCTATCGCCACACCGCCGCGCTGCATAGTCCGGCCATGCGGGCCAGCGTTACCGCGGGCGCGGCGCTTGCCGGGTGGCAATACGGACGATCCAGAGGCGGCGGCTGGTGGCAGCACGGCAACGGCGGCTACGGCTGGGTCGGGCCGCTGTTCTGGCCGTTCGCCTATTACGACATCTACGACTATGCGCTGTGGGGACCGCGTGTCGGCGCGCCGTTCTGGTACTACGGCTATGATGACATTTATGCCGGCCTGTTCGGCCCCTATGACTATCAGGGTCTTGCGGGCTACCTGCCGCCGCGCGGTCCCGGCGCCGGGCCGGACCGGCTCGCGCTGTTATGCGGCAAGGACAGCCGCGAAATCGCCGGCCTGCCGATCGACCTGATCGCGCAGGCCATCGAACCTACCGAGGCGCAGCGCGCGGCTCTCGACGATCTCGCCAATGCATCGGTGATTTCAGCGCAGAAGATCAAGGCGGCGTGCCCGGCCACCGTTGCGCTGACGGCGTCTGGCCGGCTTGCGTCGATGCAGCAACGCATCGAGGCGATGATATCAGGTGTCGCGACCGTGCAGCCGGCGCTGGACAAGCTCTACGGTCTGCTGACCGACGAGCAGAAAGCGCGGATGAATGCAGTCGCCGAAGATCAGGAAAGGAAGACCGAGCGGCGCCGTAACCGGCCGTTGGCGCAACCCTGTGACATTACGCAATCGTCGGCCTTGCAATGGCCGGCCGAGGAGATCGAGGCAAGGCTGCACCCAGCCGATGCACAGCGGACCGCTCTAACTGCCCTGCAGAACGCCAGCGCAAAGGCGGCGGACATGCTGGCCACATCGTGCCGGATCGACGAAGTGGCTACGCCGCCGGCGCGGCTCGCCGCCGTCGGCAAGCGGCTCGACGTCATGTTGCAGTCGGTCAAACTCGTGCGCACGGCGCTCGATGATTTCTATGCGATGCTGAGCGACGAGCAGAAGGCCCAGTTCGAGGCGATCGGGCCAAGGCGGACGTCATTGGCCGACAGGGCAGATATGATGCAGCGGCGTGGCCGCCGATAGGTCGGCGGCGGTGACAATGGCTGCGATCCCGGCCTATTGTCCGGCATAACAAAAATGCCGAACAAAGGGGCCACTGAATGACTGCCAATCCGGTTTTGTGGGATCTCGACGCGCGCGGCGTCGCAACCGTCACGTTGAACCGTCCCGAGGTGAACAATGCCTATGACGCCGGGCTCATCAACGGCGTGCTCGCGGCGATGGATGAGCTCGGCAGCAAGCCCAATCTCCGCGTCGTGGTGCTGAAGGGCAACGGCAAGCATTTCCAGGCCGGCGCCGACCTGAAATGGATCAACGGCGTGCGGCCGAAATCGGCGGAAGAAAACGAAAAGGTGTCGCGCGCGACGTTCGAAGCCGTGCAGCGGCTGAACACGCTGCCGATTCCGACGGTCGCGCTGGTGCAGGGCGGCTGTTTCGGCGGCGGCACCGGCGTGATCTCGGCGTGTGACGTGGTGATCGCCGCCGACAATGCGCTGTTCTCGATCACCGAAGTGCGCTGGGGGCTGACGGCCGCGATCATCATCCCGCAACTCTGCGACGCCATCGGCGTTCGCCAGGTCCGCCGTTACGCGCTGACCGGCGAACGTTTTGGCGCGGAGGAGGCGCGGCGCATCGGGCTGGTGCATGAGGTGGTGCCGCTGGCGGAGCTGGAGACGGCGGGCGCAAAAGTCGTGGAGCAGTTGCTGGCCAACGGTCCCGAGGCGCTCGCGGAAACAAAGGCGCTGGCGATGGAGAACTCGTTCGGTGGCATGAGCGTGGATGACGAGGCCTATGCGCGGCTAGTGCGGATGCATTCGGAAAGGCGTCAGACCAGGGAAGCGTCGGAAGGGCTGGCATCGTTTGCGGAGAAGCGGGCGGCGAACTGGGGCGTGGGGAAATAAGTGTCTTCCGTGGCATAGGCGCATTTGAGACCGCAATGGCGGACTTGGAAGAGTTTGCTATAGTTGGAGCCATGACAGCGAAAGATAACGAAGAACTCATCGCGCGCGTCCCTCAATGGCCCAAGGAGCGCCTGGACGCGAGTCGCGATCGCCTGACCGACGCTCAAGCGCAGGAGGTCGCTCGCATCCAGCGCGATATTCGCGAGGGGAGGGCTGCGCTCGCAACCGACGAGCAGATGGCGGCGCTTTGGAAGTCATGCGGTCTGTGAGACTGCACATCGCCGAAGAACGAGAATGAAGTCGCCATCACAGGAGCACCGTAGTTTGGAATCAAAACGTATCGCCGTTGCCGGGCTGGGGGAGATCGGCAAAACCGTGGCGCGCAAGCTGGCGCAAGGTATGCCGGGGCTTGCTCTCGCGGCGATCGTGGCGCGGGATCAGGCGAAGGCGCAGACGTGGCTCGATAGCGAAGGCATCACCTGTCCGCTGATCTCGCTCGACGAACTGCCCGCTCACGCCGATCTCGTCGTCGAATGCGCTCCGGCAGCGATCCTCGACCAGATCTGCCGGCCGATGCTGAGCGCCGGCAGGCAGGTGATGGTGCTCAGCGCCAGCGCGCTGCTGCCGCGTCCTGATCTCGTCGATCTCGCCCGGGCGCATGGCGGGCAGATCATCGTGCCGACCGGCGCCTTGATCGGCTTCGATGCGGTATCGGCTGCCGCCGAAGGCACTATCCATTCGGTGCAGATGGTCACGCGCAAGCCGCCGAACGGGCTTGCCGGTGCACCCTATCTCGTCGAGAACGGGATTTCCATGGACGGCTTGACATCGGCGCTCTGCGTCTTCAAGGGCTCGGCGCGCGATGCGGCTGCGGCCTTTCCCGCCAACGTCAACGTGGTGGCGGCGTTATCGCTCGCAGGCATCGGCCCCGACCGCACCACGATCGAAATCTGGGCCGATCCGGCGGTGACGCGGAACTGCCACCAGATCAGGGTCGATTCCGACTCGGCTTCGTTCACGATGGGAATCGAAAACATCCCATCGGAAAACCCGAAGACAGGCCGCATCACCGCACTCTCGGTGATCGCGGCGCTACGCAAGCTGACCTCACCGCTGCAGGTCGGGACCTGATCGCCAGTGCGCTCTACAGCGTTGGCGAGAGCGCGCGTTTCAATTGCTGAAGCAGTGCCTGCACGGCTGCCGCATTGACGCGCCGCTCGGGGATCGTTGCCTTGACCCATACATCGGGGATTGGGAATTCCGGAAGCACCACCTGCAGCGACCCGTCGCGCAGCGCGTCGGCCGCGAGATAATGCGAAATGAAAGCAATGCCGTTTCCGGCGATCGCGCTTTTCACCAGCACGTGGCCCTCGTTCGAATTCAGCAGCGGGCGTACCTGAATGGTGATGCGGCCGCGCGGGCCGTCGAATATCCACTCCGGCCCGGTCGGAAGAAAGCTCAGGCAGCGGTGTTCGACCAGATCGCGCGGGTGCCGCGGCATGCCGTGCGATTTGAGATAGGCGGGCGCTGCGCACAGCAGGCGCTTGAGCGCGCACAAGGGTTCATCGACGACACCGCCGAACGAATGCGGGAATGCACCGATGGCAACGTCAAAACCTTCCGTGACCGGATCTACCGGCCGATCGATCAGCACGACTTCCAGTTTCAGCCGCGGATTTTCCGTCTGGAAGGCGCTGAACACGTCGGCCAGCCGGGCGATGGTCAGCGAGGTCGGCGCCTTGATGCGCAGATGATCGATCAGATCATGGTCCTTTTCGCCCATGCGCGACAGAAGGTCGCCAACGTCAGCCACCACGCCGCGGGCGCGGTGCACATATTGCTGTCCGGCTTCGGTCAACCGCAATTGACGGGTCGATCGATGAAACAGCGCGATGCCGATCTGATCTTCGAGCTGGGTGACGCGCTTGGCCACGACCGAAGTCGAGACTTTCAGCTTGCGGGCGGCAGCCGAAAAGCCGGCGGCGTCGGCGGTCGCCAGAAAGGCCTGGAGGTTGACGAGCGTATCCATCCACTTTTCTCGATTCGAGAAAGCTGATCGCGCAATTTGCTGGATTGTAGTCCGCTTCGCGTTAATTCATAGTCCCGCGAAACAAAAATCATCAGGGATGGGATCGCTGCCGTGTCGGCCAAAACCATTGAAGAACCCGCTCGCCAGATTCCGCTGTACGGCGAATATGAAGTCGCCGTTCTCGGTGGCGGACCCGCGGGGATTGCGGCGGCGGTGGCGGCCGCGCGGGCCGGGCGGCGGACGCTCTTGATCGAGCGCTACGGCTTTCTCGGCGGCATGGGCACGGCCGCAGGCGTGACGAATTTCTGCGGGCTGCATGCCAATGTCCATGGCGAGATGCGTCGGGTGGTGCAAGGGATTGCTTCCGATCTGCTCACGCGGATCGACCGGCTCGACGGGCTCAACGCGCCGCACCTGATCCTCGGCAAGATCTTTGCGCAGGCCTATGACACCGCGGCTTACAAGATCGCGGCGGACGATCTGCTGGCGGCGCACAAGGTCGATATTCTCTTTCATGCGCTGGGCGCGGGCGTGGTGATGGACGATGAGAAGCGCATCCGTGCGCTGATGGTCGAGACCAAGGCCGGCCGTCAGGCGGTGCGCGCCGGCATCTTCATCGACTGTTCCGGCGATGGCGATCTCGCGGCCTGGGCGGGGGCGCCCTTTGAAGTCGGCGACAATGCCGGCGGCATGCTCTATCCCTCGATGATGTTCCGCCTCAACGGCATTGATCCCGAAAAGGCTGGCGACGCCTGGCGCACCATTCCAGCGCTGATGGAAAAGGCGGAAGCCGCGGGCACGCATCATTTTCCGCGCAAGACCGCCATCGTGCGGCCGCAGCGCTCGGCGATCGAATGGCGGGTGAATTTTACCCAGCTCGCGCGCGAGGACGGCACGGCAGTCAGCGGGATCGACCCCGACCAGATGACGCGCGGCGAAATCGAGGGCCGGCGGCAGGCCCTCCAGGCGTTCGAATTCCTGCGCACGGTGCCCGGCTTCGAAAAATCCTACATCGTCGATTTGCCGCCGCAACTCGGCATCCGCGAGACGCGGCGGGTGATCGGCGGCTACATGCTGTCGGGCGAGGACGTGCTTGGCTGCGCCTCGTTCGACGACACCATCGGCGTCAATGGCTGGCCGATGGAACAGCATGTGGCGGGAGATGTGACCTTTACGTTTCCGCCGATCCCGGAATCTCGCGGCTTCAACGAATTGCCGTATCGCATGCTGGTGCCCGAAGGCATAGACAATCTCCTGATGGCCGGGCGCTGTGCCTCGATGACCCATGAGGGCCAGTCGGCGGCGCGGGTTTCCGGCGCCTGCTTTGCGATGGGGGAGGCAGCCGGCTCCGCGGCGGCGCTGGCGCTGTCGGGCAATACGATTCCGCGCGACATTGCGGTAGAAAAGTTGCAACAAGCGTTGAAGCAGCACGGCGCTTTCATCGGGCGGGACCAGAACGTGCCCGAGGGGTTATAAGAAAAGGCGGAGGGAACGGGATGACGAAGTTTGCACGGCTTGCGCTGGCTGGCCTGTTGGCGTTATCAGCGGGCGGGATCGCACGGGCCGATGACGCGCAAAAGGCAAAAATCGGCGTGCTCCGGCTGTCGTCGTCGGCGCCGGTGTTCATCGCGCAGGACAAGGGCTATTTCCGCGAAGCAGGCCTTGATATCGAATTGAAATTCTTCGACGCGGCGCAGCCGATCGCGGTGGCGACCACTTCAGGCGATGTCGATTTCGGCATCACCGCGTTCACCGCCGGGCTCTACAATCTCGCTGGAAAGGGCACGCTGAAGGTAATCGGCGGCATGAGCCGCGAGAAGGCGGGCTATCCGCTGATCGGCTACTTCGCCAGCAACAACGCCTTTGCCGCCGGGCTGAAGACACCGAAGGACCTTGCGGGCAAGCGCATCGCGGTGACACAGGTCGGGTCCAGCTTTCACTATTCGCTCGGCCTGCTCGCCGACAAATACGGCTTCAAGCTCGCCGACGTGAAAGTGCTGCCGTTGCAGTCGCTGTCGAATGCCGCAGCCGCGCTGAAGGGCGAAACCGTCGACGCCGCGCTGCTGCCGATCTCGACTGCCCGCGCGTTGGTGGATTCCGGTGGAGCAAAGTTCCTCGGCTGGGTCGGCGATGAGACGCCGTGGCAGTTGGGGGCAGTGTTCGCCTCGCCGAAAACGCTGACCAACAAGGCGACGGTCACGAAATTGCTCGCCGCTTTGGTGCGCGCCGACCGAGAATATCACGACGTGATCCTGGCTTCCGGGAAGGACGGTAAGGCAGACATCAACGACAAGACAAGGCCGTTGCTGGAAATCATCGCCAAATACACCAATCTGCCGGTCGAGCAGGTGGTCGGCAATTGCGCCTATATCGATCCCGACGGCAAACTCGACGTCAAGAACGTCGACAACCAGATCGCGTGGCTGCAGGAGCAGGGCTTTGTCGACAAGGGGGTTGCGGCGGACGCGATCATCGCGAAGGAATATGTGAAGGCGGATTGATGGGGATATTCTCCGTCATGGCCGGGCTTGACCCGGCCATCCACGTCTCTGTCGCCGTTGGATCGCAAAGACGTGGATGCCCGGGACATCTAGCGCGAAGACGCGCTTCGCGCTTTAGCCCAGGCATGACGAGCAGAAAACCCGGTCTTTGAAGAGATGCAGTAATCACATGGATCTGATCGCCGATCAAATCACTCACCGCTTCGGCGGCCTCGACGTGCTCGACAAGGTGTCCTTCACGGTTGCCTCCGGCGAGGTCGTCGCAATCGTCGGTCCCTCCGGTTGCGGCAAGAGCACGCTCTTGTCGATCCTTGGCGGGCTATTGCAGCCGAGCGAGGGAAGGGCAGAGCTGCGAGGCGCGCCGCCGGCCGACAGCCTCAATCCGCTGACCTTCGTGTTCCAGGATTTTTCGCTGCTGCCATGGTGCACGGTGGATGCGAACGTCGAATTTCCGCTGGTCCATAGCGCGCTTGGGGCCGCAGCGCGTCGAGCCGTCGTCGATGACGCGTTGAAGCGCACGGGCCTGTCTGATTTCCGCGGCGCCTATCCAAAACAATTGTCGGGTGGGATGCGCCAGCGCGTCGGCATCGCACGGGCGCTCGCGGTGCGGCCGGCAATTCTCCTGATGGACGAGCCATTGTCGGCATTGGATTCGCAGACCCGCGAATTGCTGATGGAGGATTTCATCCGCCTGCTCGCCGACGGCGCGATGGGCGCGGTCTATGTCACGCATAATCTCGAGGAAGCCGTGCGGCTTGCCGACCGCATCGTGGTGCTGTCGCGCCGGCCGGGCCGCGTCAGGGAGATCGTCGAAATCCCGATGACGCGCGCCGAGCGCGGTGCGATCGATGCACGCGGCAAGTTGCTGGCGCTGCAGAACGATCTGTGGTCGCTGATCCGCGAGGAGGCGATCGATGCCGAGCGCGAGGTGCAGCATGCTTGAGCGCGCGCCGCAGGACGATCGCGCAACCGAAGCCCGGCCGGTCGCCTTCCGCGGCGCCGGTTTTGTGCCAAGGGCGGGGCGCACCTCGGGCTGGATGGCGCTCGCGCTGGTGATTGCGCTGTGGCAATTGGCCGGCAGTGCCGGTCTCGTCAATCCGCTGTTCCTGCCGGCGCCGTCGGCCATTGCGGTCGCAATCTACAAGCTCGCGCTCAGTGGCGCGCTCTGGCAGCACATATCGGCTTCGGTCGTTCGCATCGGCTTGGGCTGGCTGCTCGGCACCGTGGCCGGCGTCATCACAGGTTTTGCGATCGGGCTGTCGACGCTGGCGCGCGGCGTCGGCATCACCTTCATCTCCGCGCTGTTTCCGATTCCGAAGATCGCGCTGCTGCCATTGTTGATCCTCTGGCTCGGAATCGGCGAGGAGCCGAAGATCGCGACCATTGCGCTCGGCGTGTTCTTCTCCACCGCGATCTCGGTCTATAGCGGCGTCGACGCGGTGCCGCGCAATTTGATCCGGATGGCGCAGAGTTTTAACGTGCCGTTCCATGCCATCGTCCGCCGCGTGATCTGGCCGGGCGCGCTGCCCTCGATCCTCGCGGGCTTTCGCATCACGGCGTCGGTGGCGCTATTGCTCGTCGTCAGCGCCGAAATGATCGGCGCGCAATTCGGCATCGGCGCGTTCGTGCTGCAGGCCGGCAATCTGATGCAGACCGATCAGTTGCTGGCCGGTGTCGTGATCCTGTCGCTGTTCGGGTTGGCCGTGGGGAAGGCGATCAATGTGCTGGAGGCGAAGCTGCTGCACTGGCGGTAGACCTGTCGTCCCTGCGAACGCAGGGACCCATACCGCGTGATCCATCGATGAGGCGATGTGGCAAACGCCTTTCGCAACAACCAACGCCGGTGGTTATGGGTCCCTGCGTTCGCAGGGACGACGATAGATCACGCATTCCCACGATCCTCGCGAAACAAATCAAGCTTCTGCTGCACCGGACGGTCGGAGAACGAGAACAGCACTGCGTCGGTGTCGGCCTCGTGCGTGACCCAGTGCCAGCTCGGTACCACGAACAGATCGCGCGCGCCCCACTCAAACGTCTGGTCGCCAATCCTGGTGCGGCCCTTGCCTTCAATCGCGGCGAACACGGTGGCGTCCGTTGAACGATAGCGCGCGGTCTTGAAACCCTTCGGCAGCAACTGAATGAACGTCCCGATCGTCGGCATCGCGAAATCGCCGGTCTCGGGATTGGAGAATTTCAGCTTCAGCCCGTGGCAGGCATCCCATTCGTCGCGCGTCTTGGCCAGCTCCAGCGCCTCGCGGGTGTAGCTGTAGGGATAGTTGAAGATCGGCGAGGTCTTGGATTTGCGCTTCTCGTCGACCGGCAGCAGATTGTGGCCGTAGCGAGCAAAGCTGTCGCCGGCGGGCTTTGAGATCTTCTGCTGGTCCTCGTTCGACCCCTCGGCAAAGGAGGCATCGAAGAACTGCACCATCGGGATGTCGAGCCCGTCGAGCCAGAACATCGGCTCGGATGTTTCGTTGGAATGGTCGTGCCAGGTCATCGACGGCGTGATGACGAAATCGCCGGGCTCCATCGCGGTGCGTTCGCCGTCGACGGTGGTATGGGCGCCCTTGCCTTCGAGCACGAAACGCAGCGCCGACTGGCTGTGCCGATGCGCGGGGGCGACGTCGCCCGGGACCACCATCTGCACGCCGGCGAACAGCGACGTCGTGACCTTCGACTGGCCGCGCAGGCCGGGATTCTCCAGCACCAGCACCCGCCGCTCGGCTTCCTTGGCGGTGATCAGCTTGCCGGCCTCGGTCATGTAATCGCGGATCGAATCGAACTTCCACAGATGCGGCCGGCAGGCGCTTCGCGGCTCCGGCGTGACGAGGTCGCCCAGCACGTTCCACAGCGCGGAGAGATTCTCGCCGTCGATCTTCTTGTAGAACGCCTCGCGTTCCGGGGTCTTCTGCACGGCTTCCATGGTCAAGCCTCCCGTCATTTTTGTATCGTCTATGGATTGACAGTATACTTACAATATGGGTAACGTCAATGACAGGCCGCGAGGCAAACGATAAAATCCGAGGGAGGTTCCGATGAAGCTGCATGGCTATTTCCGCAGCAGCGCGGCATACCGGGTCAGGATCGCACTGAACCTCAAGGGGTTGTCGACCGATCACCTGTCGCATCACCTTCGCAAGGGCGAACAGTGCGCCCCCGCCTATCTCGCGATCAATCCGCAGGGGCTGGTGCCGACACTGGAGGGTGACGACGGGACGGTGCTGACCCAGTCGCTCGCCATCATTGAATGGCTGGACGAAACCCATCCCAATCCGCCGTTGCTGCCAAAGGATCCGCTGCGCCGCGCCAAGGTGCGCGCGTTCGCCATGGCGCTGGCCTGCGATACGCACCCCGTGCAAAATCTCAAGGTTCTGGCGCGCTTGCGCCAGCTCGGTCTGCCCGAAGAGAAAGTGACGGAATGGGCGGCCTGGGCCAATCGTGAGGGATTATCAGCCTGCGAAACGCTGGTCGCTGGCGAGGCCGGCCCGTTCTGCTTCGGCGACAAGCCCACCCTTGCCGACCTCTGCCTGATCCCGCAGCTTGGCAATGCGCGGCGCTTCGGCGTCGATGTTTCGGCCTATCCGCGCCTGCTGAAAGCCGAGGCCGCGGCGAAGGAAATGAAAGCGTTCACTGATGCCGCGCCGGACAAGCAAGCCGATGCCGAGTAAGCCATCCCCCATCACCATGGACGCGGTCTACACCGCGCCCGGCTACCTGTTCCGGCGGATGCAGCAGATCGCGGTCTCGATCTTCGTCGAAGAGTGTAACGCGTTCGACCTGACGCCGGTGCAATATGCCGCACTGGTGGCGATCCACACCCATCCCGGCATCGACGCCACTCGGCTGTCGGCGGTGATCGCGTTCGACCGCTCCACGCTCGGCAATGTGATCGAGCGGCTGGAGAGCAAGGCGCTGATCGAGCGCAAACCGTCGCGGGAGGACAAGCGCGTCAAGCTGCTCCATCTGACCAAATCGGGGGCGGCGGTGCTGCGCGACATCATGCCCTCGGTGGAGCACGCGCAGTTAAGGATGCTGCAGCCCTTGAAGCCGGCCGACCGCAAGACGCTGCTGGCGCTGATGACGCAGCTGGTCGATCTCAACAACGAAGCCTCGCGCGTGCCGCTGCGCGCCGAAGACGCCCTCGAGCATCTGGGAAAGTCGAGCTGATGGACGCACGGCCGGTTTTGATCGCAGGTGGCGGAATCGGCGGGCTCGCCGTAGCGCTTGGGCTGGCGCAAAAAGGCATCCGCTCGGTCCTCTTGGAAAAAGCCTCGCAGCTCGGCGAAATCGGCGCCGGCATCCAGCTCGGGCCCAACGCATTCCACGCCTTCGATTATCTCGGCGTCGGCGAGGCCGCACGAAGCATGGCGGTCTATATCGACCAGCTTCGGCTGATGGATGCGTTGACGGCCGAAGAGATCACCCATGTCGATCTCGGCGATGCGTTCCGCTCGCGCTTCCGCAATCCCTATGCGGTGGTGCATCGCGGCGATCTGCACGGCGTTTTCCTGCGCGCCTGCGAGAGCCATGAGCTGATCGAATTGCGCGTCAGCAGCGAGGTGGTCGGCTACGACCAGGACGGCTCGTCGGTGACAGCGCGGCTGGCCAATGGCGAACGCGTCACGGGGCGGCTATTGATCGGCGCCGACGGGCTGTGGTCGAATGTGCGCAAGCAGGTCGTTGCGGATGGGCCGCCGCGTGTGTCCGGGCACACGACGTATCGCTCGGTGATCCCGACCGAACAGATGCCGGAAGATTTGCGCTGGAACGCGGCGACGCTGTGGGCCGGACCGAAATGCCACATCGTGCATTATCCGCTGTCGGGCTGGAAGGTGTTCAACCTCGTCGTCACCTATCACAACGACGCGCCGGAGCCGGTCGCCGGCAAGCCTGTCAGCGACGAGGAGGTCATGCAGGGCTTTGGCCACGTGCATGCGCGTGCCCAGGAGATCATACGCCATGGCAAGAACTGGCGGCTGTGGGTTTTGTGCGACCGCGATCCGGTCGAGCGCTGGGTCGACGGCCGCGTCGTGCTGCTCGGCGACGCCGCGCATCCGATGCTGCAATATTTCGCGCAAGGTGCGTGTCAGGCGATGGAAGACGCGGTGTGCCTGTCGCACATGCTGGGAGCGCATGACGATTACGCAAAAGCGCTGGAAGCCTATCGCGCGCAGCGGTTCCTGCGCACCGCAAAGGTGCAGTTGATGTCGCGCGCCATCGGCGAACACATCTATCACCCCTCGGGCGGACATGCCCGGCTGCGCAACGAGATCATGGGCGCGAAGACGTCGGAGGAGTGGTACGGCGATCTGGCGTGGCTGTATGGCGGGACGGGATTGGCGGGGTAGGAGCCGGAAATTCCGCTGTCGTCCCTGCGAACGCAGGGACCCATAACCACAGGAAGTCGTGTTTGGGACGCTGGGGCGACAGCGATCGGAACAACAGACATCGGTGGCTATGGGTCCCTTCGTTCGCAGAGACGACACCGAATTTGTTGAAACAGCCAGCTACATCTTCATCAACGCCTGGCGGTCGATCTTGCCCGTGCCGGTCTTCGGCAGCTCCCCGATGAACCTGATCTCGCGCGGATATTTGTAGGGCAGCAGTTTCGCCTTGACGTAGTCCTGCAGCTTCTTCGTGGCGTTGTTCGGATCGAATTCGCCCTTGTTCATCACCACCACCGCCTTCAGCGTCATGCGCCTATCGGGCAGCTCGGCCGCGAACACCGCGCATTCCCTGATGTCGGGGTGTTCGGCGAGGCAGAGCTCGACCTCGAGCGGGTAGACCCATTGGCCTGAAATCTTGATCAGGTCGTCGGCGCGGCCGCGGAAGAAATGGAAACCGTCGGCATCGCGCAGAAAACGGTCGCCGGTGTAGATCCACCCCTCCTCACGAATGGTCTCCGCCGATTTGTCCGGCCGGTTCCAGTACAGCGGTGTGTTCGAATCGCCGCGCACCCACAAAATGCCTTCCTCGTTGTCGCCGACCTCGCGGCCGTCCTTGTCCTTCAACAGAATTTCGTAGCCGGGCACGCGCAGGCCGGCGGCGCCGAGCTTCTTCTTCTCGGGGCGGTTGGAGAGATAGATGTGCAGCGCCTCGGTCGAGCCGAGCCCTTCGATGATTTCCAACCCCGTCAGCGCCTTCCAGCCGTTGAACACTTCCGCCGACAGCACCTCGGCGGCCGAGAGCGCCATCCGCAGCGAGGAGAAGTCGGTGGCGGCAGCACCTTCGGCCTTGGTCAGCGAGGTATAGAGTGTGGGCAATCCGTAGAATATCGATGGCCGGTATTTTCCGATCGCCTCGAAGATTGTTGCCGGCTTCGGCTGGCCGGGCAGCAGCAGCGTCGCCGCACCGACCGAGAACGGGAAGGTGATGGCGTTGCCAAAGCCGTAGGCGAAGAAAATCTTCGGCACCGAGAAGCAGATATCGTCGGGCGTAAGCTTGAGCACGTTGCGCGCAAACGCCTGCTCGCTGTAGGCCATGTCGTGCTGCAGGTGCACGATGCCCTTGGGGCGCCCGGTCGAGCCGGATGAATACATCCAGAACGCCATCTCGTCGCGCTTGGTATCGGCTTCCGGCAAATCGGGGGAGATTCCTTGCAGCCATTGCGGCGCCATGAGGGTTTTCGGCGCGGCATGCTCGCCTGCGGCGCCATTGACCACGACCAGGGTTTGCAGCGGCGTGTCCTTGCAGGCTTCTTCATTGAACCGCGAGGTGAACTCGGCCTCCGCGACCGCGACCGCGGCGCCGGCGTCCGAAAGATAGAACTGCAGCAGGTCCGGCGGCGTCAGCGTGTTGATCAACAGCGGCACAAAGCCTGATCGCACCGCGCCGAAAAACGCCGCCGGGTAGGCCGGCGTGTCGTCGAGGAACATCAGGATGCGGTCGCCGCGCTTCAGGCCCAGCGACTGAAAGCCATGCCCCCATTGCGAGGCCTCGGCGCAGAGCTCTGCGTAAGTGCGCGTGCCGCCGGGGCCGGTAAGCGCCAGCCTGTCGCCGCGGCCTTTGGCAAGATTGTCGAACAGGATGCGGCTGGCGTTATAATTTTCCGGAATCGCAAAGCCGATCTCGCGCGCGCCCGGATTGTCGCGGGGGACCATGTCGGAAATTTGTGACGTCATGCCTGGCTCCCGATTTTCTTGTCCGCCTCGTAACGCGCCATGAATTCCGGCGACATCGCGCGCAGCCGCGCATCGGCGATCCGCCCGGAGCGGGTGATGTAGCTGTAGGCAAAATCCATCAGGTCGAGCTTCATGTGTTCGGGAAAGTGTTCATACCAGTCGGCGCTGGTGCGCGCGGCCGTCACCAGCTTCTGCACGATCGGCTTGCGTTCGGTCTGGTAGCGGGCGAGGCCCGCGGCAATCTCCGTTTCCGCCTCCAGCGCCTTGGTCAGCGCGATTGCGTCCTCGATGGCGAGCCGGGTGCCCGAGCCGATCGAGAAATGCGCGGTATGCAGGGCGTCGCCGATCAGCACCATGTTGCCGTGCGACCAGTTCTCGTTCCAGATCCAGGGAAAATTCCGCCACACCGATTTGTTCGACACCAGCGCATGGCCGTCCAGCGTCGCGGCGAATATCTCCTCGCAGATCGCCTGCGACTGCTCGATCGTCTTGTGCTCAAAACCGTAGGCCTGCCAGGTCGCCGCGTCGCACTCGACCAGGAACGTGCTCATGGCGGGCGAATAGCGATAGTGGTGGGCGTTGAACGATCCGAGAGCGGTCTTCACAAACGTCTGCGACAGCGTGGCAAAACGTTTGCTGGTGCCGTACCAGGCGAATTTGTTGGTCGAGTGCGAAACCGAGGCGCCGAACTCCTGCTCAAAACCGCGGCGCACCAGCGAGTTCAGTCCGTCGGCGGCGACGATCAGGTCGTACTCGCCGAGCTCATCCAGCGACTGGATCGTGGTGTTGTATCGCGCCGCGATTCCCGCCGCGCGCACGCGCTGCTGCAGGATGGTCAGCAGTTCGAGCCGGCCGATCGAGGAGAAGCCGATGCCGTCGATTTCGACACTCTCGCCGCGTAAATTGAGCGTGATGTTCTTCCAGCTCTCCATCCGGGGCGTGATGGCGTCGACCGTCTCGGGATCGTCAGCGCGCAGGAATTCCAGCGCCTGTTCGGAGAACACCACGCCAAACCCCCAGGTCGCGCCCTCGGGGTTTTGTTCGAACAGATCGATATGCGCGTCCGGATGACGCCGTTTCCAGAGATAGGCGAAGTAGAGACCGCCGGGGCCTCCACCGATGACGGCGATGCGCACGTCTTCCTCCCAATCGACAGTATACTTACTAATTGGGTTGGAGACTAATCCGCGCCGGAAATTTGCGCTACAGAAAAATGATCGGGGAACGAGGCTTTAGGCCCGGTCCCGACCGCGTCAGGACCGGGCGCCCATGGCCTGTTTCAGCCGCGCGGGTTCTGTCCGCGAACGGTTGTCCGCTCTGCGGCAGCTTCAGCTTGACCGGACCTTCGCTGAGGTCAGACGCAGCGGCGGACTTTCACGCCGCCGACCCACACCCACCGGCAGGCGGCGACAACCGGCTTGCGCACGACGACCGCGCCGCGTGCCCCGGCGCAGCCGGCGCGATAGACGCCCCTGGCGCATACCGCGGCGTTGGCTTCGGTCGACTCAAAGGTCATGGTCGCGCCGAAGGCGAAAAAGGCGGATGCAACGATCAGCAAGTAACGCATGTTGGTCTCCCGGACTTTGTACTGTTGATGTTCAGCCCTGAAAGTTTCTTTTTGAGAGTTTCTTCGGAAGGTTCTGCGGATGCGTGTCGCGGCGTGCGTGCACGCCGATCTCGTTTCGGTTGCGGGTCCCCTTCGTTGAGATGACCGATCGTGGAGGTCAGTATCCGCGGATCAGGATCGCCGGCCTTCTTGCTTCTTGATCGCGGACCCGCTGTATTGAGGCTCCCATTAGCAGCCGCAATGAAAATCAAGGAAAACCCATGGCGGAGGTCAGAGCCAAATGGCTGGCGTTCTATTCCGAACATGTCGAGCCGGTCTCCAAGGAAATATTTTCTCACGTCGAGAAGTTGATCATCGGGACGTTGATCGTATCGGCCGGCGCCCATGTCTCGAGCAGTGAGCCGGCGATCGTGCTGTTCGGGTATCTGCGCCATGGTCTCGTCGGTCGCGGCGTCATATTGTTCGGCGTTATTCTCCTGCTGCTGAACTTCGTCGACGGCCTCTACAAGCTCGCCAAGCTCAATTGGCATATTGCGTACCAAACCCTGATGGCGATCCTTTATATCGCCCTGTCGGTACGGCTCATTCAGCTCATCCTCGCCTTTCGCGGCGGCGAGTGACCGGCGGCGGTCCCCGGATCAATGCAGGACCGCCGCAGGGCGCGCGTGATTATCGCGCCGCGAACTGGGACAGCACGTCCTTGCAGGCCGGCGAAAGCTGGGCGGCATTGGTCGCCAGACACTGCACGATCCGGCCGCCGCCAGGCTGCACGCCGCCGCAAATCGAGCGGACATCGGCGCCGCAGGCCGATCGCAGCACCAGCAGTTCTTCACGCGGCCGCATCGGTCGCAGCACGATCACGGTCGGCGCCGCCGGTGCAGCGGCGGCAGCCGCTCCCGCTGCGGCCGGAGCTGCGCCTGCGGGTGTAGCCGCTGGCGTTGCACCGCCGCTGGCGGCGGAGACGGCTTTCTCGCAACCGGCCGAGAGTTTCGCCTTGTTCTTTTCCAGGCATTGCAGGGCGGGCGCGCCGCCGGTCGGCACGCCCGCGCAGACCTTCGGATAATCGGAGCGGCACGCGCTGCGGATGGCGGAAATCTGGGCGCTGGTCGGCTGTCCGGCTGCGGGGGCCGCTGCTGCCTTTGGTTCGGCAGCTTTGGGCGCTGCAGTCGTCGCAGCCGCGGGAGCAGTGGCTTTCGGCGCCGCGGTCTCGGCAGGCTTGGCGGTCTCGGCTGGCTTGGAAGTCGCGGCCGCCGGTGCTTCCACGGCGCGCACCGCGCTCTGGCAGCTCGATGAAAGGCTCGACATATTCTTCTGCAGGCATTGCAGCGCCGCCTCGCCGCCCGGCGGCACGCTGGAGCAATGCGCTATGTAATCGGAGCGGCACTGCGATTTGATGGCGTCGCGTTGCGCCTGGCTCGGGGCTTGCGCAAAAGCCGGTGCAGCGGTTGCCACCATCGCGACGACAGAAAGCCACGGCGCAAGCTTCGTCGCACGTTTCAACGTGTTGATCATTTGAATAAATCCTTTTGTCGTCGCAGGAAGCCGCCGCTTCAACCGCAGAAAAATTTCGTCGTAGAAATGCTAACGGCCCGCATCATTTTCGCTTTCCGGTTTCACTGCAAGCGGATTGTTGCTATTTTCATGGGGTGGCGCCGAACGTCGATTTCTGAATAGACATTTTTCTGAACAAACCAATTGAGGCACGAAAAATGAAGCCTATGCGTTCGCCTGCACGCCTGAGTCCGCACCGCACCATCGGGCAAGGAGGGGCTTCGATCCGGCGCGCGGCGTTCGCAATTGCCGCGATGGGCATCTTAAGTGCCTGCGAACAAAATACTTTTGTCCCGCCGCCGCCACCGAAAGTCGATGTGGCGGTGCCGGTGCAACGGTCCTTCACGCGCTATCTGGAAGCGACCGGCAATACGGTCGCGATCAAGAATGTCGATCTGGTCGCGCGCGTGCAGGGCTTTCTGCAATCGATCAGTTATCAGGACGGCGCCTTTGTGAAAGAAGGCACGCCCCTGTTCACGATCGAGCCTGACACCTACAAGCTGAAGCTCGAACAGGCGCAGGCCGCGGAAACCGGCGCGCAGGCAACGGTGAGGCAGGCCGAGGCGGACTTCAAGCGCCAGCAGGAATTGGTCCAGCGGCAAGCCGTTTCCCAAGCCACGCTGGATACTTCCACCTCGACGCGCGATAACGCGCAAGCGAACCTGCTTCAGGCCCAGGTCAATACCAAGATCGCGGCGGTCAATTACGGTTATACCAATGTGACCGCGCCGTTTGATGGCGTCGTCAGCACGCATCTCGTCGCCGTCGGCGAACTCGTCGGCGTCTCGTCGCCGACGCAGCTTGCCACCATCGTGGCGCTCGACCCGATCTGGGTGAATTTCAACGTCAACGAACAGGACGTGCTGCGGATCCGCACGGAGGCTCGCCGGCGCGGGATGACGCCGGACGATCTCAGGCAATTGCCGATTGAAGTCGGATTGCAAACCGAGACCGGTTTTCCGCACAAGGGCAAGCTCGACTACGCCGCCGTGACGCTCAACCAGTCGACGGGCACGCTCCCGGTGCGCGGCGTGCTGCCCAATTCCGATCGCGCGTTGCTGCCGGGGTTCTTTGTCCGAGTTCGCGTCCCGATCGATCAGGTGCAGAGCGCGTTGTTCGTGCCTGACGTGGCCCTCGGCAGCGATCAGTCCGGACGCTACCTGCTGGTCGTGAACGGCGAGAATGTCGTCGAGCAGCGCAAGGTGCGGGTCGGGCCGCTGGAGGGCGGGCTGCGTGTCATCGAGGAGGGGCTGAAGCCCGACGACCGCGTCGTCACCGCGGGGCTGTTGCGCGCGATTCCCGGCCAGAAGGTCGATCCGCAACTGAAACAGATCGAAGCACAGCCAACGGCGGCCAAGTAGGAGCCGGGCCATGATTTCGAAATTTTTCATCGAGCGGCCGGTTCTTTCCAACGTCATCGCGATCCTGATGATCCTGATCGGCGGCGTCAGCCTGTTGCGGCTCGCGGTGGCGCAATATCCCGACGTCGTGCCGCCAACGGTCCAGGTGACGACCCGCTATCCCGGCGCCAGCGCCAAGACCGTGATCGATACGGTGGCGCTGCCGATCGAGCAGCAGGTCAACGGCGTCGAGGACATGCTCTACATGCAGTCCTACAGCGGCGCCGACGGCTCCTATTCGCTGACGGTCACCTTCAAGATCGGCACCGACCTCAACTTCGCGCAGGTGCTGGTGCAGAACCGGGTGTCGAGCGCGCTGGCGCAATTGCCGCAATCGGTGCAGAACCAGGGCGTCACCGTGCAGAAGAAGTCGACGGCGATCCTGCTGTTCGTGACGCTGACGTCGCCGAAATCGACCTATGACAGCCTGTTTCTGAGCAACTACGCCACGATCAATATTCGCGACGAGCTGTCGCGTCTGCCCGGCGTCGGCAACGTCACCGTGTTCGGCGCCGGCCAGTATTCGATGCGGGTCTGGCTCGATCCGAACAAGCTGCAGGCGCGCAACCTGATGCCGCAGGACGTCATTTCCGCGATCCAGCAGCAGAGCCAGCAGGTCACCGCGGGCCAGGTCGGCGCGCCGCCGACGCCTCCGGGACAGGCGTTCCAGTATACGCTGAACGTCAGCGGCAGGCTCGATGACACCAGCGAGTTCGAGAACGTGGTCGTCAAGACCGGCACCAGCGGCGATGTCACCCGCGTGCGCGACGTCGGCTGGGTCGAACTTGGCGCACAGACCTATAGCCAGGTGTTCTCGCTCAACAACAAGCCGGCCACCGGCATCGGCGTGTTCCAGTCGCCCGGCGCCAACGCTCTGGAGGTCGAGCAGGCGGTCAAGAAGAAGATGGACGTGCTGGCGAAGGCGTTTCCGCAGGACATTACTTATGATGCGCCGTTCGACACCACCAAATTTGTCTCGGAATCGATCAATGAGGTCTACAAGACGCTGATCGAGGCCGGTCTTCTCGTCCTCGTCGTGATCCTGATCTTCCTGCAGGACTGGCGCGCGATGCTGGTGCCCGCGACCACGGTGCCGGTGACGATCATCGGCGCCTTTGCCGCGATGGCGGCGCTCGGCTTCACCGTCAATATCTCGACCCTGTTTGCGATCGTGCTCGCGATCGGCATCGTGGTTGACGACGCCATCGTTGTGGTCGAAGGCGCCGCGCACAATATCGAGAAGGAGATGTCGGGCCATGACGCCGCGATCAGCGCGATGAACGCGCTGTTCGCGCCGATCATCGGCATCACGCTGGTGCTGATCTCGGTGTTCCTGCCGTCGGCGTTCCTGCCGGGATTGACCGGGCGGATGTATGCACAGTTCGCGCTGGTGATCGCCGCAACCGCGCTGCTCAGCGCCATCAATGCGGCGACGCTGAAGCCGACGCAGTGCGCGCTATGGCTGCGCCGGCCGGTGCCGCCGGAACAGCGCAACTTTTTCTATCGCGGCTTCAACGCGGTCTATAACCGGCTCGAGGCCGGCTATAGCCGGCTGATCGGCCGTCTGGTTGCCCACAGCAATGTGTCGGTCATCTGCGCGCTGATCCTGATTGCGATCGGCGGTTATGGACTGTCGCGCGTGCCGACCGGCTTCATTCCGATCGAGGACCAGGGCTATCTCCTGGTCGCCGTGCAATTGCCTGATGGTGCGGCGCTTGAGCGTACCCAGCGTGTGCTTACCCAGGTCAGCGAGATAACCGGCAAAGCCCCGGGCGTCGATCAGGTGATCACCATTGCCGGCATCTCCGCGCTCGACAATTCCTCCAGCCTCGCCAATGCGGGCGTCGCCTATTTGATCCTGAAAGAGTGGAGCGCGCGAGGGCCAGGTGAGGATTTGCGGTCGCTGTTCGTCGGATTGAACGAAAAACTCTCCGTCATCGAGGAGGCGCGGATCCTCGTGGTCCCGCCGCCGCCGATCCAGGGTATCGGTAACGCCGCCGGCTTCGCAATGCAGGTCCAGCTCCGCGACGGCAATTCCGACTTCAGCAAGTTGCAGGCGATCACCGGCGCGATCGTCGCCAATGCGTCGTCACAGAGCGCGCTGCAGCGGGTGAGTTCGCCGTTCCGCTCGATGGTGCCGCAGTTCGACATCGAGGTGGATCGAATCAAGACCCAGACGCTGCATGTCACGACCGACCAGATCTTCTCGACGCTGTCGTCCTACATGGGTTCGACCTTCGTCAACCAGTTCAACAAATTCGGCCGTACCTTCCAGGTCTATGCGCAGGCGGACGCGCAATTCCGCCTGACGCCGCGTGACATCCAGAACATGATGGTGCGTAACAGCAATGGCGACATGATCCCGCTCGGCACCGTGGCAAAGATCACGCCGGCGGTCGGTCCGTCGCTGATCAGCCTGTACAACCTGTATCCTTCCGCAACCATCATCGGCCTGCCGGCGACGGGTTACAGTTCAGGCCAGTCGATGAATCTGATGGAGCAGGTTGCCGCGAAGACCCTGCCGCCCGGCACGGGCTTCGAGTGGACGGCGATGTCGTACCAGGAGAAGGTCGTCGGCGGCCAGATCTATTGGGCGTTCGGCCTGGCCCTGCTGCTGGTTTACCTCGTGCTGGCCGGACAATATGAAAGCTGGTACGCGCCGATATCGGTGATTCTGGCGGTGCCGCTGTCCTTGCTGGGCCCAATGATCGTGCTGACCGGATTGAGGATCGAGAACAACCTCTATACCCAAATCGGCATCATCCTGTTGATCGCGCTGTCGGCCAAGAACGCCATCCTGATCGTCGAGGTGGCGCTGGAACTGCACGTGCGCGATCGCAAGCCGTTGCTGGAATCCGCCGTCGAGGCGGCGCGAGCCCGGTTCCGGCCGATCCTAATGACGTCGTTTGCTTTCATCTTCGGCATGCTCCCGCTGGTGCTAGCGACCGGCGCCGGCGCCAACGCCCGGAAATCGATTGGCATCACGGCATTCTCCGGCATGCTGGCGTCGACCTGCCTTGCCGTGCTGTTTGTGCCGACGTTCTTTGTCGTGATCCAGCGGTTCGAGAACTGGCTCAAGGAGCGCAAGGTGAAGAAGGCGGAGGCGCAGACGGCGGCGGAAGCGTCAAGCGCAGCGCATTAGTCTATCCACGTCGTCCTGGACAAGTGAGCGTAGCGAGCGCGATCCGGGACCCATACCCACCGATGCATATGATGCGAGGGCTGGGGCCACAGCCCGCTCACCGCTAACATCGGTGGTTATGGATCCCCGCGTTCGCGGGGACGACGGGTGATAGAGTTCGGCCCACACCCTCATGCGTTTGCCGCGATTCTCGCCAGCCGGTCTGACGGAACCATAGTTCCGTTCCGATGTTGTCAGCGGCCACGTGCGACGGGATGCGACGCCGCAGACGTGGCATTGCCTCGCGTACTCCCCAAAAACGTCTGCCTGTCCGCCGAATCATTCGGAAGTCAGGATACCCTTGAAAGAAAACAAGAAAAAAGTGGAGGAAACGTCTCATGACCACCCGCCGTGATTTTCTGAAGACCGGTAGCGCGGCTGTCGCCACCGGCGTCGTCTTCTGCAGCTGCGGTCTGCTGCACAGCGTGCAAGCCCGACAGACCCTGCCGATCAAGGTCGCCGGACAACGAGTAAGAACGATCGACGTCCACTCCCACTGCCACTTCCGCGAAGCCGGCGCGCTGCTCGGCGCCGATGCCGCCGCAGCCCAGCTTCCGCCGGTCAATGGCGCGGAAGAGGCTTTCATCGAAATCGACCGGCGGCTCGCCGCCATGGATGCCCAGGCCGTCGACATGGAAGTGCTGTCGATCAATCCGTTCTGGTACAACCGCGAGCGCGATCTGGCCGGCCAGATCGTGAAGATTCAAAACGAAAGGCTGGCTGAACTCTGTGCCTCAAGGCCCGACCGCTTTGCGGCTTTCGCTTCGCTGACCCTGCAGGCGCCCGATCTTGCCGTGCAGGAGCTCGAGACCGCGGTGAAGAAGCAGGACCTGAAGGGCGCCGCGATCGGCGACGTCGTCAACGGCGTCGAATTCTCCGATCCGAAATTCCACCCGGTATGGGCCAAGGCGGAAGAACTCGGCGTGCCCTTGTTCATCCATCCGCAAGGCATTGCTGAACTCAGCAAGCGACTCTCGGGCAACGGCTGGCTCGCCAACACGATTGGCAATCCGCTGGGGACAACGCTGGCGCTCTCGCATCTTATCTTCGAGGGTACCTTCGATCGCTTTCCCGGGCTGAAGGTGATTGCGGCCCATGGCGGCGGCTACCTGCCGTCCTACGCCGATCGTTCGGATCATGCGTGCCTAGTGGGTCCCAAAGGCTGCAATCCGGCCGTAGCGCTCAAGAAAAAGCCGACCGAATACCTCAAGCAGATCTATTTCGATTCCCTGGTCTTCTCGCCGGAGGCGATCCGCCATCTGGCGGCCCAGGTCGGCGCCGGCCAGATCGTGCTGGGCAGCGACTACCCCTATCCTTGGCAGCTCAACCCGGTGGACCACATTTTCGATTCCACATCGCTCAGCGACGACGAAAAAGCCGACATCCTCGGCCGCACCGCGGAAAGGCTGTTCAATCTGGAGGCGCAGACCGTCGGGACAAGCACGGTGAAGCAGTGATCTTCGAGTCCCGGACGCAGTCGTCGCCGAGCGTGACGCCGTAGCCTGCTTTCACCTCGCCCCGCTCTTGCGCGCGAGCGGGGAGAGGTGAAGCGACGTCACACCTTCACCATGCGCTTGCCGCGGTTCTCGCCGGCGAGCAGGCCGATCAGCGCCTTTGGCGTGTTCTCGATTCCGTCGATCACGTCCTCTTGCACCTTCAATTTGCCGGAGGCGACCCAGGACCGCAGGTCGGCCAGCGCGGCGGCGCTCTCATTCATGTAGTCCATCACGATGAAGCCCTGCATGATGAGGCGTTTCACCACGATCAGGCCGGGCACGCCGCGCGGGCCGTGGGCCGACGGCACGCCGTCATATTGCGAGATCGCGCCGCAGCAGGCGATGCGGCCGCGGTTGTTCATCAGCGAAAGACAGGCTTCGAGAATGTCGCCGCCGACATTGTCGAAATAGACGTCGATGCCCTTGGGGGCGGCCGCCCGCAACGCCTTGAAGGTGGCGCCGTCCTTGTAATCGACCGCGGCGTCGAAGCCGAGTTCGGACGTCAGCCAGTGGCACTTGTCCTTGCCGCCGGCGATGCCGACGACATGGCAGCCCTTGATCTTCGCGATCTGCCCGACGATCGATCCAACCGAACCGGCAGCAGCCGAGACCACCACCGTCTCGCCTTCCCTGGGCTTGCCGACCTGCAGCAGACCGAAATAAGCGGTGAGGCCGGCGATGCCGTAGACGCTGAGCAGATGCGTCATCGGCTCCATGTCAGGCATCTTCGTGAGATGCTTTGCCGGCACCGCCGCGTAATCCTGCCAGCCGGTGTCGCCGAACACGATATCTCCAGGGGCAAGTCCGGGCGCCTTCGAGGAAACGACTTCGGCGATGCTGCCGCCGGCCATCACGGTGTTGGCCTCGACGGCGGCGCGATAGGTGGCGCCGTGCATCCACGCCCGGTTGGCGGCATCGAGCGAGATATAGCGTGCCTTCACGAGCACCTCGCCGTCCTTCGGCTCGGGCAGTTTCCCGCTGACCATTTTGAAATGCTCGGGTCCGAGCTTGCCGGTCGGCTTCTCGACCAGCAGAATCTGACGATTGACAGTGTCGTTCATGATGTTCTCTCCCCTTGGCGTTGTTGTTCTGGCGTTTCCGGATGCAATTGACTGCGCATCAGGCGATCACCTGCACAGATTGTGCGCTGCATGAACGCTAGTCGGCGCGCGCGCATTTCACAACGGGAACATTCTGGCAAGCGTGCAAAACGCCGCAAGCTTGTTGCGTCCCCATGCAAATCTGCCAAACTTGTGGTTGCCGAAACTTACGGGGGTAAGAAATGTCCAGCAGGTTTACGCAGTACATCCTGATCGCGATGGCGCTCGGCATTGTGATGGGGACCATCGTTTTCAACTATATGCCTGAGAACCGCGTGGAGATCGCGGCATCCGTAAACCTGATTGCGATGCTGTTCCTGCGCCTGATCAAGATGATCATCGCGCCTTTGGTGTTCGCTACCCTGGTCGGGGGCATCGCGCATATGGGCTCCGGCTCGAAGCTCGGTCGCGTGTTCGCCAAGACGATGGGCTGGTTCGTCAGCGCCTCCTTTGTCTCGCTGCTGCTCGGCCTGGTGATGGTCAACCTGCTGCAGCCTGGCGCCAACTTTCCCGGTACGCTGCCGGACAAGGCGCAATCAACCGGCTTGCCGGTCTCGGCGTTCTCGATCGAAAAATTCCTGACCCACCTGATCCCGACCTCGATCGCGGACGCGATGGCGCAGAACGAAATCCTGCAGATCGTGGTGTTCGCGGTGTTCTTTGCGGTAGCGCTCGGCGCGATGCCGGAGCGCGCCAAGCCGATCATGGGGCTGATCGACGACCTCGCCCACATCATGCTGAAAGTGACCGGTTATGTGATGCTGTTCGCGCCGATCGCGGTGTGGGCGGCGATCATGGCGACCGTGTCGAAGAACGGCCTCGGCGTGCTGTGGAAGCTGATCGTCTTCATGGGCGGTTTCTATCTCTCGCTTCTGATCCTGTGGGGCATCCTGGTCGTGGTCGGCTTCATGGTGATCGGACCGCGATACAGTCACCTGCTGCGCTTGATCCGCGAGCCGCTGATGATCGCGTTCTCGACCGCATCCTCGGAGGCCGCCTATCCGAAGACGCTGGAAGGCCTCAATCGCTTCGGCGCCTCCTCGCGGATTTCGTCCTTCGTGCTGCCGCTCGGCTATTCCTTCAACCTCGACGGCACGATGATGTATTGCACCTTCGCCAGCGTTTTCATCGCGCAGACCTATCACATCGACATGTCGCTCGGCACCCAGCTTGCGATGCTGGCAACGCTGATGATCACCTCGAAGGGCGTTGCCGGCGTGCCGCGTGCTTCCCTCGTCGTGATCGCCTCGACGCTCAGCCAGTTCGGCATTCCCGAGGCCGGCCTGCTGATGATCATGGGCATCGATACCTTCCTCGACATGGGGCGCAGCGCCACCAACGTGATCGGCAATTCGCTGGCGACCGCCGTGGTGGCGAAGTGGGAGGGCGAGCTGAAGGCCGAGCACGAGCTCGGGCCGGATGACGCGGTTCCATCCGATGCCGTTCCGGGCGACGCCGTGCCGGCTCAGTGAGGGGAGAGATGCATGCATCAGTTCCCAAGGAGGTTGGCAGGGGTCGGCGGAATGCTGCTGGCCGCGTGCCTGCTGGCCACGCCGGCGCCCGCCCAGACCGCCAGCGAAGGGCTTAGCCCGACGCTCGCCAACATCAAGCGAACGCATGTCGTGCGTCTCGGCTACCGCGAGAGCTCGCCGCCGTTCTCGTTCCTGGATCACTCCAACCGGCCGATCGGCTACAGCCTCGAACTCTGCGAGGCGATCGTCGAGGAGATCGGGATCGAGGTCGACGATGCCAATCTCAAGATTGAATACGTCAAGGTCACTTCGGATGACCGCATTCAGGCGGTGGTGCAGAACAAGATCGACCTCGAATGCGGTTCGACCACGGCCAATGCCGAGCGCGCGAAACAGGTGGCGTTCTCGCCGCTGATATTCGTGGCCGGCACCAAGCTGATGGTGCCGAAGGCGTCCACCATCTCGGCGCCCACGGATCTGAAGGGCAAGACCGTGGTGGTGACGAAAGGCACCACCAACGAGCAGGCGATGCACACGATCGACAAGAAATTCTCGCTCGGCCTCAACATCGTGACGGCGCCCGATCACGAGCAATCCTATCAGACGCTGGTGGACGGCAAGGCCGATGCGTTCGCGACAGATGACATCCTGCTTTACGGCCTGATCGCGCGGCACAAGGCGCAGGATAAATTCAAGGTCACGGGCGAATATCTGTCCTACGATCCCTACGGCATCATGTTCCGCAAGGGCGAGCCGCAGTTGAAGGCCGTGGTCGACCGCACCTTCCGCAAGCTCGGCTCCGGCCGGGACCTGGTCCCGCTCTACAACAAATGGTTCGTCGCGCGGCTGCCGACCGGCGAAAGGCTGGGCGTGTCGATCTCGCCGCAGCTCGAAGAGGCCTTCAAGGTGCTCGACGATACGCAAGGGACGAGCAATTAGGGCGCCTTGGGAACATTGCAATCACGCCGTCATGCCCGGGCTTGTCCCGGGCATCCACGTTTTGGCGGTGATAAAGAAAGAAGGCGTGGATGGCCGGGACGAGCCCGCCATGACTGAAACCGCTAGAAAAACTTCAAGTCTTCCGCTCGGCCGCCTTTGGCGGCGGTCGCGTACTCGATCGCGAGGAATAATCCGCCGGCTACATAGATTTTTTGCCGCTTCGCCTTGGCCAGTTCCTGCGAGACACGAACCGCGTCCTCGATCGTCCTGGCAAGGCGAATAACCGCCTTCGGATTGGCAAGCCTCGCGGCGGCGGCGATCCCCTCGGCACTCGCTCCCTTGTGATGGGCTGCCGTGCAGATGATCGTATCGAACGATGGCGCCAGTGCGCCGATGATTTCGTCCGCCTTCTTGTCGCGCGAGGCGCCGGTGACAAGGATCCAATTGTCGGCGCCGTGGATCGCCGTGAGGCTTGCGAGCGATTGCCGGATGCCATCGGGGGTGTGGCCGACGTCGATCACGGTGAGCGGGTCGTGCTGGATGATTTCAAGCCGGCCGGGCCAGCGCGTATCGCGCAGGCCGGCGCGAACAGCGGTTTCGATCCGATCGGACGCCCTGCGCGGATGCTCACGTTGCAGCCAGAGCAGGAACAGGGCGGCAGCAATGGCGGCGTTGTTGAACTGGAATGCGCCCGGCAGGCTCACTTCGAGGCGGCGATAATCATGATATCCGAACTGGAAATCGAAGTGCTGGTCTGACGCGGCGGTCACCGCGTTATCGATACGGATATCATCGCGGATGAACAGCGGCGTGCAGCCGCACCCGCGATTATATTCGACGAGATGCGGCCGCAAGTCCCGGCAGTTCTCGCCATAGACGATCGTGCCGCCGGCGGCGCAGGCGTCGCTCTTGTCCGATACGATCAGTTCAAGCGAGTTTCCGAGCAGTTCGACATGCTCGTAATCAACCGAGGTGACGCAGGTCTCGCGCGCGCCGATCAGGCGGACCGGATCGTAGCGGCCGCCGATGCCGGCCTCGAACACGGCGAAGTCGCATCCGCTCGCCTGGAAGTGCAGGCAGGCGAGCGCAAACAGCGCTTCGAAAGCGCCGAACTGCTCGCCCATCTGCTTTGAGACGTCGGCGATGGCAGCTTCGACCCGCAGTTTCAGGCGACCGAGCGCGTCGTCGCCGATCTCGACGCCACCGACCTGAACTCGTTCATTGAAGCGCAGCAGATGCGGCGAGGTGAAGAGGCCGGTCCGCAGACCATAGGCACGGGCGATAGCGGCGCACATCGCCGCGGTGCTGCCCTTGCCGTTCGAGCCGGTTACCACCACCGAGATGCGCTGCAGCCGCGCGCGATCGATTCCGAGCGCTTCCAGTAACCCGGCCATGCGCGCGAGGCAGATGCCATCGCCGTATTTCGGCAGGTCGAACACTTACAGTAGCCCCATGGCGGAGAAGGTGTGATGCCAGATCTTCAGGATCAGGTCGCCGCGATTGGAATCCTCCAGTAGCCGGATCGACGGGTTGGAGTTCACCTCGATGATCTCGATCGCATCCGGATCGCCGCCGATATCGACGAACATGTCGATGGCGGCGACGCGAAGTCCGATCGCACGGGCGGCTTGCCGCGAGAGCGTGATGGCCTTTTCGGATGGTGCATCCGCCAGCACCATCGTGCCCCCCGCGCTCAGATTCATCCGCCCGGGAATCTCCCGCCGTTCGCCCTTTGCCGGGACAGCATCGAGCGATGGATCATTGTTCGACAGCGAAGCCGGCGAGAGGCCGCGGGCGCGCAAGGTGTCGTTATGGGCGGCGAGCAACTCGCGAGCGGTGTGCACGCCGTCGCCTGTGACGGATGGCGGATATTTTCGAGCGCAATACAGCACGTCATCGTCGAGCAGGAACACGCGATACTCGATCCCTTCGATGATCGGCTGGATCAGTACCGCATCGTAATACTTCATGACGTCATCCAGATAGCGAACGAGCGCCGTTTCGCCATGAACGGCTTGCGCGAAATCGCCCCGCGATCCCGTGAGCGGCTTGACGAAGGCCGCTCCACCCAATCTCCTGAAACAGTCGGTGGTATCGCTTCGGTCATGTCCAACGGGGCGATGGGCGCGGTGGCGGTCGTGCAGGAAGAAATACTCACCGCCGAGCGCCGGCACGCCGGCTTCGCGCAGGATCCGGCTCGTAAAATGCTTGTCGGACGCCAGCGTCGAGGCGGTCGCGTTGTTTTGCGGATACCAGGAGCATCGGCCGGCGCCGAAATGAAGCATCCCGTTATGCGATGAGACGCTGAAAAGGAGTCCCGATCCGCCGTCGAGGTCGCGAAATTCCAGCCCGAATTCGGCGCAGGCGAATTCGGCATAGACCGACTGGTCCGGATAGAAGCCCGGTTTTCCCTCTCGAAACTCAGTTGGGCTTTGCATGCGATCTCTTTTGAAACGTTCTTAATTTGGTGTGGTCATTTATTGCCAGATCGATGCCGAATTCAGCAAGTTAATTGCGTGAGAAAGCGTTAACGAAGCGAATCGAACCTTTTTGCAAATTAGACCGACAGCCATTCCGAGTTCTCAATTGTGCTGCAGGTCATATTGACTATGTGTGTCCCGTGCGCAAATGAAGCGCCAAATCGCCAATGATTTCGCTGATTTTTGGCTCTTCGCGGCCCGAAAACCGAAACGTTCTACATCGAGACGTCAGGAAAAACGAAAACCCATGAGCGCATTCTATAGAGAGAAGGTTCTTTCTGTTCGCCACTGGACCGATACGCTTTTCAGCTTTCGGGCCACCCGCGATTCCGGTTTCCGCTTCCAGAACGGCCAGTTTGCGATGATCGGCCTCGAGGTCGAGGGCCGGCCGCTGCTGCGCGCCTACAGCATGGCGAGCGCCAATCACGAGGAAGAACTCGAATTCTTCTCCATCAAGGTCGCGGACGGGCCGCTGACCTCGAAGCTGCAGAAGATCCGCGAAGGCGATGAAATCCTGGTCGGCCGCAAGGCGACCGGCACGCTGATCACCGACAATCTGATTCCGGGCAAGCGCTTGCTGCTGCTGTCGACCGGAACCGGCCTCGCACCGTTCGCGAGCCTGATCAAGGACCCTGACGTCTATGAGCGGTTCGAGACCATCGTGCTCGTTCACGGCTGCCGTCAGGTTTCCGAACTCGCCTATGGCGAGGAACTCGTCGCCAAGCTGCGCGAGGACGAACTGTTCGGACCGCTGCTGTCGGAGAAGCTTTTGTATTACCCGACGGTGACCCGCGAGCCGTTCCGCAACCGCGGCCGCATCACGGACCTGATCTCGTCCGAGCAGTTGTTCAACGATATCCATCAGGCGCCGCTCAACATCGAGACCGACCGCATCATGATGTGCGGCAGCCCGGGGATGCTGGATGAGTTGAAGCAGATGTTCGAGTCCGGCGGCTTCCTCGAAGGCAGCCACAACACGCCCGGCCATTTCGTGATCGAGAAGGCGTTCGTCGAGCGGTGAGACGATCGAACCTTTATCCTTTGTCGTCCCTGCGAAAGCAGGGACCCATACGCCGCGGCCCATCTGTTAGGCGCTGGGGTGGTACCTTCTGCAACAATTAGAGCCGGTGGTTATGGGTCCCTGCGTTCGCAGGGACGACATGGCGCGAGATCCTCGCTCGCGTCCAGTAGCCCACCCCGTTCCCCCGCTGCCATAACACTCCCGAACGCCGCGCGGCCTGTGCCGGCGCGGCGATGAGGGAGTTCGTGCGTGTCGGTGCGCGAGGAGATCGGTCCGGCAAAGACCGCCTTTGTGTTTGCGGGCGGCGGCAGTTTCGGGGCCATTCAGGTGGGCATGCTGCATTCGCTCGCCGCCCACGGCGTCGCCGCGGATATGGTGGTTGGCTCCACCATTGGCGCCCTGAACGACGAGCGCCGGGCCGTTACGCTGCACTGCAAAAGCGACAGGTTTATTAAAGCCGCCAACTATTTTTTCGAGCCGACGTCACTTCCGTGAGCATCGCCCCGTATATCGTGTAGCGCTCGTTCCGGCGGTTGGACTAAGCTGGCGCCGGCGACACGACAATTCGGCTGAGGGATTCCATGGAAACGCTGCTGCTTCCGTTCTCGCCACGCTACATCGTGCTGACGATCTGCGCCGTCGTGACGGCCTTGCTGACCGGCATCGGGATTTTCGACCATAATCCGAAGGCGTGGGAAATCCTGCTGATCCCGATCGCGATTTTCGGCGCGCTCACATTTCTCGGCATTCGCGATCTGCTGCAGAAGAATCATGCCGTTCTGCGCAATTATCCGATTTCGGCGCATATTCGTTTCCTGCTCGAGGAAATTCGCCCGGAGATACGGCAATACTTCTTCGAGAGCGAGAAGGACGGCATGCCGTTCTCCCGCGACACCCGCGCTCTGGTCTATCAGCGCGCCAAGATGCAGCTCGACAAGCGGCCGTTCGGCACCCAGGAAGACGTCTATCGCGAGGGTTACGAATGGATGCATCATTCGGTGGCGCCGAAGGCTCGTAGCGGCGCGGAATTCCGCGTCACCGTCGGCGGTCCCGATTGCACCAATCCGTATTCGGCATCGGTCTTCAATATCTCGGCGATGAGTTTTGGCGCGCTCAGCCCCAACTCCGTGCGCGCGCTGAACGCCGGTGCCAGGAAGGGCGGCTTCGCGCACGACACCGGTGAGGGCGGTGTCAGCCCCTACCATCGCGAGAACGGCGGCGACATCATCTGGGAAATCGGCTCCGGCTATTTCGGTTGCCGCAACCGTGACGGCAGCTTCAATCCGGAGGAATTCGCGCGCATCTCGTCCGACGACCAGATCAAGATGGTCGAGCTCAAGATCAGCCAGGGCGCCAAGCCCGGTCATGGCGGCGTGCTGCCGGCAGCCAAGGTGTCGGAGGAGATCGCCAAGATCCGGGGCGTCCCTATGGGTGAGGATTGCATTTCGCCGGCCACCCACCGCGCGTTTTCGACACCGCTGCAGATGATGGCGTTTATCGGCGAGATGCGCAGGCTGTCGGGGGGCAAGCCGACCGGGTTCAAGATGTGTGTCGGCCACCCCTGGGAATTCTTGGGCATCTGCAAGGCGATGCTGGAGACCGGCATTTATCCTGACTTCATCGTCGTCGACGGCAATGAGGGCGGCACCGGCGCGGCCCCGCTGGAGTTCATGGATCATCTGGGGATGCCGATGCGCGAGGGCGTCAGCTTCGTCCACAACGCGCTGATCGGCATTAATGCGCGCGACCGCATCAGGATCGGCTGCGCCGGCAAGATCGCGACTGCCTTCGACATGGCCCGCGCCATGGCGATCGGCGCCGACTGGTGCAATTCCGCGCGCGGATTCATGTTCGCGCTCGGTTGCATCCAGTCCCTGAGCTGCCACACCGATCGCTGTCCGACCGGTGTGACCACGCAGGATCCTACCCGCGCCCGGGCGCTGGTGGTGCCACTCAAGACCGAGCGGGTCTACAGCTACCATCACGCCACCCTGCACGCGTTGTCCGAGCTTCTCGCCGCCGCCGGTCTCGACCACCCGCAGCAGCTGCGGCCGATCCACTTTTCGAAGCGGACGTCGAGCACCGAGGTCATGTCATTTGCAAAACTCTATCCGTCGCTGCGGCCGGGCGAGCTGATCGAAGGCACCCAGGATCCGCGCTTCCGCGACGCCTGGGCGATGGCGCGCGCGGATTCGTTCCAGCCCGTAGGGTAAAAATCCTGGCGGTTTCCCACGCTCTGTTGAATGTTGCCTGAATGGCTTCCGGTAAGGTTCCGGATTGCGGCAATTGTGGCAGCGTTAATTCGGGTTCACGCATCCGCGATGGTTCGGCGGTTGTGGGATTCCGCTCAATTATCTATACATGCAAGCATGTACGCCCTTCGCAGGAAGCCGGGGCTGGCCGGGTTTCGGTCACGCTGGTTGGCTCTGTTCTGTATCGCGCTGACCCTGTCGTTCGGCGCGACCGCGGCCGTGTCCGCGAGCGAGAGTGCGCATCATGAGGTCGAAGTCGCGCAAGCCGCGTCGCCTGCTACGACGATTATCTGCCTCGGTAACGACCGTTCCTGCGGACTGCCCGATCACGACGAGGATGATGTCGTGCCGCATCTTCACACGGTCGATGTCGGATCGGTTGGATTGCCCGCAGTCGAGGCGCCGGCCACGATCCACCAAGTGAAGGCAGAAAGCGTTCCACTGCCGGCAAACCTGTCTGTCGAGGGGTTGAAGCAGCCGACCCCCGAACGTCCCCCAAGAACCACCTGCATCTAGAGCGGCAGGCGCTTTTCGCGCCCTGCGAATGGATTCGAAACGGCGTCCATGCGCCGCGTCGGTCGTCGGCATATCCGCCGCCGCTCGCGCCGCGCGAGCTTTCTGCAGGAACGATCTAAATGTCTGTACCAACGAAGTTGTCAGCCCTTGGCTTTGGGCTTTGCCTGGCATTTGCGCAGCCAGCCTGGGCTGCGCCTGAAAGCCAGCCCGCGGTTGGCCGCGAAGGCGTCATCAAATTGTCTGCCGAGCAAGTCTCCGCCTTGCGCATCGAGGTGGCCCCGGTCGGACCCGGCAATCTGCTGCGCGCGGTTCGCGTGCCCGGCAACGTGATGATGGACCCCGATCGGATCGGACATGTGCCGGCTAAAGTCATCGGGACCGTGGTCGAGTTGCGCAAACGCCTCGGCGATGTGGTGCAGAAGGGCGAGGTCGTTGCCTACCTGGAAAGCCGCGAGGTTGCCGACGCCAAGAGCGAATTCCTGACGGCGGGGGCCAATCTCGAGTTGCAAACGACCCTGTTCGAGCGCGAGCGGTCGCTGTTTGAGAAGAAGATATCCGCCGAGCAGCAATTCCTCCGTGCCGAGAACGCATTTTCCCTGTCGAAGCTGCGGCACGATCTGGCGCGCCAGAAACTTTCGGCGCTGGATGTCGACGAGGCCGAGATCGCAGAGCTTCCGAAACAACCGGTCGCGAACCTGCGGCGCTATGCGCTGCGCTCGCCGATCGCCGGCCGGGTGATCGATCGGCGGGTCGATCTCGGCGCGCCGGTTGGCGGCGACCAGCAGGAGAAGGAGATCTATGTCATCGCCGATCTGTCGTCGGTCTGGGTCGAACTCGTCGCCTCGGCGCCGGATCTTGCACTCCTGAAGGAGGGCGATGGCATCACGATCGAGGATTCTGCGCGCGCAAAGGCCACCGGCAAGACCATCTTCATCAGCCCGATGGTGAGCAAGGAGACGAGGACGACGCGGGTCATCGTGTCGCTCGACAACACGGACGGACGTTGGCGTCCGGGATCCTTTGTCGGTGCAAGCATTCCCATCGACCGGCGCGCTGTCTCGTTGCTGCTGCCGAGAAGTTCGGTTCAGACCGTTGACGGAAAGCTGACGGCCTTCGTGCAGGTGCCGGAGGGATTTGAAGCGCGCGCGGTGCAGGCGGGAGCCATGACTGAGGATGCTGTCGAGGTGACGGGCGGCCTCAAGCCCGGCGAGATCGTCGCCGTGCTCAACACGTTTGTCCTGAAGTCCGATCTCGGAAAAGCAAAGGCGGACGAGTGATGATCGAGAAAATCCTCGACCTTTCGGTCCGTCACCGCTGGTTCATCGTGCTGCTGACCGGCGTCGCCTGCGCTCTTGGCGTCTGGTCGCTCAACAAGCTGCCGATCGATGCCGTGCCTGACGTCACCAACAACCAGGTGCAGATCAATGCCATCGCACCGGCGTTGACGCCGGTCGAGATGGAAAAGCAGATCACGTTCCAGATCGAAAATATCCTGGCCGGCACGCCGACCCTCGAATACACGCGCTCATTTTCCCGCAACGGCTTTGCCCAGGTGACGGCGGTCTTCCGTGACAAGACCAGCATTTACTTCGCCCGGCAGCAGGTAAATGAGCGCCTGCAGGAGATCCGGCAATCGCTTCCGCCCGAAGCCGAGGTCAGGCTCGGTCCGATCTCGACGGGCCTCGGCGAAGTGTATTGGTGGGCGGTCGAATACCGGAAGCCGGGAAAAGACACGCCGATTTCCGATGGCAAGCCGGGTTGGCAGAGCGACGGCAGCTATCTCACGCCGGAAGGCCGGTATCTGCGCAACGATTTCGAACGCGCGGTCTATCTGCGCACGGTCCAGGACTGGATCATCCGCCCGCAGATGCGGATGGTGCCGGGTATCGCCGGCGCCGATGCGATCGGCGGCTATGTCAAGCAATACCAGATCGCGCCGGATCCGGCCAAGTCGATCGCCTATGGCATCTCGTTCACCGACATCGTCAAGGCCGTTCAGGCTAACAATGCCAGCCGCGGCGCGAACTATGTCGAGCGCAACGGCGAGAATTACGTCGTGCGGGCCGCCGGACGCATCGAGGATATCTCCGAGATCGGCGAGATCGTCGTCGCCACCCGTGGCGACACGCCGCTGCGGGTGAAGGACCTGGCCGAGGTGTCGATCGGGCATGAACTTCGGACCGGCAGCGCCAGCCTCGACGGGCACGAGACCGTGCTCGGTACCGCGCTGATGCTGATCGGCGGCAACAGCCGGACGGTGTCCGCCGCCGCGGCTGCAAAGATCGAAGCGATCAGCAAGGCGCTGCCGCCCGGCATCGTCGCAAAGACCGTGCTGAACCGGACGCAACTGGTCGACGCCACCATCCACACGGTCGCCACGAACCTGTCGGAGGGCGCGCTCCTCGTCGTCGTCATCCTGTTCGCCCTGCTCGGCAATTTTCGCGCGGCATTGATCACGGCGCTGGTGATTCCGGCCGCGATGCTGTTGACGGTCACCGGCATGCTGCAGGCCAGGGTCAGTGCGAACCTGATGAGTCTCGGCGCGATCGACTTCGGCCTGATTGTCGACGGCGCGGTCATCATCACTGAAAACTGTCTCCGGCACCTCGCCAACCGGCAGCACCAGCTCGGACGCCAGCTCGATCTTCCGGAGCGGCTGGAGACGGTGCGGCTCGCCGCCAAGGAGATGGTTGCGCCGTCGGTCTACGGGCAGGCGGTGATCATGCTGGTCTACATCCCGCTGCTGACGTTTTCCGGCGTCGAAGGCAAGATGTTCGAGCCGATGGCGCTGACCGTCATCATCGCCTTGCTCTCGGCGTTCGTGCTGTCACTGACATTCGTTCCGGCAATGATCGCGATCGCCGTCACCGGGCGGGTGCAGGAAAAGCCGAACCGGCTGGTTCGCGGCCTGGCGGATCTCTACCGGTCGGCGCTCACGCGGTCATTGAAGGTGCCGGGCCTTGTGCTGGGCGTCGGCGCGGCGGCCTTTGCGCTGAGCGTCATGGTCTTTCTGTCGCTCGGACAGGAGTTCAATCCGACGCTCGATGAAAAGAACCTCGTGATCGAGGCGCGGCGGATTCCCAGCACGTCGCTGGCGCAATCGCAGGCCATGCAACTCGATCTCGAACAGGCAGTTTCGAAGTTTCGCGAAGTGGCATTCACGTTCTCTCGCGTCGGCACGCCCGACATCGCTGCCGATCCGATGCCTCCGAACGCGGCGGATACCTACGTCATCCTGAAGCCGCAGGAGGACTGGCCCGATCCGTCGACGACAAAGGCCGAGCTGATCGAACGTATGGAATCCGAACTGCAGAAACTGGTGGGCACCAGTTTCAGCTTCTCCCAGCCGATCCAGATGCGATTCAACGAGCTGATCGCCGGTGTTCGCGAGGATATCGCGGTCAAGATATTCGGCGACGAATTCGGGCCGATGCTGAAATCCGCCAACGAAGTGGCCGGCGTGTTGCGTGGCATTCACGGCGCCCAGGACATCAGGGTCGAGCAGGTGACCGGGTTGCCGTTCGTCGAAATCGGCATCGACAAGAAGGAGATATCGCGGCGGGGCTTGAGCATTGCCGCCGTTCAGGACGTGATCGGTACCGCGATCGGCGGGCGGGAGGCCGGGCTGGTGTTCGAAGGCGACCGCCGTTTCCAGATCGTGGTCCGTCTGCCGGATGCGCTGCGCGCCAATGCCGACGTGATTTCAGGCCTTCCAGTGCCGCTGCCGGGCGAGGGCGGAGCGCCGTCGCGCATGACGATTCCCTTGCGCGACGTGGCGTCGCTGACGTTCACGGAGGGGCCCAACCAGGTCAGCCGCGACAACGGAAAGCGCCGCGTCGTGGTGACGGCGAACGTGCGCGGCCGGGACATCGGCTCGGTGGTGCGCGAAGCCCAGGAGAAGATTTCGAAGGAAGTGAAGCTTCCACCCGGATACTGGATCACCTGGGGAGGACAGTTCGAGAACCTCACCTCGGCGCGGGAGCGCCTGATCATCGTGGTGCCTGCCTGCTTTGCGATGATATTTCTGATCCTGTTCGCGGCACTGGGCTCCGCGCGCGACGCGCTGCTGGTTTTCAGCGCGGTGCCGCTGGCGCTATCGGGAGGCATCGTGGCGCTCTGGCTGCGCGGCATGCCGTTCTCGGTCTCGGCCGCGGTCGGCTTCATCGCGCTGTCCGGCGTCGCCGTGCTCAACGGACTGGTGATGCTGACCTTCATCAAGCAGCTCATCGAGCGCGGCCAGCCTCGGCGGGAGGCGATTATCGACGGCGCGGTCACGAGGTTGCGACCGGTTGCCATGACGGCGCTGGTGGCGTCCGTCGGCTTCATCCCGATGGCGCTGGCCACCGGCACGGGAGCGGAAGTTCAGAAGCCGCTGGCGACCGTCGTGATCGGCGGGCTGATTACGGCGACCTTCCTGACGCTATTCGTGCTGCCGGCGCTCTATCGGCTGGTCGGCGCGGAAGGGAAAAGTGCGGGACCGGGAAAACCCGCCGATTCAGAGATGGATGCCGAACCTGGCGAGCACCCAGGCGGTGATGAAGTAGAGGATCACCGTTACCGCGCAGCTCGCCGCTAGGCTGGGCCAGAAGCCGGCGCCTGCCCTGAGCATCGCCGGCAGCATCAGGAACAGCGGCAGCGACGGCAGCACGTACCAGAACGTCGATTCCGAGACGCCGGCAATGCGCTCCGCATCGCCGGTGTCACGCCAAAGCCAGAGGAAGCTCAACAGCGAAAGCAGCGGCAGCGATACGACGAGCGCGCCGAACGCCGGACTGCGCTTGGCGATTTCCGACACCGCCGCGATGATGATGCCGGACAACGCGCATTTGATCACAAAGTACAGCATGAGGCGCCTCGATCAGGCACCGGAGCCCCGTTCCGATTGGATCGGAACAGGGCTCTGGATTCTTGAGCGACGAGTCCCCGTGCCTGGCAGGGACGACGTAAACTAGAACTCTCCGTGCAGCCTTCCGGAGAAGACATGGACTGGGCCACGGTCGGCGTTATAGGCGGGGTTGGTGATCAACTGGTAGTCCGCCGTGAGCGTCAACTGCCTGCTGAGCGCGTAGGCGTAATAGGCCTCCAGGATGCGCTCCTTGCGATAGTTGAGCTGGCCGTCGCCGATCAGGACGCCGAGCCCGCCGGCCGCGATGAAGTCGCGATGGTCGCGTGACAGCGCGTTGATCGCGCCGCCGATGCCGATCACGTCGTCGGGCCGGCCCCATCTGACGCCCTTGATCGAGGTCCCCAAGGAGAGCGAAGCGTCGATGTCGGTGAAGGCCATGATCTCGGTCTTGCCGTTGTTCCAGCTCCAGCGGCCGAACAATCCAATGTCGTCGGTCAGGGTCTGCTCGACGCTGACGACGTAGCCGTATTTGATGCGGCCGGTGCGGGTCTGCGCGATATCCAGATTGAGCGCTGGATTGTTCAGCGTCTCGCGGTAGCTTCCGGCATAGGCACTGTTGACCCAGCCGATGGTGCGCAGTTTTCCGGGCAGCGAGAACAGCGAATAGCGCAGTTCCAGTTCGCCTACGTAGCTGCCGCGCTGGCCTATGTTGGTGTCGAAGGCGTTGGAATTCGACACCGCCTGCATCAGGAAATAACCGCCGCGCAGCGCCCATTGCTTCTGGTTGAGCTCGGCGGTGACGCCGTAGGACAATCCGACCTTGTCGGCCGAATAGTCGAACGCGCCGGGCGCCCACATCGACCAGTTCATGAAATCCTTGCGGGTGTCCTTGGCGTAGGAGTTGCCGTCGAACACGTCGGGCACGGCGAACTTGCCGGCCTGAAGCGTCAGCCGGTTGACGTCGACCTTGCCGCCGAGCTGGCTTGGGCCGCTGGCCAGCTCTTCCTGCTCGCCGCCAAAGCCGAAGGTCTGGCGCAGAAACAAGCGCGACGTGTTGTAATGCGGGTAGGGGAAGTTGGATTTCTGCGCTTCGCCGTTGGGAAAGCCCGCTGCGCCGACCGTGTCGTTCAGGCCGAAGCCCTGCAGCAGTTCGGGATTGTAATAGACCTCGCCGCCTTCCCAGAGCCGGGCGTTCAGATAGAGGCTGTTGCTCCAGGTCGCCTGCGCCTGCCGTGCCGGCGTGAGGCTGTTGGTGCCGGTATAGGGGGCACGGAATCCCGGATAGCCCTGCGGCAGATACGTGGTCTGGCCATGGATTTCCCAGCGGTCGGATTCCGGATCGGTCAAATCGCTCTTCGGCGTCCGGCTGTTCGATCCCGGCCAGTCCACCTTGCGGTTGAGGCCGATGCGAACCTGCTGGAAGTCGAGTGTCGAACTATGTTCCGCGCCCAAGGGAAAGCGAACGTTGGCGCGATCGAACTGGCTGTAGAGATATTCGAGCTTGACGCTCCAGTGCGGCGCGAAGGCGTATTCCACGCCGGCGCCCGCCGCCCAGCCGGGACGGACGTTGATGTGCTTTTGGTCGGGACCGGCGTCGGGCGTGTTGATGAAGCGCTCGCCTGCCCAGGCGAAACCGCCGGTGGCGTAAAACAGCCAGTGCCCGCTGGCATAGCCGACGCGGCCGCGCGCGGTGCCGACATAATCCAGTTGGTGGACGACCTCCGAGCGCATGCCGGTCAGCGTGGAGATGATCGAATTGGAGATGATGTAATTCGGAAACGTCAGGTCGGCTTCGACGCCGAGCAGCAGGCCGGAAGGCAATTGCACATTGTAGCCGCCCTGTACGCCGCCGATCACGCCGCTGAAGACGCTGCCGGCAGTCGAAACCGGCAGCGGATCCGAGAGCACCGCGCTTGAGGATCCGCGGCCGTAGCCGGTATGTCCGCCGATGTAGAAGCCGCTCCAGTCGAACGCCGGACGAAGATGGGGTGCCTTGAGCGGCATGTCGGCCGCAATCGCCGGGCTGCCGAGCGCCAGCGCGCCGAACGCGGCGCCGGCCAGCGCATGTTCCAGTGATCGGCGCTTGCGGTTCACAGTGCGGATATTCCCGGTGCGACCCGTGCTGTCGCTATTTGCCATCACTGCAGATTCGAATGCCTGCCGCCACCCAACAATTGAAGTCATCAACCCCGTCGCCCCCGATCGGATTCCCTGCCGTTTCCCCCGGTCAGCGCCAGACCGGGCCATTCCACCATTTACCCCCCGATCATTATTGCAAATAATTCGCAATAGCAAGAAGGGGCCCGGCAATCGCGGTTTAGATGACACCGTTGCGTGACGTGACTGCAACATCGGTCCGGTACGTCAGCGCCGCTTGCGGCCTACGTTCGGACAGATCGTTGACGGATGTTCGGAGACATCGCTGACACATCGCAACGGGCCGGGCGCTGGCGGCCGGCCTGCAACCCCAAAAAAAGTTGACCCGCCCGGGGGGACAACCGGGCGGGTCGGTTCAGCACGGGGGTGGATGAGGCGCCCGTGCTGGACGCAAATCCACGACAGAAGCGTTTTCGAGCGAAGTGGTATTCCGGTTCGCGTGAAGAAAACGCGTCAAACAAGAAGAAGCGTTGTCAGGTCTTGAAATGGCTTGCTTGACGAAAGCGCTTCTCAAATAGCAACCAAGTCAGCCGCAGAAATCAGTAGCCGCAGGTACGGACGCGGCCGATGTAGTTGCCGAAGGCGTCGAACTGGCGAACCCAGCCGCAGCGGCGATAGCCGTCGTAGTAGTAACCGTCGTTGCTGGCGGCGATGGCGGTGCCGACAATAGCGGCGCCGACGAGGCCGGCTCCAATGCCCCAGCCGAGCGGCTTGGCCTGCGCCTGGGTGGTGGAAGCGATCGTGCCGGTAACGGCAAGGGTAGCGAGAGCGAGAGCGGCGAACTTGGTCTTGATCGACATGGAAGTCTCCATCCTGTGTATTGGGCGGCCATTGTGGTCCGCATGCCCAGTTGGACGGAGCGTGTTAGAAAGCGGTTCGAAAACGCGCCTGGAAATATGGTTTCGTCATTTATTTCTTAGGTATTACAAATAGTTAAGTCAATTTCTTGGCCTGCGAAGAAACAATTCCGGATCGAATTTGTCGACGTCGTCGAGCAGTTCGCAGAATGCGCGCGCGCCATGATCGAGCAGTTGTTCGCCCTTCTCCGCGGAGGCCTTGGTGGCGTCGCCGACCGCGCCGCTTTCATGCAGGTCCTGCGCCTGCCACGCGAAGGGGACCGGTCGATGCGCCGAGAGCCAACGAAATTCTTTCTCCATCGCAATGCTGGAGGACTGAAAATCGGCGATCGCTTCTATCCGCACGGTGTGCGGATAGCGCGCCAGCATGATCGACGTCTCGACCGCGCCGCCGTGAATGCCGTGACGGATTTCCTCCGCGGAAAACAATCCATCCGGCGCACCGAAGCGCGACCAGCTCGTGGTGACCACGAGCAGCCTATGATGCGCGCGCAGATCCTGCGCCACCAGCGACATCGCCGCGCTGTTGCCGCCATGGCTCGTTACGATTACGAGCTTGCGGATACCGGATTGCGCGACACGCTCGCCGATCGCCATCCACTCCTTCAGCGCGACATCGGTCGGCAGCGTCAGCGTGCCCGGATAGTCGATATGTTCAGTGGAAATGCCGACCGGCCGCAGCGGCAGAAAGGTGACGGGAAGTGCGACAGGCAACAGCTCGCGCACCCGCGCCAGATAGGCCTCGCCGATCAGGACATCGGTTTCCAGCGGCAGATGCGGGCCGTGCTGCTCGGTCGCCGCCAGCGGCAGCACCGCGATCCAGCGCGCGGCGTCCGCCCTGGCGATTTCGGGCCAGCGGATCTCGGTCCAGTCGCGGGGCGGAACGGTTGAAGCCATCGAGCGAAGCGTTTCTTTGGATGAATTTGCAGGGTAGTTTGTTAGATATTCCGGGGATTGATCCAACCCCTAAAATCAAACCCTCGGGGGACGCTCTCTTGCGTCCATAGCCTCCCATCATGGGCCAGAACAATCGACGGAGTCCAACCATGAACCCGGTCTTTTTGACGCGACCGTTAACCGCAGGTCTTCTGGCACTGGCTGCGGCGCTGATGCCCGTGCGCGCGCAAACCCTCGACAAGGTGTCGTTTGGAACCAACTGGGTGGCGGAGGCCGAACATGGCGGTTTCTTCCAGGCGGTTGCCGACGGCACCTACAAGAAATACGGCCTCGACGTCACCATCGTGCCTGGTGGCCCCAACACCAACAACCGCATCCTGCTGACCGCCGGCAAAATCGACTTCTTCATGACCGCGAACACGCTGCAATCGTTCGACGCGGTCACCAACAACGTACCGGTGCTAGCGGTCGCTGCCATCTTCCAGAAGGATCCGCAGGTTTTCCTGACCCATCCGGAAACCAAATTCGCCAAGCTCGAAGATCTCAAGCCGCTCACGCTATTCGTGTCCAAGGAAGGCGTCGCGAGCTACTTCCAGTGGCTGAAGTCCGAATACGGCTTCAGCGAGAGCAAGGTAAAGCCCTACACCTTCAATTCGCAGCCCTTTATCGTGAACAAGCAGAGCGCGATGCAGGGCTATGTCACTTCCGAGCCTTACGCCGTCGAGAAGGCGGCCGGCTTCAAGCCGGGTGTGATCCTGCTCGCCGATCAAGGCTTCAACGCCTATTCGACCCTGATCGAAACCCGCCGCGAGATCGTCGACAAGAAGCCCGACCTCGTGCAGCGCTTCGTCGATGCTTCCGCGATCGGCTGGTACAATTATCTCTACGGCGACAATTCGGCCGGGAATGAGATGATCAAGAAGATGAATCCGGAAATGACCGACGAATTGCTCGGCTATTCCGTCACCAAGATGAAGGAATACGGCATCGTCGATTCCGGCGATACCCTGCGCGACGGCATCGGCGCCATGAGTGACGCGCGGGTGGCGAGCTTCTTTGACAAGATGGTGCGGGCCGGCGTGGTCCGCCGCGATATCGATTACCGCCAGGCCTACACGCTGCGCTTCGTCAACAAGGGCGTCGGCCTCGATCTGCGGCCGAAGAACTGACGCGAGATGGCCGAGCCCGCTTTGTCCGAGACGGATATCGATGCGGCCGGCCTTGCCGTGCGTCTGCGCGCCGTTACCAAGACCTATGACAACGGCGTGACCGCGCTCGGGCCGCTCGATCTCGATGTCGCAGAAGGCGAATTCGTCTCGCTGCTTGGGCCTTCCGGCTGTGGAAAATCGACCGCGCTGCGGCTGATTGCGGGGCTCAGCGTACCGAGTGAAGGCACGGTGATCGTTTCCCATCGCGCAACGAGGGCGGATGGGCGGCATCCCATTGGTTTTGTATTTCAGGAGCCCACTCTCATGCCGTGGGCAAGCGTGCGCGAAAACGTTCGCCTGCCGCTGAAACTTTCGCACGCGCCGGCGACTGATGCCGACAGCCGCATTGAGGAGGCGCTGGCGCAGGTCGGTCTTGCCGAATTTGCCGATGCCTATCCCCGTGAACTGTCCGGCGGCATGAAGATGCGGGTCTCGCTGGCGCGCGCGCTTGTCACCGATCCGGATATTCTGCTGCTGGACGAGCCGTTCGCGGCGCTCGACGAGATCACGCGCTTTCGGCTCAACAACGATCTGCTTGATCTGTGGCGCACGCTGCACAAGACCGTCATCTTCGTCACCCATTCGGTATTCGAGTCGGTCTATCTGTCGCAGCGGGTGACCGTGATGACGGCGCGGCCGGGCCGCCTTGCCAGCGAATTTCGCATCGATACCGTGGAGCCGCGCGGGGAAGAATTTCGCACCTCGGCCGAGTATGCCGGCTATTGCCGCGAGGTCTCCAGCGCGCTTGCGCCTTCCTATTCCGGGCAGCGCAGCGCATGAGCTCGTTCCAGAATATCGGCCGCATGCTGCTGCCCGCAGCCGTGCTCGCCGCGGGGCTGGGCTTGTGGGAACTCGTGGTGCGCGTCAACGACATCCAGCCCTATGTGCTGCCGAGCCCTTATCTCGTGTTTCAGACGCTGGTAGGCGACTGGCCGGTGCTGTCGGAATCGCTTGGCGTCACCCTGCTCACCACGCTGGAAGGTTTCATCGCCGCGGCCGTCGGCGGGGTGGCGCTGGCGCTGTTGTTCAATCAGTCGAGATGGCTGGAATATTCGCTGTTTCCCTATGCGGTGATCCTGCAGGTTACGCCGGTGATCGCAATTGCGCCGCTATTGCTGATCTATCTGCCGCAGCAGACGGCAGTGATCGTCTGCGCCTGGATCGTCGGTTTCTTTCCGGTGCTGTCCAACACCACGCTCGGGCTGAATTCGGTGGACCGCAATCTGGCCGGGCTGTTTCAGCTCTACGGCGCGTCGCGGCTGCAGACGCTGCGGTACCTGAAATTGCCGGCGGCGCTGCCATATATTCTCGGCGGCCTGCGGATCGCGGGCGGCCTGTCGCTGATCGGCGCCGTGGTCGCCGAAATTGCGGCGGGCACCGCGGGCGCCGGCTCCGGGCTGGCGTTCCGGATCGCCGAGTCCGGCTATCGCCTCAACATTCCCCGAATGTTCGCGGCGTTGCTGTTGCTGTCCGTCGCCGGGATTGTCATCTATGGGCTGCTGGCGCTAGTTTCGCATCTGGTACTACGGCGCTGGCATGAGAGCGCGCTTGGAAAGGAAAATTGATGGCTGCCGCGAATATTTCGTCCGAAAAGGTCGATCTCCTGATCTACGGACCTGTCCGGCCGATCCTGGAAAACGGCTTTTCGGATCAGTACGTCCTGCATATGGCGGAGAGCCGCGCTGACCTCGAGCGCCTGACGCCCGAAACGATCGCGAAGATCCGCGGCATGGCGGTGACCTATCATATGGTGCCGGCCGATGCGAAGGCGCTGTCGCAATTTCCGAAGCTCGAGATCATCGCGAGCTTCGGCGTCGGCTACGACCATGTCGATTCCGCTTATGCCCGTGAGCACGATATCGTCGTCACCAACACGCCCGACGTGCTGACGGAAGAAGTTGCCGACGTCGCAATGGGGCTTCTGATCTCGACCGTGCGCGAGTTCGTCAAGGCCGACCGCTACCTGCGCTCCGGCCTGTGGCAGACGCAGAACTATCCCTTGAGCGTCGGTTCGCTGCGCGACCGCAAGGTCGGGATCGTCGGCATGGGCCGCATCGGTCAGGCGATCGGACGCCGGCTCGAAGCTTCGCGCGTGCCGGTGTCCTATCATTCGCGCAACCCGTCCTCGGCCGTCGCCTACACGCACTATCCCGACTTGATGGAAATGGCGAAAGCGGTGGACACGCTGATCGTGATCGTGCCGGGCGGCGCCTCCACCGCCAAGATGATCAATGCCGACGTGCTGAAGGCGCTCGGTCCGCGCGGCGTCTTGATCAACGTCGCGCGCGGCTCCGTCGTCGACGAGCCGGCGCTGGTCGCGGCGCTGAAATCCGGCACCATTCTCGCGGCAGGGCTCGACGTCTTCGCCAACGAGCCGAACGTGCCGGAGGAACTGAAGGCCATGCAAAATGTCGTGCTGTTGCCACATATCGGCTCAGCTTCGGTGGTAACGCGCAACGCCATGGATCAGCTCGTGGTCGATAATCTGAAAAACTGGTTTGCCGGCAAGGCGCCGTTGTCGCCCGTGCCGGAAACCCCGGTGAAGGGACGCTGATGTCGTCTGGGCGTTTTGGCATCACGGCGGCAGCGCTGACCGCGCTGCTTGGGCTTGCGTCGCAGGCCGCGGCGCAGGATGCCTCGACCCTGAAGAAAGACATGATCGGACAGTGGGAGCTGGCCACCACCGAGCGCAGCAAGACCTGCGTCGTCACGCTGAAGGGCGATACGACGCCGCAGGGACTCAAGCTCGAGCTTGAGCCCGGCTGCGCCGCGGCGCTGCCGTTCACCAAGGAAATCACGGCCTGGAATATCAAGGGGCTGGATATCGTGCGGCTGCAGGATGCGGCCGGCCAGCCGGTAATCGACTTCACCGAGGTCGAGAGCGGCATCTTCGAAGGCCTGCGGACCGGCGAGGGCGTCTACATCCTGCAAAACCTCGCCGCCGCCCGCTCGCTCGCCAAGTCGATGGACCAGATGATCGGCGACTGGTCGATGGTCCGCGGCAACGGCCAGACGATCTGCGGGTTGACGCTGACCAACACCGAGGCGACGGGCGATAATTTCCAGGTGTTTTTGAAGCCGAAATGCGATCCCGCGGTCGCTGCATTCGCACCGAACCAATGGCGGCTGGAGCGCGGACAGATGATCCTGATGTCGGCGACGGGCCAGAGCTGGCAATTCGAGGCCGATGACAATGCGCAGTGGCGGCGGGTGCCTGACACGGCCGATCCCCTGATCATGATCCGGGGACAATAGGTCCCGGGACGGATCGCCGGGTGAGCCTTAAAATATTTCCAGAGCGGCTGTCGATCCGGCGCCATTCCATTCGTCGTCTCCCATAGCGAGCCAGTTTTGCGGGCGATCACCGCCGCAACTCGCCTTAACGGGAGTTCCGCAATGCGCTTCATGTATATCGTCACCTCGCCTCAGTCCGACAAAGGTCCGTCACCGGCCTTGATGGAGGCGATGGGCAAGCTCGCCGACCGGGAGATCAAGGCCGGCCGTATGCTCGATACCGGCGGGCTGATGCCGATTGCCATGGCTGGCGCACAGGTCAGAATAACGGACGGCAAGCTCGGAGTGATCGACGGACCGTTCGTCGAGACCAAGGAACTGATCGGTGGCTATGCCATCTTTGAACTCCGGGACATGGAAGAGGCCGTGGCCGCCGCGAAAGAGTTCATGCAGCTGCACCTTGAGCACATGCCGGGTTGGGAAGGCACCTGCGAGGTTCGTGTGCTTGCCACGCCGGGCGTCGACGGCGCCTGCGAGGCCGGCATCCGCGCCCACGCCTGATGCGGACATTCATCAGATGCAGTCGGCGGCGATGACGGCCGCCGACGTCAATCGCACCATCCTGGCGGTCTGGCGCATCGAGCAGCCGCGCCTGATCACCGGCCTGTCCCGGATGCTGCGCGACGTGACGCTGGCGGAAGACCTGACGCAGGAAGCCCTGGTGGCGGCGCTCGAACATTGGCCCGCCACCGGCGTCCCCGAAAAGCCGGGCGCATGGCTGATGGCAACCGCGAAACGCCGCGCGCTTGATGATTTGCGCCGCCGCAGCATGCTCGCGCGCAAGCACGAGATGCTGATACGCGACCTGGAGCAGGAGCAGCAGGCGATGCCCGATCCGGATGCGGCGCTCGACGACGACATCGGCGACGAGCTGCTGCGGCTGATATTCACCGCCTGCCATCCAAAACTGTCGCGTGAGGCGCGCGCGGCGCTCGCACTCAGGATGATTTGCGGCCTGACCACGGAAGAGATCGCGCGCGCCTTCCTGCAGCCGGAGGCGACCATTGGCCAGCGCATCGTGCGCGCCAAGCGGACGCTGTCGGAATCCGGGCTCGCTTACGAAACCCCGCGCGGCGAGGCGCTTTCGGAGCGGCTCGCCTCGGTGCTGGAGGTCGTCTACCTCATCTTCAACGAGGGCTATACGGCCGCCCGCGGTGACGCATGGCTGCGGCCGCAGCTTTGCAACGACGCGCTGCGCATGGGGCGCGTGCTGACCCTGGTCGCGCCGCAGGAAGCCGAAGCCCACGGCCTGCTCGCGCTGATGGAGCTGAACGCTTCGCGCATCGCGGCGCGCACGGATGTGGCCGGCGATCCGATTCTGCTGATGGATCAGAACCGAAAGCTGTGGGACCGGCTTCAGATCCGTCGCGGCTTATCGGCGCTGGCGCGGGCATGCGAACTCGGTGACGGGCGAGGATTCTACGCGCTGCAGGCGGCGATCGTCGCCTGCCACGCCAGAGCCGCCACGCCTGATGAAACGGGGTGGCCGCGGATCGCAAGGCTCTACGGCGAACTCTCAGGCCTGGTGCGCTCGCCAATCATCGAGCTCAACCGCGCGGTGGCGATCGGCATGGCCAAGGGGCCGGCGGCTGCGCTCGCGATCGTGGACGGATTGGCAGGCGAGCCTGTGCTGAAGAACTATCATCTCTTGCCGAGCGTCCGCGGCGATCTGCTTTGCAAGCTCGGCCGCTTTGCGGAAGCGCGCGTGGCGTTCGAGCTGGCGTCAGCGCTTGCGGCAAACAAGCGCGAACGCGAATTGTTAAAGCGGCGGGCCACCGAAGCCGGCGGTGGCGCACCGGAGCCTTCTTGAATTCAGATGAAGCGGAACTGCTGTCGCTCGCGCCTGGCGAGTTTTGGAATTGCCTGGCCGAGGATGATGTTCTTGAAGTGGTCGGTCTGCTGATGATCGGCAAACGCCGCTTCCCCTGCGAATACCTCGTAGAAGAAGAATTCCCTCGGCCTGGCGACGTTCTGGTGAATCTGGAACGCCTTCACGCCGGGCTCGCGCTGCGCCTGCGGGAGAAAATCTTTCAGAAGCTCGGCGACGGTGCCTTCCTCGCCCGAATTGACTTCCCAGAATGCGGTGACGACCAGGTTCTGGTTCGCGTTGTCTGTAGCAGCCATGGTTTTCTCCTGTGAAACATCCGGCGCCAGTTCGATTCCGGGCCGGCGACGCAGATCACAATGCCCGATTTCGTGACAGGAATGCTTCGACATCAGTCGAATAATGATGTCAACGGCCGGGCCGGAACCTGTTTGAGGACGGGCGCGTTTCCTTAAGTGCAAATCACTTTGCCTGGAGCAAGCGCATGGCGAAAAAGACCGTGCTCGCGATCGGTATCGAGCCCTCGCTGGTTGACTTCAGCGCCTTCCCCGGGCTCACGGCCGAACTGGTAACGAGCTACATCAAGGCGCAAATCGAGCAGCTTCGCGCGATGGGCTATGAGGCCGATAGCTGCCTGATCGACCTCGGCGACACGGCCGAAGCGGTGGCCGCGGCGGCGCTGGGCGCAAAGCATTACGACTGCGTGGTGATCGGCGCCGGGCTGCGCGAGCCGCGGGAGCGGCTGCTTCTGTTCGAACGGATCATCAATCTGGTTCACCTCGGCGCGCCGCAAACCCGGCTTTGCTTCAACACCACGCCGGCCGACACCGCCGAGGCGGTGCGGCGATGGGTCGAGCCGTAAGCACGCCTGCGCTCAGATGGTACGGAAGCCGCCGAGCAGGCTGCCGATGATCTTGTGTCCGCGGGCGCGGAGCTTCTTCGGATTCTCCGCTCCCGGTAACAGCGGCATCCCCTTCAAACTCGCGTTCCCGTCCTTGCCGACGACGTGCCTGTCACTGCGCAGTTCCTGTATCACGCACCGTGAGCCCATTTTGTCCTACAGGATCTTTTCCAAGTAATATCGGCGAATGCCGCCTCCCAGCGTCTTGTTGCTCGTCTGCTCGGCGACGGCCTCGTTCAGCAACCGATATCCCGCGCGCCTGTACAGTTCGAGCGCAGCCGGCTGCAATTCAGACGTGCTCAATTCAAGCCTCCGCATGTCAAGCCGACGGCATTCAGCTTCCGCAAATTGCAGCATCGACCGCGCGATCCCGCTACGTCGGGCGGATGGGTCGACATACATGCGACGCAGCTCCATGGCGTCAGGCGCTGCGGGTTCAAGGCCGAACATGCCGATGACCTTCTCCTCCCTGAGGGCGACCCAAAAGCCGCCGCCTCGCTCACCATAGTAGGCGGCGACGCGATCCATTTCCTCGGTCAATGAACGAGCGATGTAAGCTTCAAAGGCATCGCGCATAGGCGGCGGCGATAGCAGGCGGTTGACGACAATGAACAGCTCGCGCACGTGAGATGCGTGTTCCTCCCGGAACGGCTGGATCGCTACTCCGGCGCTCAAGCTCGGTTCTCCTTCATGATATCGGCCCTCCGCCGGATGATCGTCCAGATCCAGGCGGCAGTGGCGAGCGCCAGGGTGGCATGAAGAGCCCAGGCTTGCGGCTCTCCCATCGTGCCGAGGGTTATACCGCTCAAGAGGCACCAGAGAACGGGAATTGGCAGTAGCAATGGCAAAAGCTTGCCGCGGGCGAGGAGCAGAGCGCCGAGCGTCGCCATCGCGGTCGGATCCGGCGCGATGCCAAAGACCTCAGACGAGACCCAGCCGCGTGCCTGCAGCGGCGCAAGCAGCGGCTGTCCGGCGAGTGCGAAGCCAAGGATGAGATACCCTGCCCAATCGGCAGGCCCGCGCCGGTCGAAGGCGAGCCCATCGCGCAACGACCCGATGACGAGCAGCAATACGCCTTCAACGGCGAAAGCCGGCGCGACATAGGCGGCAGCCCAGTTGATGGTCGCGTAGCAATTCCACAGGAAGGACCACCCGACGAAGATCCAAGGCATCGCGAGGATGAATGCGATCCAGCGTGTCCAGGTTCCCGGCCGCCACGCGATGAGGATGATGATGATGAGGCCGGCGGCGAGCGTCAGCACGTGCAGAGGCCAGAGCGCCGCATTGTGCAATTCGAACATGCGCCAGTAGACGCGCGGCGAAAACAGCAGGAAATCCTCAGGCCCGTAGGTCCACCACTCCGACATCACAGCGCCTTCACGTGGGCCGCGATGCGCTCCCGCATGGCCGGATCAGGCATCGGGCCGGCGGCGGCCGAGAGGTTTTCACGCACGTGGTCGACGCGGCTGGTCGCCGGAATTGCGACGGTGACGGCCGGGTGAGAGAGGATGAACTTCAGCATGAGCTGCGCCCAGCTCGCCACCCCGAATTCGCGCGCCCATGCGGGCAGCGGTTCACGCTTGAGGCGGTCGGTCAGCGCGCCTTGCCGGAACGGCCGGTTGACGATCACGGCAATGCCGCGCTCTGACGCCAGCGGCAGCAGGCGCGCCTCCGCCTCGCGATCGACGACGTTATAGGAGAATTGTACGAAATCGATCGGCTCATTCCGCATGATCTGTTCGAGAAGATCGTGACGGCGCCCTTCGGAGGTGGTGATTCCAACGTAACGCACCGCGCCCGCCGCCTTCATCTGGAAAAGCATCGGCAGATGTGTCTTCCAGGCGAGGAGATTGTGAACCTGAACGAGGTCGAACTTCGGCACCCCCCAGAAGCGACGCGATTGCTCGATCTGGGAGGGACCTGCCGCGCCTGAGGACGTCCAGACCTTTTCGGCCGAGAATAGCGCAGAAGGTCGCCCGAGTTTTTGAAGGCCATAGCCGACCACCGGCTGCGACGAGCCATACATGGGGGAGGAATCGATCATGCGGCCGCCCGCCTCGAAGAAGGCGGCCATGACGCCGGCGCATTCGTCCCGGAGCAGGCGATCGTCGCCGACGTTGAAGGTGATCCAGGTCCCTAATCCGACGATCGGTATCTCCTCGTGGGTCGAGGGGATGGGACGGCGGGCGGGCGGGTTCGCCTGGGCGCGCAGAGAGATTGGCAGGAGTGTCGCGGTGGCCGTCGCCGCCAGGGAGGCCTGCACGAACGTTCGGCGTGTCGTCCGCATCCGATGCTCCATCATCGCGGCGGGCAAACTACCGCGCAAAAGGCGCAGAGTACCGAAACCCGCCGCCAGGTTTGCAATACAAAATGACAGATTAGCGCACTGGACCAAATAATCAGTCGCGCGCCGTCCTCAATCTACGATGGACCGCGGACATCGCTAGATGATCTCAAACTTGCGTGACCGTTCCTGCCGACGATAATATTGATCGGGCACTGGCGATGAACCGGCGTCGATGCGGTCGATCGAATGGCATCCGACCCCTCAACGCAACCAGTCATCGAGCTGGCGAGTTGTTGCACGAGCCTTCGCGCTTATTCGTCTTCGTCGGGTTCTCTGACGATCGGCGGCTGGCGCTCGTCGTCCGGTTCGGCGTCGTTGTCTTCGTCCTCGTCATCATCTTCGTCATCATCATCATCGTCGTCATTGTTGGGGACGCGCGGCGGCATCGTGCCCATGATGGTGACGAGTCTCCACTCGGCCGCGGAATAGTTCTCAGGGATGCGCTGGGTCATGGTCGGCTCCTTTCTGGATTTCGCAACATTCATGCGCGGATGTTTTGGCGCAAGCGGCCACTGAACCGGATTTGAGTGAGGCTCGCGCTCGGCCAGCCGCGCTTTCGTTGGTTACGATCCACGCAATCCAGCACGCCGCTGCAGTTCCGAGCGTAACCTCAACGCGCACTGAAGGTGAGGCCGGCGCGCTCCTTCAGACGCTTGCGCAACGCCGGACCCATCAGCGCGCCCGGCGTCCAGATGCCGCCCTCGCCCTGCACGTCGCGCACGAGGCAGAGAGCGCTCTCGGCGATCATCTTGCTGGTCGAGCCGTAGCCCGGATCGCGGTCGCCCGTGACTTCCGCCTCGACCCGTCCGCCATCCGGCAGTTCGCCCAGGAAGAGGATGTCGTAGAAGCCCTTCTCGCGCTCTTCCCGGGTCGGGCCTGCGCCGGGCTTGAGACCGGTCCCGAGCAAGGAAACCATCGCGGCGACCGTTTTCGTCGCCACACCAGCGATTTCCCCAAATCCCGGCGCGACCATCATCTCATCGTAAACGAAGTCCCTGCCGTAGGGATGACCCAACAGGAAATTCGTGCGGTGCACGTTCTTGGTGTTGATCGGCGCCATTGGGAACGGCACGAGCCACACGTTCATGCTCGAGTCGTATTCGGGGATGAGTCCCGACGGCTGAGACGGCCCGGTGAACCCCGGCGTCAACGCGAAGGGATCGGTCAGCAGCCGGATCAGGGCCGGGTCGCGCGCGGCGGCGGCCAATGTCGCCTGAGCGCTCGCCGCGGTGCCGCCAGACATGCCGCCTTCCACCTTGCGCAGGCGGGCTTTGACCCGCCGAGCCGGGCGTCCGAATTTCTCGCGCGCCTTCTCCTGCAACGTAAGCACGCCGAGATCGAACGGGATGGAATCGAAGCCGCAGGAGAAGACGATGCGCGCGCCGGTCCGTTTCGCCTCTTCGTGATGGGCATCGATCATGCGCCGCATCCAAACCGGTTCGCCGCACAGATCAACATAGGCCGTGCCCGTGGCCGCGCAGGCCGCCACAAGCTCGGGACCGTGGAGCTGATAAGGCCCGACCGTCGTGATAATCACGGTCGCACGGTCGCACATCGAACGCAGGCTGGCCGGCTCGGCGGTATCCGCCTTCACCAACGGCAAATCGCCCGGTGCGCCGATGTCGGCGCGCACCTTTTGGAGCTTGTCGATCGAGCGTCCTGCGATCGCCCAGGACGGAGCATCGTCGCCGCGATAGGATGTCGCCAGATATTCGGCGATGAGACGGCCGGTGTAACCCGTCGCACCATAGACGATGAGGTCGAAGTCCCGCTTCACGACGTTGGTCCTCCTCGATATCCGGGAGAGCTATTTTCAGATCCGTGTGCAATAGGGCCGCGCGAGGCAAGTCCAGTCTACCGTGACTGCGGAGAGGGACCTTCGAACTCCTTCGGCTCGGGGCCACAAACCGGAAATCCAAACATCGCGGTTTCAGTCGCGGGTCAACTCCGCTAAACTTCGGGGGACAAGCGAGGTCTAAACACACAACACGACCCCCGGTTCCAGCCCGGAGGCTCGGAATCGACACTCATCTGCTTGCGAATTATGTCGTCAATTACGAGCGGCTCGCAGCCGTGAAGGCGACTTGTGACCCGGACAACTCCCACATCAACCAGAACATCGCTCCGGCGAACGGCGGTTGAGCTTCAGTTTCGGGAGGCGCAGTGAGATGGCTGATCAATGGCTATTCAAGAGCGAGACTTATGATAACTGCAACTGCGCTATGAATTGTGGTTGCCAGTTCAACCTGCCGAGTACCCACGGCTATTGTCAGTCGGCCTTCGTCGGCACCATCGTTGAAGGCCACTTCAACGATACGCCGCTCTCAGGCTTGAACTGGGCGGCGCTGTACAAGTGGCCCGGCGAAATCAAGGACGGAAACGGCCGGCGCCAGATCGTTATCGACGAGCGTGCGGATGAAGCTCAACGGATCGCGCTTGAAACGATCATCTCAGGCGAGGCATGCGAACCATTGAGCAATCTTTTCGCCGTATTCGCGTCCACATGCTCGGAATTCTGCGAGACGTTGTTCCTGCCGATTGATCTCGATGCAGACCTGGAGCTCAGAACCGCAAGGGTAGAGATACAAGGCGTCATGCGGAGCACCGGCAGGCCGAAGATCAACGAGTTTACCGGTCAACCATTCCACATTGCGCTGGCGCGTCCCAGTGGCAGTTTCGAGTTTACCTACGCAGAAATCGGGCTAGGCACCACGTCGGTCACAGGTGAGATGGAAATGGCGTTCGAAGATTCGTGGGCACATTTTTGTGTTCACCACTTCGATCAGGATGGCTTGGTCAGGCAAAGATCAAGGCTCACGGCATGGCTTGGCGCATGACCCCGCGTTCCCGTGAATGAGGCCAGGCGGTTACCGTTCTTGGAAGCATGTCTCCGGAGATGTCCTGACGTAGGTGGGCTCACTCGGTCGAGAGCCTGTAACAGGTCGTCGGGACTTCAATGCCCGCGATAACGATGCCTCCGGCGCGACCCTCGATATCGTCGAGCCCCTCGCTGCTCACGCCCACGGTCAACTGAATGATCCTCACGAGCAAAGAGCCGCCTCATTTGAGGCGGCCCTTTGTGCCTGGATCGGCCGGTGCTGACCTGTTTCAACGGCTTGTGCCATCGAACCCGGCCAATAATCAGCCAAAGCTCGACGGCGATTCGACCGCGCCATCACGCTTTGGTCGTCGAATCAGTCGAACAGCACCCTGGTTCGCACCTCGTTGCGGGCCAATCTGTCGATTTCAACAAGCGCCATCGCGCCCCTCAATTCCTCGAGCCTGTCCAGAAATTTGTCGACCAGGTGCCCCGGGCTCATCGAAAGAGCCGCAATCCACATCCGCTCCGCTAGCTGATTCATCATCGATCCCCTCTCAATCGAGAATGAGCTACCCCTCTCATCCCGATGAACCACTCTCTCACGCGTTCGCCAAAGCGCGAAGCGGATAGTTAATAGATGGTAAATGCAGGCGATCGCTAGATCAGCTTCATCCCCTTCAAGCTCGCGTGCCCGTTCTTGCCGACGATGATATGGTCGTGCACGGAAATGCCGAGCGGGGTGGCGATCTGGACGATCGCCTTGGTCATATGGATATCGGCCTGAGAGGGCGTCGGATCGCCGGAGGGATGGTTGTGCATCAACATATTTGAAGGAAGAATCTCATTTAGAAGCAAGCTTCTAGTGCTTTCCTAAGTTCGGGAGGGGGATGTAACTGGGGCTGGTTCTTCTGAGGTCATAGAGCGCGCGTCGGCATCGAGCCCGAAGCAAGCTCATGCACGAAGCGCGGAATGAACGGTTCTGGAATGGCAGCTTGTCGCGCAAAACGGACATCCACCCGCGCACCACGCTGTTTGAGGATTCTGGGTCGTGTCGGTTTAGAGTAAATTTGTTCGTGAAGTTTCGCCCGAGGAAACGTCTTCAGTCGCTTCGCATGGTGTGGGACCGGCATGAAGATTCGGCCGCCCATGTTTCAGCGACCGGAACCTGTAACGTGCGGAGCCTGCCCGAAACACTCGATCAGCAACTCGGTAAGTACACGCACCTTGCGTGCAGGATGCTGACTTGGCGGGCGGACGACATACAAACCTGCCGGAGGTGACGGATGGCGTGTCATGACCGGAACGAGCGCGCCGGAGGCCACATATTGATCCGTGAGGCCGTCAGGGAGCCAAGCGATACCGACTCCCGCTAACGCGGCGGCGATGAGAGCGGTGCCGTTGTCAGCTTTGAAGCGCCCCTGCGGACGAACCGTGACAATCTGTTCGCCATCCATAAATTGCCAGGCTTCGGTGCCCTGCATGAGAGCCTGATGGACTGAAAGTTCCTCCGGCTTCTCGGGAAGCCCATGCCTCTTGATGTAGTCCGGGCTCGCGACCAACTTTCCATAGATGGGCCCGACGTGTCGTGCGATCAGGCTAGAATCCTGAAGATAGCCGATCCGGATCGCACAATCGAATCCCTCTGTGATGAGATCAACGAAGCGATCGCTGTAAGAGGTATGGATGTGGAGCTGCGGATGGCGTTGCGCCATGTCGGCGAGCACAGGAGCTAGGTGAGTTGGGCCGAAAGTGAGCGGCGCAGCCACTCTCAAGCGACCGCGAAGCTCACCGTCGGGCAGGAACAATTCTCGGGCCGCGTCGATTTCGGCGCAGGCCCTTTCAGCATGATCTCTAAACGTGACCCCGGCTTCTGTGAGAGCGGCGCCGCGAGTGGTCCGTGCAAGAAGCTGCACGCCAAGTTCCGCTTCAAGCCGGGCGAGCTGTCGACTGACGAGTGACTTGGAGACGCCGAGCCGTCGCGCGGCGGGCGAAACTCCCCCAGCGTCAGCAACCTCAACAAATGTCCGCAGCTCTTCGATGTCCAATTCAGCGTTCCCGATTGCGCGACACAGCTTCTCAGAACAGTGGCCTACCGCATCGCAACTCAGAATGACAGTGTCCGCGTTGTCGCTGCCGGCGCACGTCTTCCATAAAATCAATCGCACACAAAACGGCAGCAGAGGATGTATTCATGACCTTTCGTAATGGCCTTGCCTCGCTTCTTCGTCCCGAAGACTCGATACTCGTTCTAATCGACCACCAACCTTATCAGCTCGCGAACGTGAACAGCCACGAACCGCAAATGGTGATCAACAACACGACGGGCTTGGCGAAGGCCGCCAAGGCCTTCGGCGTTCCCACCATTCTAACCACCGTGATTGCTGAGCGGGGCGGCCTCCTTTTCCCCCAGATCACCGATGTGTTTCCCGGTCAGGAGGTGATCGACCGGACGTTCATCAATACCTGGGAGGATCAAAAGGTAGTGGACGCAGTCAAGGCAACAGGCCGCAAGCAACTGATCATTGCGGGACTGTGGACCGAGGTCTGCGTCGCGATGCCAACGATCCAGGCCCTCGGTGAGGGGTGGGACGTGACGGTGGTCACCGATGCGTCGGGCGCCGTTTCGGTCGAGGCTCACGAAGTCGCCATTCAACGCATGATCGCGGCCGGCGCAAACATGATGACCTGGCTGGCGCTGGCGGCCGAATGGCAGCGCGACTGGGCTAGGGCCGAGCAAGCCGCCAAGCTGACAGAGGTTATCACGCAGCATGCCGGCGGTAGCGGCATCGCGTTCCTGTGGGAGCAACAGTTGCTCAGTACGCCAGTGCCAAGCACGGCGGGGTGATCCCTCGATCGAAACCCTGGGCACCGAGGTCGCGCCGATCACTCGGGCGGCTCAAGCAGCGTAAAGAGTGTTCCATTCCGAAAGGACATAGTGCGAAAGGACGGCACATTGATCGAGATGATAATTGAGCAGCGGCGCCGAAACTTGGGCGGCGGCATGGAAGTCGGGCGCGTGCTGCCATTCGCGAAAAGGCGAATGGTGGGACCGTTCATTTTCTTCGACCATATCGGACCTCTGAACCTTCGTGCGGGTGTCGATCACAGCGTCGATGTGCGGCCGCATCCGCACATCGGACTGTCGACCGTCACCTACCTCTTCTCGGGGGAGATCATGCACCGCGACAGTCTGGGCTATGAATTGCCCATTCGCCCGCAAGAGGTGAATTGGATGACCGCGGGCAGCGGCATCACACACAGCGAGCGCCTCGAGAAGGCACGGGCGGTCGGCGATCATCTGCACGGTATTCAAGCGTGGGTAGCGCTACCAACCGCCGATGAGGAGACCGCGCCGTCCTTCTCTCATCACGAAGGTAGCGATCTGCCGGGGTGGAGCGATGCGGGCGTGCATGGCCAGTTGATTGCCGGGAGCGCATATGGCCTCACCGCTGGCGCGCGGACCCATTCGCCGCTCTTCTATGTCCATCTTGAACTGGAGGCGCGCTCAACTGCTGAAATCCCCGGCGGTTATGGCGAACGAGCGATCTATGTAGCAAATGGCGCGATCGAGGTGGGCGGCGAGCGCTTAGTCACCGGACAGATGGCCATTATGAGCCAAAAGGCCTCGTCGGTCCGGGCCATACAGCCGTCGACAGTAATGGCGCTAGGTGGAGAACCGATTGGCGAACGATTCCTCTTCTGGAATTTTGTTTCCTCGTCGGAGGACCGGCTTCGCCAAGCGCGCGAAGACTGGAGAGCCGGTCGCATGAAACTCCCGGACGCAGACGACCGAGAGTTCATTCCATTGCCGGACAGTCCTCTGAAAACGCCGCCGGCCATGCCCTGATCTTGGCGATGAAAAACGATCGTGGCCAGCGGCGCTGCGCACGGACAGTTCAGCCGGGCTAACCATCGCTCCATAGAAAGGACCATTAAGATGTCGATCGATCGTTTTCCCATTGGGCTGGAAATGGATGTTAGCTATCCGACCTTCCACGTTAGTCTGACGCTACTGTCGGTCACGCAATTGAGGTTCAAGATCAAAGAAGGGCCATTTTCTCGGATCGAAATCGTCGATATTCACGTGGTTCCACTCGGCAACAGCATCTTCGCTGTAAGCTGGCAAGAGAAGGACGGTGCGACAGTCACGAATGTTCAAGACTACGATCGCGGTCTGATCCATTCTTGCGCTACTCTAACTGGTGGTCAATTTCTGCGGATGACCGGTACATTTGCGGTGACTCGGCCTGCTGATCGATTCTTCGATGATCGTCTCCAGCGCAACAAGGCGCTGGTGCTTGAGGCGATGACTTCACTTTTCCAGCGTCATGATGCCTCGACCGTGCAACGTCTGTACGCTCCAAATTACATCCAGCACAATCCAAGCATTCCGCAAGGTCGCGATGCGTTACAAACGCTCGTCGCGGGCCTATCGCAAGACGCCTACTACGAACCCGGCCTAATCGTCGCCGAGGGCGTTTTCGTGGCCATCCACGGCCGCATCCGCGGGTGGGCGGAAGCACCGCAGGTGGTTGTCGACCTCTTCCGGATTGAGGATGGAAAATTAGTGGAGCATTGGGACGTTTTACAGAACGAGGTGCCGGTAACAGCGGCCCTCGGCGGCATCTCCATGTTCGACCCCGAGGAAGGAGCACATCGCGCTTACCCAGGAACGGCATAGGTGGCAGAGATCGGCACCGATCGTGAGCGGCGATAAGCAGTACCGAGGCGGCCACCCCCGTCGCGAACGGGCCCATCGCGATCCCCGATGCCAGCCGATTGTCGCAGTGAACGATGGCATTGGCGCGCAAACGAGGAGGTCGCGTCAATCCCCTGACGCAGCACAGCGCGACCGCTGCCGAGCCGGGGCCATTCTACTTTGCATGGGGTTGTTTTCGAGATTTTGTGTCCCGGCCATGCAGTGCGCTGGCGAAGAGGCGCCGCACCGCGCCCCAGCCGCTGCTATTCAAGCTAGATCAGCTTCATCCCCTTCAAGCTCGCATGCCCGTTCTTGCCGACGATGATGTGGTCGTGCACGGAAATGCCGAGCGGGGTGGCGATCTGGACGATCGCTTTGGTCATATGGATATCGGCCTGTGATGGCGTCGGATCGCCGGAAGGGTGGTTGTGCACCAGGATCAGCGCGGTCGCCGATAGTTCGAGCGCCCGCTTGATCACCTCGCGCGGATAGACCGGGGTGTGGTCGACGGTGCCGGTCTGCTGGATTTCATCCGCGATCAACTGGTTGCGCTTGTCGAGAAACAGCAGGCGAAACTGCTCCTTGTCGGCAAAGGCCATGCCGCTCCGGCAATACTCGATCACGTCGTTCCAGGACGACAGCGCAATCTTGCGCCTGATCTCGCCCTTTGCCACCCGGCTTGCGGCGGCGGCGAGCAATTTGATCTGGTTGATCGAGGCCTCGCCGATGCCGTCGACCTCGCGCAGGCGCGCGACCGGCGCGTGAATGACCTCGGCGAACGAGCCGAACTTTTTCAACAGCGCTTTCGCCAGCGGTTTTGTGTCGCGCCGGGGCAGGGCCGGGAAAAGTGCCATCTCCAGCAGCTCATGGTCGCTCAGCGCCTCCGGTCCGGCGCTGTAAAACCGCTCGCGCAGCCGTTCACGGTGGCCGTGATAATGCGGCGTTTCGGGGGGTTGATCGAGGCTGTCGTTGGATTTGGCGGGCATCGCCGCTAACCATGCCGTGGCGGCCAGCTTTTGCAATCACGAATTGTAAAAAATCCAATGCCTGCCCGACCGCCTTTGACCTGCGCGGGAGGGGTCGGCTCCGGCCCAATTATGCCGGAGCCCAACTACGGCGCAACCACCGGCTTCTCGCCGTTGCGCTCTGACAGCGTAAAGATCTCGACGCCGGTGGCGGTCACGCCGACCGAATGCTCGAACTGCGCCGACAGCGAGCGGTCGCGCGTCACTGCGGTCCAGCCGTCCGACAGGATTTTCACATGCGGCTTGCCGAGATTGATCATCGGCTCGATGGTGAAGAACATGCCGGGCTTCAGCATCACACCTTCGCCGGGCCGGCCGATATGGATGATGTTCGGCTCGTCATGGAACATGCGGCCAAGCCCGTGGCCGCAGAAATCGCGCACCACGCTCATGCCCTGCGGCTCGACAAAACTCTGGATGGCGTGGCCGATATCGCCGGTGGTGGCGCCGGGCTTCACGGCGGCGATGCCGCGCATCATGGCTTCATAGGTGACCTCGATCAGCCGCTCGGCCTTGCGGGCGATCGGGCCGACCACATACATGCGGCTGGAATCGCCGTACCAGCCATCGACGATGAAGGTGACGTCGATATTGACGATGTCGCCCTCTTTCAGCGCGCGATCGCCGGGCATGCCGTGGCAGACCACGTGATTGATCGAGGTGCAGGTCGAGTAGCGGTAACCGCGATACATCAGCGTCGCCGGATAGGCGCCATGGCTGAAGGCGAAGTCGCGGACGAATTCGTCGATCCGGGAGGTCGGGACGCCCGCCTTGACGATGTCGGTGAGTTCGTCGAGGCACTTGGCGACCAGCGCGCCCGCCTTGCGCATGCCGGCGAAGCCGCTCGCGCCATGCAACTTGATCTGGCCGGTCTTTCGCAAGGAGGTGTCAGACGCTTCAATATAGCTCATGGGTGGTCATGCTTCGGAGGAACGGGAGTGGTTGATTTAATGGTCTAATTTAGTGATCGGAGCGGTCCGCGGCAAGCCGAGGTTGAGGTATTGGAGACTCTAAAAAGACTTGCATCCAGAGCGTTTTCCAGCGAAGCGAACCCGGTTCGCGTAAAGAAAACGCGTCAAAATAGGGAATCCAGAGCCCCGTTTCGATTCAATCGAAACGGAAAAGGCTCTAGCCGGAAACTTCCACCACGGGCTCGACCGGCAGCGCACCGCCGCGGACGCGGATTTCGCGGACCGGATAGGGAACACGGATTCCCTCGCGCTTGAACGCGTCCCACAGCGCCAGCATCACCTCGCTCTTCACACCGTCCATGCCGTCGGGATCGGCGATCCAGAAGGTCAGCGAAAATTTCATGCCGGCCTCGGCGAATTCGGTCAGGATGCAGTTCGGCGGCTTGTTCTTGATGGCGCGCGGGGCGGCCGCCGCGACCTCGATCGCCAGCTTGCAGACGAGGCGGGGATCGGCGTCGTAATTGGTGCTGAACAGCACCTTCACCAGCGTGTTCTTGTCGGTATAGGTCCAGTTCACGACCTTCTGCGTCACCAGATCCTCGTTCGGGATCAGGAACTCGCGGCCGTCGCCGGCGGCGACCGAGATGTAGCGCGTCTTCATCGTGCTGATGCGCCCGGTGTTGTCGCCGATGGTGACGAGGTCGCCCGGTTTCACCGATTTGTCGACCAGCAGGATGATGCCGCTGATGAAGTTGGCGACGATCTTCTGCAGGCCGAGGCCGATACCGACGCCGGCCGCGCCGGTGAACACGGCGAGCGCCGCCAGGTTGATGCCGACCGCGCTCAAGGCGACCGCAATGGCAAATACCATCAAGGTCAGCCGGACGATCTTGACCAGCAGCACCTGGATCGACGGGGTCAGATCGCCGGATCGGGTGATCCGGCCTTCCACGAAATTGCTGGCGATGTTGGTCAGCCACAGCGCCACGATCAGGAGAGCGCCAAGCTTGATCAGCAGCAGCGGCGTCAGCCGCAGGTCGCCGAGGACGATCGAGACCGAGTCGAGCGCTTCGATCACCGGATCGAGCCGGCCCAGAATGCTCAAGGCCACCACCAGCCACGCCGATATCGACACCAGCCGGACCACAAAGGTGTTGCGGATGACCGAGGTCACGAGGTTGATGACCAACCACGCAAAGGCGAGCTTGGCGGCAACCGCGAGCAGATAGCTGCGGCTCGGCCAGGTCGACGCCATCATGATCCCGCGCGTCAGCGTCATCAGCAGCGCGAACACCGCCGTCGACGTGCTGCCGACCAGGACGCGGATGAACAGCCGCAACGGCGCCGGCCACCCCATCGCAACCGACGACACGTCGACCCTGGAACGGACCGCCGCGCCGCCGGCCCAGGCGAGCCCGGCCGCGGTCAGGATCAGTCCGAGCTGCAGATAGAACCAGGGCGAGGTGACCTCCGCGCCGACCGATCGCGCGGCGTTGTGCAGGATCTCGATGATCTCTTTCAAATCCATCGGCAAAATCTCGTTCGAGGTTACCCGGCCCCATCAGGCAAAGGTTGATTCGCGCGTGGCAGGCAGATTCCCACAAGCGGAGTACGGATGCTATCGATACGCAGCTACGGCGATAGGTTAGGCCCAAAATTCGGGCACATTGCCGCTATCGCAGAAATGGGTTGGCGTTCAACTGTGGCAACGATAAGGATGCAATTGCAAGTATTTGCCAGGATTGTAGAGGTTATTGCGGAGGTTCATGGCTTCTCTCGACTCGGTCAGCATCGCCATCTTTCTGGGCGCCGTTCTGGTGATGGCGGGCATCCTGTCGAGCCTGCTCGCGCTGCGCTTCGGGGCGCCGCTGCTCTTGGTGTTCCTCCTGATCGGCATGCTGGCGGGCGATGCCGGGCCGGGCCAGCTCTCTTTTGATGACGTGCGCACCACCTATCTGGTGGGGTCGGTGGCGCTGGCGCTGATCCTGTTCGACGGCGGCCTGCGAACCAGGTTTCAAAGCATCCGTACCGTGCTGGCGCCATCGATGGTGCTGGCGACCATCGGCGTGCTGCTCACCGCGCTGATTGCCGCGCCGGCCGCCAAATATGCGCTCGATCTGAACTGGACCGAGTCGCTGCTGGTCGGCGCCGTGGTGGCGTCGACCGATGCCGCGGCGGTGTTCCTGCTCGTTCACACCCAGGGCCTGCGCCTGCGCCCCCGTGTCGGAGCAACTCTGGAAGCCGAATCCGGCACCAACGACCCGTTCGCGATCTTTCTCACCCTGATGCTGGTCGAATTCATTTCACTCGGTGAAAGCTCGCCCGCGCATGTTGCGCTGGAGCTCGCGCGCGAAGGCGTGCTCGGCGCCGTCCTCGGCCTGATCGGTGGCCATCTGGTGGTGGTGGCGCTCAATCGCATGGCGCTGCCGCAGGGCCTGCACGCGCCCTTTGTCACGACGGCTGCGCTCGTGATCTTCGGCGTGGCGCAGATCTCGCACGCCTCCGGATTTCTCGCGGTCTATCTCGCCGGCATCATCATCGGCAACCGGCCGACGCGCGCGCATAATTCGGTGGTGACGTTTCTGGACGCCGCGACCTGGCTGGCGCAGATCGTGATGTTCGTTTTGCTGGGCCTGCTGGCGTCGCCGCAGCGCCTGCTGGACAGCGTGGGTCCCTCCGTGATCGTGGCGCTGGTGCTGATGCTGGTGGCGCGGCCGCTCGCTGTGATGCTGTGCCTCATGCCATTCCGGTTCAACTGGCGGGAAAAGGTCTTCATCGCCTGGACCGGCCTGCGCGGAGCGGTCGCGATCTTTCTCGCCTCGATCCCGATGCTGGTCGGGCTGTCGAAAGCCTATCTCTATTTCGACGTCGCCTTTGTCGTGGTCGTGATCTCGCTGCTGCTGCAGGGCTGGACGCTGGCGCCGGCGGCGCGGTGGCTGCACGTGGCGCTGCCGCGCGTCGACCGCGGTCCGCGGCGCGTCGAGCTCGACCTGCCGGGCCAGCTCGAACAGCAACTGGTCGGCTATCCGGTGCGGCCGAAGAGCCTCTACTTCCGGCGCGGCCTGCTTCCGTCCTGGTCGAAGCCGACGCTGGTGATCCGCGACGAGCGGATCCTCTCGCCTGTCGAGGCCGATCCGGTCGCGGCCGGCGACTATCTCTATCTGCTGGCGCCGCCGGAAAAGGCCGAAGCGCTGGATCGCTTCTTCGTCGACATGGCGCCGAGCTCGGCGCCCGACCCGCATCTGCTCGGTGATTTCATGGTGTCGGGCGAACACACGCTCGGCGAACTGGCGCAGATCTACGGCGTATCGGCCGGAGAAGAACAGGCGAAGCTGACGCTGGCGGATTATTTCGACATTCATCTCGACCATGCGCCCAAGGAAGGCGCCGAGCTTGTGCTGGACCCCATCGTGCTGGTCGCGCGCAGCATCAGCGGCGGGCGGGTCAACGTGGTCGGCCTGCGGCTGCCCGAGGATGAGGAAGAGGCCGTGCCGCTCACGCGCCGGCAGGCGTTCAGGCGCAAGCTGGCCGATATCTGGTCGTCGGTGGCGGGGGTATAGGGCTGCAGCCCGCGCAGGCCTGATGCGATATCCGCTGTTGAGGAATGAGCGAACTGTCACTAGCCTGAGGCAAAGGTCGGTGACGACCTCCCGGTGGAAACGCAGGAGACACAACAATGTCCGGCCCCCTCGACGACCAGCTCGGCTTCGCGCCCGACTACGATGCCCCGATCCCCTATATGCAGCGGACCCGCGATTATTATGCCGCGATCGGCTACACCACGGCCTATCGCTGGGCGCATTACGTCGATGCGCCGTTCCAGCCGCTGAAAAAGCCGCTGGCAAAGTCGCGCGTCACCATCGTCACAACAGCCGCGAAGTATGATCCCACCAAGGGCGATCAGGGTCCCGGAGCGGCCTACAACGGCAGCGCCAAGTTCTATCAGGTCTATGACGGCGACACGGCCAAGCAGCACGATTTGCGGATCTCGCACATCGGCTACGACCGCAAGCACACCACGGCCACCGACAGCGGCACCTGGTTTCCGCTGCCGCAACTCCTGAAGGCGGCCGCCGCCGGGCGGATCGGCGAGGTCGCGCCGCGCTTCTTCGGTGCGCCGACCAACCGCAGCCACCGCGTCACCATCGATGTCGATGCGCCGGAAATCCTCGCGCGTTGCATTGCCGACAAGGTCGACGTCGCCGTCATCGTCCCGAACTGCCCGGTCTGTCACCAGACGTCAGCGCTGGTAGCGCGTCATCTCGAAGCCAATGGCATCCCCACCGTCGTGATGGGCTGCGCCAAGGACATCGTCGAACATGCCGCGGCGCCGCGCTTCCTGTTCTCGGATTTCCCGCTCGGCAATTCCGCCGGCAAGCCGCATGACGTGGAGTCGCAGGCGCTGACGCTCGAACTGGCGCTGCGTCTTCTGGAGTCCGCGGCAGGCGCGCGCACCACGATGCAGTCGCCGCTGCGCTGGAGCGAGGATGCCTCCTGGAAGCTCGACTACAACAACATCGCGCAGATGAGCCCGGAAGAACTGGCGCGGCGCCGCGCCGAGTTCGACAAGCAGAAAGAGATCGCGCGCGGCAACCGGGCGGCCTGACGGGTTACTTCCCTTCTCCCCTTGTGGGAGAAGGTGGCAGCCGAAGGCTGCCGGATGAGGGGTATCTCTCTGCGTATTCGGTGCTTGCGGAGACAGACCCCTCACCCGTCCGCGATGCTTCGCATCGCGTCCACCCCAAGAGCGAGCTTCGCTCGTCTCGCTCCCACAAGGGGAGAGGGAAGCATGAAGCAGGAGGACGTCCATTTGACCCGACCGTTCGAAGGCGTGAAGATTCTCGACTTCACGCAGGTGCTGGCTGGCCCCTATGCGAGCTACCAGCTCGCGCTGCTCGGCGCCGACGTCGTCAAGGTGGAGCGGCGCGAAGGCGAGGACATGCGCCGCACGCCGCTGAGCCGCGAATGGGCCGAGCGCGGCCTCGCGCCGGGCTGGCAGGCCATCAACGGCAACAAGCGCAGCCTCACCCTCGACCTCTCGAAGCCGGAGGCGATCGCCATCGTCAAGCAGCTCGCCGCCCAAGCCGACGTTGCGATGGAGAATTTCCGGCCCGGCGTGATGGACAAGCTCGGCATCGGCTATGCGGCGCTGTCGGCGGTCAATCCCCGGCTGATCTATTGCGCCATTTCAGGTTTTGGGCAGACCGGCCCGGAACGATCGGGCGCCGGCTATGACGGCAAGATCCAGGCGCTGTCGGGCATCATGTCCATCACCGGCCACGCCGAGACCGGGCCGACGCGCGCAGGCTTTGCGGTCTGCGACGTGCTGTCGGGCGCGACCGCCGCCTTCGCCGTGTCGAGCGCGCTGTTCCAGCGCACCCATACCGGCAAGGGGCAAATGGTCGACGTCTCCATGCTGGAGGCGACGCTGGCGTTCCTGTCCGGGCAGGTCGCGGATTATTCCGTCGCCGGCCATCGCCAGCAGCTCTCCGGCAACCAGGCCGTAAGCCGCCGGCCGACCGCCAATCTGTTCAAGGCAGGCGATGGCTATCTGCTGCTGGCCGTGAACAGCGAGAAGCAATACCGCGCGCTGATGACCGCGCTCGGCCGTGCCGATGCTTTGGAAGACCCGCGCTTCGCCGATTGGTTCGCCCGCCAGGAAAATGAGCCGGCGCTACGGGCCCTCATCGAGGAGGCGCTCTCGAAAAAGGACCCGCGCGAGTGGGAAAAGATCCTGGAGGCCGCGGGCGCGCCCTGCGCCAGCATCTGGAAGGTCGAGGAAGTGATCGATCACCCGCAGATCGCCGCGCGCGGCGCCATTCAGGAGATCGATACACCCTATGGCCGCCTGCGCTTTGCCGGCAGCGGGTTCCAGCTCGCCCATGGCGGCGGCAGGCTTGAGCGCATGGCGCCTGCGCTCAGCGCCCACACCGAGGAGGTACTGGCCTCGCTCGGCTATGACGCGAAGGCGATCGCGGAACTGCGCGCGCGCGAGGTGGTCTAGCGGTAGCCGGGGCAGGGGCATCCGGGCCCTGTCCCGTTTTGGGTGGGCCCGCGCATGGCGACCCTGCGCCAAGGCGCTTTAATCGACAGAGCTCACCGTCTAAAAGACGCCATTTCCGCTTCCCGAGAAGGACAGATCATGCCCGCCTACCGCTCCCGAACCACGACCCACGGCCGCAACATGGCGGGCGCCCGCGGCCTCTGGCGCGCCACCGGCATGAAGAACGAGGACTTTGGCAAGCCGATCATTGCCGTGGTCAATTCGTTCACCCAGTTCGTGCCGGGCCACGTGCACCTGAAGGATCTCGGCCAGCTCGTCGCGCGCGAGATCGAGAAGGCGGGTGGCGTCGCCAAGGAGTTCAACACCATCGCGGTCGACGACGGCATCGCGATGGGCCATGACGGCATGCTCTACAGCCTGCCGTCGCGCGAGATCATTGCCGACAGTGTCGAGTACATGGTCAACGCGCATTGCGCCGATGCCATGGTCTGCATCTCCAACTGCGACAAGATCACGCCCGGCATGCTGATGGCGGCGCTGCGGATCAACATCCCGACCGTGTTCGTCTCGGGCGGGCCGATGGAGTCCGGCAAGGTCAACCTCAAGGGCAAGATCCGCGCGGTCGACCTGATCGACGCCATGGTCGCCGCGGCCGACAGCAATGTCAGCGATGCCGACGTGGAAGTGATCGAGCGCTCGGCCTGTCCGACCTGCGGCTCGTGCTCGGGCATGTTCACGGCCAATTCCATGAACTGCCTCACCGAGGCGCTGGGCCTTGCGCTGCCGGGCAACGGTTCAGTGCTGGCGACCCATGCCGACCGCAAGGGCCTGTTCGTCGAGGCCGGGCATCTGATTGTCGATCTGGCGCGGCGCTACTACGAACAGGACGACGAAACTGCGCTGCCGCGCACCATCGCCAACTTCAAGGCATTCGAGAACGCCATGACCCTCGACATCGCCATGGGCGGCTCGACCAACACCGTGCTGCATTTGCTGGCTGCGGCCTATGAAGGGCAGGTGCCGTTCACGATGCAGGATATCGACCGCCTGTCGCGGCGGGTGCCTGTTCTCTGCAAGGTGGCGCCGTCGGTGGCGGACGTGCATCTGGAAGACGTCCATCGCGCCGGCGGCGTGATGGCGATCCTCGGCGAACTCGACCGCGCCGGCCTGCTCAATCGTGGCCTGCCGATGGTTCACTCCAAGTCGCTGGAGGACGCGCTTGGCCGCTGGGACATCAAGCAGACCAGGAGCGAGAGCGTCCGCAAATTCTTCATGGCCGCTCCGGGCAACGTGCCGACCCAGGTGGCGTTCAGCCAGGAACGCAGGTTTGAAGAGCTCGATACCGATCGCGCGGCAGGCTGCGTCCGCGATGCCGAGCATGCCTATTCGAAGGATGGCGGCCTTGCCGTGCTGTCGGGCAACATCGCGCTCGATGGCTGCATCGTGAAGACGGCCGGCGTCGATGAGAGCATTTTGAAGTTCGAGGGGCCGGCACGGGTCTTCGAAAGCCAGGACGCCGCGGTCGAAGCTATTCTCGGCAACAAGATCAAGGCCGGCGACGTCGTCGTGGTTCGATACGAAGGCCCGCGCGGCGGCCCCGGCATGCAGGAGATGCTGTACCCGACCAGCTATCTGAAATCGAAGGGCCTCGGCAAGGTCTGCGCGCTGATCACCGACGGCCGCTTCTCCGGCGGCTCCTCGGGCCTGTCGATCGGACACATCTCGCCGGAAGCCGCCGAGGGCGGCCTGATTGGCCTCGTGGAGGACGGCGATCGCATCAGCATCGACATCCCCGCGCGTTCGATCAGCCTGGTGGCCGATGACGCCACGCTCGCAAAACGCCGCGAAGCCATGCTGGCCCGCGGGTCGGAGGCATGGAAGCCCGCCAAGAAGCGCAGCCGCAATGTGACGATGGCGCTGAAGGCCTATGCGGCGCTGACCACGAGCGCCGCCCGCGGCGCGGTACGCATCGTTCCGGAGTAAAGGGCTACGTCAGCACCTTGACGCCGCCGAGCGCGGTCACCCGGCCGCGCTTGAGCATCACGATCTGCGTCGCCAGTTGACGCAGTTCGGCGGCGTCGTGGCTGACATAGACCATCGGAATGCCTTCGTCGCGGAGCCGAATCAGGTAGGGCAGAATCTCGACCTTGCGGCCCTCGTCGAGCGATCCCAGCGGCTCGTCCAGCAGCAGCAAACGCGGCTTTGACAGCAGCGCCCGCCCGAGGGCGACGCGCTGGCGTTCGCCGCCGGAGAGTTTTCCGGGCCGGCGGTCAAGCAGATGGCCGATATCGAGCAGTTCGGTGACGCGCTTGTGATGGGAATCGTCCACAGCAAGCCTGTTCATGCGCCGGCCGTAGTCGAGATTTTGCCGCACGTCGAGATGCGGAAACAGCCGCGCGTCCTGAAACACATAGCCGATCCGGCGCCGGTGCGGCGGCACGTGGACGCCTGCGGCCGTGTCATCCAGCATTTCGCCGTCGAGCGCGATGACGCCACGGTCGGGGCGCAGCAGGCCTGCGATCATGTTGATCAGCGAGGTCTTGCCGGCGCCGGATGCGCCGAACAGGCCGGTGACGCGGCCCTGGCTTTCGAACGCGGCTTCCAGCGAGAATTCGCCGAGCTGTTTGGTGACGTCGACGCGCAGCATGGTCAATTCCCGTGCAGGCGTTTGGTGGCGCGTCGCGCGAACCATTCGGAGGCGATCAAGGCGCCCATCGCGATCACGGTAGAAACGACCACCAGCCGCCCGGCCGCGCTGTCGCCGTCGGGGGTCTGGATCAGCGAATAGATCGCGGTAGAAATGGTCTGGGTTTCGCCGGGGATGTTGGAGACGAAGGTGATGGTGGCGCCGAACTCGCCGATCGCCTTGGCGAAGCCGAGCACCATGCCGGCCAGTACGCCCGGCAGCGCCAGCGGCAGCGTCACGGTGGCAAACACCTGCCAGGGAGCGGCGCCGAGCGTGCTGGACGCCTGTTCCAGCCGGCGGTCGATCGCCTCGATAGAGAGACGGATCGGCCGCACCAACAGCGGAAACGACATGATACCGCAGGCCAGCGCGGCGCCGGTCCAGCGAAACGCGAACACGATGCCAAGGTTATCGGCGAGCCACGCGCCGACCAGGCCGCGGCGGCCAAACGTCAGCAGCAGCAGATAGCCGGTGACGACGGGGGGCAGCACCAGCGGCAGATGAACCAGCGCATCGAGGATGGATTTGCCCCAGAATTCACGCCGCGCCAGCAGCCACGCCAGCGCGATGCCGAACGGCGTCGCCACCAGCGTTGCAACAATGGCCACCCGCAACGAGAGCAGGATGGCCGTCCATTCGGCCGGCGATATCTCGAACATCAGGTCGAAGGGCTGACGAGAAACTTGAAGCCGTATTTTTCGAGGATGGTCTTGGCCGCGGTCGAGCGCAGGAAGGCGAGATAGTCCGACGCTTGCGGCTTCGCGGTCGTTGTCGCCGCGACGGGATAGACGACCGCCGGGTGGGAGTCGGCCGGGAACGTACCGACGACCTTGACGCCGGGCTCGACCTTGGCGTCCGTGGAATAGACGATGCCGAGCGCGGCTTCACCGCGCGCCACCAGCGTCAGCGCGGCGCGCACGCTTTCGGCCATCGCGAATTTCGGCTCCGCGGTCTGCCATGCGCCGAGCTTCTCCAGCGCCGCCTTGGCGTATTTGCCAACCGGCACGGACTTGACGTCGCCGGTCGCGATTCTGCCGTCGCCGGCGAGTTTGGCGAGGTCGAAGCCGGCCCCGATGTTCACATTGCCGATCTTGGAATCCTTCGGCGCGATCAGCACAATGCTGTTGCCGAGCAGATTGATCCGGCTGGACTCGCTGATGTTCTTCTTGCCTGCCGCGTAATCCATCCAGTCGGTATCGGCCGAGATGAAGACATCGGCCGGCGCGCCCTGCTCGATCTGCCTGGCCAGGCCCGAACTCGGTCCATAGCTGACGGTAATCTTGACGCCCGATTTCGCCGTGTAGGCAGCGTTGATGTCGTCGAGCGCGTTCTTCATCGAAGCCGCGGCAAACACAGTCAGGGCCTTGTCCTGCGCAGCGGCGGGCGAGCACATCGCCCCGATCAGAAGGACAAGGGCAGTGAAGATACCGGTGCTGCGATACATGAGGCGCTCCATGCATGCTTGCGAACCGCAGATAGCGGACACAAGACAGGCGTTGGTTGGGGTCGATCGGGCGATGGTCGGAAGCGCCGTTCCGGGAATCCCTTGATGACTTGCGGTCGATCGGGATATCGCCAGCCCCAACATAATCAGGATGGCTGCCGAGGTAAAGGCGGCTCGAGGCCCGGCCTCACCGGGTGAGACCGGACCGGCCTGCCTGCCGGCCCGTCAATGGTGATGCTGACGCTTGTGGCCGCTGCCGTAACCCCGCAATTCCGCATACTTTGTCATCTGCGCTTGCGTCAAAATACTTCCGGTCGACAGGTGATACTTCAAATGGGTTTCGCGCAGCGTCCCCTGCGTCGCGGCAACGGCCGCCGTGGACGCCTTCAGGCTTTCCGGCGTGACGGTCCGGCTTGCAAACAGCCTGTCCAGCTCGGCCTCCTGCTCGATCAGCTTCGAGCCCAGCGGCATCGCTTCAGCCTTCATGGAATCGAACAGGCGTTGCATGCTGGCACGTTGCTCGGCGGAGAGCTCGAGCTTGTCGGCGAGTTCGAGAACGTGCGACGGGCCCGGATAGCCGTTCAATTCGGCGGCGAGCGCCAGACCCATGCCGCGGCCGGTGCCGAGCTCGGCAATCTGCTGATCGGACAGCGCCTTGATCGAACGCCCCTGCATCCCGGCATACGGGGTTTGGGCGTGCACGCTGGTCACGAAGGCAATCGATACAATCAGGGGCCAAATCTTCATCGTCATTCTCCTGCGGATTTTATCTTTCGGTCAGGGCTTCGCATCGGGCGCGTTCAATACCGCCTTGCAAGCAGGCGGCAGCGCGGCCATCGTCATCGGCGGTTTCGGCTTGGGCGGCACTTTCGGCGGCTTCGGGTGCAGCACCGCATCGCTGAACCAGTAGGCGAGATCGCTGGTGCTGCAGCCTTCGCCTTCGTTCGGATCGGGCTGACTTTCGCATTCGCTGGCGCCGGGCGGGCATTTGATGCGGATGTGGAAGTGATAGTCGTGGCCGTACATCGGCCGCACCTTGTGGAGCCAGTAGCGGTCGCCTTTGGCCTCACGGCAGAGCGCCTTCTTGATCGCGGCATTGACGAAGATGCGTTGCACGCTGGGCTCCAGCGCGGCGGCGCGGATCACCGCAAGATGCGTCGGCGTCCAGGCGCTCGGCTCGATGTCGAGCCGGTCGGTGCGCACCATCATCACGGCCGACGTCTCCTCGCGCTCGTTGCGCGATAGTTGCCGGTTCGGCATCGGCGTCAGCCAGATGTCGGCGTCGAGTCCCACCTGATGGCTAGCGTGCCCGGTAAACATCGGTCCGCCGCGCGGCTGCGACATGTCGCCGACCAATATCCCCGGCCAGCCGGCATCCTTGCGTGCCTTCGCAGCCAGCCGCTTGACCAGCGCGACCAGGTCGGGGTGGCCCCAATAACGATTGCGCGACAGCCGCATCACCTGCCAGGTGTCGCCGTTGATCGGCAGCCCTTCCGCGCCCGCGATGCAGCCATGGGCATAGAACCCGAGCACGCGCGTCGGCATCGCCGCCGGCAGCAACTTGCGGCCGAACAGCTCCTTGGCGGCGACCGTGGGATCGTTTGGGTTCGCGAGCGGCGGCAGCGGTTTTGGATGGACCGTGCCCTTGTCCTGCGCCCATGCGCCCGCGACACCGGCGGCGATCATCAAGGTCAGGAGGGGGATCAGAATCAGGCGGGGGGTCATCGGATTACTCTATTCCAACGAGTGTAGCATGAAACCGGGAAATACGGCGACAGGCGAAGCCCTCGCAATTGCTTGATCTCGCCGCAGCCGCTGCTCTCGCCTGCACCGGTGCACGCAACATGCCGATCAAGATCAATTGAGGTTTACTGCATTGAGGCCTATTGCAGCTCGATATTGGCCGACTTGATCACGGCAGCCCACCGGTCGACTTCCTCGCGCATGTATTTGGACGTCTTGTCGACCGAGCCGCCAAAAATGACGGCGGATAGCTTCTTGAGCTGGTCCTGCACCACAGGCTGACGCAACGCCTCGTTCACGTCGGCATTGATTTTGTCGACGGTGTTTTTCGGAGTCTTGGGCGGCGCCACGATGCCGTACCAGGCGACCGCTTCAAAACCCGGCAGTGTTTCAGCTATCGTCGGCACATCCGGCAGCGCCGGCAGACGATCGGACGAGGCCACCGCGAGCAGCCTCAGCTTGCCGGCCTGAACCAGCGCCAGCGAGACGCCGAGATTGTCGAACATGACGTCGACGTCGCCGGCGACGAGACCCTGCAGCGCAGGCGCCGAGCCGCGGTACGGAATGTGCCGCAGCTTCACCTTTGCCAACAGCTGAAACAGCTCCGAGGTCAGATGCGAGGTCGTGCCGTTGCCCTGCGTGGCGCAGATGGTCTTGTCGGAATTGCCCCTCAGGTATTCGATCAACTCGGGCACGCTCGTTGCCTTGATGTTGTTCGGATTGACGATCAGCGCGTTCGGCACCTGAGCCATGACGATGACAGGCTCGAACTTCGTCGGATCGAAGCCGAGCCTGGGATAAAGATTGTGATTGATCGCAAGCGGCGGCGGCGGTGACGAGAGCAGGGTGTAGCCGTCGGGCGCCGAATGGTAGACTTGTTCGGCGCCGATGTTTCCGGCGGCGCCGGTGCGGTTCTCGATGACCACCGGCTGGCCCCATTTGCGCGACAGCCAGTCGGCGACAATTCGCGGAATCGCGTCGGCGGTTCCGCCGGCCGGAAACGGAACGACGATTTTCACGGGACGGTCCGGGAAATCACCGGCCAGTGCCGGCGTGCGACCATGCGCGGTGAGGGCCAGAAACAGCGTCAGTATCGCCAATATACGACGGACGGGAAGCAGAGCTGGCGTAGAGCCGTGCATTCAAACTCCTCCCGCTGCCGTTTTAGTCCGTCCAGCCTGAGCTGTCGGCGCTTGGTGTTTGCAGCAAGGGAGGATAGCTTGAACGCGCAAGCTTCCGAAGCATTTTTTCCGTGGGACGATGATGCAGCCGCAGCTCACTGTCGTGATCATTGGAGGCGGAATTGGTGGACTGTTCGCCGCGAACGCGCTGATCGCCCACGGCCTCCATGTTTCCGTCTACGAGCAGGCGTCCGCGCTCGGTGAAGTCGGAGCAGGGGTCTTTCTGACTCCGAACAGCGTGCGACAATTGCAGCGCGTGGGTCTCGGACCTCAGGTGGAACGACGGGGCGCCCGGGTTGGCCACGGTTCTCGCTATTTTCGCCACGACGGTGCGCCGATCGCTCCGGTCCAGGTGACGGACTCCGCGGGCTGGAACGCTACCTTCGGCATGCATCGCGCCGACCTCGTCGAGATGCTGGCCGCCGCATTGCCATCAGGCGTGGTGCGCATGGGACATCGCGGCGTTGGCTTTGAGCAGGCCGGAGAGGTTGCGCGGGTGTCGTTCGCAAACGGTACGGTCGCCGAAGGCGACGTCATCATCGCGGCGGATGGCATCCACTCCGAACTCCGGCCCTATGCCGCGCCGCCATCGCGGCCGGTGTTTCACGGGTCCGTCGCCTATCGCGGCGTGCTGCCGCATGCGCGCATTCCGCACTGGCCGACGGATTGCTGGCAAATGTGGCTCGGCAAGGGAAAACATTTCCTCAGCTTTCCGGTGCGATCGGGCGAGCTCATCAACTATGTCGGCTTCGTGCCGGCCGATGCGGAAATGCAGGAATCATGGTCGGCGCCCGGCGACCCCGACGTGCTGCGCCGCGAGTTTTGGGGATGGGACCCGCGCATCGGGACCCTGCTGAGCCAGGTTGAAAAGACGTTCCGATGGGCGCTGTACGACCGCGAGCCGCTGCCGACCTGGACGCGTGGCCGCTTGACGCTGCTCGGCGATGCTGCGCACCCGATGCTTCCGCATCTCGGCCAGGGCGCCAATCAATCGATCGAGGATGGCATGGCGCTGGCGACAATTCTGGCACAGGCGACGCGCGCCAGCACACCGGCGGCGCTGCTGGCGTATGAGCGGCTGCGACGTGAGCGGGTGGCGGCGGTTCAGCGCGGCGCGCGCGAGAACGGCATGCGCTACGACTCCTCCTACGCCGATCTAGGCGTTCGCGATGCCGAGATATCCGCGCATGCGGCGTTTCGCCGAGGGCTTTACGATCACGACGTGGTGCCGGAAGCGCAAGCCGCGGCGGCCGCCTTGAGTTGAATGGCGTTATGTCGCCATCGTTCTTAACCGCGCGATAACCCTGTCCATCGTTGACGTGTGTTCATGCGCACGCGCGGCATTTCGCGCATTCCTTGTGCATCCGGGATACGCGTCGCAGGCCTGCTGCGCGAGCGCGACGATTTTGCCCTGTGAATTTGCGATTTATGTCAAAATCGATACACGCGGAGCGTGCGCCCGTTTTTTCGACGGGCAGTGAATGTGGCTGCGCGTGCGCCTTTCTGCGGCAAGAGATACCTTTTTTTCAGACACTTTTCTGCAAACATCGCCCGCAGCAATGCGCGGGGTAGGCCTAGCGATGTCGACGAAGAAGCGAAGAACTTCAGGAAAGCCCAAGCAGGCGGCGATTGTCCGCTTTCGCGGTCGGCCGGTAAAATCCGGGCCCAAGCCTCCCGCCAAACGCGGGCGTGGCCCGTCCGCTGCGGCCGGCGAGAGCGTGCGCAAGCGCGCCGAAGTCGACGCCGCGATTGCGCAGGCGCGCAAATCGCACGAGCGCTTGCGCGAGGCGATCGATATCCTGCCGCAGGGCGTCGTGCTTCTCGATGCCGAAGGCCGCTATATTCTCTGGAACAAGAAATATGCAGAAATGTACCGCCGCAGCTCGGACCTGTTCAAGCCGGGCGCGCGGCTGGAGGATACGATCCGCATCGGCGTCGCGCGCGGCGATTATCCGGAGGCAATCGGGCGCGAGGAAGAATGGATCGCCGCACGGCTCAAGAAGCTGTACCAGCCTGGCGAGCGGCATGAGCAGACGCTGGCCGACGGCCGCGTCATCCTGGTCGATGAACGCCTGACCGAGGATGGCGGCATCATCGGCCTGCGCGTCGACATCACCGAGTTGAAGCAGCGGGAGGCCTCGTTCCGGCTGCTGTTCGACTGCAATCCGGTTCCGATGATCGTCTGCGCGCTGGGTGACGAACGTATTCTCGCCGTCAACGACGCTGCGATCCAGCATTATGGTTACAGCCGCGGCGAATTCGAGAAGCTGACGATCCGCAGCCTGCAGGCCTTCGACGCCGAATTGCCGTGGACCGGCGACGAACGCGCCGCGCGCACCTGGAAGCATGTCCGGGCCGACGGTACGCTGATCGATCTGGCGATCTATTCACGCCAGCTCGTTTACGGCGACCGGCCTGCGATCCTGCTGGCGCTGATGGACACCACCGAACGCAAGCGCGCCGAGGCGCGGCTGACTTTCATGGCCCAGCATGACGGCCTGACCGGGCTGCCGAACCGCAATTTGCTGCGTCAGCAGATGGACGACATCCTGCTGCGCACACGCCGCAACGCCGAGCAGGTGGCGGTGCTCGTGCTCGGCCTCGACCATTTCAAGGCGGTCAACGATACGCTCGGCCATGGCATCGGCGACAAGCTGCTGCGCGGCGTCGGCAAGCGATTGCGGTCGATGCTGCGCGACGACGATGCGCTGGCCCGGCTCAACTCCGACGAATTCGCCATCGTCCAGAGCGGGGTGACGCGGCCTGAGGATGCGGCGTTCCTGGCCAGGCGCCTCCTGGACGCCATCGGCGATCCCTACCTTCTGGACGGGCATTCCGTCGTGATCGGCGCCAGCATCGGCATTGCGATGTCGCCCGGCGACGGCGACGAATCCGAAAAACTTTTGAAGAACGCCGACCTCGCTTTGTCGCGCGCCAAGAACGATTCGCGCGGCACATTCTCGTTCTTCGAGGCCGGAATGGACGCGCGCGCCCAGACCCGCCGCAAGATCGAAACCGAGTTGCGCGAGGCCGTCCAGGGCGATGCGCTGCGGCCCTATTACCAGCCGCTGGTCGATCTTTCGAGCGGGCGCATCACCGGCTTCGAAGCGCTGGTGCGCTGGCCGCATCCCGAACGCGGCATGATCTCGCCGGCCGAATTCATCCCCGTTGCGGAGGAGACCGGATTGATCAACGCCGTCGGCGGCTTGATGCTGCGCCGCGCCTGCACGGATGCGGCGCAATGGCCCGACGACGTCCACGTCGCGGTCAATCTGTCGCCGCTGCAGTTCCGGCTCGGCAATCTGCTGTCGCTGGTAACGGACACGCTGAAGCAGTCCGGCCTGCCGGCGAAGCGCCTGGAACTCGAGATCACCGAGACGCTGCTTCTGGAAAAGAGCAGCGAGGTGCTGGCGACCCTGCATGCGCTGCGCGCGCTCGGCGTTCGCATCTCGATGGACGATTTCGGCACCGGCTATTCCAGCCTGAGCTATCTGCGCAGCTTTCCGTTCGACAAGATCAAGATCGACCAGTCCTTCGTGCGCGACCTCGGCGCCAACCCCGACGCGCAGGCGATCGTGCGTTCGATCATCAGCCTCGGCAAGGGCCTGGGCGTCACCATCACGGCGGAAGGCGTCGAGACCGAAGCCGAAGTCAACTGCCTGCGCAACGAGGGGTGCCACGAGGGGCAGGGCTTTCTGTTCAGCCGTGCGCGGCCCAATGCGGAGATCGTGGGCCTATTGAAGACGCAAGGCAACTGGAGCTCGCCGACGGGTGCGGCGCTGGTGGCTTGAGGCGTGCACCGCGCTAACCGCCGTCATTGCGAGCGGAGCGAAGCAATCCACTCTTGCTTTGCGGCGCGATGGATTGCTTCGTCGCGTTGCTCCTCGCAATGACGAGGATAGTTATTTCGCCGCCTTCCACTTCCTCAAATGATACGTCAGCGCCAGCGCGATGCAGTGGCGCAACGCTTTCTCGGGCAGCTTCTCGCCGGCGTCGAGCAGAATGCTGCGGTTGCCGCCATAGCTCAGTTCCGGATAGAGCTCACGAAAAGTCTCGACCAGATCGGTCTGGCAGTGGAAGTAGACCGCGTACCGGCCGGCTTCCGCCTTCACCTGGTCGATCCGGATGGTGCTGCCGCTCTTGCTCTCGGTCGTGAGATAGCTCGGTTGCCCCCATTTCAGGGCTTCCTCCAGTGCGCCGACGCCCTTGGTGGTGTCAGCCGTGTCGAAGATCAGCCGGCGCAGCGCCAGCAATCTAGATTTCACCGGTTGGGGATAGGCCTCGAAGACGGCGTCGATCGCGGGACTCGGGCCACCCACGGGCTTCTTTGTGACGCTCTTCTTCATCGCATCGTCGGCGGCGTATCGAGATTGCCTGATAGAATCGCCTTGCCGGCATCCTCATAATGCGCGTCGCGGCCCTGGATCTGCTGTGCGATGGCATGCATGTCGCGAAAACGGCGCTCGAACTTGTTGGCGTTGAATACGGCCGTGGCGCCGGCCATGTGATAGGCGGTGTCGACGACGGCAGCCGATTGATGGATGGTCCAGGTAGTGGCGATGCGAAGGGCGATACGGTGCGCCTCGGTGGTAGCCTCGCCGCGCGCCAGATCGCGCCAGACTTCGGCGGCGGTCGTGTAGAGATAGGCCCGCGCCGCGCGCAAGCTCGCCTCGGTGCGGCCGATCAAACCCTGCACGGCATTGTTGTCGCGCATCGCCTTCTGCGCCTGGGGCGTCTTGGCGCGGGCAAGGTCGATCGCTGCATCAAGCGTGGCGCGGGCGACGCCGAGCGAGGTTGCCGCAAAGCCCATGCCGAACACCATGTTGGTGGAGAGCTTGTAGAGCGGCCCGTTTTCGCGCCGTGCCTGGGGCTCGTCACGAAGCGCGGCGAATTTCTCTGATATGAACAGATTGTCGACCGAATAGGAATCGGTACCCGTCCCGCGCAGCCCGATCACGTCCCAGACGTCGTACATCGTGGCGCTGGTCACCGGAAACAGGATGGTACGAATCTCCGGCGAGCCATCCGGCTTGCGCCGCGGCGTGCCGTCGGCCCCGACGACGCGGACATGGGCGCCCAGCCAGCTTGCCTGCCGTGAGCCGGAGGCAAAATCCCAGCGCGCGCTGGCTTTGTAGCCGCCTGGAACCGCCTGCACTTCATGATTGATCGCGCCCCAGGCCAGAATGCCGGGCGCGACGTTGAAGATTTCGTTGGCGGCGTCGGGATCGAGATAGGCCGCGGTCATCGCGCAGACGCTGCACTGGCCAAGGCACCACGCGGTGGAGGCATCGGCTTTTGCCACCTCCTCCTGCATCTGCATGAACGCTTCCAGCGGAGCCTCGATGCCGCCAAAGCTCTTCGGCAGCAGCGCGCGGTAAAGCCCGTTCTCGATCAGCGCCTGCGTCACCGCCGATGTCAGCCGCCGCGTCCGCTCGATCTCGTCGGCCTCGCGCATGATCAGGGGCGCCAGCGCGCGTGCACGCTCCACCAGGTCGATGCCGGGATGCCTGTTCATGCGCTTCCTCGCATTCTTGAATTTTCTGCAGCGCAATCGTGATGGTGACCCATCCGCCGCCGCCGATCAAGGCGCAGCGCCGTCAATCGCGCAGGAAATAGTTGTTGCAACCATAGGTGCGCTGGGCTGCGCAATGAGTTATCCTCAGGGCACGGCAGGGGAGATGCAAATGATGGATATCAGCCTTTTTGAGCCTGATGACCTCAAGAATATCCCGACCTTTCGGGCGGCCTATTCGGATCGCACGGCGCTGCTGATGGCCAAGCTGGCCTTTCTCGCTTACAACGATTTTGATGGCAGTGAGGCGGCGTTCAATACGTTCAGAACCGATTTGTGCGCACTGGGATTTATCGAGTGTATCAGCCTGGTCGACAACGATGTCGGCACGGCGGGCTACATCGTCGAGGGCAGCGATATCATCGTCGTCGTGTTTCGCGGAACCCAGGACGAGTTGGACTGGAAGACGAATGTGAACGCGCGGCTCGTGGCCCTGCAGGGCGGCACGCGCGTTCACACCGGCTTTTTCCAGGCGTATTGGCCGATCCGCGACGCCATGTTTGAGTTCATCAAGCGGACCATCGCAGCAAAACCGCGTCCGATTTATGTCACGGGCCATTCGCTCGGAGGCGCCCTTGCGCTGATGGCTACGGCAGAATTGGCCAATGACGACGATGCGAAGGTGCGCGATTGTGTTGCGGCCTGCTACACTTTTGGCTGTCCACGCGCTGGCGACGCCTCCTTCGACATGTACGTCAAGGCTCCGCTGTACCGGATCACCAATGGCGTCGACCTCGTGCCGGCGATCCCTCCAGCCATCCTTGGCTATCGTCATGTCGGCGATATCAGATATTTCGGGAAGTCTGGTGTCGCCCCGGTGCGCCGGTCGCCGAACTGGCTGCAGAAGATCTGGCGCACGATCTGGGGCCTGGCTGCGTTGGTCAGAACCGGAAAATTCCAGAACATCGCCGACCACAGCATGACGGTCTATGTCGGAAAGCTGGACGCCTGGGCAAAGGACAATCTCAAGCAGACGCAAGACAGACGCCAGGTGACGGCCGATCCGGCGATCGCATCAAAGACATAGGCTGCCGCTGTCGGCCTCGCGTGCGATTACGCCGTCGCCCGCCCCAGATCGAGCGACGGCTGCGACGGCCGCCTGGCCGACGGGAAGCTGAGCGCCACGGCGACGGCGGCGATCCCGATCGCGAAGGAGCCGACATAGAGCCAGCTATAGGCGTGGAAGGTGTCGAACACCCATCCGCCGGCGAGCGGCCCCAGCGCCATGCCGAGGCTGGCGAAGGCGGAGACGGCGCCGAACATGCTGCCCATGATGCGCACGCCGAAATATTCGCGCACCAGCACGGCGTAGAGCGGCATCACGCCGCCATAGGCGAGGCCGAACACCACCGACAGCGCGTAGAACTCGCCGAGCTGGCCGACCGCGAGAAAAGTCGCGATCGACAGCGCCTGCACGAACAGGCCGCCGACCAGAACGTGCTTGGCGCCGAAGCGATCGGCCAATACGCCGAGCAGCAGCCGGCCGCCGAGGCCGGAGAAGCCGGCAAGGCTGTAGACGGTGACCGCGGTCAAGGGCGCGATGCCGCAGATCATGGCGTAGCTCACCAGGTGGAAGATCGGCCCGGAATGCGCGGCGCAGCAGGCGAAATGCGCGCCTGCAAGGATGATGAATTGTGGCGTTCGCAGCGCCTGCGCGACGGTCCACTGCCCGTCAGGCGCGTCGGTTCCATTTGCGGCAGCAGGCGTCGAGGGCGCTGGCGGCTGTCGCACCAGCAGAGAGGCCGGAATCAACAGCGCCATCGCGACGATGCCGATCACCAGCATCGCCGTGCGCCAGTCATAGGCCGTGATCAGCCAGCTTGCGAATGGGGCCACCGTCAGCGGCGATACACCCATGCCGGCCGACACCAGCGCAACCGCGAGGCTGCGGCGGTGCTCGATCCAGGCGCTCGCCGCTGCCACCATCGGCGCGTAGAAACTGCCGGCCGAAATCCCAATCAAGACGCCGAACGCCAACTGGAACTGCCACAGGCTGGTGGCCTGGCTTGCCCCGATCAGGCCTGCGCCAAGCAGCAGCGTGCCCGACAGCACCACGATCCGGGTGCCGAAACGGTCCGACAGCGCGCCCCAGAAAAATGCAGCCACTCCCATGGCGAGAAAGTCGATGGTGGCCGCCGCCGACACGCCGCTCCGCGACCAGCCCATCGCCTCCGAGATCGGCTGCAGGAACACGGCCAGCGACAGCATCGATCCGAACGCGACGCAGGTCATCAGCGCGCCCACAGCCACCACGACCCAGCCGTAGGAAAACCCGGAGGACTTGCTCATGCGTTTCCTTTGCTCTTCTTGTAGTTGTGATCCGAGCAGGAGGATGGTGGCTTATCGAGCCACGCGGAGCAAGGCGGGGACGGGAATACCCCTCATTCTCCGACGCGCGGACCGCAACTTTCTGCTAAACTGCCCGTATTTCGCGTCGTAATCCTCCGGGAGTACACGCCATGGCGCAACAGGGCTTTCTGCTCATTGCCGATATTACCGGCTACACCATCTTCCTCACGCGCTCCGAGCTCGAGCATGCGCAAGGAATTCTCGATGCGCTGTTCAAGAGCATCTTTGCCGAGATCAAGCCGCCGATCATGCTGTCCAACCTGCAGGGCGACGCGGCACTGACCTATCTGCCCGACGCGAATCTGCCGCAGCGCCAGTTTCCGCTCGATGCGATCGAGCGCATCTATTGCAGTTTTGCCAATACGCTCGGCGCCATGCGCCTGAATACGACGTGCACCTGCAACGCATGCCGCAACATGAATCAGCTCGACCTGAAGTTCTTCCTGCATCACGGCACTTATGCCACGCAGGAGATGGCAGGACGCACCGAATTGCAGGGAGCTGAGGTGATCCGCCTGCACCGGCTGATGAAGAATTCAGTGACGGCGGCGACCGGCATCAAGGCCTACGCGCTGGTGACGGAGCAGGCGGCAGACGCGATCGGTCTGCCGGATTTCTTCGCTAGCGCGATCCGTCACGTCGAGAACCTTGGCGAGTTCGGCGAGACGGTTTGTTACGTTTACGATCTGGCGCCGATCTTTGCGCGATGGCGCGCAGCGCGCCGCGTCGTGGTGCAGCCCGATGAACCCTTGGCTTTCGAATCGATGGAATGTGACCTTCCGGTGCCGCCGGCGATTGCCTGGGCCTATGTCACCGACATCGAGAAGAAGATCCGCTGGCAACACGGCATCGACGGCATGACGATGACCGGACTTGCCCGCGGGCGCGTCGGGCTGGGAGCGACGCAGCATTGCGCACATGGCAAGGAGTCGACGGTGCATGACATCGTCGACTGGCGGCCGTTCGACTACGTCACCTGGCATATCCGGCTCCCGATGGGCGCCATTGTGAGACAGATGGCGGAACTCACGCCGCTCGAAAACGGTGGCACGCATCTGTCGCTGCGCTGCGCGAAGCCCGAAGGCCCCAATCCGGTAGCGACGGCGCTGGTGCGGACCATCACCCGGCTCGCCATGGCCAAGAAGCTGGTCAGCGATCAACGCGCCTCGAAGGTCGCGCTGGAGCGGATGGTAGCTGAGGAGACCGCGGCGTTCACTTAGCGCGGTCATTCCGGGTCTGGGTCCTGCGGACCATCAGGCAATGAGGAGGGCCGTTCTGGAACATGTGCGGCGGGATCAGTTCCTTCATCTTCTCGACCACCGCGCGACCGGGGCGCAGCGCGAGCGCTGCGAGCCGGGGCCCATTCTACTTTGCATGGGGTTGTTTTCGCGATTCTGTGTCCAGGCCCCGTCGGCAGAGGCGCCGCGCCCGGCACACGCGATCGTTAGTGCTTCGCGAGGCTCCTCAGCTATCCACCTTCAACGCCGCGATAAACGCTTCCTGCGGGATGTCGACCTTGCCGAACTGCCGCATCTTCTTCTTGCCTTCCTTCTGCTTCTCCAGAAGTTTGCGTTTGCGCGTGATGTCGCCGCCGTAGCATTTGGCGGTGACGTCCTTGCGCAGCGCGCGGACGGTCTCGCGGGCGATCACCTTGCCACCGATCGCAGCCTGGATCGGGATCTGGAACATGTGCGGCGGGATCAGTTCCTTCATCTTCTCAACCATGGCGCGGCCGCGGCCCTCCGCGCGGGTCCGGTGCACCAGCATCGACAGCGCGTCGACCGGCTCGGCGTTGACGAGGATCTGCATCTTGACGAGATCGGCCACCTTGTAGTCGGTCAGATGATAGTCGAACGAGGCATAGCCCTTGGAAACCGATTTCAGCCGGTCGTAGAAATCGAACACGACTTCGTTGAGCGGCAAATCGTATTTCACCATCGCGCGGGAGCCGACATAGGTCAGTTCCTTCTGCGAACCGCGGCGGTCCTGGCACAGCTTTAGCACGCTGCCGAGATATTCGTCGGGCGTGAGGATTGTAGCTTCGATCCACGGCTCCTCGATGTCTGCGATCTTGACCACATCGGGCATGTCGACGGGATTGTGGATCTCGATCTCCTGGCCGTCCGTCAGGTGCATTTTGTAGATCACGCTCGGCGCGGTCGCGATCAGGTTGAGGTCGAACTCGCGCGACAGCCGTTCCTGGATGATTTCCAGATGCAACAGCCCGAGGAAGCCGCAGCGGAAGCCGAAGCCCAGCGCTGCGGAAGTTTCCATCTCGTAGGAGAAGCTGGCGTCGTTGAGCCGCAACTTGCCCATCGCCGCGCGCAGCGTCTCGAAATCATTGGCATCGACCGGGAACAGGCCACAGAACACGACCGGGATCGCCGGCTTGAAGCCCGGCAGCATTTCGGTGACCGGCTTCTTGTCGTCGGTGATGGTGTCGCCGACGCGGGTGTCGGCGACTTCCTTGATCGCCGCGGTGATGAAGCCGATCTCGCCGGGACCGAGTTCGTCGACCTGCTCCATCTTCGGCGTGAAGAAGCCGACGCGCTCGACATCATAGGCCGCGCTGGTGCCCATCATGCGGATGCGACTACCCTTCTTCATGGTGCCATCCACCACGCGAATGAGCACGACGACGCCGAGGTAGACGTCGTACCAGCTATCGACCAGCAGCGCCTTCAGCGTCGCATCCCGGTCGCCCTTCGGCGGCGGCAGGCGGGTGACGATGGCTTCCAGCACGTCGGGAACGCCGAGGCCCGTCTTGGCCGAGATCATCACGGCGTCCGAGGCATCGATGCCGATCACGTCCTCGATCTGCTGCCGTATCTTCTCCGGTTCAGCCGCGGGCAGGTCGACCTTGTTGAGAACCGGCACGATCTCGTGATTGTTGTCGAGCGCCTGATAGACGTTGGCGAGCGTCTGCGCTTCGACGCCCTGGCTGGCGTCGACCACCAGCAGCGAGCCTTCGCAGGCCGCGAGCGACCGTGAGACTTCGTAGGCGAAGTCGACATGGCCGGGCGTGTCCATCAGGTTGAAGATGTAATTCTTGCCGTCCTTGGCGCGGTAGTTCAGCCGTACCGTCTGCGCCTTGATGGTGATGCCGCGCTCGCGCTCGATATCCATGGAATCGAGCACCTGCTCCTTGCCCGCCATCTCGCGATCCGTCAGCCCGCCCGTCATCTGGATCAGGCGGTCGGCCAGCGTCGATTTGCCATGGTCGATATGGGCGACGATGGAGAAGTTGCGGATGTTGGAAATGGGGGCAGTTGTCATGGGGCGCGGGATAGCATTCACATCCCCGTGCGGCAACCATATTGCTGTTTTTCAAGGGGGTTTCTTCACGCCAAGCTGATTCCACTCGAGCCCAAAACGCGCTACGCACGGGGCCATGTCGAGTACCTCCGTTTCATCCGCAGCTGCGCGCCCAAAACGCATTCCCTCCCTCCGGCGGCTGGCGGCGTGGCTGGCCTCGCTCGCCAGCGATCCCAAAACCGGCCTGTGGCTGGTCACCGGCTTTGCGGCGGTTCACGCCGTCCTGTGGACGCTGATTCTGGTCAATCTGAAGACCGGGCAGGACGTCCATATGGACGTCGCGGAAGCCTACGCCTGGGGACAAAAGTTCCTGCTCGGCTATGGCAAGCACCCGCCGCTGTCCGGATGGGTCGCCGGCGTCTGGTTCATGCTGTTTCCGGTCACGGACTGGGCGACCTATGCGCTGGCGATGGCGACGGTCGGTTGCGGCCTCGTAATCTGCTGGCTATTGGCGCTGCGCGTGGTCGATCGCCGCCGCGCGTTCTTTGTCGTGGTGATGCTGGCGCTCTATCCGATCTTCAATTTCAAGGGCTTCAAGTACAATCCGGACCTGTTGCAGCTCGTCACGCTGCCGCTTGTCGTGCTGGCCTATCTCGACGCATTCGAAAAGCGCAGCATCAAGTCCGGCGTGTGGCTCGGGCTCGCCGGTGCGCTGGCGCTGATGACCAAATACTGGGTGCTGACCATGATCGGCGCCATCGGCCTTGCCGCGCTGATCCATCCCGACCGTTTGCAATTTTTGCGTTCGCCGGCGCCGTGGGTCGCGATTGCCACGCTCGTGGTGGCGATGCTCCCGCACTTGATGTGGCTGAAGCAGGTGGACTTCGTCCCGCTCACCTATGCCGGCGATACCTACTCCCTCACCGACCGCGCGATGATCGACGATCTCGCGCTGGGCTACGTCAAGCATAATCTCGCGCTGCTGGCCGCGCCGGTGCTGCTCGGCGCGATCGCGCTTGTCTGGCGGCCGTTCCGCTTGACGCCGTTTCCGGCGTTGGCGCGCGGCGCCAATTCCGGCGTGAACATGTCGCAGGCGCGCAATGTCTGGATCGTCCAGGCGGTGGTGGCGATCGGGCCGCCGCTCGGCGCCGTGCTGTTCCATGTCTACATCAAGACCGACTGGGGCATCCCGCTGTTCTTCCTGATACCGCTCGCGCTGATCGCGATATCAGCGGTGCGGGTCCGAAAAATCGCGCTGTTGAACCTGACGGCCACCTGGCTGGTGATTTCACTCGTCGTGCTGGCGGTCTCGCCCAGGATCGTCGCCTATGAAATGGGCGAAAAGCGCACCGCAGGCGCGACCTATCGGGCGCGTTCCGAACTCGCCCGCGAACTGACGGAAGCCTGGCATACGCGGTTTTATTCGCGCTGGCCGGTGGTAGCGGCCTATACCGATACCGGCCAGCCCGTCACCTTCTACAGCCCCGATCATCCGGCGCCGCTGACCCCGGACGAGCCATGGTCGTCGGGCCTGACCTCGCTCGACGAAGCGAAGCGATCGGGCTTTATCGGCATCTGCGAGACCGACGACTGGAAGCTGGAAAAATGCGAGGCATGGATGAAGGCCCATGCCGCCAATGCCGAGCGCATGGTGATGACCACGCGACGGTTCTTTCTAGGCTTGCCCGGCCCTGCGACGGCCTGGAACATCTTCATCGTGCCGCCGGCCAAATAGAAGCGGCTAACCAAGAAAATCGAAGGGTAACGCATGGATATCGACCTGACGGACAAGACGGCGCTCGTCACCGGTTCGACGCGCGGCATCGGGCTCGCGACCGCCATCGGGCTCGCGCAAATGGGTGCTGAAGTGATCGTCAACGGGCGCGACAAGACGGCGGTCGGCGAGGCCGTGGCGAAAGTTCAAGCGGCCGCACCATTAGCCAAAGTGCATGCCGCGGTGCTCGATCTCGGCAATGCGGCGGGCTGTGCCGCGCTGGTGAAGCAATTCCCTGATGTCGACATCCTCGTCAACAATCTCGGCATCTACGAGCCGAAGGGCTTCTTCGACATCGAGGATGCCGACTGGACCAAAATGTTCGAAGTCAACGTCATGAGCGGGGTCCGTCTGACCCGGCATTATCTAAAGCGGATGCTCGACGACAAGGACTGGGGCCGCGTCGTGTTCGTCTCCAGCGAGTCCGGCGTCTATATCCCGAAGGAGATGGTGCATTACGGCTTCTCCAAGTCGGCGCAGCTCGTCATCGCGCGCGGCGCGGCCGAGACGACGAAAGGCACCAACGTGACCGTCAATTCGGTGATGCCCGGTCCCACATGGGTCGAGATGGCGCCGGTCCGTCTGGCCGCGCGCGCCGAGGCTGCCGGAACCACCGTCGACGATCTGGTCGAGCGCACCTTCACCGAACGCCGCCCGGCGTCGCTGCTGCAGCGCTACGCCAGGCCGGAAGAGATCGCCAATCTGATCTGCTACGTCTGCTCAAAAGCCTCCAGCGCCACCAACGGCGCCGCGCTCCGCGTCGACGGTGGGATTGTCACCAATCCGTTTTGAATGATTTCGGATGGCTCTATCAACCTCGCCCCGCTCGCGGGGAGATGTCGGATCAAGTCTCACACGCCTTCTTCGTTGAACTTGTCTGCGACCAGGGCTGCGATGGCGTCGATTGCAGCCTGGGCCTCGGGGCCGATCGCGGAGACCACGACCGAGGTTCCCGGTCCTGCGGCCAGCATCATCAGGCCCATGATCGAGGTGCCGCCGACGGTCTCACTGCCGCGCGTCACCCAGACCTCGGCATTGAAGCGTTCGACCATCTGGACGAACTTGGCCGATGCCCGCGCGTGCAGGCCGCGCTTGTTGATGATTTGAAGTTCCCGCGAAATCGCGCCCGCAGGCACGCTCGGCCCGAGTTCCTTATCGGGCGCGGCCTCGTCGCTCATTTGCCGGCAAGCACGCGGCTGGCGATGGTGACGTATTTGCGGCCGGCTTCCTGGGCCATGGCAATGGCGTCGGGAAGCGAGCGCTCTTCGCGCACCTTGGCAAGCTTGACCAGCATGGGAAGATTGATGCCTGCGAGCACTTCCACCTTGGGGCGGCTCATGCAGGAAATTGCGAGGTTGGAGGGCGTGCCGCCGAACATGTCGGTGAGGATCGCGACACCATCGCCACTGTCGACGCGATTCACCGCTTCGATGATATCGCTTCGACACAGATCGGAGTCGTCCTCGGCTCCAATCGTAATGGCTTCAATTTGTTTTTGCGGACCCATGACATGCTCGAGCGCCGCCTTGAACTCGTCGGCAAGGCGCCCATGGGTCACAAGCACTAGACCAATCATCGGAAACTCCTCGCGGGTGCTTTTTGGTGCACCGCACGAACGCGCCACTTTGACCATCCAGAGGCCCCGCGCAAGAGGGCATCTTGGCTATTGTTCCAGTACTTGGCGGTAAACAGTGAGGCCTGTGCCGGTTTAATCGGTGGCGATATTGGGGCTTATATGGTTACCAATCCCCTTCGAACAATCATCCAAAGGTTGGACGGAACCAGAACCTGCGGTTGTTGTCAGGGAAGCTGCAATCAGCGGGAGGGGGTCATAGCCCATTCCAACAGGGATTCGCGGTAGCAAAACACCGTTTAGGCGAATAGTCAGCGCTTCCGGCGGCGGCAGCCGCTCCGCATCGCTGGCGGCGAGATCGACCACAATGCCGACAATAGCCTCAATGGCGAAGTCGCAGCGGCGGATTCCGAGACCCCGAATCTCGATCAGGCCGGCCAGTTCCCGCGCCGGGCGAACCCACAATTGTCCGGCCACTGTGTCGAGATGGACACGGTCATCGCCGACCAGAACGGCCGGCGGAAGCTGTCCGGCGCGTCCGGCGAGAATCAGATCGAAGGCCAGCCGCGACTTGCCGGCGCCTGACGGCCCGCGGATCAGCACGGCGCGGTCGCCCACCAGCACGGCGGAGGCGTGCACGCTCGCGCCCTGCGTCATCATGGCGCTGGCAGCCGAACCACGAAGCGCGCGCCGACCACCGTCGGCCTGCCGTCGGCATCGGCCGCGCCGTGGCGATTTTCCGCCCAGACCCGCCCGTTATGCGCTTCGATGATCTGCTTGGAGATCGATAGGCCCAGGCCCGAGTTCTGGCCAAAGCCCTGATGCGGCCGGTCGGTATAGAAGCGCTCGAAGATGCGCTCCAGCGCATCCTCGCCGATGCCCGGCCCGTCGTCATCGACGACGACTTCGATTTCCGAGCGCACGCGGCGGCAGGTGACGCGCACCTTGCCGCCGGGGGTGGAGAAGGATTGCGCGTTGGACAGCAGGTTGGAGATCACCTGCCCAAGCCGGGAATCATGGCCCGGCACCGAGAACGTGTCGGTTGCGCCGCGGCCTTCGAAGCGCGCCTCGACTACGACGTCATGACCCAGCCGGGTTTCGTTGGCGACCGAGGCTAGCGTCGTCAGCAGCCGCCGCACATTGACCGGCGCCATGTCCTGGCGCTGCAATTCGGCATCGAGGCGGCTGGCGTCGGAAATATCCGAGATCAGCCGGTCGAGCCGCTTGACGTCGTGCTCGATCACCTCGAGCAGGCGCGCGCGGCTGGTGTCGTTGCGCGCCAGCGGCAGCGTTTCCACCGCCGACCGCAGCGAGGTCAGCGGGTTCTTCAATTCATGGGCGACGTCGGCGGCGAACATCTCGATCGCCTCGATGCGGCTATAGAGCGCATTCGTCATGTCCCGCAGCGCGCCGGACAGATGGCCGATCTCGTCGCGGCGCCGGGTGAAATCGGGAATCTCGACGCGGGTCTGGATGCGCCGGCGAACACGCTCGGCGCCGTCGGCCAGCCGCCGCACCGGGCCCGCGATCGTGCTGGCCAGCAAGAGTGACAGCACGATCATCACAGCGGACGCGACGCCGCCGACCTTGAGGATCGCCAGCCGTTCGGCGGTCACCATCTGGTCGATGTCGTCGCCCTGCGTCGAGAGCATCAGCGCGCCATGCACGGCGCGGAAACGCTGCACGGGGACTGCGACCGAGACGATCACCTCGCCGCGGTCGTTGACGCGCACCATGCTGCTCTTGACGCCATCGAGCGCCTGCACGATTTCCTGTGTAGCCCTTGCCGTTCTCGGGGCCGAGTTCGCGATAGAGCGGCAGGTCGCCGCGATTGAGCCAGGTGCGGATCGAGATCGTGGCGCGCTCGACGAAGCCCGGCTTCTCCGTCGAGGGCGGCGGCAGTTCGAAACGCAGCACGTCGCCGCGGCCGTAGAGACTGCGGCTGTCGAGGATCATGCCGCCGTCGCCGCCATAGATGCGCGCGCGGGTCTTGGTCGGCGAGATCAGCCGCCGCAGCACCGGTGCGACGCGCTCCGGATTGATCGGAAAATCCAGCCCGGAAGATTCGTCCGGCGCGCCGTAGCTTTCGCCAGGCTTGAGGTCGAGCAGGCGGTCCGGATCGATGGTGATGGTGTTGGTTTCGACGGTGGCGGAGGCGGCAATCGCGCCTGCGATGATTTCGGCCTGCACCAGAAGGCTCTGCGCGCGCGCGTCGATCAGGCCGGCGCGGAACTGCGAGAGATAGAGAATGCTCGCCACCAGGGCGACGAGGCCCGCCAGATTGAGCGAGACGATGCGGCGCGTGAGGCTGGAGAAGGAGAGCGCGAAGAAGAACTGCCCGGCCCGGCGCAACCAGCCGATCGGCCGCCGCCAGCCCTTCTCGCCCGGGCTATCGTCGGCAACGCTACGCTGCTCGAGGAGCTCCGAAGCATCCTCGTGGTTCAGGCTGGGATCGGGCTGCGTTCGATCTAGCAATGGCCGAGCTGCCGGTTGTGATGCGCCGCTTTGAAATCATACGCTTCTACGCCGAACGGGCGGATGTGTCAGTCGGCACTTCCGCCCGCAGAACGCAGATCAGGCTTCCTTGAAGCGATAGCCGACGCCATACAGCGTCTCGATCATCTCGAAATCGTCGTCGACCACCTTGAACTTCTTGCGCAGCCGCTTGATGTGGCTGTCGATGGTGCGGTCGTCGACATAGACCTGGTCGTCATAGGCCGCGTCCATCAGCGCGTTGCGGCTTTTCACCACACCGGGCCGCGTCGCCAGCGCCTGCAGAGGATCAGGAATTCCGTCACCGTCAGCGTCACCGGTTCGTTCTTCCAGGTGCAGGTGTGGCGTTCCGGATCCATCCGTAAGAGGCCGCGGTCCAGTGCGCGCGCATCCGGCTCCTTCGGCACGGCGGTCGGATCCTTGGGCTGGCCGCGGCGGAGCACGGCCTTGACGCGCTCGACCAGCAGGCGCTGCGAGAACGGCTTGCGGATGAAATCGTCGGCGCCCATCTTGAGGCCGAACAATTCGTCGATCTCTTCATCCTTGGAGGTTAAGAAGATCACCGGCAGATCGGACTTCTGCCGCAGCCGGCGTAGCGTTTCCATGCCGTCCATGCGCGGCATCTTGATGTCGAGGATCGCGAGATCCGGCGGCGAAGTGCGGAAGCCGTCCAGCGCCGAGGCACCATCCGTGTAGGTCATGATGCGATAGCCTTCGGCTTCGAGCGCGATCGACACGGAAGTGAGAATGTTGCGGTCATCATCGACCAGGGCGATTGTGGGCATGAGCCTGCTTTCGAATAAGAGAGTGGCTTAAACGGCGGGCACTTCAGCCAGACGCCGCATAAATGGGCTTCGTACACGGTCAACGAGCAATGCAAGCTGGGCTGAAGTGTGACCGAGTTCCGCAAAACGTTGCTGCGGAGATGCGTTGCCCCCCATATAGCACCCTGTCTGATGGAGAAAACCCCCTTTTTGCAACAAGATGGCCGGAAAAGGACCATGCAGCCCACCTCAGATTTTGATGCTTCCAAACTTGCCCGTTCGTTGCTGCGGCGCAGCCGGCAGGGCGCGCTTGCCACCCTTATGCCTGAAAGCGGCGATCCCTACTGCTCGTTGGTTAACGTCGCCAGCCATGCCGACGCTTCCCCGATCCTGCTGATTTCGCGGCTCGCGCTGCATACGAAAAATATCCTTGGCGACGGCAGGGTATCGCTGATGCTGGACGAGCGCGCCGCTGGCGATCCCCTGGAGGGCGCGCGAATCATGCTGGCAGGCCGGGCCGAGGAGGCCTCGGGGGCAGCGGCGAAAATCCTGCGCCGGCGCTACCTCAACGCCCATCCATCCGCGGAAGCGTTCGTGGATTTCAAGGATTTCTCGTTCTTCCGGATCGCCCCGTCAGGCCTGCATCTGGTCGCCGGCTTTGGCCGCATCATCGACCTCAAGCCGCAGCAATTTCTGACCGAGATCGGCGATGCCGGAGAGCTGCTGGAAACCGAGCAGGGCGCGGTGGAGCATATGAACGAGGATCACCGCGAGGCGATGAATCTCTACGCGACCAGATTGCTGGGTGCGGAATCCGCCGATTGGCGTTGCACCGGCTGCGACCCTGATGGCATGGACATGCAGGCCGGCAGCGCGACTTTGCGGCTCGATTTCCCGGAACGGGTCACCAGCGCCATGGCTTTGCGCAAGATGCTGGTGCGGCTGGCGAGCGAGGCGCGGGCCCAAGGCTAACCACCGATCGCGGATTTGAACAGGCGCGGACGTTTGCGCGACCTATTGCAAGCCCGCGAAAGTCACTCGCGAAAGCCCGCATGAAATCCGCAATTGATTGATATTTTCAGTGTCTATTTCGCCACCCATGGTCTCGTCGCCGGTGACGTTAAAGGGCTCGCCGAACCGGCGCTGGTGCTGAGCATTCCGAAACAGCCGAACGAGTTCGATGACGGCCTGCTCACCGCGAGCGAAGTCGCGCAGTTGAAGCTCAATGCCGATTGGGTGGTGCTGTCACGCATTGGGCGGTCATTCGGAGGCCGCCACGCGGCTCTCGATATCGACCTTCGACCGGCTGAAGGCCGATCCCAAACTCGGCCGCGCCGAGGCGCTGCGGCAGGCGATGCTGGCCTATCTCAACGATGCGTCCTCGCCGCGCAATGCCTATTCGGCGTACTGGAGGCCGGTTGCGCTGATCGGAGAGGGCGCCGCACGGTGAAGGTTTTTGGAAATTTTTTGATTGTGCGTCGCAGCAATTTTCAGTCAGGTCGGGCAGCGACGGATGGTCGCGCAACCACGACGGCAAAACAACGAAAAGCACTGCAGCAAGCGATTGATGCAGATCAACCGCCCTCGCTCGAATAAACCAAATCGCGTGGATCGGCTTGGCAAGCCCAGCGTTCATCAGTATTAGGTCGCCGGACCGAGGCCGGAAGGCTATATTCAGAGGTCACCGCGACAGAGCGCGTCAAGCGACAGGCGCGCGATCGAGTAACGCGGGTTCGAGGAGGATTTCTTCGTGCAAGAGACGGGTCTACGCAACGGTGCCTTCGGCGCCGACAAATTCGGCTTAAAAAATCTCAAGACGGTGCACTGGAATCTCGGCGCACCACAGCTCTATCAATATTCACTTGCGGCGGGCGAGGCCGTGCTGTCGGCCGACGGCGCGCTGTGCGCGGACACCGGTGAGTTCACCGGCCGCAGCCCCAAGGACAAGTTCACGGTTCGCGATGCCACCACCGACAAGAACATGTGGTGGGCCGGCAACCAGTCGATCACCGCGGACCAGTTCTCCGCGCTCCATGCCGACTTCCTCAAGCACGCCGAAGGCATGACGCTATATGCGCAGGACCTCTATGGCGGCGCGGATCCGAGCTTCCAGATCAAGACCCGCGTGTTCACCGAACTTGCCTGGCACTCGCTGTTCATCCGCACACTGCTGATCCGTCCCGAGGCGTCGGCGCTGAAGGATTTCGTTCCCGAACTCACTATCATCGATCTGCCGAGCTTCCGCGCCGATCCCAAACGTCACGGCGTTCGCTCGGAGAACGTCGTCGCGATCGATTTCGCCCGCAAGATCGTCCTGATCGGCGGGTCTTATTATGCCGGCGAGATGAAGAAGTCGGTGTTCACCACGCTGAACTATTATCTGCCTGCCAAGGGCGTGATGCCGATGCACTGCTCGGCCAATGTGGGGCCCAACGGCGATAGCGCGATCTTCTTCGGCCTTTCCGGAACCGGCAAGACCACGCTGTCGGCCGATCCGAAGCGCACGTTGATCGGCGACGACGAGCACGGCTGGGGCAACGACGGCGTCTTCAACTTCGAAGGCGGCTGCTACGCCAAGTGCATCAAGCTGTCGAAGGAAGCCGAGCCGCAGATCTACGCTGCAAGCAAGCGCTTCGGCGCGGTGCTTGAGAATTGCGTGCTCGACAAAGACACCCGCGAGGTCGATTTCGACGACGGCTCCAAAACCGAGAACACCCGCTCGGCCTATCCGCTCGACTTCATCCCGAACGCTTCGCGCACCGGCCGCGCCGGCCAGCCGAAGAATGTCGTGATGCTGGCCGCCGACGCTTTCGGCGTTTTGCCGCCGATTGCAAAGCTGACGCCGGCGCAGGCGATGTATCACTTCCTGTCCGGCTACACCGCCAAAGTCGCGGGCACCGAGCGTGGTCTCGGTAAGGAGCCGCAGCCGGAATTCTCCACCTGCTTCGGCTCGCCGTTCCTGCCGCTCGATCCTTCCGTCTACGGCAACATGCTGCGCGAGCTGATTGCCAAGCACAATGTCGATTGCTGGCTGGTCAACACCGGCTGGACCGGCGGCAAATTCGGCACCGGCAGCCGGATGCCGATCAAGGTGACGCGCGCACTGCTCACCGCGGCGCTCGACGGCAGCCTGCGCAATGTCGATTTCCGCACCGACAAGTATTTCGGTTTTGCGGTGCCGACCGCGCTGCCGGGCGTGCCGAGCGAAATCCTCGATCCCGTCAACACCTGGAAGGACAAGGCCGAGTTCGACAAGACTGCCCGCAGCCTGGTCGGCATGTTCCAGAAGAATTTTGCCAAGTTCGAAGCCCAGGTCGACGCCGATGTCCGCGCCGCTGCGCCGGACCTGAAGCTCGCGGCCGAGTAATCGCCTCGGTCAGGCGACAGACCATTCGAGAACGACGAGGGCGGCCGAGAGGGCCGCCCTTTTCGTTTACGCTGCTTCGTTTTATGCCGCGCTGTGCGTCCTGGCCTCGATGGACGCAAGCATCGTTGCGCGCAGCTCCAGCAGCGCCCGCTGCGCCTACTTGTTGTTCGGAAGTACCGCGTTGCTCGGCGTCCGCCGATCGGTGATCTGCAGTCCGAACAGGCTGCCGATCAGTTCGACGGCAACACGCGCCGTGCGGCCGCGTTCGTCGAGAAACGGGTTGAGCTCGACGATGTCGACCGAGCGCACCAGATCCGAATCGTGCAGCAGCTCCATGATGAGATGCGCCTCGCGATAGGTTGCGCCGCCCGGCACCGTGGTGCCGACGCCGGGCGCGACCGCAGGATCGAGAAAATCGATGTCGAAGCTTAAATGCAGCACGCCATTTTTGGCGCGCACGCGATCGATGACCTTGCGGATCAGCACGCCGACGCCGAACTCGTCGATCGCACGCATGTCGGCGATCGCGACGCGGCGCTCGAACACCAGCTTCTTCTCCAGCGGATCGATCGAGCGGATGCCGAACAGGTCGAGCTGGTCGGGGCCGATCGAGGCGCGGGGACGGTTGCCGAGCAGCCCGTCGAGGCCGCTTTCGCCGCACAGAAAGGCGGCCGACATGCCGTGCATATTGCCGGTCTCCGTCGTCTGCGGCGTGTTGTAATCGGCATGGGCGTCGAGCCACAGCACGAACAGCGGCCGGCCCTGCTCCTGCCAATAGCGCGCAACGCCGTTCACCGATCCCATCGATAGCGAGTGATCGCCGCCCATGAAGATCGGAACCGCGCCGGAGCGCGCCAGTGAATAGGAACGCTCGCTGAGCTCGCGGATCCAGTTCTTGATCGTGTCGTAATATTTGGCGTTCGCCGGCGGCGGGCCCTCATCGGGAGCAACGTCAGGCTTGGCCATGTTGCCGTGGTCCTCGACGGCAAAGCCGAGCTGATCGAGGATGCGGCCGATGCCCGCGGTGCGCAGCGCGTCCGGCCCCATCAAGGTTCCGAGTTGCGCAGCCCCGATCTCGATGGGGACGCCGAGCAGGGCGATGCGGGCAGCGTTGCCGTCGGACATGGAGGGCCTTTGATGAATCGTAGCGTGGGCAAAGCGTAAGCGTGCCCACCATTCAAGGCAACGATTGGATAGGTGGTGGGCACGGCGCAAGCGCGCCTATCCCACAAGAAACTCAGCGCCCTGGTGTTCCGCTACGCCTTGAAATAGGCGATCTGCGTCGTCGTCGCGAGCAACCGTCCCGACGGCGACCACAATTCGCCGTTCTGGTCGCCATAGCTCCTGTGGAAGATCTTGGCATCCGCCACGGCCATCACTCGCGTGATGTCCTCGGCCGCCAGTTCGTCCGACGCCGTATGGAAATACGTCGTGATCGATACTGTGCCGAACGGCATCAATTCCCGGCGCGCCAGAAAGACCCGGCCGAAGAAGGCATCCGACATCGACATCAGCGACAGCATGTCGATCTTTCGTGGCGCGTGATCGCCGATCCACTGCTTCGAGTACGCCTTGAGCGGCGGTGAGGCCGGCGAGCCGTAGAAGCTCGGCTGGCCCTCGACGAAGCGAAAATCATACTGGTGGGTCCACGTCATCGGCGTGTTCGGAAACGCGCGCGCCTGTTCGAACGGCGTAGCACCAGGAAATTTTGCCTGCTGGTGCGACCAGGATGGGCGGCGCTCGGCGAACACGGCGGTCGCCAGCGTCGCGACGTCACCGCCGCCCTGCGTCATCTCCACGCACCAATGCTGGCTCGAGCGGTTGGCCTTGACCAGGCGCACGTCGAGATCGAAGGCGCCTTCGGCCACCGGCGCGCAGAAATTCACGGTCAGCGACAGCGGATCGCCCGCCCGCTGCGGATGATCGATCAGCGCGCGCAGGATGGTGGCGGCCGTGCAGCCGCCGAACGGCCCGACAAACGCCCAGTAGTCCGGGCTGGTCTTGCCCTGCCAGCAGCTATCGCCGGCGGTGACCCGCGTGGCGTCGTCGAACAGATGCGGGGTCTTGGTGAGCATTCCCGTACTTCCTGTCATTGCGAGGAGCCAACGGGTCGCGCGAATGCGCGCCCGATGACAGGCTCCGCGACGAAGCAATCCATCTTTCCTTTGCGCGGCGAGATGGATTGCTTCGCTTCGCTCGCAATGACGCCGTGACCGTCGCATGCAGTATCGCTGCAATTCTGCCGAATTCAATGACGTCAGAGGTAATGGATTCCCGCCGGCCGGGATTACCGCGTCGCCTCGCGCTGGACGCTTGGCACCGGTGCGCCCGCCCGCACCGGCACGTTCCAGATCTCCTCGGCATATTCCCGGATGGTGCGGTCGGAGGAGAACCACGGCATCCGCGCCACGTTGAGGATCGAGGCGCGGGTCCAGGCCGGAACCACCTGCCAGCGGGCGTCAATGCCGCGCTGGGCCGCGTAGTAGGAATCGAAATCGGCCGTGACCATGTAATGGTCGAGATAGCGCAGCGCGTGGCCTATCGAGGCAAAGCGGGCGGGATCGTCGGGCGAGAATGCGCCGCTCTCGATGGCGGTAATCGCCCGCGCCAGCCGCGGCGAGCGGCTGATCACATCCGTCGCGTCCAGCCCCTGCTTGCGGCGGACCATGACGTCGCCGGCCTCCATGCCGAAGATCGCGATGTTCTCGGCACCGACATGGTCGCGGATTTCGATGTTGGCGCCATCAAGCGTGCCGATCGTCAGCGCGCCGTTGAGCGCCAGCTTCATGTTGCCGGTGCCGGAGGCTTCCATGCCGGCGGTGGAGATCTGCTCGGAAAGATCGGCGGCCGGAATGATGACCTCGGCAAGGCTGACATTGTAGTCGGCGAGGAAGACGACCTTCAGCCTTCCGGCGACGTCGGGGTCGTTGTTGATGGCTTCGGCGACGTCGTTGATCAGCTTGATGATCAGCTTGGCGTAGCGATAGCTTGCCGCCGCTTTGCCGGCGAAGATCTTGACCCGCGGCACCCAGTCGCGCTGCGGCTCGTCCTTGATCGCCTGATACAGCGCGACGGTCTCGACGACGTTGAGCAATTGCCGTTTGTATTCGTGGATGCGCTTGATCTGGATATCGAACAGCGCCGACGGATCGATCTTGATGCTGAGCCGCTCGTTGATCAGGCGCGCCAGCGCCAGCTTGTTGTGATGCTTGACCTCGCGAAAACGCTGCTGGAACGCGTTGTCGCTGGCACGCGCCTCGAGGCGCTCGAACAGGGAGAAATCGTCGAGCACTGCTTCGCCGCAGACCTCGCGCATCAGGCCGGTCAGCTTTGGGTTGGCGAGCATCAGCCAGCGGCGGAAGGTGATGCCGTTGGTCTTGTTGGTGATGCGGCCGGGATAGAGATGGTTGAGATCGTGGAACACGGTCTCCTTCATCAGGTCGGAATGCATCGCCGAGACGCCGTTGATGCGGTGCGAGCCGACGAAAGCGAGTTGCCCCATCCGCACCCGCCGGCCGGACTTCTCGTCGATCAGCGACACCGAGGCGCGGTAATCGATGTCGCCGGGACAACGCTGATCGGCCAGCGCCAGATGCGCGACATTGATGCGGTAGATGATTTCGAGATGCCGCGGCAGCAGCTGCTCGAACAGTTCGACCGGCCAGGTCTCCAGCGCTTCCGGCAGCAGCGTGTGATTGGTGTAGGACAGCGTCGCCACCGTGAGCTTCCACGCTTCGTCCCAGCGGAAATTGTGCAGGTCGACCAGGATGCGCATCAGCTCGGTGACGGCGAGGCTCGGATGGGTATCGTTGAGCTGCACCGCGACCTTGGAGGGGAGGTTGCGCAACTGTCCGTCGGAGGCGAGGTGCCGCTTGACCAGATCCTGCAGCGAGGCCGAAACGAAGAAATATTCCTGCCGCAGCCGGAGCTCGCGGCCCGCCGGGCTCTCGTCATTCGGGTAGAGAAATTTGCAGATCGATTCCGCGCGCGCCTCCTCGGCGACGGCACCGAGGTAATCGCCGGTGTTGAAGACGTCGAGCCGCAGCGGGTCGGGCGAGCGCGCCGACCACAGCCGCAGCGCGTTGACGTGCTGGCCGCGCCAGCCCACGATCGGCGTGTCGTAGGCGACAGCCTGCACGGTTTCCGCCGGCCGCCACGTCGCGCGGTCACGGCCGCGGTCGTCGACATGATCGACATGGCCGCCGAAATGAATGTGATAAACCACCTCGGCCCGCTGGAATTCCCAGGGGTTGCCGAAGCTCAGCCATTCGTCCGGATATTCCTGCTGCCAGCCCTGCGAAATGATCTGGCGGAACAGGCCGAAATCGTAGCGGATGCCGTAGCCGATGGCGGGAATGGCCAGCGTCGCCATGCTCTCCATGAAGCACGCCGCCAGCCGCCCGAGGCCGCCATTGCCGAGCGCCGCATCCGGCTCGCATTTGCGCAGGTCGTCGAGCCCGACGCCGAGATCGCCGAGCGCCGCCTCGAACACCGGCAGCAGGCCCATATTGTTCAGCGCGTCGGTGAACAGGCGGCCGATCAGGAATTCGAGCGAGAGGTAATAGACCCGCTTGCTGCCGGCGTCGTAGCTCTCCTTTTCGGCAGTCAGCCAGCGGTGCACGATGCGGTCGCGCAGCGCCAGCGCGGCTGCCTTGTACCAGTCCCGCCTCGTCGCCATGCCGGCGTCCTTGCCGATCGCAAGCCGGAGCTTGGCGAGGATCGCACCCTTGATCTCGGTCAGCGCGAGTTCGTCGATCGGCTGATCCAGCGCCGGATAGTTTGCCGGATAGTTTCCTGGGAATTGTTCCTGCAATACGTCGGTTCCTGCGGTTGAGACTCACAACGAAGATACGCGCCTTGTCCGGCAATCGAAACGCCGAAGAACGCGGGGGGTATGTTGTGCACTGCGCTGGCGTTATTTTATGCAAGGACCGGGCCGATTTCGCGGCACTGGCGGCCGCCTTTTGGTGATATCTTTTGGTGATATAATGAGGCGAAAGCCGAGGAATCGCCGGGATAACCGGGGTGCCAGTGTGCGCGACGGAAACGCGTGCCGCCAGAACGGAGGCCTGCCATGAGATTGACGATCGAGATCGTCGCCGCTGCGTTGTTGGTTGTCTGCATCAGTGCGACCAGCGCAGCCTTTGCCGCCGGCAAGGCCGGCAAGAGCGCCGACGGCCTGAGCTGTTCCTTCAGTGCCGCGCAAGGCGCTTCGCCAGCGGCGCGCTGCGCGGCGATCAAGCGCCAGTGTGGCGGAAAGTTCTATGCCAATTACTGCGGCGACAAGCTGTTGTCGGCGATGTGAGGGATTGAGCCCCAGACGGTTCATGCCGCGGCGCCGCCCCAGCCCTCGCTTTCCTCGGCGAGCCCGGGGTAGCGGAGATAGAGCTTTTGCAGCAGCTTGAAATGCAGGGCGGACGATATCTCGTCGAGAGGCGCGGCAAGCAGCGCCCGATCGTCGCTGTCGAGCGTGGAAACAATCGCATTCGCTCGGTCGATCGCATCGGCCGCTTGCAGTAACAGGGTCCGGATCTCGGTGGTCTGTGTCGCGTCCATCGCCTTCGATCCTTGGCCGCAAACTGCCAAAATTGCAACCTCTGATAGGAGATATTTTGCCGCGCCACCAGTACAAATTAAGAACAATTTAGCAAGTATTTGATATATCGTTGTGATTCGGCGCGTCGCCGACACAACATTTATGGTCTATCCGAGTTTGCGAGGACTAGATGTCCACCATCGCCTTCGATCAGTTTGCTCTCACCCGTATCGCCGACTTTGCGCGCTCGCTGTCGCGCCTGCACCAGGCCTCGCGCCGCCGGCTCGTCGACGACGACGCGATCGACCGCGAGTTCAACGCGGTCTGCATGTCGGTGTGGGGCTACACCACGGACGATTTCAGCGACGAATTGTTTTCGGTCGAGGACCACGCGTTTCTCGACGCGCTGGATGAAGCGCAGGCGCGCATCTTCGCCGCCGAGCAGGGCTACGATCTCGTCGACGATCAGGGCATGCTGAGCGACTGGTGGGGCTACTGCTGGATGATCCTGGCCGAAAAGCGCGGCTTGCTGACGCCGGAAAATCGCGCCGCGGCGCGTGCGGAGATCGAGGAAAAATATCTGTCGGCGCCGAACGTGATCGGCGTCATCGTCGGACGGTAAACGATCGAGGAAACGTCGGCATCATGCGAAGTCCGCTACGCGCCTCGATCCTGCCCGACCAGAAATTCACCCGCCGGCAACACGGTGATCTCCGGCCATAGCGCCTTCCATCGCGCCGCCTTCGCTTCGCAATTCACGGCGGAAAAATTTGGCCCCGGATTGGGCCGCACGATCAGGGCGGCGACATCGTCATAGCCATTCGGCGCGTACACCTCGTAGCCCTCGCGCGTGCGGCGGATTCCGATCTGCGTATTCTTTGTCAGGAAGCGGTCGATGCCCTGTGTCGAACAACGCAGCTCCGGATAGGGCAGGCCATGTTTCTCGGGATACCACAAATGAACGCGCGCCTGGTTGCGCGCCTCGACCTGGATGCCGCGGTTTGCAAACCGCTCCGCCAGCGTGCGGATGACCCTGTCTTCCGCCTCCCACGACGTATCGGGATCGAAATAGAACACGTCGTAATCGTTGATGCCGTAATCGACCGCGCGGCTCGTCAGCACGTTCCACACCGTCTGCACCAGGCATCCCGAGACCAACCAAGCATCCGGCAGCGCCAGCCGAAACAATTCCTCGGCGATGATTTCATTGGCGGGATTTTGCAAGGCGGCGGCGAGGAATTGGTTTCTATCCATATGCACCTCGCCGCAGGGCGGGCAAAGGCGCGCTTGCGCCGTGCCCACCATCTTGTTTCGCGATTGGAAATTGGCGGGCACGCTTCGCCTTGCCCACCCTACGCTTCGAGATCGAATTCCTTCACCGCCTTCTTCGACGCCAGCGTGCGCCAGTGCCGCCGTAGCAGCGGCTCGACAGTCGCGCGCTTGGCCTTCGACAGGCGGATCAGCACCATCGGATAATCGCGGTAGTGATCGGTGAAGTAAAACAGCTTCGGCTGGCTTTCCACCAGCATCTCGCGTTCGTCTTGCGGCACGCCCGGCATCACCAGGCTGTCGCCGTCTTCCCTCAGCCGCGCCAGCATCTTCTTGCGTACCTTCAGCGCCGGCGTGCCGTAGGAGGTGCCGTCTTCCACCTCTGGCCAGGTGAGCGCGATTTTTCTGACGTCGTCGAAGGTCATGCGGTCGCCCTCAGTTCGTCATGCCCGGGCAAAAGCGCGAAGCGCGTCTTCGCGCCAGATGTTGGGCATCCACGTCTTGGGGGCCACGGGAAGCAAGACGTGGATGGCCGGGACAAGCCCGGCCATGACGGAGAGAGGTTGCGCTTCACTGCACCGATGTAAAAAAACGCGCCAGCCGGAAGCCCGACAGCCAGGTCCATACCGGCTGGCTGCGCATGCCGAGATCCCACGAGCCGACCACGGCATCCGCGCGGCCGATCAGATTGTCGACCGGCAGCAGACCCACGCCGCCGTCGCGCACCGCGACGCGGCTGTCGGCGGAATTGTCCCTGTTGTCGCCGAGCACGAACAGCTTGCCCGGCGGCACCGTCACCTCGGGCGTGTTGTCGAGCCTGCCATTGTCACGCATCTTGAAAATGGCATGGCTGACGCCGTTCGGCAGCGTCTCGACGAAACGATAGGCCCGTTCGGTGTTGCCGCGATCGTCTTCGGCTTGCCCCACGCCATCCGGTTTCAACGTCGCGGCGTGGTCGTTGATGAAGAGCTGGCCCTGCCGCACCTGGATGCGGTCGCCCGGCAATCCCACCACGCGCTTGACCCAGGCCTGCGAGCGGTCGCCCGGCCAGCGGAATACGACGACGTCGCCGCGCTTGGGCGTGTCGCCGAACAGGCGGCCGGTTTCCGGCAGCGTGATCTGGATCGGCAGCGACGCCGCGCCGTAACCGTAGGGGAATTTCGAGGCCAGCAGCGCGTCACCGATCAGAAGCGTCGGCTCCATCGAGCCGGACGGCACGTAAAACGGCTCGGCCAGCGCGCCCTTGGCAATGAACACCACGGCCACGATTGCCGCCAACTGCACGGCCTGCGCGCGCCAGCTCGCGGCCTTGCCGATCGCGCCTTCCTTCTGGTCGCTCACCACCTTCTCATCGCTCATGCGCCGGTGCCTCCGACCGTGATCTTTTCCATCCGCAGCGTCGGCTGGCCGACGCCGACAGGCACGCCCTGGCCGTTCTTGCCGCAGGTGCCGATGCCGGTATCGAGCGCCAGATCGTTGCCGACCATGGTGATGCGATGCAGGTCGGTCGGCCCGTTGCCGATCAGCATCGCGCCCTTCAAGGGTGCGCCGAGCTTGCCGTTCTCGATTCTGTAGGCCTCGGTGCACTGGAACACATATTTGCCGGAGGTGATGTCGACCTGGCCGCCGCCGAAATTCGCGGCGTAGATGCCGTTCTTCACCGAGGCCAGAATCTCCGCCGGGTCCCGCTGCCCCGCCAGCATATAAGTGTTGGTCATGCGCGGCATCGGCACATGGGCGTAGCTCTGGCGGCGGCCATTGCCGGTCGGCTTCATGTTCATCAGCCGCGCGTTCTGCCGGTCCTGCATGTAGCCGACCAGAATGCCGTCCTCGATCAGCACGGTGCGGTTGGTCGGCGTGCCCTCGTCGTCGATGGAGAGAGAGCCGCGCCGCGAGGCCATGGTGCCGTCATCGACGACGGTGACGCCCTTGGCCGCGACCTGCTTGCCCATCAACCCAGCGAAGGCCGAGGTCTGCTTGCGGTTGAAGTCGCCTTCGAGGCCGTGGCCGACCGCCTCATGCAGCATCACGCCGGGCCAGCCAGCGCCCAGCACCACGTCCATTTCACCGGCAGGTGCAGGGACCGATTCCAGGTTGACCAGCGCCTCGCGGATCGCACCGTCGGCGGCCTCGCGCCACGCCTTGGTCTCGATGAAGCGCGCATAGCCCTCACGGCCGCCATAGCCCTTGCTGCCGCTCTCCTGCCGGTCGCCCTGGCCCGCGACGACAGAAATATTGACCCGCACCAGCGGGCGGATGTCGCGATAGCTCTCGCCGTCGGGCCGGAGGATTTCGACCACCTGCCAGGTGGCGCCCAGACTGATGGAAGCCTGCCGCACCCGCGGGTCCTTGTCGCGCAGATAGGCGTCGATCTCGGCCAGCAGCTTTACCTTGGCCTCGAAGCCCGGCGCATCCAGCGGATTCTCGTCGCCATAGAGCCGGACATTGGTATGCGCTGGCGCCGCGGCAAAATTTCCGCTGTAGCCGCCGCGCACGGCCGCCACCGCATCCGCCGCGCGGATCAGCGCCGGCAGCGAGACGTCGGAGGAATGCGCATAGCCGACCGCATCGTCCTTCACCGCGCGCAGGCCGAATCCCTGGCTGGTGTCGTAGGTCGCCTGCTTCAGCCGCCCATTGTCGAAACCCAGCGCTTCGGTCTGACCATACTCCAGAAACAACTCGCCATCGTCAGCGCCGGCTAGCCCTCGCGTGATTTCGCGTCTGATGGCATCGCGGTCGAGATTGGCGCGGTCGAGCAGGGAGGTCGTGGCGGGATTGGTCATGCAGACTCCAAATTCAGCACAAAAAGGTCTCGTCGTCCCTGCTTGGCACGCAATTGCTCACGGCCGCAGTGATCTAAGCAGGGCCTGTGGCGAACTCATCTTACAACACGGTAACCTGTAGTTATGGTCCCGCTCGCGCTTCGCGCGGCCGGGACGACGATGGCTCGAACATAGTCATGACAGCATCGAAAGGGGAGGCCTTTCACGGCAGCTTGTTACCCCCTTTGTCGGCAGCGTTCGCAGCCTCCGCACCGGGCTCCGGCCTGGCGTGTGCATTGGCCCAGCGGAACAGTTCGTCGAACACCGGCCGCAACGCCCGGGCCGCCGGGGTCATCTCATATTCCACGCGGGGCGGCACTTCGGGAAATACCGTGCGCTTCACCAGGCCCTCGCTTTCGAGGTCGCGGAGCTGGGTCGTCAGCATGTGCTGGGTCACGTCGGGGATGGCGCGCCGCAATTGGCCAAAGCGCTGCTTGCCGTCGACAAGCTGCCAGAGGATTTCGCCCTTCCACTTGCCCGACAGCAGGCGAAGCGCCCGATGCAACTGCTGTCTGGCCCGTTCAGAGGGGCATTCCTGCGTTATATCCTCATTAGTCTGTTTTTTCATACTACCTCAGAAAAACCATCCTACTTGTCAATTTCATCTTAGTCCCGAATTTTGGGTTTGACAGCCCCTCAGGGGGTCTCCGCTGGCGGACGGCACCTCAGTCAACCGCCGCCTTCACCATTTCGGGAGTTTCTCGATGTCGACGATTGTTGCGCCTACCAGACCGTACTGGAGCTCCGTCGCCCTGTGGGTTGTCAGGGGATTGCTTGCGCTCGCCTTTGTAGCGGCTGGCGGGGCGAAGCTCTATGGCGTGCCCATGCTGGTCGAGGAGTTCCAGCACATCGGGCTCGGGCAATGGTTTCGCTATGTCACCGGCGGTCTCGAAATCATGGGGGCAATCCTGCTTCTCTTGCCGCAGAAGGCTGTCCTCGGTGCGCTGCTGCTGATCTGCATCATGGTCGGCGCGGTGATCACCCATTTATTCGTCATCGGCGGCTCGCCGGTGCCGGCCATTGTTCTGCTGGTGTTGAACGCCATCGTCGCCTATGCGAAGCGCGACCAGATCGCATTGCTTGCCGAGACGCTGTGAGGGTGTTGCGATGCGCCTTTCTCGCCGCGAGTTGACGATTGCCGCAGGGCTCATCCTGGCCTTCGCGGTGCCGCTGACCGTGCCCCTGTTGCTGACAAGATCGGAGGCGGCGGACTCAAAGCCGCAGACGAAGCCCGCTTCGGTTCGGGTGCATCGGCTGGTGCTGCCGATCAACAGCGATGACCCCACCACGATGAGGGCGCTGATCTCGACCTCGCTCAACCTTCCGAAATATTATCAGGAGCGGAACGAAGCCTTCACGATCGAGGTCGTCGCCTACAACGCCGGCGTTCACATGCTTCGCGCCGATACTTCACCGGTGAAGGACATGCTGCGCGTGCTAAGGACGGTCAATCCGAACATCCGTTTCGTGGTCTGCGAGGCGACCAAGCTCGGCATGGAGCGCCATGAGGGGCATCCGATCACGCTGATCGACGACGTCGATCTCGTGCCGAGCGGACCCGGGCGCATCATCGAATTACAGGAAGCCGGCTGGTCCTACATCCGGTCGTGACAAATGGGCCAGACCTGCACAGCGGAACATCCGATATGACGTCGTATCGCAGGCCGAACCGCCGCACCGTCATCGCGGGGATGATGGGTGCGACCGGCTCGTTCGCGATGCCGGCGTTCCCGGCGCGCGCAGGAGCCGGTGGGCCACCGCCATTCGCAACCGTCAGGCATCAGTTCACGGAGGTTCGCGGCGCGCGCCCGGTCCCGGCGGTGCCAATTCCGCGCCTCGGCGCAGCTGCGCTCGATCTGGCGTCCTTCCGCGGCAAGGTGGTGCTCGTCAATTTCTGGGCGACCTGGTGCCCGGCCTGCCGCACTGAACTGCCGATACTGGACCGGCTCGCGGGAAACGGCCGCGCCGACCTCGCGGTCATTGCCATCGCGACCGATCGCGATCGGTCTCTGGTCGCCCCCTTCGTCAGGAAATTGAAGCTTCGCCACCTCACGATCGGTTTCGATCCCGGCGGACTGGTAGCGCGTGCCGGCGCAAGCGACGGCGTGGACACGCCGTTCGCGCTTTACGGCATGCCGGTTTCCTTCCTGCTCGGCGTCACCGGGCAAGTCGAAGGCTACATCACCGGTGAAGCGGATTGGCTCTCCGTCGAGGCAAGCCGATTGTTCGATTACTACACCAGCGCCGGCGCGGGTGGCTAAGGCGAAACCTCGCTTTGAGGCCAGCGCCGCCCCTCACGGCAGCTTGTCATACCCCTCACCCAGCCCGTTCAGGCTGAGCGGAAAGCCGATGCCTTCCTCCGGCGTCTCAAAAATAATAAAAGTCGCCGTCTTGGCGGTCCGAAGCTGCCCGAGCAGCTTCTCGTCCATCACCACCTCGGCCACGCAGCCATTCGGCAGGCAACGCACGAACCCAGCCCGCCCGACGTCCTGGTTGTCGAGTTTCAGCCCGAGCCCGGAGGGGAGCAGCACGCCCAGGGGCGCCACCACCCGCATCAGCTTGCTCTTCTGGTCGGCGGTCTTGAGCACGATCACGGTGAGGCCGGCGTTGGAGCGGTCCTCGGCTACCACGCTCTGGATCAGGGCGCATTGCTCGCCCTGGGCGCCCGGCGGAGTATCGCAGCGGATCTGCCAGTCGCCATGGACCGACCGCACAGCGCCCTGGGCGCTGGCCGCCTGGGTCAGGCCGAGCAGGATCGCCACGGCGAGCAGGCCGCCCGGCCAGCGGGCCGGTTCCAACGCACGTCCTGCCTGATGTTTCGAACGCCCCATCCGGGTCGATCCTCTTAATCTTTCCGGCCGCACCGGCGACATTTCCGGCCCGGCAGCACGCATTGTAACTGGGCTTACCGGACTGATACGCAATGACGGCGCCTTGAAGGCGGCCCAACAGCCGATCCGCGCCATCCAGCGACCGCCGGGAGCCCAAAGCGAATCAGGTCGCTCGGGCGCGCCGTGACTGTGCCTACATCCGGCAACCGGGCTGTCAAGCGGCGAGGCCTTGCAAAATGGCGGGTTTTTGCTGATTTGCCGGGAAAATCCGACATCCGGCGAATAGCAGGTGGCGCATGGCGTTGCGCCCCACTACTGCATTGCGAGAGCCTTAGAATTATGGTTTGAGAGGCGGGATTTCGACGCGTTCTAACGATCAGGCCCAGGGTACTGTAGCAATGCTGTTGCAGGTACTTTTGAAGGTGTACTTCCAAAAGTACCTCCGGTAGGCCGTTTGTGAGGGCGGATCGTGCGGCATTCCCGGCCATTCGGCTGAAATGCTTTGGGGACTTATTCAAGGGAGCGCGAGCGGCATGAAGATGTCGAGTGGCCAGATGGGCCGGCGGTTGCTGGGGTTGACGGTGGCGGGCATAGCGCTCGCAGCCGGCGGGGCGGCTTTTGGGGATCAGCCCAAGCCGTGGGAAATCACGCTGCAGGAAGCCGCGACCCCCGTGATGGAAAACATCATCAGCTTCCATAACTTGCTGCTGGTGATCATCACCATCATCACCCTGTTCGTGCTGGCGCTGTTGGTCATCGTGGTGGTGAAGTTCAACGCCAGGACCAATCCGGTCCCCTCCAGGACCACGCACAACACGCTGATCGAAGTGGCCTGGACGCTGATTCCGGTGCTGATCCTGGTCGCCATCGCGGTGCCGTCGTTCCGCCTGCTGTTCAAGCAGCTCGACATTCCCAAGGCCGACCTGACGGTGAAGGTCACCGGCAAGCAGTGGTACTGGAGCTACGCCTATCCCGATAACGGCAAGTTCGAGTTCGATTCACTGATGGCGGCCGACAGGCAGCCGCGCCTGCTCGGCGTCGACAACGAGATGGTGGTGCCGGTCGACAAGGTGATCCGGGTCCAGACCACCGGCGCCGACGTCATTCACGCGTTCGCGGTGCCGTCGTTCGGAATCAAGATCGACTCGATCCCCGGCCGCCTGAACGAGACCTGGTTCAAGGCCACCAAGGTCGGCATGTATTACGGCCAGTGCTCGGAACTGTGCGGCAAGGACCACGCCTTCATGCCGATCGCGGTGCGGGTGGTGAGCGATCAGGAATTCGCTGCCTGGGTTGAGGCGGCGAAGAAGAAATATGCGACCAACCCGGCGAACACGTTCGCCTCGGCTGGTGGTCAGGCCGCGCAGTAAGGCGCCGGCCAAGGGACACGCTAAAGGACAAGGGCGACGGGACCTGAAAAGGTCCGAAAAGGGACTGCAAGGCAGGATTTCAAAATGGCAACGACGACACACGACGATCACGCCCATGATGACCACGCCCATGCCAATCCGACCGGATGGCGGCGCTGGGTCTATTCGACGAACCATAAGGACATCGGCACGATGTACCTTATCTTCGCGATCTTCGCGGGTGTCATCGGTGCCGCGATGTCGATCGCGATCCGCATCGAGCTGATGTATCCCGGCGTCCAGTTCTTCCACGAATCCCACACCTATAATGTGTTCGTGACCTCGCACGGCCTGATCATGATCTTCTTCATGGTGATGCCGGCGATGATCGGCGGCTTCGGCAACTGGTTCGTGCCGCTGATGATCGGCGCGCCCGACATGGCGTTCCCGCGCATGAACAACATCTCGTTCTGGCTGCTGCCGGCCTCCTTCGCGCTGCTGTTGATGTCCACCTTCGTCGAAGGCGAGCCGGGCGCCAACGGTGTCGGCGCGGGCTGGACCATCTACGCGCCGCTTTCGACCTCGGGCCATCCGGGACCGGCGGTCGACTTCGCGATCCTGTCGCTGCATCTGGCCGGCGCGTCGTCGATCCTCGGCGCCATCAACTTCATCACCACGATCTTCAACATGCGCGCGCCGGGCATGACCCTGCACAAGATGCCGCTGTTCGTATGGTCGATCCTGGTGACGGTGTTCCTGCTGCTGCTGTCGCTGCCGGTGCTCGCCGGCGCCATCACCATGCTGCTCACCGACCGCAATTTCGGCACCACCTTCTTCTCCGCCGACGGCGGCGGCGACCCGGTGCTGTTCCAGCATCTGTTCTGGTTCTTCGGCCACCCCGAAGTGTACATCCTGATCCTGCCCGGCTTCGGCATGATCAGCCAGATCGTCTCGACCTTCTCACGCAAGCCCGTGTTCGGCTATCTCGGCATGGCCTACGCCATGGTCGCGATCGGCGGCATCGGCTTCGTGGTGTGGGCGCACCACATGTATACGGTCGGCATGAACTCTGCGACGCAGGCCTATTTCGTCGCCGCCACCATGGTGATCGCGGTGCCGACTGGCGTGAAGATCTTCTCCTGGATCGCCACGATGTGGGGCGGCTCGATCGAGATCAAGACGCCGATGCTGTGGGCGATTGGCTTCATCTTCCTGTTCACGCTCGGCGGCGTCACCGGCGTCGTGCTGGCCAATGCCGGCGTCGATCGCGTGCTGCAGGATACCTATTACGTGGTTGCGCACTTCCACTACGTGCTGTCGCTCGGCGCCGTGTTCGCGATCTTCGCCGGGCTGGTACTACTGGTTCCCGAAGATGTCGGGCTACATGTACTCGGAGACCATCGGCAAGCTGCACTTCTGGTTCACCTTCATCGGCGTGAATCTGGTGTTCTTCCCGCAGCACTTCCTCGGTCTGTCGGGCATGCCGCGCCGCTACGTCGACTATCCGGATGCGTTCGCCGGCTGGAACCTGGTGTCGTCGTTCGGTTCCTACATTTCGGGCTTCGGCGTGCTGATCTTCATCTACGGCGTGGTCGATGCCTTTGCGAAGAAGCGCGTGGCCGAGGCCAATCCGTGGGGCGCCGGCGCCACCACGCTGGAGTGGACGCTGCCGTCGCCGCCGCCCTTCCACCAGTTCGAAGTGCTGCCGCGCGTTCAGTAACCGGTTGTTCGCGGCGCGCCGCCGTTGCGCGCCGCGGCTTTAGCGAAGCGAGATAAATCTTGTCGGTAGTCGATCACAACGCCATCGATGCTCTGCCCCGGATTTCCGAGGCTGATGTCGGTGACTACATCGCGCTGTTGAAGCCGCGGGTGATGTCGCTCGTGATCTTTACCGCGCTGGTCGGCCTCGTGATCGCGCCTGGCCATGTCCATCCCGTGCTGGCGTTCACCGCGATCCTCTGCATCGCGGTCGGGGCCGGCGCCTCGGGCGCGATGAACATGGCCTATGAGGGCGACATCGACGCGCTGATGTCGCGCACCGCCAACCGGCCGATCCCGCGCGGACGTATCACGCAGGGCGAGGCGATGGCGTTCGGCCTGATCCTGGCGTTCTTCTCGGTGTTGACGCTCGGCATCCTGGTCAACTTGCTGGCCGGCGCGCTGCTGGCCTTCACGATCTTCTTCTATGTGGTGATCTACACCATGTGGCTGAAGCGCTGGACGGCGCAGAACATCGTGATCGGCGGCGCCGCAGGCGCGCTGCCGCCCGTCGTGGCATGGGCCGCAGCCACCGGCTCGCTGTCGATCGAGCCGTGGCTTCTGTTCCTCATCATCTTCTTCTGGACCCCGCCGCATTTCTGGGCGCTGGCGCTGTTCCGCAGCGACGACTATGCCCGCGCCGGCATTCCGATGCTGCCCGTCGTCGCCGGACCCGATGCGACGCGGCTGCAGATCCTGCTGTACACGATCGTGCTGGTCGCGATTGCGGCTGCCCCCTGGCCGCTCGGCTATTTCGACGCGGTCTACGGCGTCACCTCGCTGGTGCTCGGCGCCGGCATGATGTGGCTGGCCATCGCGGTCTATCGCCATCGCGAGGGCAGGGAAGCGCTGCGCGCCACGCGCCGGCTGTTTGCGTTCTCGATCCTTTATCTTTTTGCGCTGTTTGCGACCCTGCTGCTCGAAGTGATCGTCCGCGCCGTCGCTCCAGTGTTCGGGTAGGGGGCGCATGGCGAACGCATGGACGACAATCGGAAGCCAGATGGAATCGTCCTCACCGAGGCGCAGAAAAGGAGCCGCCGCCAGCGCTCGATCGCGATTGCGCTCGCGCTCGGCGTCCTCGTCGTGCTGTTTCTTCGCGGTCACCATGGTCAAGGGGCCGGCCGTTCTCGTCCGGCCCATGTGATTTTTGAATGTTAATCTTTGAATGTAGCTGAGATGGAAAACGAACCGCAGATGCGCGAGGAGATGACGGGGAGTGGCAAGACCGCTTCGCGCCGTACCCTGACGCGCGATGCGGTGGTCGCCTCGATCTGCGGCTTCATCGTGGTGTTCATGGTCGGCGCTTCCTATGCCGCCGTGCCGTTCTACAACTGGTTCTGCCGCGCCACCGGTTTCAACGGCACCACGCAAGTTGCGACGTCGGCGCCATCGGACGCGCCGCTTGCCCGCAAGATTTCCGTGCGGTTCGACGCCAATGTCGGTCCCGGCCTGCCCTGGAAATTCGAGCCCGAGCAGAACGAGATCGAAGTCCGGATCGGCGAAGTCGTCACCGTGTTCTATACCGTGACCAACCAGGCCGCGCGCGCCACGACCGGCGTTGCGGCCTACAACGTCGCGCCGCTGACGGTCGGCGCCTATTTCCAGAAGATCAACTGCTTCTGCTTCACCGAACAGACCATGGGTCCGGGCGAGAAGCGCGAGATGCCAGTCGTGTTCTACGTCGATCCGGCGCTGGCGAAAGACAGCGAGAACGACGGGCTGAACACCATCACGCTATCCTACACCTTCTATCCCGTGCGCGATCCGGCGCCGAAGCCGCTCGCAGCCGGCGAAGGCGACAGGCGCAAGGGAAACCTGTGACGGGAAACCTTTGACCGCCGGATTCCCTTTCTAACGGGATTTCGGCGTTGAAATTTGAGACGAATATGTGCCGAAGGGAACGGCACATCCAACGGAGAGACCGCAATGGCTACGGCGCACGCGAAGCACCACGACTACCACCTCGTCGATCCGAGCCCGTGGCCGGTGGTCGGCTCGATTTCGGCCTTCATCATGGCGGTGGGCGCCATTTCGTGGATGCATCACATGTTCGCCGCCGCCCCGATCATCTTCGGCGCCGGCACCATCGGCGTGCTCTATACCATGGCGAGCTGGTGGGGCGACGTGATCCGCGAAGCCCAGTACAAGGGCGACCACACCCGCGTGGTGCAGATCAGCCACCGCTACGGCATGATCCTGTTCATCGCCTCCGAAGTGATGTTCTTCGTCGCCTGGTTCTGGGCCTTCTTCAATTCCGCGCTGTTCCCCGCCGACGCGGTCCACGCCACCCGCGACGCCGTGTTCGGCTGCGGTCCGGGAACGGCGATGGGCGCCTGCAGCGTGCCGGGCACCTGGCCGCCGAAGGGCATCGAGACCTTCGACCCCTGGCATCTGCCGCTGCTCAACACGCTCTTGCTCTTGACCTCGGGCACGACCGTCACCTGGGCGCATCACGCGCTGCTCGAGGACGACCGTCAGGGCCTGAAATACGGCCTGATCCTGACCGTGCTGCTGGGGGCCGCCTTCACCTGCGTGCAGGCCTATGAATACGCCCACGCCACCTTCCACTTCTCTGGCAACGTCTATGGCGCGACCTTCTTCATGGCGACCGGCTTCCACGGCTTCCACGTGCTGGTCGGCACCGTGTTCCTGCTGGTCTGCCTGCTCCGCACCTATGCCGGCCACTTCACGTCGAAGCAGCATCTCGGCTTCGAATTCGCCGCCTGGTACTGGCACTTCGTCGACGTGGTGTGGCTGTTCCTGTTCGTCTGCATCTATGTCTGGTTCCGCGGCGCGGGGGCCGTGGCCGGCGGGCACTGATACAGGCTTGACGTGCTACAAGGGGCGGTCGGAAGGACCGCCCCTTTTGCTTTCTTCCCTTCTCCCCTTGTGGGAGAAGGTGCCTTGCCGAAGGCAAGGCGGATGAGGGGTTCTTTCCGCGGACACAGACCTCTCACCCGTCTCGAATGAGCTTCCGCTCATTCGATCCACCCTCTCCCACAAGGGGAGAGGGGAAGGAACGAATATGACGCCTGACCAATCGCCCACCGTCACCCAGAGCGCACTGCGCGGCATTGCCTGCCGCTGCCCGCGTTGCGGCAGGGGCAAGCTCTATGCGGGCTTCCTCAACCTGCGTCCGAATTGCGAAGCGTGCGGACTCGACTACGCCTTCATCGATGCCGGCGACGGGCCTGCGATCTTCATCATCATGCTGGCGGGCGCCATCGTCGTCACCGCGGCCCTGATCGTTGAAATCAAGTATCAGCCGCCGTTCTGGCTGCATGCGGCGCTGTGGCTGCCGCTGATTATCGCGACCACGCTGCTGCCGCTGCGCTCGATGAAGTCGCTCCTGATCGCGCTGCAATTCCATCACAAGGCGGCGCCCGGCCGGCTGATCGACCGCGACCCGAAATGACCGGCCTCTCGTCACGGCGGCCGGCGGTGGCCGGTTTCGCCGTCTTCACGCTGCTGATGGTGGCGGCCTTCACGGGCCTCGGAATCTGGCAATTGCAGCGCCGGGTCGAAAAACACGCGCTGATCGCCTTGCTGAACGAGCGGCTTGCGGCTGCGCCCGAGGCGCTGCCGGCGCCGTCGCAATGGAGTTCGCTGACGTCGGGCAAGGACGAATTCCGCCGCATCAGCTTTAGCGCCACCTACGCGCCGTTGCCGGACGCGATGGTCTACAGCGCGGGCTCCGCGGTCCGTGACGACGTCTCCGGCCCCGGCACCTGGGCCTTCCTGCCGGCCCGTCTCGCCGATGGCAACACCATCGCGGTTAATGCCGGCTTCGTGCAGAACACGATGCAGGACCGCGCCCAGCAGGATCGCGCCGTGAGACGGCTCATCACCGGTGACCCGGTGCAGTTCACCGGCTACATCCGCTTTCCCGAAAGCGCCGGCACGCTGACGCCGCCGGAGAGCACGGCCAAACGGCTCTGGTTCACCCGCGACCATCTCGCGATGGCGCGCGCGCTGGGCTGGGGCGAGAGCGGCAAGGCCGTCGCGCCGTTCTATGTCGATCTGGAAACGCCCGTGCCCGAGAGCGGCATTCCAAAACCCGGCCCGCTCTCCGTGCGTCTCAAGGACGATCACCTGCAATACGCCGTCACCTGGTTCACGCTGGCGTTTGCGGTTGTCATCGCGTTCGGGGTGTGGTGGCGCGGGCAGCGCCGCGCCTAGCGGCCCTGTCCCCGTATTCAACCGGACTAGCTTGTCGGAACCTTTGTTCCGCACAATCGTTTGAGTTCCACGGTGCGTACCGGACAAGAGGCCGTTCAATGTCCATTCACGACGATAATCATACTCCGTCACCCGCGTCAGCGCTCGGGACGAGGTATCGCGACGTGGATGGAGTTGCGGACGTGGCGGACAATTTCGATCAGATCGCAGTGGTGGTCGACTGGCTGGACGCGTGCCGGAATCGCGACCTGTCGGCATTGCTCGACCTCTACGCCGACGACGCCAAGTTCAAATGCCAGTGCGGCGAGGTCAAGGTCAGCGAAGGCCGCGCCGAGCTCGAATCCTACTGGCGGCCGCGCCTCGATGCGCTCGCCTCGGATGCATTCGGGTTGGAGGAAATCACACCGACCGCTGAAGGCGTCGTGCTCGATTATCTCAGCCACGAAGGCAAGCCGGTGCGGATCGCATTTCGCTTCACCGCCGACGGGAAAATCCTGCGAAGCGATTGCCAGCCGGCGCCGGCCTCGTTCCCGGCTGCGGCCGCCGTTCAGGATGAAGCCGGCTGACCATCCGGCGTTCGAGCGCGCTGCAATCGTCGCAGACTTGCGCGTTCTGCAGGATCGCTCTCCCGTCAGGCTTGCTCCGAGCCTCGCGCCTGTGAGGCGGAATCTCCCGCGGGAAGCCGGCAACGAACGCAGGCGCGGCCTTCTTCGCGCAGCAACTCTAGCGTCCCGCTCAGCGCGCGAACGCGCTCCAGCATTCCCGTCAATCCCCGGCCGAACATCCGATCCGCCGGAAAGCCTACGCCGTCATCGGATACTTCTACAATCACCTCGCGGTCGTTGATCCCTGCCGTGACGTGCATCGTGTTCGCCTTGGCATGACGAAGCACGTTGGTCACCGCCTCCTGGATCACGCGATAGATTGTCTGAGACAGCAAGCCGTCGACTTCGTTCAGCGCCGTGTCGATCTTCGACGTCACCTTGAGATCGCCCGCCTGCTTCTTCGCGTTCTGCAGCAGCGTCTGGATGCTCCTCTCCAGGCCGAGCTCCTGAATGTAGAGCGGCCGCAGCCGGTCGAGGATGCGGCGGTTCGCCTGCTGCAATGTTTCGACCGACTGTAGAATGCCCGCGGCGGCGCTACTCAACTCCGCCTCGCCGGCGGGAATCGATTCCAGCAGCGCGACCGTGTTGGCGCGGATCCCGAACAGCAGCGGCCCGAGTTCGTCATGAAGCTCGCGCGCCATATCCTGCCGCTCGTCGTCCTGCAGCGACACGATCCGCCGCAGCAGGCTGCGATTATCCTGGCTGAGGCGTTTGAGGGTACGGGCGAGTTCGTTGGCTTCCTGCGCGCTCTTGCGGATCTCGGGCGGGCCGGTGGGAACAATCGGCTGCTCGTAATCGCCCGTTCGCATTCGGGTCAGGCCGTCACCCAGACTTTGCAGCGGTCGCAATGCGGAACGCGCCGCGAAGTGGGCAATGGCCCCCGTCAGCAGCATCAGGATAATTCCGGAGCAGGCGATTGCCAGAAATCCGATCCACTTCTCGTAGATGTCGGCGGACATGTCGGGCGCAACGACAATGTCGCCGACCTGGTTTCCCTCGATCATCACGGGAAAGGCGGCTGTGGATTCGGACATGACGAGGAGGTGAACGAACCAGTCGGGCACGGTTCCCAGCGGGGTTTGCACCTCGGGCGGTTGCACGTCGAGGTCGGTCCCGAGGCGCCGAAACCGGATTGCCTCGGAGGTGCCGAGCGATTGCACGAACGCTTCCAGCGTCGCTTGCGGATTGGTGGAGGTTCGAAGCGCGCCGTTGAGCGCAGCCGCAACCGCTCTGGCCGAGCGAGCGGCCGGCTCGGTTTCCTCCATAAGTTGCGCCGTGGCAAAGATCTGGAGCGAAACGCCTCCGGCCAGCAGAGCGGCCACGAACATCAGGCCGAGCGGCAGCAACAACCGCGTTCGAAGAGAAAGCCTTTCCCACATTTTAGACAATATAGTTCCCGCAACCCAAGATTTCTCTTTTCAAATATCGCCAACCGCTTATTTAATCCAAAAGGGGATAGATAATGCAAAATTCTAGCAGATCGGCAACGAAGGTCCTGATCGTCGACGACCACCCGGTGGTGCTGTCGGGTTGCCGGTCGCTGTTTGCTTCGGACAATTCCGTGAAGATCGACGAGGCCACCGACGCCAAATCCGGCCACCGCGCCTACATGGCCAAGAAGCCTGACGTTACGGTGATCGATATCAAGCTTCCGGACGTCTCCGGTTTCGAACTGATGCGGCGCATCCGCAAGGACGATCCGGACGCCAGGATCATCATGTTCAGCATGAATGACGATCCGGCGTTCGTGGTTCGCGCCATCGAGATGGGCGCGCAGGGCTATGTCTCGAAGGGCGACGATCCAAGGATGCTGGTGAAGGCCGTCCGCAAGGTGGCCGCGGGAGACAATTTCATTTCGCCGCAACTGGCGGAGGCGGTGACCTTTTCGGGCGCTTCGATCAAGGCCAATCCGGCGTCGCAAATGACGGCGCGCGAGCTGGAAATTCTCAGGCTGCTTGGGCGCGGCGACAAGATCGTCGAGGTCGCCGATGCGCTCGAGATTTCCTACAAGACGGTGGCCAACACCACCTCGCTGCTCAAGCAGAAGCTCGGCGCCAAGAATCATTCGGACCTGATCCGGATCGCGGTGGAGATGGGGCTCGGCTGAGCGCGTTCTGTCGTTCGAGACCGCTGAACCGGTCGCGCCGCTTGGGCGCGACCCGTTCGTGCCGCTGCAATGACGAAGGCGAATCCAGCGAAGGCTTACCAGCGATGCTTGTGGTGACCGCGACCTCGATACCATCCGTAATGATGGCCGCGACCTCTGCCCCATCCGTAGTGGTGACCGCGCCCGCCGCGGCCCATATGTCCGTGGCCATGCCCATGACCGCCCCTGACCTGGATCAGGGCGCCGTCCTGCGCAGTCATCGGCGCCATGCCCAGCCTGGCGGAAGCGGATATGGTCATTGCCAGCAGCGCAAGACCAATCAGGGCGATACGTCTCATACGGTGTCCTCCCGTTCGCGTGATTGCGACGTCAGGCACAAGTTCCCTGTGGAACGTTTTGTTCCGCCGCGCAGGAAGTAAATAGCAAAGGGGTGTTTGAGCCGCCTTCCCGTTCATTACCGGACTGGATTCGCAACGCGACCGCGGGCCGCGGCGCATTCCGCCGGCTCGCGGGTGCGATGCCGCCCGGCTCGCGTGCGATGCCGCCCGGCTCGCGTGCGATGCCGTTCGCGGGCGTCGTCATGGTCATTGGCGGGAAAACTTGGCAACATGCGCCTCGCTGGTCGATCGGAGGAGTGTGAATGGCTGACCCGGACATCGTGGAGACTGCCGTCGCCCGGGCGTGGGGCGTCTACCTCCTGATCAACCGCGGCATCGATGAGAATGACGCACGGCGCGACAAGCTGAGGCTTTTCATTCGCAAGCGCTGGCAGGCGGGCGACAACGAGACGGAGTTCCTGGCCGTCGAGGGTCTCAAATATCTCAAGAAGCTGGACGGGTCCCCGACCGGCTAGGTGGATGCCGCCGGTGGCTGGAGCATCGAGAGTATTTGCGGGAAAGAGTGGAAAATGACATCAGCCCCGGTAACGCAGCGCCGCGATCAGCACGGCAAAGGCCGGAGTGAGCTGGCGGCGGCTCGGGTAATAGAGGTGATAGCCTGAAAACGGCGCGCACCAGTCGGCCAGCACCTGGATCAGGCGGCCGTCGGCAAGGTGCGGCTGCACCTGGTCTTCAGGCAGATAGGCGAGACCGAGCCCGGCCAGCACCGCGTTCATCCGTAGCGCCATGTTGTTGAATACCAACTGGCCGTCGACCCGGACCCGCAGAGCGCGCCCGCGCTTCTCGAACTCCCAGGCGTAGATCCCGCCATAGGTCGGCAACCGGATATTGATGCAGCTATGGGCCACGAGGTCCTGCGGCCTGGCGGGCTTGGGGTGAACCGCGAAATAGCCGGGCGCGCCGACCACTGCCATCCGGAAATCCGGCCCGATCCGCACCGCGATCATGTCCTTTGCCACCTGCTCGCCGAGGCGAACGCCGGCGTCGTAACGCTCCGCGACGATGTCGGTGAAACCGTAGTCGATGTTCACCTCCACCTTGATGTCGGGATATCGGGGCAGCAGCTTTGCCAAAGCAGGCCAGAGGATCGTTGCGGACGAATGCTCGGCTGCGGTGATGCGGAGTGTGCCGGCCGGCTTGTCTCGAAGCTCGGTCAGCGCGGAAAGTTCGGCGTCGATCTCCTCCAGCTTCGGCGCCACCGTCCGCAGCAGGCGCTCGCCCGCTTCCGTCGGGGCGACGCTGCGGGTGGTGCGGGTCAACAGCCGCAGGCCGAGCCGCTCTTCCAGTCCGCGGATCGTATGAGAGAGCGCGGACTGCGAAACATCGAGCTGCGCCGCCGCCCGGGTGAAGCTTCGCTCCCGCGCGACCACCAGGAAGGCCAGGAGATCGTTGATGTTCTGCCGCGCCATTCATGAATCCATTTCATAAGTGCAAGCTGATTGTACCATCTAATCGAAGCCCTGTGCAGCCGTTAGCTTGTTTAGACCGGCAAGCGCAGGTCCCCGGCACGGCTCTTTCAAACGTGAACGCCGGCGAGGAACAGCCGAAACGCGGCGCCGTTACGGATGCTTGAGGCGGACGCCGGTCGCGCCGCACATCGTCCGAACGAGCAGAAAACGACAGCAGAATGGGAACAAGACATGCAAGGTCCGAGCGACTTCGATCTATCGCGGCGGAAACTGTTGCTGGGAACCGCCGCATCGGTGGCCTTTAGCGCGGCGCCCCCGATGGCCAATGCGCAAACGCCTGCGGCTCCTGCGCAGGCCGCCGCCCAGGCTGTTTCGATGTCGAAAGTGTCCTTCAGCGTGAATGGCAGGCCGCGCGAAGTCGCGCTCGACACGCGGACGACGCTGCTCGATGCGCTGCGCGAGCACCTGCATCTCACCGGCACCAAGAAAGGTTGCGACCACGGCCAATGCGGCGCCTGCACGGTCATCGTTGGCGGGCGGCGGATCAATTCGTGCCTGACCTTGGCGGTCATGCATGAGGGCGACGAGATCAAGACGATCGAGGGGCTGGGTACACCTGAAAACCTGCACCCGATGCAGGCCGCGTTCGTCAAGCACGACGGCTATCAATGCGGCTATTGCACGCCCGGGCAGATCTGCTCGGCGGTTGCCGTGCTCGACGAGATCAAGGCCGGGATTCCGAGCCATGTCAGCGCCGATCTGAACGCAGCCCCGCAACCGACCAATGCCGAACTCCGCGAGCGCATGAGCGGCAACATCTGCCGCTGTGGCGCCTATTCCAACATCGCCGAGGCGATATCAGAAGTGGCCGGGAGGCCCGCATGAGATCATTCACTTACGAGCGCGCCCGCAACCCAGCCGAGGCTGCAGCCTCCGCCATGCGCAGGCCGGACGCCAAATTCATTGCCGGCGGCACCAATCTGCTCGATCTGATGAAGCTCGAGATCGAGACGCCGGGCCATCTGATCGACGTCAACGGCCTCGCGCTCGACAAGATCGAGCCGACGGCGGAGGGCGGATTGCGGATCGGCGCGCTGGTACGCAATACCGATCTTGCCGCGGATAGAAGCGTGCGGCGCGATTATGCCGTGCTGTCGCGCGCGCTGCTGGCAGGCGCCTCCGGCCAGTTGCGCAACAAGGCGACGACGGCGGGCAATCTGCTGCAGCGGACGCGCTGCCCGTATTTTTATGACACCAACCAGCCCTGCAACAAACGCCGGCCCGGCAGCGGCTGCGCGGCGATCGGCGGGTTCAGCCGTCAGCATGCCGTGGTGGGCGCCAGCCAAGCCTGCATAGCGACCCATCCGAGCGACATGGCGGTGGCCATGCGCGTGCTCGATGCTGCGGTTGAAACCGTGCGGCCGGACGGTGCGACGCGAACGATCCCGATCGCCGAATTCCACCGCCTGCCCGGCGACACGCCGCATATCGAAAGCACATTGCAGCCGGGCGAACTGATTACTACCGTGACGTTGCCAAAGCCCGTCGGCGGCAGGCAGGTCTACCGCAAGGTGCGCGACCGCGCCTCCTACGCCTTCGCGCTGGTCTCGGTTGCCGCGATCGTGCAGCGCGACGGCACCGGGCGCGTGGCGCTCGGCGGCGTTGCCCACAAGCCGTGGCGCGTCGAGGCTGCCGAAGCCCGGATGCCGCGCGGCGCCAAGGCGGTCGCCGCGCAATTGCTCGCCGATGCGAAGCCGACGCGCGAGAACGCATTCAAGCTGCCGCTGGTCGAGCGCACGCTCGGCGCGGTGCTGACCGAAGCCAAGGGTTGAACCATGAAATTCGATACCCCCGCCACGACCAATCCGATCGACCGGATGAAGGTCGTCGGCAAAGCCTTCAGCCGCATCGACGGTCCGCTCAAGACCACCGGCACCGCGCCCTATGCCTATGAGCGCCACGATGTCGTGGCGAACCAGGCCTATGGTTATGTCGTCGGCTCCGCGATCGCCAAGGGACGGATCAAAAGCATCGACCTCGGTGCTGCCAGGGCCGCGCCCGGCGTGCTCGCCATCGTCACGGCCGACAACGCCGGCAAGCTCGACAAGGGTAAGCTCAACACGGCGACGCTGCTCGGCGGCCCCGAGATCCAGCATTATCACCAGGCCATCGCCGTCGTGGTCGCGGAAACCTTTGAACAGGCGCGCGCCGCCGCGCAACTGATCGACGTCGATTACGTCAGGGAGCAGGGCGCATTCGATCTCGCTTCGCTGCTGGATAAGGCAAAGCCAAGTCCGATCACCTTTGGCTCCGGCGACACGACGGTCGGCGACTTCGCCGCCGCCTTTGCGGCCGCGCCGGTCCGGCTCGATGCGCGCTTCACGACACCCGATGAAGCGCACGCCATGATGGAGCCTCACGCGACGATCGCCGCATGGGAGGGCGACAAGCTCACGCTATGGACCTCGAACCAGATGATCGCCTGGAACAAGGCGGAGATGGCCAAAATTCTCGGCATGCGGGCGGAGAACGTCCGTCTCGATTCGCCGTTCATCGGCGGCGGATTCGGCGGCAAGCTGTTTCCGCGCGCCGATGCGCTGCTGGCGGCGCTGGGCGCCCGCGCCGCGAAACGGCCGGTGAAGGTGGCGCTGCAGCGTCCGCTGATGTTCAACAACACCACGCACCGCCCGGCCACAATCCAGCGCATCCGCATCGGGGCGACGCGGGACGGCAAGATCACGGCGATCGGCCATGAAAGCTGGTCGGGCGATCTGCCGGGCGGCAAGGCCGATGGCGCCGTCGCCCAGACGCGGCTGCTCTATGCCGGCGCACACCGCATGACCGCCACGCGGCTCGCGACGCTCGATCTGGCCGAAGGCAATGCCATGCGCGCGCCGGGCGAGGCGACGGGCATGATGGCGCTGGAGATCGCCGTCGATGAAATGGCCGAGAAGCTCGGCATGGATCCGATCGAGTTTCGGATCGTCAACGATACCCAGGTCGATCCGGAAAAGCCGGAGCGGCGGTTCTCGCAGCGTCAGCTCACCGAGTGCCTGCGTACGGGCGCCGAGCGCTTCGGCTGGAGCCAGCGCAATCCGCAGCCGGGCAGGGTCCGCGACGGGCGCTGGCTGGTCGGCATCGGCGCCGCCGCGGCGTTCCGCAACAATCTGCTGACGAAGTCTGCCGCGCGTGTGCGGCTCGACAAGAGCGGCGTCGTGACCGTCGAAACCGACATGACCGACATCGGCACTGGCAGCTACACCATCATCGCGCAGACCGCGGCCGAGATGATGGGCGTGCCGCTCGAAAAGGTGAGGGTGCGCCTGGGCGACTCGGCCTTCCCGGTGTCATCAGGTTCCGGCGGGCAATGGGGCGGCAACAATTCGACTGCGGGCGTCTATGCCGCCTGCGTCAAGCTGCGCGAGGAGGTCGCGCAGACGCTCGGCTTCAACTCCGCTGAAGCGGAGTTCGCCGACGGCGTGGTCCGCTCGGGCAATCGCAGCGTGCCGCTGGCGCTGGCTGCGGCCGATGGCGGCCTCAGCGCCGAAGACGAAATCGAGTACGGCGATCTCGCCAGGAAGTACCAGCAATCGACCTTCGGCGCGCACTTCGTCGAAGTCGGCGTCGATACCGCGACCGCCGAAATCCGCGTGCGCCGAATGCTAGCGGTATGCGCCGCCGGTCGCATCCTCAATCCCAAGACCGCCCGCAGCCAGGTGATCGGCGCGATGACCATGGGCGTGGGTGCTGCGCTGATGGAAGAACTCGTGGTCGACAAGCGCGCCGGCTTCTTCGTCAACCATGACCTCGCCGGCTACGAGGTGCCGGTCCATGCCGACATTCCACATCAGGACATGTTCTTCCTCGACGAGACCGATCCGATGTCGTCGCCGATGAAAGCCAAGGGCGTCGCCGAGCTCGGCATCTGCGGCGTGGCGGCAGCCGTTGCCAACGCGGTCTACAACGCGACCGGCGTGCGCATCCGCGACTATCCGATCACGCTCGACAAGCTGCTGGAGCAAATGCCGGACGTGGGTTAAGCGCGGCCCGTATCGCGAAGCGCGACGCACGCGTCTACAGGGGAAATACCATGTTCACGCGAAGACGCCTGCTCGCCACCACCGGCCTCGTGGTGCTGGCAGCAGGAACCACGCCGGCTGTCCCGGCCAAGCCAAGGAACGGAACGATGGACATCAAGCGAAGCGGCTTGCAGCCCTCCGGCAAGGGGCCTGCGGAATATTTTACGGGCAGCGTGCGTGTCGATCCGCTGATGCAGGCTCCCGATCCCGCGCGCGTCGCCGGCGCCAGCGTCACCTTCGAACCCGGCGCGCGGACCGCATGGCACACCCATCCTTTGGGCCAGACCCTGATCGTCACCTCCGGCCGCGGCTGGGTGCAAGTCTGGGGCGGGCGCGTCGAGGAAATTCACCCGGGCGACGTCGTCTGGTTTCCGCCGGGCGAAAAGCACTGGCATGGCGCGACGCCGACCACGGCGATGACGCACATCGCCATCCAGGAACGGCTCGACGGCCAAGCCGTCGACTGGATGGAAAAGGTCAGCGACGAACAATACCGGGCTTGACGAAGCGCGGTTGTCTTGAGGGTTTGATCGGTGCGGTTGATGGGATGTCCGCTATGGCCCGATCGCGATCAAATTCCGCATCGCAACGAAATGACGCAATGTGCCAATAGGGGCGACACGTTCCGTGTTGGCGTATAAGAGGAAGAAGCTGCCAACCTACGTCCCTCTATTGGGTATGCGCACATGACCGATCAGGAAAAGAAGCTGAGAACTGTACATATTGAGCTCGCCCGGGACCGGTCTCCACCATGGTCGCCCATGCTCGACGGACACGCATACCGTTCAAACTTTCAGTCCGAACTTCATCAAGAAGCGATACTTCTTCTTCGCGCTAACGGAATTGAATCTGAAAGCTCATCACGGTCGGACGACGTGAAGATAGCATTCGGGCGCTATACGCTTTCGATTTACGGGGATGGAGCAAATGTCCATGGCATCCCGAACCTCGACACGTACTTCAAAGTAGAAAATTTTGCCCACCTCGATCATCTGAAAAAATCTGTGCTGCGCCTTCTGACCACGCTGCTGAATATGGATCAAATCGGTCGTGCCCCGTTCGAGGACGCTATTAAGGCCGCAGTGCAGAAACGGATTGGCTCGCCGATCAAAATCTACAACTCGAAGGCAACCCCCAATGGGGTATTTTTATTCGAGCGTCTTCAGGAAAACGACGCACAATCGACAAACTGGCAGGAGGTTGCTGTCGAACTCGCTCGTGTCACCGACGTGGCGGTGCTTTCCATCTTTCACTCTTGGGCGGTCGAAAACTCCAGTATCGACCTCACCGTTGTCGCGTTTTATTTCCCCGGTCTTACGGAGGGCTATTGGAACGACAGCCGAAACCTGATCGAACCCGTCGACCCGAGTGGAAATATCTTCGAGGAGAAATAATACTCACGGTGGCGAAAAACGAATTTGCAAGCCAATGTCCGCAATGGGTTGCCAGAAGGCGACATCGCGTCCGATCCCGCATGGCGGGAATATGGCGGTGGATGAAGATTGTTCATCGAAGCGAACGCTCGAATCGGATCAAAAACGCGCTAAAGTGGTGCCATGGAGAATCCCCCGCGTCCCCTGCCGTTCTCGGCATTCGAATGGCTGCTGTCCGGGCGTTACTTGCGGGCGCGTCGCAAGGAAGGCTTCATCTCCGTCATTGCCGGCTTCTCGTTCCTCGGCATCATGCTCGGCGTTGCGACGCTGATTATCGTGATGGCCGTCATGAACGGCTTTCGCAAGGAATTGATCGACAAGATCGTCGGCATGAACGGCCATCTTCTGGTGCAGCCGATCGAGTCGCCGCTGACGGATTGGCAGGACGTCACTGATCGGATCAGTCAGGTTCCGGGCATACGGCTTGCCGTTCCCGTGGTGGACGGTCCGGCGCTGGCATCGTCGGCGCACAACGCCTCCGGCGTGCTCGTTCGCGGCATTCGCGCCGATGATCTCAACAAGCTTGCCTCGATCGCCGACAACATCCAGCAGGGTTCGCTGGACACATTTGAGCAGGGGCAAGGGGTCGCCATTGGACGCAGGCTCGCCGATCAATTGTCGCTGCGTGCCGGCGACAACATCACGCTGGTCGCGCCTGGCGGCGCCGTGACGTCGAAGGGCATTGCGCCTCGCATCAAGCCTTACAAGGTTGCGGCGGTGTTCAGCATCGACATGTCGGAATATGATTCCGTGATGGTTTTTCTGCCGCTCGCCGAGGCGCAGGCCTATTTCAAGCGCGCCGATGACGTGAGCGCCATCGAAATATTCATCGAAGCCAGTCCCGACAGGGTCGACGCCTTCCGAAGGCCGGTGGCGGATGCCGCCGGCCGGCCGGTGTTCCTGGTCGACTGGCGACGGCGGACCTCGGCCTTTTTCGCCGCGCTTCAGGTCGAGCGCAACGTCATGTTTCTGATCCTGACCCTGATCGTGCTGGTCGCCGCGCTGAATATCGTCTCGGGGCTGATCATGCTCGTGAAGGACAAGGGCAGCGATATCGCCATTCTGCGCACGATAGGCGCCTCGCGAGGCGCAATCATGCGGGTGTTTCTGATCGCGGGTGCGGCCATCGGCGTGATCGGCACGCTGACCGGATTGCTTGTCGGCATGCTGGTTTGCCTGAACATCGAATCGATCCGGCAATTCGTGTCCTGGCTCACCAACACCGAATTGTTTCCGCCAAAACTCTATTTTCTGTCGAAGCTGCCGGCGGAGATTGATTTTGGCGAGACCGCCGCCGTCGTGGCCATGGCGCTGACGCTGTCATTCCTCGCGACGCTCTATCCATCGTGGCGCGCCGCGCGGCTCGATCCGGTCGACGCGCTTCGATATGGGTAGTCGGACGGTCCATCGTCGTCCCTGCGAACGCATGCTTTCGCAGGGACGACAGCGGCGAGACCCGGTCCCTCATCTTTTCGTCGTCGAGCCATTTCCCCTTCGCCCCAAAACGCTTTATGGTGCCGCTCGCTTCGCGTTTGGCGAAATCTAATACATGATCAATATCAAAGGCTTGGCATGGGGCTTGCGCCTTTGGAGGGTGGTTTGACGCGCTATATTTCGACGCGGGGGGAGGCCCCCGTCCTGGGTTTCTGCGATGTGATGCTGACCGGGCTTGCCCGCGACGGCGGCCTCTACGTGCCCGAGGTCTGGCCGCAGCTCTCGGCCGAGACCATCGCGGGATTTTTCGGCCGGCCCTATTGGGAAGTCGCGGTCGACGTCATCAAGCCGTTCACGGCGGGTGAAATCTCCGACGCCGATCTCGGGCGCATGGCGAACGAGGCCTACGCCACGTTCCGTCATCCAGCGGTGGTGCCGCTGAATCAGGTCGGTCCCAATCAATTCGTGCTGGAGCTGTTCCACGGCCCGACGCTGGCGTTCAAGGACGTCGCGATGCAGTTGATCTCGCGGCTGCTGGATCACGTGCTGGCCAAGCGCAACCAGCGCACCACCATCGTGGTCGCCACTTCAGGCGATACCGGCGGCGCCGCCGTCGATGCGTTCGCGGGTCTCGACAATGTCGATCTGGTCGTCCTGTTCCCGAACGGGCGCATCTCCGACGTGCAGCGGCGGATGATGACGACGACGGGCGCATCCAACGTGCATGCGCTCGCGATCGAAGGCACTTTTGACGATTGCCAGGCGATCGTGAAGGCGATGTTCAACCATCACGGCTTTCGCGACGCGGTCTCGCTGTCGGGCGTCAACTCGATCAACTGGGCGCGGATCGTAGCCCAAGTCGTGTACTACTTCACGTCAGCGGTCGCGCTCGGCGCGCCTGCGCGCATGGTGGATTTCACCGTGCCGACAGGCAATTTCGGCGACATTTTTGCGGGCTACGTCGCCAAGAAAATGGGCCTGCCTGTCCGCTGGCTGCGGATCGCCTCCAACGTCAACGACATCCTGCCGCGCACGCTCAAGACCGGCATCTACGAGGTGCGCGAGGTTCATGCCTCGGCTTCGCCCTCGATGGACATTCAGATCTCCTCGAATTTCGAACGGCTCTTGTTCGAGGCGAGCCGCCGCGACGCCGACAGCGTTCGCCGGCTGATGGGCTCGCTGAAGCAGTCCGGACGCTTCGTGCTGCCGGATGCCATCCTGGCCGCGATCCGCGAGGAGTTCGATGCCGGCCGCGCCGACGAGACCGAGACGTCGGCGGCGATCCGCGCCGCCTGGCGCGAGGCCGGTTACCTCGTCGATCCCCATACCGCCGTCGCGCTGGCGGTGGCCGATCGAGACACCTCGGATTCAGGGATACCCAACATCGTGCTGTCGACCGCGCATCCGGCCAAGTTCCCCGACGCGGTGGAGGCCGCCTGCGGCGTGCGGCCGCAACTGCCGGCGTGGCTCGACGGTCTCATGACCAAATCCGAACACATCACGGTGATGAAAAACGATTCAGCCGAAGTGGAGCGATTCGTGCGCTCGGTGAGCCGTGCCGCGAAGCAGGGAGTTGCCGGATGAGCGTCGACGTGACCAAGCTGCCGTCCGGACTGACTGTTGTCACCGACACCATGCCGCATCTGGAAACGGCCGCGCTCGGCGTCTGGGCCGGCGTTGGCGGCCGTGACGAGAAGCCGAACGAGCACGGCATCTCGCATCTTCTGGAACACATGGCCTTCAAGGGCACGACGCGGCGCTCCTCGCGCGAAATCGTCGAGGAAATCGAGGCGGTCGGCGGCGATCTCAACGCCGGCACCTCGACTGAAACCACCGCCTACTATGCGCGGGTGATGAAGGCCGACGTGCCGCTGGCGCTCGACGTGCTCTCCGACATCCTGGCCAATCCGTCCTTCGTGCCGGATGAACTCGAGCGCGAGAAGAGCGTCATCGTGCAGGAAATCGGCGCGGCGCAGGATACCCCCGACGACGTCGTGTTCGAGCACCTCAACGAACTTTGCTTTCCGGACCAGCCGATGGGGCGCTCGCTGCTCGGCACCGCCAAGACGCTGAAGAAATTCGATCGCGACATGCTGCGCGGCTATCTCTCGACGCACTATCGCGGGCCCGACATGGTGGTGGCGGCCGCCGGCGCGGTCGACCACAAGCGCGTGGTGGAGGAAGTGGCGCAAAGATTTGCCAGCTTCGACGCCACGCCCGCGCCGAAGCCGGTGCCGGCGATGTTCGGCAAGGGCGGCTCGCGCGTGGTGCACCGTGACCTCGAACAGGCGCATCTGACGCTGGCGCTTGAAGGCGTGCCGCAGACGGATCTATCGCTGTTCTCGCTGCAGGTCTTCACCAATACGCTCGGCGGCGGGATGTCGTCGCGGCTGTTCCAGGAAGTGCGCGAAAAGCGCGGCCTTTGCTACTCGATCTACACCTTCCACGCGCCCTATTCCGACACCGGCTTTTTCGGCCTCTACACCGGCACCGATCCCGGCGACGCGCCGGAGATGATGGAAGTGATCGTCGACGTCATCAATGATGCGGTGGAAACCCTTACCGAAGCCGAGATCGCCCGCGCCAAGGCGCAGATGAAGGCGGGGCTTCTGATGGCGCTGGAAAGCTGCTCGTCCCGGGCCGAACAGTTGGCGCGGCACGTGCTGGCCTATGGCCGGCCGCAGACGGTGGAAGAACTGGTGGCGCGGATCGACGCGGTCAGCGTCGAATCGACCCGCAACGCCGCGCATGCGCTTTTGTCCCGCAGCCGGCCGGCGGTTGTCGCGCTTGGCAGCGGCAGGGGGCTGGACACGGCGGTGTCTTTTGCGGAAGGATTGACGAGGTCGAAGGCGAAGACGCTCCTGCATTGAGGCAGGGCGGGGAGTAAAGGGCATGGCCCTGTTTCGTTTGCCTACCAGCGGACCGGCCGCGCTCGTGCCGCGCGGCCACGGCCTCCTGCTGCGCGCCCCGCAAATGGCGGATTTCCTGCAATGGGCGCAATTGCGCGAACAAAGCCGGGCCTACCTGACGCCGTGGGAACCGATCTGGCCGTCGGACGATCTGACCCGCGCCGGCTTTCGCCGGAGGCTGCGCCGCTACGCCGAAGATATCGCCGCCGACCGCTCCTATCCGTTCATCATCTTCCGCGAGTCGGACGGCGCCATGATCGGCGGCATCACGCTGGCCAATGTCCGCCGCGGCATCGTGCAGGCCGGCACCATCGGCTATTGGGTCGGCGAGCCCTATGCCCATCGCGGCTACATGACGGCGGCGCTCCGGGTGCTGCTGCCGACGCTGTTCGGCGAACTCAATTTGCACCGCATCGAGGCCGCCTGCATTCCCTCCAATTCGCCCTCGATCCGGGTGCTGGAGAAATGCGGCTTCACCCGCGAGGGGCTGGCGCGGCGCTATCTGTGCATCAACGGGGTCTGGCAGGACCATCTGCTGTTCGGCCTGCTGCATGAGGATTTCCGCGGCTGAACCGTTGATTTCCAAGCCTTTTGGGTGCCTTGGGTTCGCCGCCATTGGGCTGCTATAACGCCGCCGGGAACAATGCGGGACGATGGGATTTCAGGGGCGTCGCATGGGTAATAATCGTTTGGCCAAGGTGATGGCGGCAGCCGCGGTCGCGGGCGGGCTGGCCTGCCTGACGGCGGCGCCGGCGTCGGCGCAATCGCTCACCGATCGTTTCAAGAGCCTGTTCGGCGGCAAGTCGGACGAGGAGCCGGCCGCGAACGCACCGGCGGTGCCCCAGGACACCGGCGATCTGACCTGTCCGCCGGTAACCGTCAGGGCCGGCGCGTCCACTTACGCCGTGGCGGCGCCCGGCAAGCAGCCGGTCGGCAACGACCTGCGATTTCAGGCGACGATCTCCAAAATGGCCCGCGAATGCAGCGTCAATGGCGGCGTGATCACGGCGCGGATCGGCATCCAGGGCCGCGTCATTGCCGGCCCCGCCGGCGCCCCGTCGTCGGTCCAGGTCCCGATTCGCGTCGCGGTGGTGCAGGGCGGCGTGTCGGAGAAGACCATCGCCACCAAGGCCTACCAGACCACGGTCACCATGACGGAAGGCGGCAGCGAGCCGTTCACGCTGGTGGCCGAGGATCTCACCTATCCCGCGCCTCCCGGCGCCGTCGGCGACAGCTACATCTTCTATATCGGCTTCGACCCGCAGGCCCTGAAGCCCGAACGCCCGGCGCCGAAAAAGAAGAAGCAATAAAAAAGCCGGCGCGATCGTCTCGCGCCGGCTTTATTGTGTTTTGAAAGCGCTCAGTTCAGCTTGGCGCGAACTTCGGCAATGCCCTTGGCGAGCAGGTCGTCGGCGACCGGGCCCTTGACCGACCGTGACAGGATGGTCGAGGCGGCTTCGACCGCGGCGTTGGCGGCGGCGGCACGGACATCGGCCAGCGCCTGGGCTTCGGCAAGCGCGATCTTGCCCTCGGCGGTCTTGGTGCGGCGGGCGACGAAGTCTTCCATCTTGGCCTTGGACTCGATCGCGATGCGCTCGGCTTCGGCCCTGGCGTTGGCGATGATTTCCTCGGCCTCGCGCTCCGCGCTGGCGCGGCGGGTCTTGTATTCGCCGAGCAGCTTGGCGGCCTCCTCCTTGAGACGGCGGGCGTCGTCAAGTTCGGCCTTGATGCGCTCGGCGCGATGATCGAGCGCCGTCAGCACCGTGCGGTGGATGCCGAGATAGGCAAACAGCACCATCAGAATGACGAAGGCGATCGCTACCCAGGTTTCCGGTTCGGCGAACATCAGTCTATCCCTTCAACGAAGCGTCGACGGCGCTTTTCACCGTCTTGCTGTCGGGCAGTACGCCGGTGAGGCGCTGCACGATGGCGCCGGCTGCATCCGCGGCGATGCCGCGGACGTTGCTCATCGCGGTCTCGCGGGTCGCCGCGATCTGCTTCTCGGCGCCGGCAAGCCTGGTGGTCAGCTGGTCTTCCAGCTTTTTACGCTCGGCTTCCGCGGCCGCGTTCAGCTTCTCGCGGGTCTCGTTGCTGATGGCCTGCGCGCGGGAACGCGCCGAAGCGAGTTCCGTCTCGTACGCCTTCAGCGCGGCGTCGGACTCGTCCTTCAGCTTCTGCGCCTGCGCCAGATCGCCCTCGATCGCGTTCTGACGTGCATCGATCACGCTTTCGACGCGCGGCAGCGCGATGCGCGACACGATCACATAGAGCGCGACGAACGCGATGACGAGCGATACCAGCTGCGAAGCAAACGTGCTCGACTCGAACGGAGGAAATCCTCCGCCATGGCCGCCATCTGCTTCGGTGTGGGCGCCGGTACCATGACTTTTCTCAGCCACGGGGTTCTCCTCTTGCTGTCAGGCGCGCCGCCCGGACCGGGCGGCGCGATAGGGTGCAGCTCAGAGCGGAACGAACAGCAGCAGCAGCGCGATCAGCAGCGAGAAGATGCCCAGCGCTTCGGTCACGGCGAAGCCGAAGATCAGGTTGCCGAACTGGCCCTGAGCTGCGGAAGGATTGCGCACCGCTGCGGCGAGGTAGTTGCCGAAGATGATGCCCACGCCGACGCCCGCGCCGCCCATGCCGATTGCTGCGATGCCCGCGCCGATAAGTTTAGCTGCTGCCGGTTCCATTTCTAGAGCTCCTTGGAGGGTAAGACAAAGTGTGGGTGGAAATTCCCCGGACCGCTTAGTGTCCCGGATGAATGGCGTCGTTGAGGTAGATGCAGGTGAGGATCGCGAACACGTAGGCCTGCAGGAATGCGACCAGGAGTTCGAGCGCGGTCAGCGCGACGGTGAGCGCCAGCGGCAGCATGCCGCCGGCCCAGCCGAGCGCGCCGAGCGAGACGCCGAGCATGGCGACGAAGCCCGCGAACACCTTCAGCGCGATGTGACCGGCCAGCATGTTGGCGAACAGACGCACGCTGTGCGAGACCGGCCGCAGGAAGAACGACAGGATTTCAATGAACATGACCAGCGGCAGGATGTAGATCGGCACGCCGGAGGGCACGAAAATCTTGAAGAATTTGAAGCCGTTCTTGTAGAGCCCGTAGATCAGGACGGTGAAGAAGACCAGGAAGGCCAGCGCCGCGGTGACGATGATGTGGCTCGAAACCGTGAACGTGTAGGGGATGATGCCGATCAGGTTCGAGATGCAGATGAACATGAACAGCGAGAAGATCAGCGGGAAGAACTTCATGCCTTCCGCGCCGGCGGTGGAGCGGATCGTTGAGGCGACGAACTCGTAGGAGATTTCCGCGATCGACTGCAGCCGCCCGGGAACCAGCTGCCGTCCCGCCATGCCGCCGATCATCAATAGCGAGATCACCGCTACCGAGAGGAACATGTAGAGCGACGAGTTGGTGAAGGCGATCGTGTGCTTGCCGATATGGCCGATCGTGAAGAGGGGTTCGATATTGAACTGGTGGATCGGGTCGATTTTCATCCGCGCGGCTCTTTATCCACCGGCCTGGCCGGCAATCGAATTTCAAATGTCGTGACTTCCCGACGACGCTCAGCGCCTGCCTGGACCTGCGCCTGCAGTTCTCACCACGTTGACCACGCCGGCGACGAAGCCGAGCAGAAGAAACACGATGAAACCGAACGGCGACGTCGACAATAAACGGTCGAACCCCCAGCCAATCGCCGCTCCGACGACAACGCCCGCGACCAATTCCGAGGAAAGCCGGAAACCAAGCGCCATGGCAGAAGCTCTGGCAGCTCTGTCTCCGCTTTCAGTTCCGGGTTGATCAGTCCTGATTTTGCGGCTGTCACGAATTTCGGACAACCGGTGATCCAGACTTCCGAGCCTTGCGGAAAGCGCAGCTTCGTCGGAAGACGGCTGATCGCGATTTCCACTTACGTTGTCGTTTTTGTCTTCGGCCATGCCCAAGACATTAAACGATGCCAACGGTAGATGGAAATTACGCCCGTCACCCTTGAAAGCCGCGCGGACCATACTTACCGCGTCTATTCAAGTCAAGATTAGGCCGTAACCAGCTATTTCATTGATTTTATTTGGTTTATTCAGTTGCTGCCTGCGACACTGTGGACCCGTGATCGCAGTGCAGCAGTATTGCCACACGGATCGATCTTGCGCACGTTTGAGCGCTCTGTTGGGATGTCCCGAGCGAAGCGAAAATCCCTCGTAGCGGAGCCCGCATGCCGCGTCAGGTCGATTACTATTTCTCGCTCCAATCGCCCTGGGCCTATATCGGGCATCAGACGTTCCTGAATCTGGTAAGTACTTATGATCTCAAGGTAAATCACAGGCCGGTGGTGCTGGTCGATCTGTTTTCAGAGACCGGCGGCTTGCCCCTGATGAAGCGCCATCCGGTACGTCAGCGCTACCGGATGGTCGAACTGCAGCGCTGGCGCGACAAGCGCGGGCTGAAATTTCATCTGCAGCCGGCGAACTGGCCGTTCAATGCACGCCTGGCCGATGGCGTCGTGCTCGCGGCGCTCGAGGCCAGCCACGATCCCGACCGCTATTTGCGCCGGGCCTTTGCCGCCGTCTGGGAAGATCAGCTCAATCTCGCCGATCCCGCAACGATCGCGAAACTCGCCGACGAATCGGGGCTGCCCGGCAAGCAATTGGTGGAGCGCTCCGGCGCGGAGGAAATCAGTGCGGCGTATGAACAGAACCGGCAGGACGCGCTGGCAGCCGACGTGTTCGGCTCGCCGGTCTACGTGCTGGAGGGCGAAGTGTTCTGGGGCCAGGACCGCCTCGAATTGCTGGAAGATGCGTTGAAATCCGGCCGCGCGCCCTATAGCTCAAAGGTCTAGAGGCATGCCTTGAAAGCGCCCCGGCGGTCGAGGAAACCGGAACTGTCCTGAGGCGGGAGCAAGCCCATGAGCACAGCGAAATCGTCCTCGAAATTCTTAAAGCGCATCGTGCTGGCCGTTTGTCTCGCAGGCACCGGTCAGGCGCTCGCGGGCGCGCTGCCTGAAACCGACAACGGCCGCTATGCGCTGTCACCGACAGGAGATGGCGTGCTCCGGCTCGATACGAGAACCGGTGCGATTTCGACCTGCAACAATTCGGGCGCGGGCTGGGCCTGCTACGCCGTCCCCGACGAACGCGCGGCGATGGACGCGGAAATCGGCCGGCTGCAAGCGGACATTGGCCGGCTGCAGGCCGACAATGAAAGGCTCAAGGCGGACCTCGCCTCGCGCGAGCCCACGGTGCCCGGCAAGATCGAAGAGGTCCTGCCGAAATCGGACTCGCTGAAGAAAAGCGAGCCGAAAGTGGCCGACGGTGAGCGCAAGATCGAAATCCCGCTGCCGAGTGACCGCGACATGGACCGCATGATGTCGTTCCTCGAGCGGGCCTGGCGGCGCCTGATCGAGATGGCCAACCGGGTGCAGAGGGACCTCAACGGCAAGATTTGACGGGTGTGGCTTTTTCATTGTCGTCCCTGCGAACGCAGGGACCCATAACCACCGCTGTTGGTTGTTTGCAAAGAGTGTCAACTCCGATCGCCTGAAATCGAGAGGCCGCGGAGTATGGGTCCTTGCGTTCGCAGGGACGACGTGTGGAGAGATTGATCGTGACATCGCCCAAATCTCATTCCCGCACCGCGCCCTCCGCCGTCGCCGCCAGCACCATCGTATCCTCGCTGCTGACCGTGCAGACCTCAGGCGCGGGCTTTACCGATCTCACCGCCGAGGTTGCCAAATTCGTGCGCGACGCCCGGGCGCGCGAAGGCGCGGTGACGCTGTTCATCCGTCACACCTCGGCGTCGCTGACGATCCAGGAAAATGCCGATCCGGCCGTGCTCGTCGATTTGACAACGGCGCTGAACCGGCTCGCGCCCGAGAATGCCGGATGGCGCCACGATACCGAGGGGCCGGACGACATGCCGGCGCATATCAAGACCATGCTGACCGCGACCTCGCTGCACATCCCGGTGCTGCAGGGCGCGCTCGCGCTGGGCACGTGGCAGGCGATCTATCTGGTCGAGCATCGCGCGCGGCCGCACCGGCGCGAGATCGTGCTGCAGTTCATCGGCGCCACAGATTGAGGCGCCTGCAAAAGCAAACCGGCCGCGGATCGCTCCGCAGCCGGTTCGTCGTTTCTTCGTCCGGCCGCCGCCGAACGAAACCGGTTACTTCGTGATGTCGACGTCCTTGGTTTCCGGCAGCAAGAAGAAGCCGACAACCGCGGTGATCGAAGCGAAGATGATCGGATACCACAGGCCCGCGTAGATATCGCCGGTCGAGGCCACGATCGCGAACGAGGTCGCCGGCAGCAATCCACCGAACCAGCCATTGCCGATGTGATAGGGCAGCGACATCGAGGTGTAGCGGATCCTGGTCGGGAACAGTTCGACCAGCATCGCGGCGATCGGCCCATACACCATGGTGACGTAGACCACCAGGATGAACAGCAGTCCGATGATCGCCGCGATCTGCGGTTTGAAGATATCGAACGGATGCGACATCTTCACAATGCCGGCGTCACCGGCCTTCGGATAGCCGGCAGCCTGAACTGCTGCCAGCACCGCCGGGTTGGAGGTCTTGGCGTCGGCGTAGGCGATGTCCTTGCCGTTGACGACGACCTTCACGCCGGAGCCTGCTGCGCCGTAGCTGGTCGAATACTTGACCGACGACTGCGACAGGAAGGCGCGTGCGGTATCGCAAGGTGCGGAGAAGACGCGGGTTCCCACCGGATTGAACAGATCGCCGCAACCCTTGGGATCCGCCACCACCTCGACCTTGGTGGCTTCGATCGCCTTTTCCAGCGCCGGGTTGGCGTTGGTGGTGATCATCCGGAAGATCGGGAAGAAGGTCAGCGCCGCGATCAGGCAGCCCGCCAGGATGATCGGCTTGCGGCCGATCTTGTCGGAGAGTGCGCCGAACACGATGAAGAAGCCGGTGCCGAACAATAGCGACCAGGCGATCAGAAGGTTGGCGGTGTAACCGTCGACCTTGAGGATCGATTGCAGGAAAAACAGCGCGTAGAACTGGCCGGTGTACCACACCACGCCCTGGCCCATCACGCCGCCGATCAGCGCCAGGATAACGAGCTTGGCGTTGCTCCAGTTGGCGAAGGCTTCGGTCAGCGGCGCCTTGGAGCCCTTGCCCTCGTCCTTCATCTTCTGGAACACCGGCGATTCGTTCAGCCGCAGCCGGATCCAGACGGAAACGCCGAGCAGCAGGACCGAAACCAGGAACGGAATGCGCCAGCCCCAGGCCGCAAAGTCAGGCTCGCCGAGTGCCGTACGGGTGAACAAAATCACCAGCAGCGACAGGAACAGGCCGAGCGTTGCAGTGGTCTGGATGAACGAGGTGTAGTAGCCGCGCTTGCCCATCGGGGCATGCTCCGCCACGTAGGTTGCAGCTCCGCCATATTCGCCGCCGAGCGCGAGGCCCTGCAGCAGGCGCAACGCGATCAGGATGATCGGCGCCGCGATACCGATGGTGGCGGCGTTGGGCAACAGGCCGACGATGAAGGTCGACAGGCCCATGATCAGGATGGTGACGAGGAAGGTGTATTTGCGGCCGACGATGTCGCCGACGCGTCCGAACACGATGGCGCCGAACGGACGGACCAGGAAGCCGGCGGCGAACGCCAGCAGCGCGAAGATGTCGCGGGTCGCCGGCGGATAGGCCGAGAAGAACTGTGCACCGATGATGCTGGCGAGCGACCCGTAAAGGTAGAAGTCGTACCATTCGAAGACGGTACCAAGCGAAGATGCAAGGATGACGAAGCGTTCGTCCTTCGTCATTCCTCCGGACTTGCCGGAGGTGGCAACCATTGTAGACATTTTTCGAATCGCTCCCTTTTTTTATGCTCGCGAAGATGTGCGTGGCGTCAGATCGACGCTCGATTATTTCAGGGTTTCCTACATGTTCGCGAAGCTTGGCCCAATAGTACTTTCGGCTGGCGCTGAGCATCTGCGCCCGATCGGGACGTGTCCCTGCCGCCCTTGTATGATTCCATGCGTAATCGGTAGGCAGCGTTGTTTTCCGGACCATGGATGGCCTTGATTCAGGACCTTTCTCAGTGCTTTGGCCTGGTTTGCATTTGGCCGGTCCAACAAGCAGCAAGCAGAGACTTGACCGCCCCCGGAGCCCCGCCGGTTGCCGCTGTCTCGAACTAAAGTCCAATAACGGAGAAAAAAAGCGCGACGCTCCACATCACAATGGTGACGATCGCGGTCCAGCGCGCGAACAGGAGATAGGTCTCGCGCATGATCGTCGAGATGGTCTTTTGCGCGAAGGACTGAGGCGGACGGCTTTCCTTGGGAAGATAGAGCCACATCTCGGTGCGGCGGTGATCCTTGGTCCGGGCTTCGTGGGCCTTCAGCACAAGAACGAGGGTCATCAGCATGCTCAGGAAGCCTCCCGCCTGAAAAGCGGAACGCGGAAGGAAGGAGAGGCCGATCATGACGCAGAAAATGGCGAGCGACGCGAAGCCGCATGCGCGAAGCACCGTTTCATAGGCAATACGGCGCATCTCTTCCATGATCCGCGACTCCGTCGATGAAAGGGGCCTGTATACCGGATTTGAGAGCGGCCATAGCGTAGCGGCAGCGCGCCGTGTCCTCAACACCGCGTATCGACGCTTACAGCCCGGTCTTGAGAAAGTTACCGGCGGCTGGGAGCGCCAGAAGGGCGGTTCCAGCAAGCCATATCCAGAGCGAGGCGTCGCTTGATTCCGAGGCGCCGGTGATTCGTTCGTAGATTGCCGCCGGAATTCCGCCAAGGATGACGGTCGCTGTCGAAACCATCAGCGATGCGAACATCAGCGTCAGCGACAGGCTGCCAAACAGCAGCGGACCGGCGAGCAGTTGGACATACAGCAGCGTGAAAATCAGCGCGAGCTGATTGAAGATGCCATTGATCATTCCGAAAAACGCGATTCCGATGAAATAGAAATTGCGGCTCATGATGCCGCTCCGCCGACCCGGGGAGCGAGATTTAACAACAACAATGTGTAGTGAAGCGCGACACGCAGCCAGAACAGCCAGACGAAGCCGAACAGCCAAACCACCACCGGAGGGGTCACCTTCGGCGTCACGGTCGCGACAGCTGCGACGACGGGATCGGTGATCCGGCAGAAAAATCGCCAGATGTAATTCGGCGAGTCCGCATCTACCATCAAGCCGAGCAGGGCGCGGCCAAGCAGCGTGTACATCAGCACTGCGAGAATGAAGTTCGGTAGATGGAAATACCAGTACGCGGAGAGCGAGCTTGCAATATCCAAGGACGTTTCTCCTCGCAGCCTGACGGTGAGACAACCGGCCGATCATCGCAACCAGCCGCTCTCGGCTAACAATGGCAAGAGTGCGATATCCGGGCAAGGCGGATATGGTGCGACAAACAAAGACGGGGCCCCTGAAGGGCCCCGTCCATCGATCTCCAGTCTTCAAAAACCTACTAGGTGGTCCTCTCCTCGAGCACTGTCCTGCCGCGCGGCTTCCGGATGTCGTCGACATAGGCCTGCATTTCCGCCGACGGCTCCTTGCCGAGCTTGCTGACGATGTAGATAACCGCGAAGCCCAGTGGCGTTCCCAACAACCCGCAGGCGATGTTGTTGAGGTCAAACCAACCGACCTTGTTGGCCATCGGGTGGGCGAGTGTCGGGAAACTCTCCATGGCATTGGGCAACGCCATGGCTTTCGCGATGTCGACCAGCGGCGCTCCTGTCAACGGGTTGGTCAACGACGTCATGCCGAAATACTTCACGCCGGCGCCCGGGAAGTACCGGGTCGTCACGAGATAGAACAGGCACAGTCCGAAGCCGGCAATGATGCCGCAGACCGCGCCCGTCGCCGTCGTGCGTTTCCACCAGACGCCCATCACCAGCGCCGGGAAGTTCCCGGCCATCGCAAGCGAGAACGCCCAACCGACCATGGCCAGGATGTCGCCGGGCTTGGTTGCGGCCGTCGCTGCGGCGATCACGGCGACGATCACGAGAAGACCGCGCGCCACGGTAAGGCGGCGCAGGGTCGGCGCGTTGGGGTCGATCATCTTGTAGTAGACGTCGTGCGACAACGCGTTGGCGATGGCGAGCAGCAGCCCGTCAGCGGTGGACAGCGCGGCGGCGAGACCGCCGGCAGCGACCAGACCCGAGATCACATAAGGAAGTCCCGCGATCTCCGGGGTTGAGAGCACGATCACGTCCGTGTTGATGACGAAGTCCTGCAGTCGGACGACGCCCGGGTGACCGGCAATGGCCTTGCACGCCGCGACAATCGCGTCGATGCTGCCTGCGTTCTTGCCGCAGATCTGGATCAACCCGAGTTCACCCCAGTTGAACAACCAGGGGCGGATGGCCGTCAGGTCGCGTCCGATGATGTTGGTGTAGACTTCCAGCTTGGAGAACGCCGCATAGGCCGGCGCCGAGAAATACAGCAGGAAGATGAACAGCAGGGACCAGGCGACCGACTGACGCGCCTCGCGCACCGACGGGGTGGTGAAGTAACGCATCAGGATATGCGGCAGCGAAGCGGTGCCGACCATCATGCACATGATGATCGCGAAGAAATTCAGCGGGCTGTAGTTGATAAAGGGCTGAATGTGCGGCTTCAGCGCTGCTGCCGTCGTCAGCCCGGTCGCCAGCATTTGCTGCTCGCGCGCTGTGATATCCGCGATGGCCTGTCCGTACGTGAGTTCCGGAATCGGAATACCGTAATTCTTGGTGGACAGGATCACGATGGGGGTCAGGTAGGCGATGATCAGCACGATGTATTGTGCAATCTGCGTCCACGTCACCGCCCGCATGCCGCCCAGCATCGCGCAGAGCAGAATGCCGACAAGGCCCGCAAACACCGCAAGCTCGAACTGCATTCCGAGGAATCGCGAGGCAATAATGCCGGTGCCGTAAATCTGCGCCGTCACATAGGTAAAGGAGCAGGCGACCAGCACGACGACGCCCAGCGCGCGGGCGAAGTTGCCGCCGTACCGGAACGACAGGAAATCAGGCACGGTGTAGGCGCCGAACTTGCGCAGGTATGGTCCAATCAGGATCGACACCAGCACGAATCCGCCGGTCCATCCCAGCACCCATGCGAGGCCGTCGTAACCCAGCAGGAACAGGGTGCCGGCCATGCCGACGAAGGAAGCCGCCGACATCCAGTCGGCGCCCGTCGCCATGCCGTTGTAGAAGGCGGGCACACGCCGTCCCGCAACATAATACTCGGAGACTTCAGCGGTGCGCGTCATCACCCCGATGATGGCGTAAACCGCGAGCGTGAAGAACACGAACAGGTAGCCGAGGATCTTGTTCGGAACGCCGATCTGCTCGAGAACTGCAAGCAGGATGATGAACGCCAGGAACCCGCCGGTATAGGTTCCGTACATCTTGCCGAGATTCTTGATGAAATCCGTGGTGCCGGAAGCGCTTTGCGTAGCCATGGTCTCTTCCCCTCAATCTTCCTCGGCAAAGCCGTATTCGCGATCAATCTTGTCCTGCTGTTTTGCGAACACGAACAGCATGACCACGAACACGATCAGCGACCCCTGCGCGGCCATGTAGAAGCCGAGCGGAAAACCGAGAATCGGAATGATGATATTGTTGAGCGGCTTCACGAACATGTGGATGATGAAGCCGAAGAAGAACCAGATGCCGAGATGCGTGAACATCAGACGCGAGGTCTTTGCCCAGTGCGCTTCTTCTTTCTCTTTCATACTTGTAGAGTCAGCCATGGATTGCATTCCTCCCTCAAAGCACCGGCAAGGCAAATGCGCCGGGATGAAATGATCGAGGGGAAACAAATCCCTTCAGTGCGGCGCCCCCCTTGCCGCTGCTCTGCCGGTCTTGTGCCGGGTTTGGAGACAACGAAGGCTAACACTACGAACGGTCAGGGCTTCATTATACTTTCGGGGGTATAAATTGTTGCAATTGCGAACGGGAGTGAAGTGTTGAGATGCGGAAATGCCGCAACTGCTAACGACGCGCCGTTTAGAACGTTCAACTTGGCGGGACCGGATAGGGTAAGCTGACGAAGTCACCCTGGTCGATCGGCAGGACAAGACTGGATGAAGTTGTTCGAAAAACTGTTTCGCCGACGTCCGCCGATTGGCGACCGCGAGGCGCTCGCGGACTTCATCGATGCGCAGTCGGCGTTCATCGTGCAGAAGGGCATCTACGAATACTCCCGCGCCCGCGCAGGCCATTACGCCAAGGTGCTGTTTGCTGAGGAGGGGTTTGCCAAATCGGTCGAACATTCGCGCTGGCAGGCATTTCCGCTCGGTCTTTCGATGGTGGGCGAGATGGTCGACGTTGTTCTGCGCCCGCATGCCGGCGAGGATCGCCGTGCGGTGCTCGACCAGATCATCGCGGTCGTCCTTTCAGTTTTCGACCGTTATCCGGTGCCGCCGTCGATCGGCGAGGCCGGATGGCGGGAGGCCCGGGGCGAACTGGAGCACCGGCTCGACCTGGTGGGGGGGCACGCGCCCAAGCGGGTGATGGACATTCCGGAACCGCTGGCGGAGAGCTACTTTGCCATGATGCCGATCCACGAAAAGCTGCGCGGGCGGGATTTCCAGACCACGCGCAACTACCTCCGTGTCAGCCTGTGCAACATCCATGATGAACTGGTCGACCGGATCGATGCGCCCGCGTTGACCACCGCGCTGCTGAAATAGGGCGCGCTCGTGCCGGACTGGTTGCGCGGCATCGCACGGCTGCCGCGCGAGAGGGAGGGGCGATGGACAGGACGATTGGCGGCGCCCCGCTTTTGTCGCTCGACGCCGTTGTCATCGATACCGAAACCACCGGGCTCGATCCGCGCAAGGCGCGGGCGATCGAGCTTGCCGGGGTGCGACTCTCCGCCGGAAAGCTGGTTGCCGGCGAATCCTTCCGTCAATTGCTGCGGCCGGCCGGGCAATCGATCGCCGCCGAGACGACGCGCATTCATGGCATCGACGACGCCATGGTCGCCGGCTCGCCGTTGTTTGCCGAAGTCTGGCCGCGCTTCCATTCGTTTCTCGGCCAGGCGCCGGTGATCGGGCACGCGGTCGGGTTCGACCTTGCGGTGCTCAAGCGCGAATGCGATCTCGCCGGCCTGCCGTGGATACGGCCACGCACGCTCGATACGCGGCAGTTGGCGCAGATCGCCGCGCCCGAACTGGCTGGCTATTCGCTGGATGAACTCGCCGACTGGCTGGGTGTCGACATCGTCGACCGGCATTCCGCGCTCGGCGACGCCATGACGGCGGCGCGGGTGTTTGTGGCGCTGGTGCCGAAGTTGCGCGACCACGGCATCCGAACCATTGCCGAGGCCGAACGGGCGTGCCTCGCCCTTACCTCCGTCCTCGACGATGAGGCGCGGGCCGGCTGGATCCAGGCCGTCGAAGCTCCGGAACGCGCCGACGCGGAACGAACGCTGAAACGCTTCGACAGCTACGCCTATCGACACCGCAATCGCGACATCATGCGGATGCCTCCGGTCTTTGTGGCCTCCGACATTTCGGTCCACGACGCCCTCGCGCGGCTGGCGAGCGAGAAAACGTCGGCGCTGTATGTGGCGCCAGATGCCGCTTCCGGCGATGTGAAGGCCGCGGAGGCAGGCATCGTCACGGAACGCGACGTGCTGCGCGCGATCGCTCGCTTCGGCGCGGCCGCGCTCGATTTGCCGGTCGGGCAGATCATGAGCCAGCCGCTCGCAGCGGTTTCCGCGGACGCTTTTGTCTATCGCGCCATCGGCCGCATGAACCGTCTCAAGACCCGCCATCTCGGTGTCGTCGACGAAGCCGGCCGCGTGATCGGGGCATTGTCCGCGCGAGACCTGCTGCGGTTGCGCGCCGGGGAGGCGATTTCGCTCGGCGAAGAGATCGACGATGCCGCGGACGCGCACGCCCTGGCGCTTGCCTGGGCCAAGCTGCCGCGGGTCGCGGAATCTCTGATGGCGGAGGGGCTTTCCGGCCGCGATGTCGCGGAAGTGATTTCCCGCGAGCTCGGCGCGCTCACCGGCCAGGCCGCCGTGATCGCCGAGCGGATCATGCGGGAGCGCGGCCAGGGGGAGCCCCCGTGCGGCTTTTCCATGGTCGTGCTGGGCTCGGCCGGTCGCGGCGAAAGCCTGTTGGCGATGGACCAGGACAATGCCGTGATTTTCGAGCGCGGCGAACCTGATGGCGAGGAGGATCGCTGGTTTGCGGCGCTCGGCACGCATGTCGCGGATATCCTGCACGAGGCCGGCGTGCCGTATTGCAAGGGCGGGGTGATGGCGAAGAACGCGCCTTGGCGCGGTTCGGTCGCAACGTGGCGGAATCGGATCGACCACTGGATCATGCGCTCCGATCCAAGCGATCTGCTGTCCGTCGACATCTTCTTCGACCTGCGGGCGGTTCACGGCGAAGGCGGACTGGCCGTGGCCGTGAGGCAGGCGGCCTTCGCCGCGGCCGAAGGCCAGGTCGCGTTCGCCAAGCTCCTGGTCGAAAGTGTCAGCGTTCCCGCGAGCCTGAAATTCTTCGGCGGCATCCGTACCGAAGGCGGCCGCATCGATCTCAAGGCAGCCGGGCTGTTCGGCATAGTCGCCGCGGCGCGGGCCATGGCGATCCGTTACCATGTGACCGACCGATCGACGCCGGCGCGGCTGGCGGGTGTGAAGGCGCTCATTCACGGTAGTGACGGCGATCTCGATGCGCTGGTCGAGGCCCAGGGCGTATTTCTCGATCTCATCCTGTCGCAGCAGATTGAGGATATCGCTCACGGGACACCGCCCACCAACACGGTCTCGGTCAAGCAATTGCCGGCCCGCGATCGCGACCGTTTGCGCGTGGCGCTCCAGGCGGTCAGCGCCGTCGACAGGCTGACCCGCGATCTCCTGTTCGGGGATTGATGAGGGCGCACGAAATCCTGCCGTCTTGTTGCGGTGCACAAAGGAGGCGGTTAACCGCTTTGCCGCGTGAGAGGATTGGGCGCTTGCATGCGACAGCCGGGCAGGGGACAATTGCCAGACCGCTTGGCAGGCCTGCGGAAAAATGGTCGCCGGTTTGCCGCAACGCTTTTCACAAGAAGTAGATGACTGCTGCTGCCAATACCCGCCTCGTCATCGCCGATGACCATCCGCTATTCCGCGATGCTTTGCGTCAGGCGGTCGCGAGCGTCGTGGCGTCGGCCGTCGTCAGCGAGGCCGGATCGTTCGACGATCTCACCGCGCTGCTGGAACGGGATTCCGACGTCGACCTGATCCTGCTCGATCTCACCATGCCGGGTATCTCCGGATTCTCCGGCCTGATCTACCTGCGCGCGCAATACCCGGCGATCCCGGTGGTGATCGTGTCCGCCAGCGACGATGCCGGCACGATCCGAAGGTCGCTGGATTTCGGCGCCTCCGGCTTCATCCCCAAGCGCTTCGGCGTCGAAACGCTGCGCGATGCCATCATGAAGGTGATGGAGGGCGACGTCTGGGTTCCGCCGGACACTGATCTCTCCTCGGCCGACGATCCCGACATGGCGCGGCTGCGCGATCGCCTGGTCACGCTGACCCCGCAGCAGGTGCGGGTGCTGATGATGCTGTCGGAGGGCCTGCTCAACAAGCAGATCGCCTATGAGCTCGGCGTGTCGGAAGCGACCATCAAGGCGCATGTCTCGGCGATCCTGCAGAAGCTCGGCGTCGAAAGCCGGACCCAGGCCGTGATCGCGGCGGCGAAGATCTCCGGTGGCCAGTGGCGCCAGGGCACGCCGACGGGTTGATCCCGGTCGTCATCCGGGGCGCGACGAAGTCGCGAGCCCGGAATCCATCAAGCAACGGGTCCAGTGGTGAAATGGATCCGGGCTCGCGCCAAGCCGCTGCGGTGTATGTCTATCTGCTGCAGGCCAGAACCAGACAAAGAGAGTTGGGGGCGGCGCCGCAAACCTTCACAGGGAGCATGTACCACATGTCTCAATTCGTATTCCGTAGGAAGACGGCAAAGCGTTGCGCGCAGTCATTGTGTTTGATTGCTTTGTGTCTTGCATCGGGCAGTGCAAAGGCTTGTCTCCTACCGAGTTCACAGGTCGGTATCCTATTTGATCATATCCCGGACGTCGAAGTGCCGGTGATAGCCGAAGTGACGGTCATCAACAGAGAACCTAACGCCATGCTTCTAGATGGCTCTGGATTGGTTGTGCTGAACGTTCGGGTCGAGAAAGTTATAAAGGGAGCGCTCGATACCCGCACATTGAGGGTCGTAAGTCCCCTTAACAGTTGTACCACGGTTGGGCGTGGCCACGGTTTCATTGCCGGTACGATCCAGCATGATCCACGGCATGGCTTGGAGCTGTTGGTGATACAGGAATCTGACCCTCGGATAAGGCGATGAGTCTGCACGCGACGCACATGAAATAAGACTTTCCCGAAAGGAGTGCCGAATGAGCTGGGACACTGTTAGTGCGGCAATTAGGATTTGGAGAGGACCGCAGGACACGTGGGACGGTCCTTCACAAAACTCGGGAGTTCCTTTTACTGGAGCGGATCAAGTCAAGATTAGGGGCTGGTGCAGCTACTTTAAGACGGATCTTCATACGCACGAGCGTTACTAGAAGGCGGGGCGAGCGGAGGAAAATACATCAGTTTCGTCCAAACTTCTCCAGGAATTCCGGGACTGACCGTCCTCGGGGGCCGCCCCGGAATGATAGCGCCTACTCCGCCGCCACCATCTGTTGCGCCCGCCACTGGCCGAGCAGGGCGCGGAGAGAGGCTGGCTTCACTGGCTTGTTGAGGATCGCGATGTTTTCCTCGCGTGCGGCCGCCCGCACATTCGGGCTGCGATCCGCCGTGATCAGGATGGCCGGAATGTTTTCGCCGAAGCGGCGGCGGATCTCGCGGATCGCGGCGACGCCGTTGCCGCGGTCGAGATGGTAGTCGACCAGAAGGCCCGTCACGCTGCCGCCGGAGGATTCGATCGCGGCGATCGCGGCGTCGGGGTCGGTCACCGCGATCACCTCGGCGTCCCACGCCGTCAGCAGCGTCTTCATGCCGTCGAGGATCGCCGCGTCGTTCTCGATGCAGACGATCAGCGCCCCGCTCATCGGTGTTTTGGAGAGCGGCGTCGCACTGGTGACGGCGGCGGTGTGGTTGATCGCCTTGGCGACAGGCACCGTCACTGAAAACACCGAGCCGCCACTGGCGTTGGCGTCGATCGCGATGCCGTGCTTCAGCACCCGCGCCAGCCGCTCGACGATGGAGAGGCCAAGGCCGAGGCCGCGCGCGATCCGCGCGCCCTGTTCCAGGCGGTGGAACTCCTTGAAGATCTCGCCGCGCTTGGTCACGGGAATGCCGACGCCGGTGTCGTAGACGCTGATCTTGAGCGATTGCCCCTGGCGGCGGCAGCCGACCAGCACGCGCCCGCGCGGGGTGTATTTGATGGCGTTGGAAATGAAATTCTGCAGCAGCCGTCGCAGCAGCAAGCGGTCGGATTCCGCCGGCAGCGAGCAGGGCACGAAGGTCAATTCCAGCCCCTTGGCGCGTGCGAGCGGCGCAAACTCGATCTCGAGCGAGCGCATCAGGTCAGCCATCTTGAAGCTGGTGATCGCGGTCGTCATGGCGCCGGCATCGAGCCGCGAGATGTCGAGCAGCGCGCCGAGGATTTCCTCGATCGCCTCCAGGGAGTCGTCGATGTTCTCGACCAGGCGCGAATCCTCGCCGCCATTCTGCCGCTCGACGAGGCTTGTCACATAGAGCCGCGCCGCGTTGAGCGGCTGCAGGATGTCGTGGCTGGCGGCCGCCAGGAACCGGGTCTTCGAGATGTTGGCGTCCTCGGCGGTGCTCTTGGCCTGCGCCAGTTCGGAATTCAGGCGGGTCAGTTCCTCGGTGCGGTCGCGCACGCGCTTTTCCAGCGTCGCATTGGCGCGCTCCAGCGCTTCGGCGGCCTCGAAGCTCGGGGTGACGTCGGAGAAGGTGATGACGAGGCCGCCGCCCGGCATCCGGTTGGAGCGGACCTCGATCACCATGTGGCGGTCGGGCAGGCGCTCCAGATAGGGCTCGCCTTCGGTGGTGTAGGCATCCAGCCGCCGCTGCAGCAATCCATCGGGGTGGTCGCCGAAGTCGGCCGGGCTGACGGCGCCCATGAATTCGAGGATTTCCTGCAGCGGGATCCCGAGTTGCACGAGGTGTGGCGGCAGCGCGAGAATTTCGCCGAACTGGGCGTTCGAGCAGATCAACTGCAAATCCGCATCGAACACCGCAATGCCCTGGCGCACATGGTTCAGCGCGGTTTGCAAAATCTCGCGGTTGAAATGCAGCGCGGCGTGGGAATCGTCGAGCAGCTTCAGCGCGGCCTTGGCGGAGACGGTTCGCTTGCGCAGCAACAGCGACATCACGAGGCGCGAGGAGGCGGCCCCGATCGAGGAGGCGATCAGCCGTTCGGCGTGTTGCAGCAATTCGAAATCGGCGGGCGCGGCCGGATCGAGATTACCGCGATGGCCGGCCGCAAAGGATTCGAAGGCTTGGGCCGCGCGCTCGGGGCCGAGATATTGCGCCACCGTGCTCTGGATGTCCTGCACGGTAACCGTCGTCCGCCAGCGCCGGAACGTCGGCGCGATCGGCGCCAGCGTGTTGGGCACGAACAGATCCGCCTGCAGCCGTTCGATCGACGACGGCCGCTGCGCGATCGACATCACGATGTAGGTCAGGATATTGAGCGAGAGCGACCAGAGCACGCCATGCATCAGCGGCGGCAGATCGGCGCCGAACAACGCCCGCGGACGCAGCGCCTCGATGCCGAACGGTCCGTGTTGCAGCAGCAGCAGGCCTGTCGGATTGCCCTCCAGGAAGCTCGGCAGGAACAGCGTATAGGCCCACACCGCAAAGCCGACCAGCATGCCGGTCATGGCGCCGCGGGCGGTTCCCTCGCGCCAGAACAGGCCGCCGAAGAAGGCCGGCGCCAGCTGGGCAAGCGCTGCGAACGACAACAGGCCGATCGCCGCCAGCTGCGCATTGCCGAGCGCGCGATAGTAGAAATACGCCATCACCATGATGGCGAAGATCGCAAAGCGCCGGATCCTGAGCAGGAAGTCGCCGAAATCCTTGCTGCCGGCGCGCGCTGCGGGGCTGCGCTGCAGCACCAGCGGCAGGACGATGTCGTTGGAGACCATGATGGAGAGCGCGACGCATTCCACGATCACCATCGCGGTTGCGGCCGACATGCCGCCGACGAACACGGCAATGCTGAGCAGCGGGGAATCCGCCTCGATCGGCAGCGCCAATACGTACATGTCGCTGTCCACGGCGCCGAAGGGAAAGGTGACGAGGCCGGCGAGCGCGATCGGAATCACGAACAGGTTGATGGCGACCAGATAGAGCGGGAACAGCCAGCGGGCGCGGCTGACCTCCTCGGGGCTGGAGTTCTCGACCACGCTGACGTGAAACTGCCGCGGCAGCAGCATGATCGCGCAGAACGACAGCAGCGTCATGGTGAGGAAATTGCCGATCGACGGCACGTAGTCGATCGCGCGCACCGCCTCCGGGGTCTTCATCGCGCGTTCGATCAGCTCGACGGGCGTGAACATCCAGAAGGTGACGAAGGCGCCGGCGGCGAGAAAGGCCACCAGCTTGACGATGGATTCGGTGGCGATCGCCAGCATCAGGCCGTGCTGGTGCTCGGTGGCGTCGGTCTGGCGGGTGCCGAACAGCACGGCGAATGCCGCCATCGCCAGTGTCACGACCAGCGCGATGTCGCCAATCAACGGAATCGAGGAGAACAGCTTGTCCTCGGTCAGGATCGTCTCCAGCGAGGACGCCACCGCCTTGAGCTGCAGTGCGATGTAGGGCACGGAGCCTACGATCGCGATCACGGCCACCGTGGCGGCGACCGCCTGGCTCTTGCCGTAGCGCGCCGCGATGAAGTCGGCGATCGAGGTGATGTTCTGCGACTTGGCGAGCTGGATCACACGCCGGAGCAGCGGCGTGCACAGCCCGATCATCAGGACGGGGCCGACATAGATCGCAAGGAAGTCGATGCTGGTGCGGGTGGCGAAACCGACCGAGCCGAAGAAGGTCCAGGAGGTGCAGTAGATCGCCAGCGACAGCGGATAGATCAGCATGCTGGCGCGGCCGCGCTGGCTCGGCGACAACCGGTCGCCATAGCTGGCGACGCCGAACAACAGGCCGATATAGGCGAACGCGGCGGCGATTACGCCCCAGTCGTGCAGCATCGCTGCTTGTCTCCCTTCCCGTCCCAGCAGCGCCTCTCGCTGGCGCTGGCCGGACGCTCGAAAACGCCGGGGCCGGAAGAGGGTAGTATAAACGCTTTGGGCTGGCAGCGCACCGCGCTACCAGCCCAATTTCCTAAGGGGAGGGTTACTCGGCCGCGAGCGATTTCTGCTTCAGCGGCAGACCGAGACGGTCCCAGACCTGCAGCAGCACTTCCGCCAGCTGATCGATCAGGCCGTCGTCGTGGTAGGGCGAGGGCGTGATCCGCAGCCGCTCGGTTCCCTTGGCGACCGTCGGATAGTTGATCGGCTGGATGTAGATGCCGTGCTCTTCCAGCAGCATATCGGACGCCTGCTTGCACTTCTCGGGATCGCCGACGAACAGCGGCACGATGTGGGTGTCGCTCGACATTACGGGGAGGCCTGCGGCGGTGAGGATCGCCTTGACCCGGGCGGCGCGGTCCTGGTGGCGCTCGCGCTCCCAGTTCGAGGTCTTGAGGTGGCGGATCGCCGCGGTGGCGGCCGAGCAGATCGCCGGCGGCAGCGCCGTCGTAAAGATGAAGCCCGGCGCGTAGGAGCGGACCGCGTCGATGATCTCGGCATTAGCAGCGATGTAGCCGCCGAGGCAGCCGAAGGCCTTGGCGAGCGTGCCTTCCAGCACGTCGATGCGATGCATGACGCCGTCGCGCTCGGCAATGCCGCCGCCGCGCGGGCCGTACATGCCAACCGCATGGACCTCATCGACATAGGTCATGGCGCCGTATTTCTCGGCGAGATCGCAGATTTTCGAAAGCGGGGCTATGTCGCCGTCCATCGAATAGAGGCTCTCGCAGGCGATCAGCTTCGGCCGGTCGGGGCCTGCCGCGATCAAAAGCTCTTCCAGATGCGCCATGTCGTTGTGGCGGAAAATCTGCCGCTCGCAGCCGGCCTGGCGCACGCCTTCGATCATCGAATTGTGGTTCAGCGCGTCAGATAGAATGAGGCAGTTCGGAATAAGCTTGGCGATTGTCGAGATGCCGGTCTGGTTCGAGACGTAGCCGGAGGTGAACAGCAGCGAGGCCTGCTTGCCGTGCAGGTCGGCCAGTTCCTGTTCGAGCTGCACCAGCGGATGATGGGTACCCGCGATGTTGCGGGTGCCGCCGGCGCCTGTGCCGACCCTTGTGGCGGTCTCGACCATGGCGCCGACCACCTTCGGGTGCTGGCCCATGCCGAGATAGTCGTTGGAGCACCAGATCACGACGTCGCGCTTGCCCTTCGGCGAGTGCCAGACCGCATGCGGGAAGCGGCCCGCGATGCGCTCGAGATCGGCGAAAACCCGGTAGCGCCGCTCGTTATGCAGGCGATTGAGGGCGGCACTGAAAAATTTGCTGTAATCCATCACAAGACCTGGAACGGAACCGGCCGGATCGGCGTGAGGCCTTTTTAGAGCGTTTCCAGCTTTGATGTCTACGCGAAATCCAACATTTCGGCGCGTCTCCGGGATGCACCTGAGGCAGGATAAATCTTGATTTCGATCAACACACTACGCTGGATTTGCGGTCCCGGTATTTTCGTTCCTGTCGAAATTCCGGTAACGGCGCAATAGCGCGGCCGCCCACCCCGAAAAGTAACCCGCGCTGGCGCCGGAGACGGCGTGGCCGATGATTGCGACGGCGGCGTGCGGCTCCAGTTTCATGGCGGTTGCGACCGCAACGCCATATTGCAGGGAGAAGACCGTGACGTTGCGGATCAGCGGACCTGCGCTGCCTGGCCGGGTGACCATGCCCCGCGCCTTGTCGACCGCCAGCAACTTCGGGTCATGCCAGAGTGCCAGCGCGCCAAACAGGGTGGCCGCCACCAACCAGGCCATGAGCGGTTCCAGCCCATGGTCGTGGGCCAATACCGGCCGCGACAGACCCATCAGGAAGAAAGCCAACGGGACGATCAGCATCCGCCAGATCGCTTGCGTCCTTGGCCGCCGCGCCTGCCGGCCCTGCCAGATCAAATAGGCGAGCAGCGCGAAAACCCAGATCGGCGTGTTGGCGAGGATCCGAAACGCGATATGCATCGGCCCCCCGGTTCCGCCGCTATCAGGTGGTCCGGAACCGCAGCACGCCGTCGCTGACCTCTGACGTCAGGCGGCCCTCTACCAGCATGTAGTTGACATGCGCGACCAGTTCGCCGGCGGCAAAGCCCATCTGGTGCTCGTCCAGCACGTGCTTGTGGAACACGACCGGCACCAGTTCCTTGGAAGTCTGCGGAACTTCCCGGCAGGCTTCGGCGATCAGCCGGCAACGATCCTCATGATGGTCGGCGAGCTGCTTGATGCGGGTCTTCAGCCCGTAAAACGGCACGCCGTGGCCGGGCAGCACCATCACGTCGTAGGGCAGCGTGGTGGTGAGGCTGGCCAGCGAGGCCAGATATTCGCCGAGCGAGTTCTGGTCGGGCTCGACAGCCCAGACGCTGACATTCGGCGAAATCTTGCTCAGCACCTGGTCGGCGGAGAGAAACAGCTTGTCGGCGGCGCAATACAGCATCACCTGGTCGAGCGCGTGTCCGCCGCCGGTGATCACCTTGAAACGCCGCGTGCCGATCACAACCTCGTCGCCACGCGAGATGCGGCGATAGGACGGCGGCAGCACCGAAACCCGCTTCAAATAGTCCTGGCCGCGGCCGAGCAATCGGTCGGTCAGGCTTTCATCCATGCCGTGCCGGCGGAAGAACAGCCGCTGGGCGTTGCGCCGCTCCTCGGTGCCGCGGTTCTGATGATAGACCGATTGCAGGTATTCGACCTGTGACATCTGCAGCGGGCAGTCGAAGCGCTCGGTGATCCAACCCGCCAGGCCGACGTGGTCGGGGTGCGAATGGGTCACGATCAGCCGCGTGACCTTCACATGCCGCAGCGGCCCCTCGAACAGCACGGTCCAGGCCGCGATGGATTCCTCGTTGCCGAACCCGGAATCGACCATCGCCCAGCCGTCGCCGTCGGCGAGCAGGTAGATGTTCACGTGATTGAGCCGGAACGGCAGCTTGAGGCGGACCCAAAGCACGCCGGGCACCACCTCGACGACCTGATCGTGGCCGGGGTGATGTTCCCAGGGGTATCGCAGTGCCTCGGCGGAGGAGTAGGTGCTGTCTGTCTTCGAATGCATAATATCGGCTTACCGGTACACGCGGCACCGCGCCAGCCGAAAAAAGCGCTGGCGGTGCCCGCGCGCCCGAGGAACGCAAGTTGTCCGGCTTCAAACGCATGAGTTTACGGCGCAATCCCGCGCCGCCGCGCCTGACCATGGTGGCGATGCCCCGATGCTGCGCAGCGTACCCGGCTACTTTGCATGGGGTTGTTTTCGCATTTTTGTCGGCCAGGCGCGGCGCCGCCGCCCTGGCACACCTGACTACGCCGCCCGGATGTTCGTCAGGAAGGCGTCGATTTCCTCGCGCAGCACGTCGGCCTCGCGGCGCAGCGCGCCGGAGGCGGTCAGCACCTGGCCGGCCGCCGTTCCGGCCTGCGACGAGGCGCTGGAGACGCCGACGATGTTGGTGGAGACCTCGCTGGTGCCGCCGGCGGCGTGCTGGATGTTGCGCGCGATCTCGCGCGTCGCCGCCCCCTGTTCCTCGACCGCGGCCGCAATCGCGGTGGTCACCTCGTTGATCTCGCTGATCGTGTTGCTGATGTTCCTGATCGCGGAGACCGCCGTCGTCGTCACCGTCTGCATGCTGACGATCTGCTGGCGGATCTCGTCGGTGGCCTTCGCGGTCTGGTTGGCGAGGCTCTTCACCTCGGAGGCGACCACGGCGAAGCCGCGGCCGGCGTCGCCGGCGCGGGCCGCTTCGATGGTGGCGTTCAGCGCCAGCAGGTTGGTCTGTGAAGCGATGGTCTGGATCAGATCGACCACCACGCTGATGCGGGCGGCGTTATCCGCAAGCCCCTGCATGGTGGCATCGGTCTCACCGGCGTCGTCGACCGCCTTGCGGGCGATTTCCGCCGAGGTGATGACCTGACGGCCGATTTCCTCGATCGAGGAGGACAATTCCTCGGTTCCCGACGACACCGTCTGCACGTTGGCTGAAGTCTGCTCGGCGGCGGTCGCCACCGCGGTCACCAGTGCGTTCGATTGATCGGCGGTCGCCGACATGCTTTGCGCGGTCGACTGCATCGATCCTGCCGCGGATTGCAGGCTGTCGAGCGCGGTGCGAACCGTGGTTTCGAACTCGACGATGCGCGCTTCCATGCGGTTGGCGCGCTCGGCCTTGGCGATGCGGTCCTTGTCCTGCTCGGCGGAGAGCGCGCGGCTCTGGAGCATGCTCTCGCGGAACACCTGCAGCGAATCCGCCATGACGCCGATCTCGTCCTGGTGGTGGGTCTGATAGACCTCCGATTCGAGGTCGCCGCTGGACAACAACTGCATCGAGCGCTGCAGGTTGCTGATCCGCAGCAGGACGTTGCGGCCGACATAGAGCCAGACGAACAGGATCGAGCCGACCAGCGTCGATACGCCGAGGGCGAGCATGACCATGGTGCCGAACGAGATCTCCTGGCGCGCCTGCCAGGCGGCGGCGTCGGTTTCCTTCTGCACGGCGTCGACCAGCTGCTGCACGCTGATGCCGAGGCCGACATTGAGCTTGCGGGTTTCCTCCAGAATGGTCTGGCCGTATTCGTCCGCATCCAGCTCCTGCTGGCGGACCTTGAAGACGCCGGTCTTGCCGTCGGCAAGCGCCAGCAGGCTCAGGGTTGTGTTTTGAACGGACCGCATCGCCGTGGTCTTGGGCAGCGCTTCGAGATTCGACTTCACGCGCGCCTGCGCGGTGCGGAAGTCCCTGCCGGTCGCTTCGAGCACTTCGCCGTTGTTGGTCGACAGCGCCGCGATCATGTCGAACGCCATGAGATTGCCGCTGGCGGCGATGTCGGCCAGCTGGTCGGCGGTCTTGTGTGCCCGGATGGCTTCGGCCTGCGAGAAGTTGGGGGCGGCGTAGATGCTGTAGAGCTCGGTCTGCGCGTCGATGGCCGCGGGTCCCGCGGCGGCCACGAAGCGCCGCTGCGCCTTGCGCACGGCGTCGTAGAGCTTGTCGTGCTGGGCGCCCAATTCGAGCCGCTCGCGCGCGGCCGAGCCGAGGCTCTTGATCACCTCATCGATGTTCTTCATGTTCTCGGTGAGGGCCGCAACGACCGCCTTGTCGGCGCCGAGTTCGACGATCTCGGCGAGCTTCTGCAGCGCGACCGCCTGGGTTTCCTTCATTTTTTTGGTGCGATCGTTCAGCGCCTCTTCGCTGCGCGCGGCCAGCAGCGCCGGCCCCTGGCTGGCGAGGCTCGCGCTCTGTGCGGATAGCTGCAGGCTGGCGGCGAGACGGGGGATGTCCCGGCCGCTCAGATCGACCATGGTCCCGCCGAGCCGCCCGAGCATCAGGCCGGCGCCGGCCGAGATGACGATCGCCATGCCGGCGATGACGGCGAAGGCGGCAAACAGGCTGCCCCTGACGCCGAAACGAAAACCCTTGAGCCGTGAATTGGATCGTCCCGTCATTTGCCCGCTGTCCCGTCTACGCTACCTTGAGATGTTTCCTCGCGCGGCAGTATCACGGTGCCCGGTTAACAAGTTTGGAACCGGGAAGGCCTTTCGCCGCATTTTTGGCAGCGGATTGCTTGCCTTTGACGGATTTTTTCCGTGAACCGGAAAACGGCGCCCAAAAAAGCAAAAGGCCGGCGTGAAAGCCGGCCTTCCGCAATCCGCAGTTGAAAGCGCTCAGTAGCGTGCGACCACGGGGCTCGCGAAGTTGAAGCGATAATTGACGCCGAGCTTCAGCGTGTGGTCGTCAGTGTGGAAGCTTCCGAACGGCGCCAGCGCCGCGGGGGTCACGAAGCGGCTGCTGCCGAAATTGTAATACATATACTCGCCCTTGGCGGACCAGTTCGGGGCGAACATGTATTCGACGCCGGTGCCGACGGTGTAGCCGTTGCTGTGGTTGCCATCGAGCAGGAAGGCGGTCGGAACGCCACCGAGCGTCACCCTCTCGGCGTTGTCGGAATAGGCGTAACCGCCTTTGACATAGACCAGGCCCGGACCCCAGGTGTAGCCGATGCGGGCCGTGATCGAGCCAAGGCCGCGCTGATCGTTGGTGTAGACGTAGCCTCCGGGGAAGGTGGCGGTGAGGTTGTTCTTGCCGAGCCAGGAATACTGGCCCTCGGTGCCGAGCACCCAGTTCGGCGCGAATTGCCAATCCAGGCCGGCTTGGACGCCGCCGAGCAGCCGGGCGCTGGAATCGCTCAGCACCGCGCCGTTGAAATCGTTGCTGCCGCTGAAGGCGCCGCCGAGATGGCCGCCGAGATAGAAGCCGGTCCAGTTGTAGAGCGGCGCCGCATAGACGGGGGCCTTGTTGTAGTAGGGGCGCGCGCCGAGATCGGCGCCAAGGGCGGGGGCTGTGGCGGTGAGGGCTGCGAAGGCCACGAGGGCTGCGAGGATCTTCTTCATTGTGTTGGTCTCCGAAAACCGTTCGGCGACACCCTCGTGCGGGGCGCCTTCCATGCCCACGCACATAGACGGCATTTGTCTAAAATGCTGTCACCTGGAGGTGACAGCGGATACGAACCCAACCCATTGGCCGGCAAACGTTTTTTGTGCTTAATGAAGGCCTAATCAAAGGTTAGCAATGGCTTAATTTTCGAAGCCCGCCCGGCCTCCCGGCAAGCTTTGCTTAACCAATGCGGCGCCGCACGTCGCCGCGCATCTGTTCGCGGAAGGCCTGCCGGCGGGCGGGGCGGTCTTTCACCGGGACGTCGTGACGGTCGAACACGTTGAACATTTCGAGGATCGGATAGTGGTCGCTGGCCATCGCCAGGATGCGCAGCAGCTCCGCCACCGGCCCGGTCGGGCCGGTGACCTCCCATCGGCGGATGGTGTCGGCGCCATCGGCAGCCGGCAGCCCGCACAGCTTGGCCATGTCGGCCACCGACAGCGGCTGGCCGATGGCCTCACCGAGATGCTGGCGAAGTTTCTTCAGTTCTGCTCCGGTCACGGGTTCTCCGTCTCAAATCGGCATCTGTGAAGTACGTCACATACGGGGTGTGACGAGAGGCGTATACGCAGCGCATAAGGTTTCCTGATGAGGAGGCAACCATGCGCCAATTGCTCGAGAGCCTTACCCCCGACGCCCGCCGGATCTACTGGAAATGGGTCGGCGGCATGTTCGTTCTTTATGTCGTGCTGATGCTGACCGCGGCAGGCGTATTTGTCGGTCACGAATCATCGCGCAAGCTGGCGCAGCAACCGGTCACGACTGTGGCAACCGACGGCAAGCAGCGTTCGATCTCCGAGGTCCCGGCGCCGCTGCGGCAGGCCGCGCGGTATTGAAATTTCAGACGCCGATCGCATTGCGCGCCACCACGTCGCGATAGAAGGCGACGCTCAGTTTCGGCGTCCGGCGCTGCGTCTCGAAGTCGACGTGGTAGAGTCCGAAGCGCTGCCCGTAGCCGAAGATCCATTCGAAATTGTCCATCAGGCTCCAGAGGAAATAGCCGCGGACCGGCACGCCCTCCGACGTCGCGCGCTGCAACTGCCTGAGATAATTGCGCAGGTACATGATGCGATCGAGGTCGTAGACCTGGCCGTCGGCATGGAGCTTGTCTTCCGACGAGGTGCCGTTCTCGCTGATGTAGATCGTCTCGATGTTCCAGACCTTTGCCGCCAGCCGCGACGCCCAGTAGATCGTCTCCGGCCCCACGCGCAGCCATTCCGAATTCATGTGCGGGAACGAGGCGGGGAACGGCAGCACCCGCCAGCCCGGCGCCTTGTCGGAGGCGGCGATGTAGAATTGCGGCGCGTAGATGTTGAGGCCGACGAAATCGTTCGGCTGCGAAATGATCTTCAATTCGTCGGCGGTGAATTTCGGCGCGGCCTTGCCGGCGTACTGCAGAAACCCGTCGGTGTATTTGCCTTCCAGGATGACGCCGAGGAAGCCGGAGTTGAGTTCGCGCGTCGCTATCTCGGCCGCGCGCACATTGTCGGGGGTGTCGAATGCCGGCACGCAGGCCGCGATGTTTTCGGCCGGACCCACCCTGGTGCCCGCGCGCCCCTGCGCACGGATCGCCTGCACCGCAAGGCCGTGCGCCAGCGCCACATGGTGGCGAACCTGGTTGACGTCCGCATCCGGGAGTTTGAGGCCGGGGGCATCGATGCCCCAGCCATAGCCGAAATTCACGAACCTTCCGGCTTCGTTGATCGTGAAGATCGACCTGACGCGATCAGTGATGCGCGCCGCCACGTGGCCGGCATATTCGGCGAATGCTTTCGACGTTTCGCTGGATCGCCAGCCGCCGACCTTGTCCTCGAGCGCCTGCGGCAGGTCCCAGTGATAGAGCGTCGCGTATGGCTCGATGCCGTTCTTGAGCAGTTCGTCGATGAGGCGGTCGTAGAAGTCGAGGCCCTTGGGGTTAGGCTTGCCGGTTCCTTCCGGAAACACCCGCGGCCACGCGATCGAAAACCGGTAGGCCCTGGCGCCCAATTCGCGGATCAGGCCGATGTCTTCCTTGTACCTGATGTAGTGCTCGTTGGCGCGATCGCCCGTGGTGTGATCTTCGATCTTGCCCGGCGTGTGTGCGAACGTATCCCAGATCGAGCGGCCGCGGCCGTCTTCGTTCACGGCGCCCTCGATCTGGTAGGCCGACGTGGCGGTGCCCCACACGAAGTCTTTCGGAAAGCTCGCCGGCGCTGGCTGCGCGGCTGCCGTTTGCGCGGCGGCGTCGGCCGGCGCCGCGGCGATGCCGAGCGCGGACAAGCCGGCAAGCTTTGCAAAATGCCGGCGCGAGAATTTTCCGAACATCGTCATCTCCGGTCAGCGTTCGTCGATTTGGTAGGCGGATATCCTGTCGATCTCGAATGCGACAATATTGGGAGATTTGCCATCGACGAATCCCACGCCCTCGAAAGTCTTCGAGCCCATCGCAAGGTTGACGATCATATACATCGGCACGCCGAAGCCGACCGGGACCTTGATCTCGGAGACCGGCTGTCGGTCGATGAAATAGGTGATGCGATCGGGCTGCCACAGCACGCCGTAGTCGTGGAACGCGGTCGCGGCGTCCGGCACAATGAAGTCAAACCCGCAGCGTTCCACGCGCTGCGTCTCCGGTATCCGCCAATGCGTCGTCATCACGATGTCGCCCGGCTGTTGCCCGCGGCCCTCCATGATGTCGACTTCCGGCGGCCAGCCGCCATCATCGGCGAGCATCCAGAACGCCGGCCACACGCCGACGCCGACCGGTATCTTGGCGCGCATTTCGAAGTAGCCGTATTTCTGGGAAAACCTGCTCTGCGTCGTCAGGATGCCCGAGATATATTCATTATTGAAGAGAACGGTCTTCAGCGACGGCGGGATGCGGCTGGCTGTAATCGAGAGAATGCCGTCTTTGACCTTGAACGGATCGAGGCCGAGCGGCGTTGTTTCCCGCCCGCCATAGCGCGGATCGACATAGATCTGTTGCTCGCCATTATAGCTGGTCTTGCGCCTGAAGTCGGAGCCCTCGCCACCCCAGTAACGCGCTTCCGGCCAGGAAGCCCCGCCGGCGTAGTATGGCGCCCATCTTTCATCCAACAGCGGATGGCTGTCGAAATCATCGTGAAAGGTTCGGTGCAGTGATACCGAAGCAAGCGACGCTGGATCCGGCGCTTCGATGCGGCGGCATTTTTCGCCGAGCATGGCGGTCGCGACCTGCAGCGTGAGCTTGGCTGTCGCGCCGGCCAGATCGGGCTGCGCGAACGCCGGGGCGGCAAACATGCAGCCGATCGGGATCAAAGCGCGCAGCATCAATCTCTCGGTCCCCGTTTCGCTTCGGGACGACAAGAGATGATTCACGGACGTTGCCCTCGATCTGACGATCCTTCGGAACTCGACCGACGCTCACCTGTTTGAGGTACGTAGTTATACGAGGTGGATGCTTAACGGCAAGGTAGCCAAGTTTGATGTTGATTAAAATGCTTGAGATGCGGATGACGCCGAGTGCGGAGCTCGGTCATCCGAACCATTAGCGACAGAGTTCATTTTCTTTTCAGTGCTTCAATTTTAAAGGGCAGCTACCTCACTATTGCGGTGTACGGAAGTCCCTGAATGCTCGTCTATTTTGTCACAGACGAACCGACCAAGTTACCGGCGATTCGCGCGATGCTCGAACCGCAACACGCCGTGGTGCCCTGGGTACTGGGCGGCGACGGCACCGGGATCAGGTCGCATGGCGTGCTGATGGTCGACATTGACCTGCGGCAGATGACTCGCGTCGATCAGCTCAGGTTCATTTTGCAAGACCTTGCCGGCATTCCCGAGAAGCTGTTCGTCGTTCACAATCTCTCCCGTTCGATGGTTGCGCAGGCCCATGCACTCGGCGCGACCGCGATCATTTCACGCCCCAAGGAAGCAATTCTCAAGGTCGCGCAGATCGAGGCGGCGGAAGCGGCCGAGGAGGATAAAGCTGCGGATCCGGCATTGCGGATGGACGAAGGTGTGGCAGCCTTCGCCTCGATGTTTTCGAATGTGCGCCATGGCAGGCCACTGAAGCTTGTCGATGCGAAGCGTGCGACGTCGAAGATCATCACCCGCGTCGGGCAGGACGGGCTTTCAACTTGGCTCGACGAGGTGCGTCGCTATCACGAGGGCACGTTTCAGCACTGCCTGCTTGTGACCGGGGTTGCGGTCGCCTTCGGGCTGGATGTCGGATTCTCCGGCGGGGACGTCTCGCGGCTCGGAATCGCGGCGACCCTCCACGATATCGGCAAGGCGCGCATTCCGCTATCGATCCTGGACAAGCCGGGACGCCTCGACCCCGAGGAGGAGGAGATCATCCGGCGCCATCCCGCGATCGGATATGATCTGTTGAAGGGCGTATCGGGCATCAGTCCGGAAATTCTGGATGGCGTGAGGCATCATCACGAATATCTTGATGGCTCCGGCTATCCGGATGGACTGGCGGCCTCGCAGATTTCCGATCTGGTCAGATTGCTGACGATCTCGGACATCTTCGCAGCACTTGTCGAGTCCAGGCCGTACCGGCCGCCAATGGCCCGGCAGGACGCCTACCAGATCCTCTGCGGCATGGAGGGCAAGCTGGAAGGCGCGCTGGTCAAGGCGTTCCGGAAAGTGGCGCTGGCGGCGTGAGCGGCGCCTGCCGATGATTCACGCGGGATGATCGCGATCCCGGGCTGATTTCCCTCAGCCGAGGCGGGCCATTTCACTGGAAGGGGATGGTGCTGCCAGACAGGATTGAACTGTCGAGAGAGCACGGACTTGCGCTGAAATCATTGAGCTTTCTCGCGCGGCGGACAGATCCCGTATCGGCGGGTCGCCAGCGAACCGGTGGCAGGCCCCTTGGCGGAACTTGACCAGCGGTCCTGAGGCGCTGGCGTCGAAGCGGTCCCGCCCGATCACCTGCGACGCCGCGTCAAAGGGTTCGCCTTACCTTTACTGGCGCGGCGCGTTAAGCTACTCAGCAAGTATCGTATCCCACAAGGCGGTTCAAAGCCGGCACGATGAAAGTGGAGTTAGTGTCGGCGCAGCGCAGAAGACATTCCTGCCAAAGACATTCCAGGAGAGCTGCGTGTTCTTCTGAAGGAAGAAGTCTCTCGTGATGGGACGTCCGGCGAGCGCCGGTAATCGTCTTCTCGCCGCGTTACCGTCGGCAGATCTCGCGTTGCTCGCCCCTCATCTCCAGAAGGTGGCGCTTGAACAGGACGCCGTGGTGATACGAGCGGGAGATCGACGCGACCATGTTTACTTTCCCCATAGCGGTGCCATCTCCTTCATGCTCGGCCTTCCGAACGGAGAAGCGATCGCAACTGCGGTAATCGGGCGCGAGGGAGCGATCGGCGCATTATCGGTGCTGGGACCCTCTTTCATGTCGTCTGTGACCGCGGTCGTGCGGGTGGGCGGCACCGCATCGCAAATCTCCGTGTCGCGGTTTCATGCAGCCTACATGGAGAGCGACGCCATCAGACATGTGGTCGAGGCGCACACGAGGTCGATCCTCATGCAGTTCCAGCACGTCTCAGCCTGCAACGGACTGCACTCGGTCGAGGCCCGCATGGCCCGGTGGCTGCTTCACCTGCACGATCGAAGCGAGCACAACAACATCCTATCATTAACGCAGGAGACGCTTTCGCAGTTGCTCGGGGTGCGACGAACGACCGTGACGCAGGTGATTGCCAAACTCCGCGCCTTAGGTGCCATCAAATCCGCTCGGCGGAGCTTGGTCGAAATCGACAGGGCGCGGCTCGAGGAAGCAACCTGTGAGTGCTACGACATCATACGCCGTGCAACCGATCGGATCGTCCCGCGTGAAGCCGTGGGGTCGCACCCGCATTTTGCGTCGGCCGACAAACTCCACGATGCATGATCGTTTTCAACCTTACATAACCGCGATCGCTCTATAGAGTTCACCTGAGAGCGCGTTGATTTGCTTGAGGGTGAGCGGCTTGGGGCCAGCGCGGAGTGCGGCCATTGTGCGCTCTACCTGTGCAGCCACCTCGGGACACTTCGCCTTAGCGGCAGCGCGATCCGCTGTCCGGAGGGGATTGCTGATGTGGTCCTTGTACCAGTTCGGTGGTCGCTTATCGTTTGGCAGCTTCGCCAAGATCGCTTGAACATCAGCCGGTATACGCTTTCGAAAGTACCAGTTGTCGGAGCCGAGACGTTTAGTAGGGCAGGCCATTCGGAGACCATCGCGCAACACCCGGTGTGTATCAGGCGCGGTGCGAAATGCTCAAATTGTTCAGCAAGTGCTGAAGTTCATTGGAAAAAATGGTGCTGCCAGACAGGATTGAACTGTCGACCTCTCCATTACCAATGGAGTGCTCTACCACTGAGCTACGGCAGCATGCCCGGTATTTGGGGGAATCGGCCCAAACGGCCGCCCACTAGGCGGCCGGTTCTTGCCACAAGGACCCCTCTGGCGCAAGCACGCGCGCGGGCCCTGAAGGGCCTAAAATCGTCAAAAATCGGCGCTGAGGATCGCGACATCAGGCAATTCGGCAAGTTTGGGCCTTACTCTGGTTCCCGATCCCGGCCCAAGCCGCCGAATCGCCGATGTGCCGGGCGCGCGGTTGCAGTATGGATGATCGAACCCGCCATCTTCCGGCGCCGGCGTCCCGGACGTCGTTTCGATCAAGGCGTGCTCGACGGTACTAGCGATGAAAGACAATCAAGATAGGGCTGCGGGAAAGACCGGCGCGGATGTGAAGGATTCACGACGGGACCGGCTAAAGCTGGCGTTGCGCGAAAATCTCAAGCGGCGAAAGTCGCAGGCGCGGGGCCGCGACGAGGCGAGCGCATCTTCCGAAAACGCCGATGCCTCCCTAGATGACGCCGGCGGAGAAAAGCCTTAAGCCGATAGCGCAGCGGGAAATCCCGATCGCTCGCCGGGTTGCATGGCTCGCTCTCTGCTCGGTTCTGTTTCTTTTTTAGGCGGCGACAAATGAGTGCAGACATCACGGCCGATCCGGCGATCGGCGCGGCTTCCCTCGCGTTTCCCCGTCACGAACAGACATTTCCGACGCTCGCGCATCACGAAATCGAAAGGATGCGCCGGTTCGGGCAACTACGAACATATAAGGACGGCGAAGCCCTGTTTGAGACCGGCAAGGTCGGCCCCGGCATGTTCGTGGTGCTGTCCGGCACGGTCGCGATCACCCAGCGCGATGGCCTTGGCCATGTCACCCCGGTCATCGACCAGAGCGTGGGGCAGTTTCTGGCCGAGATCGGCCAGCTCTCCGGCCGCGTCGCGCTGGTCGACGGCCATGCCGAGGGCGACGTCGAAACGCTGCTGATCCCGCCGGATCAATTGCGCGCGCTACTGGTCGCGGAAGCCGAACTCGGCGAGCGCATCATGCGCGCGCTGATCCTGCGCCGGGTCAGCCTGATCCAGGGCGGCGTCGGCGGCCCGGTGCTGATCGGCCCGGCTTCGCTTGGCGACACGGCGCGGCTGCAGAATTTCCTGGTGCGCAACGGCCAGCCGCACCACGTGCTCGATCCCGTAACCGACAAGGACGCCGCCGATCTGGTGGCGCGCTACTCGCCCTCGCGCGCCGATCTGCCACTGGTAGTGTGCCCCGATGGCACCGTGTTGCGCAATCCGTCTGAGACTTCGCTGGCGCTGGCGGTGGGGATGATCACCAACCAGGCGCATGAGAAGCTCTACGACGTCGCCGTCGTCGGGAGCGGTCCCGCCGGCCTGGCCACCGCGGTCTATGCCGCGTCCGAAGGATTGTCGGTCGCGGTGTTCGATGCGCGGGCCTTCGGCGGCCAGGCCGGCGCCAGCGCGCGCATTGAAAACTATCTGGGATTTCCGACCGGCATTTCCGGGCAGGCGCTCACCGGCCGCGCCTACACCCAGGCGCAAAAATTCGGCGCGGACATGCTGATTCCGGTTTCGATCAGGTCGCTGGATTGCTCGCAGCGCGACGGCGCGTTCGCGCTGGCGACCGAATGCGGGCAGTCGTTGCGCGCCAAATCCATCGTGGTGGCGAGCGGGGCGCGTTACCGGCGGCCGGGAATCGAAAATCTCGACGCCTTCGAAGGCCGCGGCGTCTGGTACTGGGCTTCACCGATCGAGGCCAAGCTGTGCGTGGGCCAGGACGTCGTATTGGTCGGCGGAGGCAATTCCGCAGGGCAGGCCGCGGTGTTTCTGTCCGGCCATGCGCGCAAGGTCTACATGATCATCCGCGGCGGCGGGCTCGGGGCCAGCATGTCGCGCTATCTGATCGAGCGCATCGAAGCGGCGCCCAATATCGAACTGATATTCAACGCCGAGGTGATTGGGGTCGAAGGCGGCGGGGATGGATCGCTCGAACGCGTGCGCTGGAAGAGCCGGCTGGCCCCCGAGCAGCACAGTTTCGATGTCCGTAACCTGTTTCTGTTCGTCGGCGCCGATCCGGCCACCCGTTGGCTGGACGGCTGCGGCGTGACGCTCGACCGGGCGGGTTTTGTGGTGACGGGGGCGCAGTCCGAACAGAATCAAGGCCGCCCGGTACCGACGCTGGAAACCTCGGTGCCCGGCGTGTTCGCGGTCGGCGACGTGCGCGCCGGCTCGGTCAAGCGCGTCGGCGGTGCGATCGGCGAGGGCGCACAGGTGGTGGCGGCGCTGCACGGCTATCTGGCCGATGCCATGAAGCCGTCGCTATGATGCGGCGTATTGACGGGTGCCAATACGCAAAGACGCGCGAGGTATGAAGCGGTGACAAAAAAGGGCTGCAGCCACATCGCCGGCATTCAAACGGTGACGCCGAGCGCGCTCGGCTGCGAGGAATGCCTGAAAAGCGGAAGCCAGTGGCTGCATTTGCGGATCTGCCGCACCTGCGGCCATGTCGGCTGCTGCGACGATTCGCCGAACAAGCATGCGACCGCGCATTTCCATGCCACCGGCTATCCCGTGATCGAAGGCTACGATCCGCCGGAAGGCTGGGGCTGGTGCTATGTCGACGAAGTGCTGTTTGACTTATCGCACCGCAAGACGCCGCATAACGGTCCGATCCCGCGCTATTACTAAATTTGATTTGGTCGCGTCGCCTCCGCCGTCGTTTGTGACATCAGTGCAAATATTTCGTGCATCATACAACTTTCGTTGATGTGTCTTCATTCACGCACATGCCTGCATTGCCGACGCCGCACGCGATGCGTGTGGAAATTTTCCATGACGCGTCGTAACCTTTAGAAGGTTTCCAACGGAGGGGGCGCATCATGATTTTGGGTATGAGTTTGGTCACATTTGTTCTCGTGCATGTCGTCATCAGCCTGATCGGGATCGTTGCGGGAATCATCGTGATGTTCGGGATGCTCGGCTCGAAGCGGATGCCGGGCCTGACCGCGATCTTCCTTTTGTTCACGATCCTGACCAGCGCTACAGGTTTCCTGATTCCACCGCTGCTGTTGGAGAAGACGTTGCCGTCCCACATGGTCGGCCTTCTCTCGCTGGTTCTGCTGGCGATCGCCTGTTTTGCGCTTTACGGCATGACGCTCACCGGTGCCTGGCGCTGGATCTACGCGCTGACTGCGCTGGTCTCGCTCTACCTCAACGTGTTCGTGCTGGTGATCCAGTCCTTCCTGAAGGTGCCGGCGCTGCATGCGCTGGCGCCGAGCGTGCCGCCGGCCGAGCCGCCGTTCGCCGTCGCCCAGGGCATCGTGCTGGTATTCTTCGTCGTCGTGATAACAGGCGTGATCCGGCGATACCGACCGGCCCCGACATACACTTGACCGGTTTCGCCTTTAGGCGGCGACCCCTGAATCTCAGTCAGCGACGTCCAGATTCCGGGTCCGCGCGAAGTCGCGTGTCCCGAAATGACGACTTAACAAGAGGAGAAATTCCCATGCCCACCATCACGACCAAAGACGGCGTCGAGATATTCTACAAGGACTGGGGCAAGGGTCAGCCCATCGTGTTCAGCCACGGCTGGCCGCTGTCGGCCGACGACTGGGACACGCAGATGATTTTCTTCGTCAACAACGGCTTCCGCGTCATCGCCCACGACCGCCGCGGCCATGGCCGGTCCAGCCAGGTGGCCGACGGCCATGACATGGATCATTATGCGGATGATCTCGCGGCGCTGACGGCGCATCTCGACCTGAAGAACGCGGTTCACGTCGGTCATTCCACCGGCGGCGGCGAGGTGGTGCATTATATCGCTCGCCACGGCGAGAGCCGGGTGGCGAAGGCCGCCATCCTCAGCGCAGTCCCGCCGCTGATGGTGCAGACGGCGGCCAATCCGGGCGGGCTGCCGAAATCGGTGTTCGACGACTTGCAGGCGCAGCTCGCCGCCAACCGCTCGGAATTCTATCGCGCGCTGCCGTCGGGTCCGTTCTATGGCTACAACCGGCCGGGCGCGAAGCCCTCGGAGGCCGTCATCGAGAACTGGTGGCGTCAGGGCATGATGGGCGGCGCCAAGGCGCACTACGACGGCATCGTCGCCTTCTCGCAGACCGATTTCACCGAAGACCTCAAGAAGATCACCGTGCCCGTGCTGGTGATGCATGGCGACGACGATCAGATCGTGCCGTACGAGGACTCCGCGCCGTTGTCGGCGAAGTTGTTGAAGAACGGGACGCTGAAGACATACAAGGGCTTTCCGCACGGCATGCCCACCACGGAAGCGGCGACGATCAACGCCGACTTGCTCGCGTTCATCAAGGGATGAGCGGAGCGCACCCTGGCATGAAGGTGATCCTGTTCGGCGCCACCGGCATGGTCGGGCAGGGTGTCCTGCGCGAATGCCTTGTCGATGCCGGTGTCGAGCGTGTGCTCGCGGTCGGGCGCAGCCCGACCGGGATGCAGCAGGCCAAGCTGCATGAAATCCTGCACGACAATTTCACGGATTTCTCCGCGATCGAATCCCAGCTTGCGGGATACGATGCCTGCTTCTTCTGCCTCGGCGTCTCCTCGGTCGGCATGGACGCGGAGCGTTACCGGCATCTGACCTACGACGTCACCATGGCCGCGGCGACGACGCTCGCGCGGCTCAACCCCGGCATGGTCTTCACCTACGTCACCGGCAAAAGCACCGACTCAAGCGAGCAGGGCCCGGTGCGCTGGGCGCGGGTCAAGGGCAAGACCGAGAACGACCTGCTCAAGCTGCCGTTCAAGGCGGCCTACATGTTCCGGCCCGCCGGCATCCAGCCGTTGCATGGCGTCCGGTCGAAGACTGGCTGGGTAAATGCGGTCTATGTCGTCGCGGCGCCGCTGCTGTCGTATCTCGCCCGCACCGCGCCGAAATACATGACCACCAGCGAGCAACTCGGCCGCGCCATGATCAAGGTGGCGCGCGACGGGTATCCGAAGCCGATACTTGAGAGCGAAGATATCAACGCGATTTAGGCGTCCGTCATTTCTCTCCCGTCATTCCGGGGCGCGACGCAGTCGCGAGCTTTGACGTGCAATTGCACGTCAGGGAACCCATCCGGCCACAGCGGCGGTGGTCAAATGGATTCTTCGATGTGCACTCCGATGTGCAATTGCACATCACAGCTCGCCGCTTCGCGTCGCCCCGGAATGACGGCTGTGGCTCGACCCCATCAAATCGCCGCAAATGTCGCCGCTTCTGCCGTCGAGGCGCAGGCATGAATTGCGCATCGCAAGGGGGGTCGCATGGACCGCATTCGTATTGTCGGCGGCAGCAAGCTCAACGGCACCATTGCCATCTCGGGCGCGAAAAATGCCGCGCTTCCCCTGATGATCGCAGCCCTGCTCACGGAGGAAACGCTGATCCTCGACAACGTGCCGCGGCTAGCCGACGTCGCGCAGTTGCAGCGCATCCTTGGCAACCACGGCGTCGACATCATGTCCGCGGGCAAGCGGCCCGGCGACCGCCAATATCAGGGCCAGACCCTGCATATCTCGGCGGCCGACATCATCGACACCACGGCGCCTTATGATCTGGTGTCGCGGATGCGCGCCAGCTTCTGGGTGATCGCGCCCTTGCTGGCGCGGATGCACGAGGCAAAAGTCTCGCTGCCGGGCGGCTGCGCCATCGGCACGCGGCCGGTCGATCTCCTGATCATGGCGCTCGAAAAACTCGGCGCCGAGCTCACCATCGACGGCGGCTATGTGGTCGCGACGGCGCCGGGCGGCCTGCGCGGTGCGGGAATCGATTTCCCCAAGGTGACGGTGAGCGGCACCCACGTCGCGTTGATGGCGGCAACGCTTGCGAAGGGCACGACCATCATCACCAACGCCGCCCGCGAGCCCGAAATCGTCGACGTCGCCGATTGCCTCAACAAGATGGGGGCGCGGATCACGGGCGCCGGCTCGACCAGGATCGTGGTCGAGGGCGTCGAGAAGCTGCACGGCGCGAGGCATAACGTGTTGCCTGACCGGATCGAGGCTGGAACCTATGCGATGGCGGTCGCCATGACCGGCGGCGACGTGCAGCTTTCCGGGGCGCGTCCCGAATTGCTGCAGTCGGCGCTCGACGTGCTGACGCAGGCCGGCGCCGATATCACCGTCAACAATGACGGCATCAGGGTCGCCCGCAATGGCGCCGTGATCCGGCCGGTCACGGTCTCGACCGCGCCGTTCCCGGGCTTTCCGACCGATCTGCAGGCGCAATTGATGGCGCTGATGGCCTGCGCCGGCGGTTCCTCGCAGATCACCGAGACGATCTTCGAGAACCGTTTCATGCATGTCCAGGAACTGGCGCGGTTCGGCGCGCGTATATCACTGGATGGCGAAACCGCGACCATCGACGGCACCGCAAAACTGCGCGGCGCGCCTGTCATGGCGACGGATCTGCGCGCCTCGGTGTCGCTGGTGATCGCAGGGCTTGCCGCCGAGGGTGAAACCATGGTCAACCGTATCTATCACCTGGATCGCGGTTTCGAACGGCTTGAGGAAAAACTCTCGGCCTGCGGCGCGTCGATCCAGCGCATCAGCGATTAACGCGCTATCCCGCAAAAGTGGGTACCGGTTTTGCGATTGGGATACGCGCGAATCAAAGGTAAGGATTTCTGTGAATGCCGGCGCCCGATCCGCTCAAACTGATTGCGCTCGACGCCGACGATCTCGCGGTCATCTCGGCCCATGTGCAGGACGCCCGCGTCCTGGCGTCCGACATCGTCTGGCGGCAGGACGAAAAGCGGCTGGTGGTCGGCATCGACCGGCTGGACTGGGAGCAGACGTTATCGGGCGGAACCGAGCCGCGGCGTTCGATCGCGGCGCTGCGCTTCGACCGCGTCCTGGCCTGCAAGTCGCGCAACATCGATCTGGCGCAGCCGAAGGCGGTGCTGGAACTGGTCGGGATCGAATTCCATCCGGGCGAGGCCCCCGGCGGCAGCGCGCTTTTGCTGTTCAGCCATGGCGAGGCGCTGCGGCTGGACGTCGAATGCCTGGAATGCGAGCTGACCGACCTCGGTGCCGACGACCTCGGCACCAGCGACCTCGCCATCGCCCCTCTGGGGCCGGAGGGGTGATTCCGCAGCCGTAGGGTGGGCAAAGGCGCACTTCGCGCCGTGCCCACCATCTCGACCGCCGGAAGAGAGGCATTTGGTGGGCTCGCTTTCCGCTCAGCCCACCCTACGGGCACTGTTTCCGGGCGGGCAAGGGTTGACGGCCCTTGGCCGCCGCGCCATTGAGCAGGGGCCTTTCGCTGTCTCTCAGAAAGCCACCATGCCCGTTCGCCTGGATACCAGCAGCGCCGATTTTGGCTCGCTATTCAAGCAATTCCTCGCCGCCAAACGCGAGGTTTCGACCGATGTCGAGCGTGCCACCCGCGCCATTGTCGATGACGTGGCCGCGCGCGGCGACGCGGCCCTGCTCGAGGCGACCAGGAAATTCGACCGGCTCGACATCGACGCCTCCGGCCTGCGCGTCGCCGCGGCCGAGATCGATGCCGCGGTCGGGGCCTGCGACACCGCAACCGTCGATGCCCTGAAATTCGCCCGTGACCGGATCGAGGCATTTCACGAAAGGCAATTGCCGAAGGACGAGCGTTTCACGGATGCGCTGGGCGTCGAGCTCGGCTGGCGCTGGAGCGCGGTCGATGCGGTCGGCCTCTATGTGCCCGGCGGCACCGCGGCCTATCCGTCCTCGGTGTTGATGAACGCCGTTCCGGCCAGGGTCGCCGGCGTGCCGCGGGTCGTCATGGTGGTGCCCTCGCCGGACGGCAAGCTCAATCCGCTGGTGCTGGCCGCGGCACACCTCGGCGGCGTGTCCGAGATCTATCGCGTCGGCGGCGCGCAGGCGGTGGCCGCATTGGCCTATGGCACCGCGACGATTGCGCCGGTGGCAAAAATCGTCGGTCCGGGGAATGCCTATGTCGCCGCCGCCAAGCGGCTTGTGTTCGGCAAGGTCGGCATCGACATGATCGCCGGTCCCTCGGAAGTGCTCGTCATTGCCGATGCGACCTCAAATGCCGGCTGGATCGCCGCTGACCTTTTGGCGCAGGCCGAGCATGATGCGAGCGCGCAGTCGATTTTGATCACCGACAGCGCGGCCCTGGCCGCCGACGTCGCGCGTGCAGTCGAGTCGCAACTGGCGACGCTGCCCCGCGCCGACATCGCGCGGGCCTCGTGGAACGATTTCGGCGCCATCATCATGGTCAGCAAGCTCGACGAGGCGGTGGAGCTTGCGAATGCGATCGCCGCCGAGCATCTGGAAATCATGACCGCGGATGCGGAAGCGCTGTCGGCAAAGGTCCGCAACGCCGGCGCGATCTTCCTCGGCCCCCACACACCGGAGGCGATCGGCGATTACGTCGGCGGCTCCAACCACGTGCTGCCCACCGCGCGCTCGGCGCGGTTTTCGTCGGGGCTCGGCGTGCTAGACTTCATGAAGCGCACTTCGATTCTCAAATGCGGGCCGGACCAGTTGCGCGCGCTGGGGCCTGCCGCGATGACCTTGGGCAAGGCCGAGGGTTTGGATGCCCATTCACGCTCCGTCGGATTGCGCCTCAACTTGCCATGAACAAGCCGCCACCAGACGATGACCAGCACAACCGCATCGTCGCGGTGACGCTCGACGAGGAATCGATCGGGCGTTCCGGCCCCGATATCGAGCATGAGCGGGCGATTGCGATCTACGATCTGATCGAACAGAACCTGTTCGCGCCGGAAGGCACAGAGCAGGGCCCGTTCACGCTGCACCTCGCGATTACCGGCAACCGCCTGATGTTCGACATCCGCCGCGAGGACGGCGCGCCGGTCGTGGCGCATCTGCTGTCGCTGACGCCGTTCCGGCGGATCGTGAAGGATTACTTCATGATCTGCGACAGCTACTACCAGGCGATCCGCACCGCCACCACCGACAAGATCGAGGCGATCGACATGGGCCGCCGCGGTATCCATGACGAAGGCTCGCGCACGCTGCAGGAGCGGCTGAAGGGCAAGGTCCGCGTCGATTTCGAAACCGCGCGGCGGCTGTTCACGCTGATCTGCGTCCTGCACTGGAAGGGGCAGGACGCATGATGTTCTCTGCCGCAAGGATTTCGTGACGCATGGATGCGCCCCGCGCGCGCAATCCGCAGGCCGTGCTGTTCGCATGCGGGCTGAACAGCGTGCGTTCGCCGATGGCGGCGAGCCTGCTGCAGCATATGTTCCCGCGGGCGCTCTACGTAAAATCCGCCGGCGTCAGGAAGGGCGAGCTTGATCCGTTCGCGGTCGCCGTGATGGCCGAGCTCGGCCAGGATATTTCCGACCACAAGCCCACGACGTTCGAGGAGCTCGAGGACTGGGAAGGGCTCAATTTCGATCTCATCATTACGCTGTCGCCGGAAGCCCATCACAAGGCGCTGGAGCTGACGCGCACGATGGCCGCCGATGTCGAATACTGGCCGACGCCTGATCCGACCGGCATGGAAGGCAACCGCGAGCAGAAGCTTGCCGCCTATCGCGAGGTCTGCGATGGGCTGTCGATGCGCATCCGCCGCAGGTTTGCCAAGGCGGGTGCGGCGAACGAGTGACCAACTGGTCCAACCCGTCGACATCCGACAGGTGCGGTACTACGCTGATCGGCGGGCGGGAACGTTGCGCGCGATTTCGTGGCGCATGTCATGTTGGAGCAAGCGATGAGCGAGATCTGGCAACTCCCGGCCACTGAACTGGCGCAGCGCATTGCACGCCGGCAACTGAGTTCGGTTGAAGTGGTGAATGCCCATCTGGCGCGCATCGATGCGGTGAACCCGGCGCTCAATGCCGTGGTGCGCGTGCTGGCCGACGAGGCCCGCGCTTCTGCCGTGAAGGCCGACCAGCGGCAGGCCGCCGGCGAAACCATTGGCCCGCTGCATGGCGTGCCGTTCACGGTGAAGGAAAACATCGACATGGCCGGCCTGCCCACGACCTGGGGCGTGCCCGCGCTGGCCAATGCGGTGGCTCCAGTGGATGCGCCGGTCGTCGAACGCATGCGCGCCGCCGGCGCCATACCGATCGCCCGCACCAATCTGCCTGACATGGCGCTGCGCGTGCACACCGACAGTTCGCTGCACGGCCTGACGCGAAATCCCTGGCATCCGGGGCGCACCGCAGGCGGCTCGAGCGGCGGCGAGGCCGCGGCGTTGGCCAGCGGCATGAGTCCGATCGGCCTCGGCAACGACATCGGCGGCTCGCTGCGAAATCCCGCGAACGCCTGCGGCATCACTTCCATCCGTCCATCCGCCGGCCGCGTCCCCGATGCGGGCTTTGTGCCGGCCGAAGACCGGTTGCTGGCGGTGCAACTGATGAACGTGCAGGGGCCGATGGCGCGCCGCGTGGCGGATGTGCGCCTCGGCCTGCGTGTCCTGATGGGCGCGCATCCGCGCGATCCCTGGTCGATCGACGCCCCGTTCGAGGGACCGGCGCTGGCGCGACCGGTTCGCGTGGCTGTGCTGCCCGAGCCGCCCGGCGGCGGCACCGATCCAAAGCTGGCGGCTGTGGTGCGACGGGCCGCACAGGCGCTGGCCGATGCCGGCTATGTCGTGGAGGAAGCCTGCCCGCCGCGTTACGAAGACGCGATCGGCTGCTGGGCGCGCCTGATCATGGGTGATTTCGGCTCGGTGCTGAATTTGTTGTCCCCGATGATGGGCGCGGACGCGATGGCTTTCCTGAACAACTTCAATGAGGGCATACCGCCTTTGGCCGACGCGACGTCATGGTCGCAATTGATGACTGAGCGCGACGGCATCGCGCGGGCATGGTCGACCTTCATGGCCGACCGGCCATTGCTGCTGTCGCCGACCTGGACGCAATTGCCGTTCGAGCATGGTTTTGATGCGGCGACCCCGGCCGGATCGGCTGCGACCAAGGAGCTGATGCGCCCGGTGGTCCCGGCCAACCTGCTCGGGCTGCCTTCGGCCTGCGTGCCGGCCGGGCGCGACGAGGCGACCGGGTTGCCGGTCGGCGTGCTGATTACCGGGCCGCGGTTGCGCGATGATCTGTGCCTTGAAGCGGCCGAGGCCATCGAGGCCCGTTTGGGTGTCGCTACGCCGATCGACCCGGTGCGCTGAGTGTCGCCGTGGCGAACGCGGTGACAAACACCCGCGGTCGTCCCTGCGAAAGCAGGAACCTATACGCCGCGGCCGAGCGACTTTAGGAAGTGCTAATCGCCGACTGTCGTTTCAATCACGCCGGCCTGTGGTTATGGGCCCCTGCGTTCGCAGGGGCGACGAAAGATTGGTAGTTGCTTCAATCACTTGTTCCCCGGTTGTGGAATGGAGTGCCTTCCGATAGGTTCCGCGCGCGCATCCCCATCCGAATCCTTTTCCCGCGACAAACCCAGCATGCTTGGCCGCCCCAAAATCGTTCTCGCTTCCGGTTCGCCGCGACGGCTCAGCCTGCTCAACCAGGCCGGCATCGAGCCCGACGCGCTGCGGCCGGCCGATGTCGACGAAACCCCGAAGCGGGGCGAGCTGCCGCGCGCCTGCGCCAATCGCCTCGCCCGCGCCAAGGCGGATGCGGCGCTGAAATCCGTCCAGCTCGACGACGAGCTGCGCGGAGCCTTCATCCTCGCCGCCGATACGGTGGTCGCGGTCGGCCGCCGCATTCTCCCCAAGGCCAATCTGGTGGATGAAGCCGCGCAGTGCCTGCGGCTGCTGTCGGGGCGCAATCACCGCGTCTACACGGCCATTTGCCTGGTGACTCCGAAGGAGGCGTTCCGCCAGCGCCTGATCGAAACCCGCGTGCGCTTCAAGCGCTTGAGCGAGGACGACATCCAGGCCTATATCGGCTCCGGCGAATGGCGCGGCAAAGCCGGCGGCTACGCCGTGCAGGGCATCGCGGGATCGTTCGTGGTCAAGATGGTCGGCTCCTACACCAACGTCGTCGGCCTGCCGCTCTACGAATCGGTCACGCTATTGGGCGGCGAGGGCTTTCCGATCCGCTTCGGCTGGCTCAATGCCAGCTAAGCCCCCCCAAGCCGCCGGGGAATCGAAGGGTGGATCAAAACCCTGCCCGGAATGCGGCAAGCCGGCGAGCCCGGCCACAGCGCCGTTCTGCTCCCCGCGCTGCCGGGACGTCGACCTGAACCGCTGGTTATCCGGCAAGTACGTCATACCCGGCCGCGACACCGACCCCGAAGACGCCGAATAGGCGTGTTCTGCCAATAATTTGGGGATGGGTACGAAATCGGGCCGCGCCCAGCGAACCCGAAGGCGAAGCTGGGTGGACAGGTGCGTCCGACCTCTCTATAAACCGCCCGCTCGCTAAGGCCTTTGGGCTCGCGGGTATGCCCAGGTAGCTCAGTTGGTAGAGCATGCGACTGAAAATCGCAGTGTCGGTGGTTCGATCCCGCCCCTGGGCACCATTAACTCAGCACCACTACATCCCAAAAAACCCGCCGCGCGAAGTCTTGCCGCAGCGTAGCCCGCAGGGCGAAGCCGGGTGGTTCGATCCCGCCCCTGGGCACCACGCCATTTGCCTAAGCCATTGCGCCGCGGGCTCTTTGTGACGCAACTCCCACAGCTTTGAACAGCGGGGCGCCACCTGCGTTTAATCGTCGTGACAAATCGTTTATCGACCAGGATCGGACAGGCGATGCGCACCGCATGTATCAGGCGCACTGCATCACGATCCGTCCGGCTGCGCTGCGAGATCAGCGCTCCAGCTTTTTCCTGGTCGAGCGAAGGATATCGTCCGACAGCTTGGGATCGTTCACGGCGCGGGCGAGTACGAGCGCCCCGACCAGAGAGGCGAGGGTCGCGAGCGCCTCCTCATCGCGCTGGCGTTGCCTGATCCCGGAGCCCATTCGGTCACTCAGCCAGCCGGCCATTCCCCTCACCCCGGCTGTGAATCGCTCTCGCAGGCCTCGGCTCTGGCGTGGGATCTCACAACACAAAGCGGCAAAAGGGCAGCCGCTTCCGGGCTGGTCGCGATGCGCCGCCGAGAGGTATTCTGAAACGTAGTCGCCGAGAGTAGACCCCTCACGCAGTTCCTGTCCTTTGGCGACTATCGCGTCGGCGATCGCTTCTTCGACAAGCCGCTCCTTGGAACCGAACTGACTGTAGAGGCTGCCGTGCGTCATCCCGGCCGCTTCGGTCAGTGCGTCAACGCCTACACCGGAGATGCCGCGCTCGCGCATGAGGCGGGAGGCGGTCTTGAGAATTCGGTCGCGGTTTTCAGCCGCCTTTTCCTTGGAAACGCGCATGCCGCCGATCTTAAGCCAGAGAGGGCTCTTGACAAGTATAATTACGATCGTCATCTTAATTAATAATTACGATCGTAACTAAAAGATCCGCTGAAGCAGAGCCGCCGTCCGGCGTCATCAGGAGAAGTAGATGGCCAAGCCCAAAGGGAAAGTTGCGCTCGTGACAGGCGCCTCGTCAGGCATCGGCGAAGCCACGGCGGAGCGGCTCGCGAAAGCTGGCTACAAGGTCTACGGCACCAGCAGACGAGGAGCCCAAGCAGGCAAGCGATCGTTCGAGATGCTGCCGCTCGACGTGACCAGTGATGAATCCGTGGAAGCCGCTGTCAGCGAAGTGATGCGGCGAGACGGCCGCATCGATCTGCTCGTGAACAATGCCGGCTTCGGTGTTGCCCCTGCCGGAGCGGAAGAGAGCTCGATCGATCAGGCCCGATCGATCTTCGAGACGAACTTTTTTGGACTGATCCGGATGACGCGCGCCGTCGTGCCTCACATGCGACGCCAAGGGAGTGGGCGCATCATCAACATCGGCTCCGTCCTTGGCTTTCTGCCGATGCCGTATGGCGCGCTCTATGCCGCAACCAAGCACGCGGTGGAAGGTTATTCGGAATCGCTCGACCATGAACTGCGCACGAGGGGGATCCGGGTCTCGGTCATCGAGCCTGCGTACACGAAGACGCCATTCGACGCGAACTTCATGGAGCCGGATGCCAGGCTCGACGAGTACCGCGAGGCCCGTGCGGGCGTGAACACGAGGGTGCAAGAGGTGATGGCAACTGCCGAACCGCCAGGTGTCGTCGCCGACACCGTGCTAACAGCGGCCAACGCGGCGCGCCCGAAGGTCCGATACGCGGCCGGCAGGCTCGCGAAGCGGCTGCGCTTTCTTCGCAGATTTGCGCCTGCTGGCCTGGTGGACGCGGGGATTCGAAAGGACCTGCGGCTTGATGCCAACCGCGTCGCAGCCTCCCGCCCCGTGCGAGCTTTCTGATGGGCGGCGGCCAGTGCAAGCGCCGACTGCCGTCATCACAGCCAAGACCCGCAAATCTCCGACACAGGGACACATGAGAGCACTCGTCTTAAAGCGTTATGGCAGACCAGATCAGGTCGCGTTCGTTGATACGCCGCGGCCAGTGCCCAGACCGGACGAGATTCTCGTTCAGGTCCACGCGGCTGGTTTGAATCCTATCGACAACATGATTCCGAAAGGAATGTTCAAGCCCATCCTCCGGCTTCAGCTACCGGCCACGCTGGGCAGCGATCTGGCCGGTGTCGTGGTGGAGGTGGGAAGTCGCGTGACCCGCTTCAAGCCGGGCGATGCCGTCTTCGCCAGCATCTTCGACCTGAGCGGCACGGGCGCTCTCGCTGAGTTCGCACTTGTGCCTGAGAGCGCCGCCGCGCTCAAGCCGGCAAATCTGGACTTCGTGCAAGCAGCCTCGATCCCGATGGTCGGACTGACGTCGTGGCAGGCGCTCAAGGAGCGTGCACGCCTTAAGCCCGGCCAAAAAGTGTTCATCCCCGCAGGTGCCGGCGGCATCGGCACATTCGCGATCCAGTTCGCAAAGTACCTCGGAGCAAAGGTGGGGACGACAACAAGTACGGGAAACGTGGATCTGGTGCGGAGCCTCGGAGCCGATGAGGTGATCGATTACAAGAAGCAGCAATTTGAGGAAGTGCTGCAGGACTATGATGCCGTGCTGGGCACAGTCAGGGGCGATGCGATCGAGAAATCCCTTCAGATATTGAAGCCCGGGAGCACCGTCGTCTCGCTCATCGGACCACCGGACGCTGCATTCGCTCGCGCCCGAGGCATGAACTTTTTCATGGTGTTCGTGTTCGGGTTGCTGAGCCGCAAGATAATTCGCCACGCCAGGAAACGCGGCACCGCGTATTCGTTCCTGTTCGTGCATCCAGACGGTAGCCAGCTCGCGGAGATCGGTGAGCTTCTCAAGGCGGGGCGCATCCGGCCGATGATCGACAAGGCATTTCCATTCGAGCAGGTGAAGGAGGCGCTCGCTTATCTCGAGAAGGGGCGGGCCAAGGGGAAAGTCGTTGTCCAGATGAGGTAACGGTGTCGACCGAGCAGGCCGCAACGCCGTTGTAAGCGGGAGGATATCCGATGCCGCAAGATCACATTAAAGCACGCAACATGACTCAATACGAAAAACGCGAAACCCAACCTTCCGTCCAGGGCGTTGCGCTCATTGTCGGGGGCGGCCCGGGCATCAGCTCAAGTTGCGCCAGGTTGTTCGCGAAAAACGGCATGCGTGTCGCCGTCGCCGCCAGGAATCCGGAAAAGGCGGTCCTTGAGGCTCTCGAGAAGATGCATGGCGTACGCCGATACGCCTGCGATGCAAGCGAACCGGCGGCTGTGGAGCAGCTGTTCGGGAATGTCGTTCGAGACATCGGGACGCCGAGGCTTGTCGTGCATAACATCGATGGCCGTGTTCCCGGTATTTTGCGCAAGAACGTTATCGAAGCTGACCCGGGCATGGTGTTCGAGACACTTCGAAGCGCGGCGTTCAGCGCGTTTCTGATAGGTCAGCAGGCCGCCCGGCTCATGCTCGGAAACGAACCCGACGCCAACGGCGCGAAAGGAACGATCATCTTCACGAACGCCAGCGCAGCACTCAAAGGCTTCCCATCGAGCGGTGCCTTTGCAATGGCATGTCATGCCAAGTCCGGTCTGGCGCAGAGCATGGCAAGGGAACTGATGCCGCAGGGTATCCACGTCGCGAATGTGCCGATCGACGCCGCGATCGGCTGGACCCAGGAGGACGGGACCCGCGCGCACCGGTTGGCCGGAACGACTGTCGACGACAACATGGCCGACCCCGACCATATCGCCGAAACCTATCTGCAACTGCATCGCCAGCATCGATCGACATGGGCGTTCGAAGTCGTGCTCCGGCCGTGGGTCGAGAAATGGTGACTGGTTTGGGTGGTGCCCATCCCGCATATCGCTTCGCGCATGCAGGCTACTTGCTGGCTATCTGGAATCCAGAATGGCGCATTTGGCGCGTAGCCGACACAGCTGCTGTTTCAGCTGACTTCGGCTTTTGACCTTTTGGGGCTGATGTCAGCTTGACCCATAACGGATGCGGACCGTTGGCCGCAGGCATCCCCGACAAAGGAACGCCGCTGGTCCAGGCGCGTTGGAAAAGCGAAGCAAATCCATTCCGCCGGTCGTGCTTCTGACCTGGCGGGTATGTGTCGGCTCAAGCTTTTCGCTGATGGTGAGCGAACGTCACGCCCAGAAGGCTGGTCTATCGAACAGGTGTGACAATGAGGGCCTGCGGAGCGGTGCGGGTCGGTTTGTTGACCGCATTCATTGCAGTGGGTTGGCTCGGCCAGCAGGTCCAAGGGGCCCTCGCCGAGACCCGACCATCCGTTTCTTCGAGTGAACCCGCCAAAGTGCCCGCGCCGAAGGAAAGCCCTCCCAGGAAGGAAGCGGGAGTAGCTGCGAGCCCGTACACCGCGGGATTGGTAACCGGTCCGCCGCAAAGCACCGAGTTCGCCATAGCTCAAGACATTGCGACCACGTTGGCAAGCGGCCAGGAGACCGGTCCTCGCGGCGAGGTCGCATTGCGGGTGCTGCCAATGGTGGGAAACGGTGGCATCCGCAACATCCTGGATGTGCTTACGCTAGCAGGTGCCGACATAGCGATCGCGCCTGTCGTCCTGGTAGACCGGCTCCGGGAGACAAGGACGATCGCAGACATCCAGAACAAGCTCGTCTACATCACCCCGCTCTTTGTCGAAGAGTTCCATCTCCTCGCGCGGCCTGAGATCAGGAGCCTGGCAGATCTTGAGGGAAAGAGTGTGAATCTCGGCGAAGAAGGCAGTGCTGCCGCTGTGCTTGGCCGTGAGGTTCTCAACCGTCTGGAGGTGAAGATCAGCGAGTTGAACCTGGGGCTGGACGCCGCGCTGGATGGGATGAAGAAGGGGGAAATCTCCGCCAGCCTGCTGGTTTCGGGAAAACCGGTCGACGTCCTGGCCCGCTACGCGCAAGCTGATGGCATTCACTTGCTGCCGATTCCCTATTCCAAAGCACTGCAGCAAGATTATCTGCCATCGACCTTCCGCCGCGAGGATTACCCAAACATCATTGGGACCGGTGATAGCGTCGACACGATCGCGATTAAATGCGCTCTCTTCGCTTACAACTGGCCGACCCGTAGCGAGCGGTTTCAGCTCCTGGAATTGTTTGTCGACACGCTGTTCTCGCGGTTTCCTGAATTTCTCGGCGACGCTCACCATCCCAAATGGCGAGAGGTGAATTTGCAGGAGGTGCTCCCTGGTTGGCGGCGATTTCGACCGGCAGAGCGCTGGCTGCAGCGGCAATCGGGCGGAGAGGCCGCGCTTCGCAAGGCGTTCGGCCGGTTCCTCGAGCAGAAGCGACCCAGCAATCCGCCGGACCGCGAAGAGTTGTTCCAGGACTTCATGCGGTGGCGAGAACGCAAGCAGGGCAGGTGAGCAAAGATTGGGAGAGCACGATGCGCAATGCGCTGGTGACCGTAGCTCTAGTCGCCTTGCTCGGATTGTTCGCCGACGTGAGGCAGCCCGCCGCCCAATTTGGCGCCCCCCAGTTTGGTCAGCCGCAGCTTGGCCAACCCCAGTTTGGTCAGCCCCAATTTGGTCCAGCCCAACCCGCGGCGCCGCAGGTGCTCGCGCCGACCAGGGTGCAAACGGCCGACAAGGTTGGAAAAGCCAAAACAGCCGCTCGCAGAGGCAAAGCGCCTAGGAAGCACCACGTCGTTCGTCCGCCTCCAAATCAGCGGAAGATTGCCGAAAAGAACGGATACAAGCGCGTTAGCGACCTCGTGAACTTCCCAAAGTTCTTTCCCAGCCTGGGCATCCTCTTTGTCAAGCCCGAAACTTTGCCGCTCGGACCATTCCTGTGCTTCGACCGAAAGGATCACTTGATGGCGACCGTGTATATGGTTCCGACAAGAGACATCGACGATCGCAAGCTATTGGAGGCGCCGGGGTTCGCTGGCGCAGCGGTTGACCACGTCAGCCTCTACTTCAACCCGGGTCACCCCGGAGTGGACGTGCCGCATTACCACGTCGTGATCTGGCATGTGACCAGGAAGGAGGAAGCGCGTGTTGCGAAATGACGCGCGCAACGTACGCCTAGTGGCGGTTAGACATCAGCAAGCGTAGCCCGGATGAGCGAAGCGACATCCGGGTTTTAGCTAGTCCACTCCCCGCATATCGCTTCGCTCATGCAGGCTACTCGCTCGTCGGCTGCGCCGACCATAGGTCCCGCACCCAAACATGCTGGTCAGCAATATGCAGATCGGCCAAGGCTCAGGATCGCAGCTATCTCCGTGATCTTACGGGGCTTTAAACATAAACCTTGAGCCTGTGCGAAACCAAAACTTAAGGCTGCCGACCCTACGTTCCCAGGATTGCAAGCTCTCGGCAGTGCCCGGCCGCGCGCCCCGCGGACCTCGGGCGGTTCAGGCGGGATAGTTGATGTCATATTTGACGGCGTTGCGATGCTCCGAGAGCGTCACTCTGCGGTTCCGGCCTGCGCGGAGTAGGGCGCCGTGATTCACGTCCGCAGATTGGTCCGCAAGGCCGCAAAGACAATCTTGCGAAATGCTCCGCTGCAGATCGCGCTGTTCTTCTTGCCGCTGGTGTGGGCCGGCTACTTTGCGATCACGTCTTCGGAACGGGCGGAAGCGCTGCAACAGGCGCGGGCGCACGGAAACAGTGTCGCCGAATTGTTTGAGGAAAATACCGAGCGGATATTCGAAAGGGTAGATCAGTCACTGGTGGTCGCGCGCGCGCTTTACGCACAGGATCCGGCCGCCTTCAGCCTGAAATTCTGGGCCGAGAAGGCGCAGATGGCCAGCGGCGACGTGGTTCAGTTCGCGCTGATCGGACCGGACGGCTATTTGATCGATACGACCGCCGGCTACTCCGGCCCACCAATGTATCTCGGGGACCGCGAGCACTTCATCAAGGCGATGGAGCTGACCGAAGATCGGCTCTATGTTGCAAAGCCGGTGCTCGGGCGGGCGTCGAACAAATGGACCATCCAGCTCGCAAGAAAGCTGTTCGACCGCGGGAAAAATCCGGCGGGCGTCGTTATCGGCTCGATCAGTGTGGACGTGATCGGCAGGTTCTACGACACCGCAAAGCTCGGTATCGGTGGAACCCTCGTTCTCAGAAATGCCGATTACATCGTGCTCGCCGCGCGGGGAATAGACCAAGGCGCGGTGCTGGGACAGCGCAGTCCGGGCCACGTTGAAGGCGAGTTACGGGACGGCTTCTATAGCCAATACTGGAATTGGAGCGGGAGCGAAGGTCGCCCGAACCGGAGCGACAGGTTGGTCACCGCGCGCAGATCGAGCGCTTTTCCGCTGATCTTTACAGCCGGCATTTCTGAGCAGGAGATCTATTCGCGCGCTCAAGCCAGGCAGAAAATCTATCTTAGCGGAGCGCTGCTGCTCACCTTCATCATCCTGATGGCGACCGCGCTCCACTGGCGAAGACAGAAGGCTCTCGACGTCGCACAGCGCGAACTGCGCGACTCCGTGAGCAAGTTCGAGGACGCGCTGCGAAACCTGCCGCAAGGGCTGAGCATGTTCGATGGTCAGGATCGCCTGATCGCGTTCAATCGACAATGGCTCGATGCCTATGAGCTTTCGCCGGAGGACGTCCGGATCGGCATGAATTTCCGGGAGGTGTTTGCAAAGCAGGAGGCCGTGCGCGATCTCGACGCCTATCTGGCTGACCTGAACGACCGGCTCGCCAAATCGGAGCAGACCTCGAACACGGTGCAGTTTCCGGACGGGCGCGTCATCTATATTTCCTATGGACGGCGCGAGAGCGGTGGCTGGGTTGCGACGCATGAAGACATCACCGAACGCAAGGCCTCCGAGGACCGGATCGAGAGGCTGGCTCACTATGACAGCCTGACCGGCCTTGCGAATCGTAATCTGTTCAAGGGGTCCCTTGACGAAGCGCTGGACAAGTATCTTCTGCACCATGCGCCGTTCGCCGTGCTCCTGCTGGATCTCGACAAGTTCAAGTCCGTCAACGACGCGCTCGGCCACCAATGCGGCGATGCGCTTCTCAAGCAGGTCGCTGGTCGAATCAAGGCGCAGACGCGGGACGTCGATACGGCGGCCCGGATCGGCGGTGACGAGTTTGCGCTGATTGCGGTGCCGGGGCCGTCCGCGCCGCAGGACGACGCCGCAACACTCGCCGCGCGGCTGGTCCAGGCAATTGCCGAACCCTATGAAATAGACGGCCACCCGGTCGTGATCGGATGCAGCATCGGTGTCGCCGTGGTGCCCGAGCATGGCACGCGCGTCGATGAAATTCTTCGCAATGCCGATCTTGCGCTCTACAAGTCGAAGAATGCCGGTCGAAATTGTTTCCATCTCTACTCGCCAGAGCTCAAGGCCGAAGCCGACCAGCGCGACATCCTTGAAATCGAGCTTCGCGAGGCGATCTGGCGCGAAGAGATCGAGGTCTTCTATCAGCCCGTGTTCGAGCTCTCCAGGGGCCGCGCGACGTCGGTTGAGGCCCTGGCGCGCTGGCGCCACAAGACCAGAGGCTTGATCTCTCCCGCTGAATTCATTCCGCTTGCGGAAGAGGGGGGACTGATCGTCGAGCTCGGCAATCTGGTGCTCGCCAAGGCGTGTCGCCATGCCGTGATGCTGCCGGATGATATCAAGGTTGCGGTCAACCTGTCTGCGCTGCAATTTGCGGGCGGCAATCTCGTCGATTCCGTGATGGCCGCGTTGGCAGACAGCGGACTTGCCGAGACACGGCTGGAGCTCGAGATCACCGAGAGCGTCTTTCTGGCTGACAGCCAGGAAAATCTCAAGACGCTCGAACACCTGAAGCGGCTTGGCGTTTCCATAGCGCTCGACGATTTCGGCGTCGGCTATTCGTCACTGTCCTATCTGACCGCTTTTCCGTTCAACAAGGTCAAGATCGACAAGTCCTTCATCGACAGGATCGGTCGATCCGAGACCGTTGCCGTCCTTGGATCGATCGTCCAGCTTGCGAAGACGTTGAACCTTTCGATCGTCGCTGAAGGCGTCGAGACATACGAACAGGTCGAAAAGATCCGCTCGCTCGGAATTGCCCTGGGCCAGGGTTATTACTTCAGCAAGCCCGTGCCGTTCGGCGAGTTGCTGCTGCAAGTCCTTTCCGAGAGCGACCGGCAAGCCGTAGCCTAGCCCTGCTGCCGGCTGATTTGCCTGAAGCGCAAGCGTAGATTGCCGCTCGCGGGTGCGACCCATTGGCACGACGGGCAAATCAGCAAAAGCTGTCCAGCCCTATCCGAAAAAATATTCCGTTTATGCCGCGAGAACGCCACGCACATCCTCACGCTGTACGACAGTTGAATCCGAACAATGACGCCTAGCGGCTCTCCTTGCCGAGGACGAGATCGACCGCATGTGCGGCAATTTTCCGAAGCTGGGCCTCATCGCCGAAGGCGCGTTCCAGCACGGCCAATCCGCGCGTCACGGTGACGATGTGTAATGCAGCGGTCTCGGGGTCTCCGTCGAACTCGCCCCGCTCGACGCCCTCGGACAAGGCGTCCTGAACCAGACCGGTGATGCGTGCCACCAGATCCGCAAAGGTTTTGCGAGCGTTCTCGTCCAGCCCTTCGCCTTCGACCGACGTTAGCTCCATCAGTCCCCGCGTGGTCGGGCAGCCGCGGGGCGGCGAGCCGGAACGGAAATTCTTTATGGTCAGGTCGAAAAACGCCGTGAGACGCTCTCGCAACGTCCCCGAGCTGAGCACCTTTTGAAGCGAGGTCAGATATTCGCTCGCATAGCGCTCATAGGCGCAGAGAAACAGCGCTTCCTTGCTGCCAAAGGCATTGTAAAGACTGCCGCGCTGGACGCCCGCGTCACGTGCGATGTCCGACAGCGACGTTCCCCGCACCCCTTTGCGCCAGAATTGATCGAACGCGATCCGCAGGACGTCGTCATGGTCAAACTCTCGCGGTCTCACGTTTCCCTCCGCTGCACACCATCGGTCCAACCCAGCCTGACGCCGGCCAAAAAGTATTTGACACAACGTCAAGAACCGAGATATCGTTTTTCGACAGCGTGTCAAAAACGATTGATAGCTCATTTCGTCAATGGGGTGAACCACCGGTGCGGAGGCCGCCATGACGCGCTTCCACCGGCTTCTGAAGGGATCCGCGATGCCGCTCATTCACATCTCACTGCGCGCCGGAAAGCCGGAAGGCTACCGGCAGGCGATCTTCGACAGCCTTTACCGCGCGATGCGTGAGACGCTTGATGTGCCCGAGGACGACCAGTTCATGACCATCAGCGAGCATGACGCGGCGAACTTCCGTTACGGCGCGTCCTGTTTTGGCATCGCCCGGAGCGACGATGTCGTGTTCATCCAGATCACCGTGTTCAACACCCGCACGGCGGAACAGAAGAAGGCGCTGTTCCGGCGGACCGCGGAGTTGCTCGGCGAAAGCCCAGGCATCCGGCCGGAGAACGTGTTCGTGAACGTTCTGGAGGCCGCGAAAGAGAATTGGTCGGTCGGCCACGGCCTCGCGCAATTCGCTTGAGGCGACGTATGCTCGTGCGCACTTGCCGGGCAATCACGCCGCCAGCGCGTCCGGATTGACTTCGCCCTTGGCGATATCGGTGAGAATGGCGTCGGCCTCTTTCTCTTCCAGAAGGCTGTCGTGCAACAGCATTTGGTCGTCACGCAGGTCGAGCTGGCCGGCAAGTGCTGCGGCTGAGCCGTAAGCGGCGATCTCGTAGTGCTCGAGTTTCTGGGCCGATGCGATCAGGCCCGCATCTCGAAGATCATCTCCCTGCAGGATGCCGAGCATCTTGCGCGTTTCGCCGATGAGCCCCTGCATGGCCTGATCGACATGTGCCGTCGGGTCGGCGCCATGTTTGCGAAGGATGCCGACAAGGCGCTCCTTCTGCCTCATTGTCTCCGCATGATGGTCCACCAGGGCGTCCTTCAACGCCGGGTGCGACGCGGCCGCCGCCATGCGCAGCAGCGCTTCTGCAAGCTGGTCCTCGACACTCACCAGTTCCTGCAATTCGGCGAGGTACATGTCCTTGAAATTGCTGATTTCCATGACGAAATCCTTACCATTGGATGTGTACGAGACTCCCGGGCGCATCGCTGAATTCCGGAAGGAGCCGGCACGAGCAGAGCGGCCTTATCGTGCGAGGCCGACAACGTCTTTCCTCAACGAGGCCGCGACGCATCTGGTTCCTGACCAGGCGCCAAGAGGTGCTGCCATGACGGAATGGTATTTTGTCTGGGTCGAGGGCCTGCGCGGGCCCATGCCGCAGAAATGGTCGTCGGATGGGCTCTGGGGGCAGGTCGGCCGTCAGGATGTCATTGTTCGTTTCGCGCTTGATGATGCGGAGGCGCACCTGTCGCTCGACGAATTGGCAAGGCTGCATCCCATTCCCGACGGGAGATAGCAGGCCGCGTCGTTGCCCGGCGTGTTCCACAGGGTTCCGCGCGTCCGCCGCAGGATTTCGAAAATGCCTTTCTGCGGAACATTACGAATTTAATTTCGTTGCCGGGTTGAACGGGCGCAAAGAGGCACCACTGTCCCGTTTCAATTCGCGATGCGCGCGGATTGAACAGAACTTGCGAACCAGCGCGCTGTGCTGGTGGGGACGAGCGATCAGGATCCGACACCCTTGACGCCTTTCGTATCCTTCGCAGGAAGCAGCCGCGTGCGGCCGTAGCCGCCCACGCGGTCCTCGACCAACCAAGAAGCTAGTTAAGGAGTCGTGCATGAAATTGAACTCGGCACAGGTGGAACGCGCTCTCAAGCAATTCGAAGCCCAGGCGCTCCCCGAGGATCATCCGGTGGTCCCGCAACTGGCCAGCATGTTCGGGGAACATACGTTCTTTCTCGACAGCGGCGGGCTCAACGTCCTCGAGCCTACCGAGGCTTCCTCGCAGGAAGCGCCCGTCGGCATGATCGTCAACCTCGCCTATTGGAGCGACGAGACGCTGACGAAACTGTCGCCGCACGAGCCCGAGCCCACAGGCGTTATCGTCAGCCTCGAATCCAGACACTGACGCGTTGGGCTTGCTGGAGCGATCATTTCGCTGCGGGTCCGGTCACGACATATCAGATCGGACCCGCTGTGATCCGCAGATCCGCCTGTGCTGCGGCGCGTCCGTCAGGTTTCGAAATGAACCCCGATCCGCTTCTCTTTTCGCCAGACGACGCGGCATGGCAGATGGAGGCGGTTGGCTTCGATCACCAGCGTGAAGCGTTCGGGAATGCCGACCGGGGAGCCCACCTCGAGTGCGGCGCCGGTTTCGGAAAGATTGCGGATCGTGCAATCGAAGGCGGCGCCGCCGCCAAACGAAATTTTGCCCGCTTTCAAAAACCGCCGCCGTGGTGCTATTCTGTGCTCGTCCACCACATGGATCTCCGCCTGAACCGGGAAGTTTTCGGCCCGCGAGGTTACTATCCTGTTACCGAATGCACCAGCCCTGACACAACGCCAAGTGGTAAATTGCCGCAGGGTCGCTCTTTCGGCTCATCGGGCCTGGCCGTCCGTCCGCGCCCGCCGTCCCTCGATCGGATAGGCCGGGTCATTGAACCCCGGCGTCGAGGGATGGCCGATCGCCACCAGGTGGTCGATCAGCGCCTCGTCCTCGGCCGTGAAGCGATAGTCGAGCGCCTTCAGGTAATCGTCCCATTGCTCCTCGGTGCGCGGGCCAGCGATGACCCCGCTCACGAACGACGAATTCAGCACCCATGAAACCGCGAACTGCCCGGCGGTGATGCCGCGGGCCTCGGCGTGCCGCTTGATCTCCTGGGCGAGCTGCAGGGATTCCGGCCGCCATTCGGTCTGCATCATGCGCTTGTCGGCGCGGCCGGCGCGCGTGTCCTGGTCGGGTGCGGCGTCCGGCCTGTACTTGCCGGTCAGCACGCCGCGCGCCAACGGGCTATAGGGCACGATGCCGAGGCCGTAATAGCCGCAGGCCGGGAAGTGCTCGACCTCGGGCATGCGGTTCATGGCGTTGTAATAGGGCTGGCTGACGATCGGGCGGTCGATGCCGTTGCGGTCGCAGATGTTGCAGATTTCGGCGACGCGCCAGGCGCGGTAGTTCGAAACGCCGAAATAGCGGATCTTGCCCTGGCGCATCAGGTCGCCGATGGCGCGCACCGTCTCCTCCAGCGGCGTCGCGTGGTCCTCTTTGTGCAAATAGTAGATGTCGATGAAATCGGTGCCGAGCCGTTTCAGGCTTTCTTCCGCCGCCTGCAACACCCAGCGCCGCGACAGCCCACCGCGATTGGGATCGTCGCCGATCTGGTTGGCGAGCTTCGTCGCCAGAATCCAGGTGTGCCTGTTGTTGGAGATGGCGCGGCCGACTACCTGCTCGGACTGGCCGCCATTATAGGCGTCCGCAGAGTCGATGAAGTTGATGCCGGCCTCGCGCGCTTTCGCGACGATGCGCGATGACGTCGCCTCGTCGGTCGGGCCGCCGAACATCATGGTGCCCAGGCAGATCGGTGAAATCTTCAGGCCGCTGCGGCCGAGGTGGCGGTATTGCATGGGGTGGTCCTCCACATTCGTTGCTTTGCTCCCTCTCCCCGCCCTTGCGGGGAGAGGGTCGGGGTGAGGGGCTCTCTCCACAGCCTGGACTCGCGGAGAGAGCCCCTCACCCGGCGCTTTGCGCCGACCTCCCGCAAGCGCGGGGCGAGGTAAGAAAGCGCGCACTCAACTCTCACTCTTCAATATCTTGAACACGCCGCTCGCCATCGCGATACAGCGTTTGTCGACGGTCACTTCCGTCGTGATGAAAATGAGACTGCGGGTGGAGCGTACCACGTGCGGCTTCGACACCAGAACCTCGCCGATCTTGCCGGCTTCGACGAAGTGCGTATCGAGCTGCACGGTTGCCAGCGTCGGCTTGCCCGAGACGAAGCGGGCGGTCATGCCGCAGGTCCGATCCGCAAAAGTCATGATCACGCCGCCCTGCACCAGGCCGCGGCGGTTGTGGTGCTTGTCCTCGGTAGCAAGGGCGTATTCGTGGGTGCCGTCGACCACGCGCTGCCATAGCGGGCCGATCAGGTGCAGGAAACCTGACGTTTCGACGATCTTCCAGCCGTCGGATTTGAGTTTGTCCGCGGCTTTGGCGGTCATGTCGTGCTTTCCGTTTCCTGCGGGTTGTCATGCGGTCCGGGTCATTTCATCTGATGGGCTTGTGTTGTAGTCAAGCGGGATGGATCGGTCATTTGACGATACCACAAGGCGGAATATTGCAAGTCGCTGCGCGGCATTCACACGGGTGCCGTCCGTGGCGGGGGCCGGGCTGAAGCGCGCCGCCGTGGCGATTGCGCTGACGGAAGCCGAGGCCGGCGGGGGAACGACGTTTCTCTTGACCCGCCGCGCCGCGACGTTGCGTTCGCACGCCGCCCAATGGGCGCTGCCCGGCGGGCGCTGCGACCACGGCGAAACGCAGGCGCAGGCCGCGCTGCGTGAACTTCACGAGGAACTCGGTGTCGGCCTCGGTGAGGGCGATGTGCTCGGCCTGCTCGACGATTATCCGACGCGGTCAGGCTATCTCATTACGCCTGTGGTGGTCTGGGTGAGCACCAGCGCCGATGTCGTGCCCAACCCCGCGGAGGTCGCCTCGGTGCATCGCGTCGCGCTCGCCGATATCGAACGAAGCGAGGCCTTCAGCTTCACCACGATCCCCGAAAGCACGCGGCGCGTGATCCGCTTCCGCCATGCCGGCCAGCATATCCACGCGCCGACGGCGGCGCTGATCTATCAATTCGCCGAAGTGCTGGCGGGAAGAAATACGCGCGTCGCGGAACTGGAACAGCCGGTGTTTGCGTGGAGGTAGGAGCGCGCATCCATCTCACGATGTGAGATGCGATGGATCGCAATGGCGACGTAAGCGCCTCATTCGGAAGTCAACTTGCGGATACGGGTCGTTTCAGCGACCATGGCCGCGTCAATAAAAAGAAACAGTTTTGGGAGCGCGCTCATCATGTCCACGTGGATCAAGAGCCTTTGTGTCGTCGCCGCACTGCTCGGTGTGAACGTCGCCATCGATTCAGCCCAAGCGCAAAACTATCCCGCCCGCGCGATCACGCTGGTGATTCCATTCGCGCCCGGCGGCAGCACCTCGATCGTCGGCCGCGCCATTGCCGACAAGATGAGCGAGCTGCTCCGCGAGAAGGTCGTGGTCGACAATCGCCCCGGCGCCGGCGGCACGGTCGGCACCAAGGCGGTCGCCAAGAGCGATCCCGACGGTTACACGCTGCTGTTGGGTTACACCGGCACGCTCGCAATCGGTCCCTCGCTCTACAAGAACCCCGGCTACGATCCGCGCAAGGATTTTGCGCCGATCGGCCTGATCGGCAATGCGCCTAATTCGCTGGTGGTGCATCCCTCGTTCCCCGCGAAAACCGTCGCCGAACTGATCGCCTATGCGAAGGCCAATCCCGACAAGGTCAATTTCGGTTCGGCCGGCGCCGGCACCGCCAGCCATATCACCGGCGAATATTTTGCTCGCGCCGCCGGCATCAAGCTCGTGCACATCCCCTACAAGGGCACCGGCCCGGCGCTCACCGATCTCCTCGGCGGCCACATCCCGATGGCATTCGCGCCGATCCCGGCCTCGCATCCCAATGTCTCCGCCGGCAAGCTGCGCGCGCTCGCGGTCACCAGCATCGCCCGTTCGGGCCTGTTGCCCGACGTGCCGACGATGATAGAAGCCGGCCTGTCCGGTTTCGACGCCTCGCTCTATTACGGCCTCGTCGCGCCCGCCGGCACGCCGCGGCCGATCGTCGACAAGCTCAACAAGGCGCTGCGCGACGCACTCGCATCCGACGAAGTGAAAAAGCAGTTGGGCAATGACGGCACCGAAATCACGCCCGGCACGCCGGAAGACTATGCCGACTTCATCGACAAGGATGAGAAGAAGTGGTCGCAGTTGGTCAAGTCCAGCGGCGTCGAGCAGGAGTAGGCCGCACCTTCCTTCCCTTCTCCCCTTGTGGGAGAAGGTGCCTTCGCGTAGCGAAGGCGGATGAGGGGTTCTTTCCGCGGAGACAGACCCCTCATCCGGCGCTTCGCGCCACCTTCTCCCACAAGGGGAGAAGGAAAAAAGTCGAGCCGTTTCAGGGCTGACTTCGTGGGTGCGCTTGCTACAACGGAGCTATGGGCCTGCAACTGATTCGCACTGGATTTGTCGCGCTCGCGCTACTTTGCGCGCAGCAAGCCGCTGCAGTTCAGCCCATACCTCCCTCAACCGCCGATGCGATGGCGCAAGCGGCCTCGCCGCAGGCGATCGCCGAATATCGCCGCAAGCTGAAGGAGTATCAGGAAGCGCGCGCCGCGTTCGAGGACGAGGCGGGCGCCTATTGGGCCGCGATCTCCGAGAAACGAAAGGGCCGCAACGCCAAGCGCCGGGAACGCCAGGCCATTGCGCTCGACGATTATGTGCTGACGCAGCCGCCGGTCTACAGCGGTCCGAAGCGCCCGGTTAGTCCGGAGCCGGAGGAAGAGAAGCCGCCGCGCGAGCGCAAGCCGCTGCCGCTGGTCGCCGATTTCCTGAAAGCCGCTGCCGACCATTTCCAGTTCGTGCCGCAGCGGCCGGCCGCCGAAGTCGACTTCAAGCGCGCCTATGCCCGCTACGCGCTGGCCGCCGGCCTGACGCGCGAGCAGGCGGTGCGGGTCTATTCGTTCGAGACCGGCGGCAGCGGCAATTATGACATGCAGTCGGGCTTGAGCGCTTCGCGCCCCGGCTCCCGCGCGATCTCGACCGCGATCGGCTATAACCAGTTGCTCACCACCAACAGCGTCGAACTGCTGGCCGAACAGGGCGCCGAATTCATCAAGGAATTGACGGCAAGGGCTGCGACGCTGTCGGGCGCACCGCGCAAGACGATGGACCACAAGCTTGCCGTGCTGAAGAAGATGGTGGCGTTCACGCGCACCGTGCCGGACACGTGGTCCGAGCATGAGAAGCTTGCCAATACGCCACAAGGCTGGGCCGTGCACGCCATGGTGCTCGATATCGACGTCGGGCCGATGCTGCAGACCCACAAGCTCCTGACATCCGTGATCTTCGCGCGCGCCAAGGGCTACAATCGCCCGCTTTCGGCCGCCGAACTCGAAATGATGAACCTGACCGGCGACGGCACCGGCCTCGACATGGTGACCATGCCGCAGGCGACGCGCGCACAGGTGCCGACCTCGAACTTCTTCCAGCGCGGCGGCTATGAGCGCAACCCGGTCGCGATCCGCCACAATACTGTGGCGAAGCTGCTCGCGGTGACCGACGAGCGCATGGATTTCAACTGTGCCAAGCCCGGCGCGAAAGAGCTGGCGGCGGTGTTTTAGGTTGCCCCCTCTTCCCTTCTCCCCTTGCGGGAGAAGGTGGCATAGGCGGCCTTGGCCGCCGTCTCTTAGAACGCCGATGCTTCGCATCGGCTACGGCGCCGGATGAGGGGTCTATCTCCGCGGAGAGAACCCCTCATCCGCCTCCGCTTCGCTCTGAGCACCTTCTCCCACAGGGGGAGAAGGAAGAAAGCTCAATTCGACCCGAACATGAACTTGCCGTCGCCCTCCAGATAGGGGCCAGAGCGCATATAGAGCTGCCCGTTCTGGCCGATGAAGAACAAGGTGCCCTTCGGCACCTTCTTGGCGCCTTTCAGCAGCAGGCCTGCGTTGTTGGTGCCCATCTTGTAGGAAAGCGTCTTGCCGTCCTTGCCGTAGGCATAGCCCATGTCCAGCTTCAGCTCCCAGGGTGTCGGCGCCGCACCTTGCGCGAATGCGCAAGTCGAAAACCCCGCCAGGGCGGCCACCGTCAAAACCGTCTTCGTTGAAACACCCGTCATCGTCCATCCTCCCCATAGCCATTCGGCCTATTGCCCCATGCTTTGAACAAATCACGAACGGTATTGTGCCGTCAATTGGCACCTTCGACGCATCACACCGCCCTTGAGACTTTGTGATTTCCGACGTTCGACTTCGCGACTATGTTCGCCTTTCCGGCTACAAGCATGCATTGCGAAAAACCTCATAGGGATGGTCAGGATGAACCACGTCATGAAGATCGGTCTTGGTGTTGCGCTGTCGTTCATGACGCTGGCTCAAGCGGCTGAGGCCGATAATTTCAAGCTCTCCAACAACCAGCGGATCGCCTGCAGCCGGGGATTGAGCGCGGGCAAGCTCAATACCTCGACCTGCAAATCCTACGCCTACGTGTTCAACACCAAGACTTCGGAATATTTCCGCTGCCAGGTCTCGCTGGCGCTGACGCGGGACAACAAGGAGGTCATCAACGTGCAGGCCGACGGCGGCTGCACCAGGAAGCCGCGTATCTTCGATACCGATGCGAGCTATTCGTTCGATGCCACCGAGACCGAGCCGCCGAACACCAATTCGTTCTTCGGTCCCGGCGGCTATGCGGTGTGGGCCAGCGACAACAATAATCTGAAAGTGCGCGGCTGCATCATCATCTCGTCCGGCCTCGGCTCCGATATCTCGAAATGCATCGATATGAAGTTCGAGTGAGCCTGGCTCACGACGGCTTGTTGGCGCCGGATGCGAGCTGAGGGCGCGAGCGAGCAAATTTCCGCACCGCCACCGGCTTGCCGAACAGGTAGCCCTGGACCAGATCGAACCCCATCTCGTGCGCGGCGAGAAAGTCGGCGCGGGTCTCCACGCCCTGGGCGACGGCGCGGGCGCCGTTGTCGCGGGCCAGTTCGACGATGCGCCGGCATACCGTCTGCTTCAGCCGGTCGTCCGCGCAGCCGTTGATATATTGCTGGTCGACCTTGAGTTCGGCGAACGGGAAGCTCCGAAGTTCCAGCAGAGACGGCCATTCCGCGCCGACATGGTCGATGGCGATCGCGATATTGTGCAGGCGCAGGCGTCGGGCGGCATCCACCGCCATGTCCGGATGCGCGATCACCTCGCTGCTGTTGATTTCGATCAAGAGTCCTGAGAATGCGGCGTGGGCAGGCATCGCGCGGCACAGATCGCGCACCGCCGCCGCATTGCCGAAGAACGATACCGGCAGGTTGATTGAAAGGTCGACCGGACCCTGGCTCTCCAGCAGATAGCGCCAGTCCTCGATGGCGCGGCCGACCACGAATTCGGAGAGCTTGCGAAAATGCGGATCCTTGTCGTCTGGAATGAAATAGGCCGGCGGCACCACGCCCCAGGCGGGATGCCGCATCCGGACCAGCGCCTCCGCGCCGCTGGGCACCAGCGTGCGGGTGTTGATCTTCTGCTGGTACCACAGTTCGAGCCAGCCGGCCTTCAAGGCCTCGGCGACATCGACGGCGGGGCTTGGCGCCGGCTCGGCCGGCAGCAGCTCGGCGACGCTGGCGCGCAGGCTCGCCGCGCCGAACGGCGTCTGCAGCGAGGGCAGCATGGCAATATTGTACTCCTCGCCAATTTGCCTGACAGCCTTAACCATAATCGAGTCCGGTTGACCGATGACGAGTACCTTGCCGCCGAAATTTTTCCGGACGATTGCCTCGAGAATTTCGCCGACATTGATCCCGTCGACACACACGCTGAGCAGGATCAGGTCCGGCTGCTCCGCCTGCAGCACGCCTGCCAAATCGCCGGCCTGACCGCATTCGCAGGTCACGAAGCCGAGATCCTCGAGAGCGTCGGAAAGGAACAATCGAAGGTGCTTTTTGCTGTCGACGACGCAGGCTCTGGGCGCCAGCTTGCGGTGCCCGAAGTGCGTTGCGCGCGAATGCTCGCTAAAATTGATTTGCTCCATGCCGCCCTCCAACAGATACCCCGGCGCCAGTGGTACATCCCCGTTGAGGTCGCAATGATGGAATTTTGCGGGAGGTCACATGATTACTTCAGTAGGGTTAAAGCCGCCGACAAGAATAAAATTTTAGGGAAATCGCCACCTTCAGGGGCGCACCGTCGTGGCAGATAAGCCCATCCGCTGATTTTCGCAGGCGTGACTGGTGCTGCAATGCGATGACGCGACGGCTGTTCAATATTTGAACAGCGCGGCCTGTTAACGCCTGTGGTCGCTTGTCGGCGCCGCGATGTCCGCGGCCTTGAGCGTGTCGGGCTGCGGCGTCTCCGCGTTGCTTCGCGGGAGCAGCAATGACGCGACGCACACAACTCTTCTTCCAGCAAAAAATAACCGCGGCCTTTGGCAGGCCGCGGTCACTGTAACCTGCGCACGGACAGCGCTTCCGCGTCGTCCGGACGGCGAATATCGAAACCTAGCCGCCGATGCCCTTTTCCTTGAAGTATTTCAGCGCGCCGGGATGGAACGGGATTGGCGAACGTTCCTGCACCTGGTTGTCGAGCGAAAAACTCTCGGCTTCCTTGTGCACGGCGACGATGTCGGCCTTCTTCTCCACCAGCGTCTTGACGACGGCGTAGGCGTCCTCGTTGCTCATCTTGTCGCCGGTGACGATCAGGTTCCAGACCTCGGTGATGGAATTGTCCTTGTCGTAGCCGGGGTACGAGCCCGCCTTGATCTTGCTCGGCGAATAGAGCTTGCCGTATTTGGCGTTCATCTTCTCGGCGAGGTCGCCGTGGTCGATCAGCTTCATCTTGATGCCGGGCGTCGCCGCGAGATCGGTCACTGCGGCGGTCGGAATGCCGCCGACCCAGAAGAACGCGTCGATCTTGCGGTCCTTGACCGCGTTGACGGATTCGGCAACGCCGAGCCGCTCGCGCTTCATGTCCTTGTCCTTGTCGAGGCCGGCGGCCTCGATGACGCGGAATGCCATCACTTCGGTGGCGCTGCCGGGCGATCCGGTCGAGACGCGCTTGCCCTTCAGGTCTGCCATGGTCTGGATGCCGGTGCCTTCCACCGTCACCACATGCATGCGGTTGGGATAGACCACGAGCAGCGCCTGCAACGGCAGCTTGCCGCTCTTGAACTTGTCCTCGCCCTTGAGCGCATCGAGCGCGGCGTCGGCCATGGTGAAGCCCATCTCGCTTTTTCCGGCGCCGATCAGCTTGAGATTATCGACCGAGCCGCCGGTGACCTCGGCGGTGGCCTGCACGTTGGGAAGATTCTTCGAGAGCACGTTGGCAACCGCGCCGCCGAGCGGATAGTAGACGCCGCCGGTGCCGCCGGTTCCGATCGACATGGTCTTCTGCTGAGCTTGGGCTATGCCCGCGAAGGCGAGACCAGCGGAAATCGTCATGGCCAGTATGGCTACGGTCTTCTTCATTTTTTTCATCCTCGATCGCTTCCTGCCTAAGTTGTGAGCGCCGGTCGCGTCGGCGCCCGCGTTCTGACCTGCCACAACACCACGCCGAGGCCGATGATCAGGCCCGGCACATAGGTGTAGCTGATATCGCGGCCGATGATCGATTCGACGATCGCCTCGATCAGGCTTGGGAACACCAGCAGCAACCCCGATAGCAGAAGCAGGCCGCGCTCGACCGCTGTATTTTGTCGCAGCGCCCAGTTCTGGGCAAATGCCGCCAGCGCCAACAGGCCGAAGGTCGTCTTGATCGTGATCTCGACGATATCGATCCACGACCCGCCCTTCGGGATCGCCAGCAAGAGGCCCGGGCCCTGCGGGTCGAGCACGAACACGAACGGCACCAGGAACGCCGGGAGCGTGTATTTCCAGGATTGCAGCGTGGTCTTGTAGGGATCCCCGCCGGTGATGGCGGCCGCCGCGAACGGCGAAAGCGCCGTCGGCGGTGACACCTCAGATAGCACGGCATAATAGAAGATGAACATGTGCGCGGCGTAGTCGGGCACGCCGAGCTTGATCAGCGCGGGCGCTGCGATGACCGCGCAGATGATGTAGGAGGCCGTCACCGGCACCGCGAGGCCGATGATCCAGACGATCAGCGAGGTATAGATCGCGGTCAACAACAGGCTGCCGCCGGCGTAGCTGATGACGATCGACGAGAATTTCAGGCCGAGCCCCGTCAGCGTCACGACGCCGACGACGATGCCGGCGCAGGCGCAGGTGGTCGCGGCATTGAGCGCGCCGATCGAGCCGTCGGCCAGCGCCTTTACCAGCTTGGTCGGCACCAGCGCGGTTTCCCGGCGCAGGAAGCTCAATGCAAAAGTGACGACCGTTGCATAGAACACCGACAGCGTCGGCGAGTAGCCGATCACCATGAAGACGACGACGGCGAGCAGCGAGACGAAGTGGAAGCCGTAGCGCATCGTCATCTGGCCGAGCGTCATTTCCGGCTTGAAGGTGACATCCTTCGCGCCGAACTTCTTGGCGTCCAGTTCGACCATGAACAGCAGCGACATGTAATAGAGACAGGTCGGGATGGTCGCCATCCAGATCACGTCGAGATAGCTGATCTTGAGAAACTCGGCGATCAGGAACGCAGCCGCGCCCAGCACCGGCGGCGACAGGATCGCGCCCAGCCCGCCGGCGGCGAGCAAGCCACCCGCGGCGTTCTTCTCGAAGCCCGCCTTGGCCATCATCGGATAGGCCACGGTGCCGATCATGACCGTGGTGGCGACGCCCGATCCGGAGGGGCCGCCGAGCAGGAACGACGACAGCACGACCGTGCGGCCGGCGCTGTTCGGCTTTCCGCCCATCAGCGCCAGCGAGAAATCGATGAAGAACTTGCCGGCGCCGGATTGCTGCAGGAATGCGCCATAGATGGTGAACAGGATGATCAGCGTCGCCGACACGTCGACGGCGACGCCGAAAATGCCCTCCAGGGTAATGAAGAGGTGGCCGACCAGGCGGGCCACGTCGTAGCCGCGATGGGTCCACGGCGCCGGCAGATACGGGCCGAGCATGGCGTAAGCGATGAACAGCAGCGACACTACGGGCATGATCGCGCCGGTGGTGCGCCGGGTCGCCTCCAGCAGCAGCACGATGAAGACGATGCCGACGATCACGTCCCAGCGGTCGGGCATGGTGGCGCGGTCGGTGAAATCCTCGCCGCCCCACAGCGCGTAGACGATGGTCGCGACCGCGACGATCCCGGGGACGATATCCCACCACCGCACCCGGTTGCGGAATCGCGTGGCCAGCGGAAACAGCAGGAAGCTGAGAACCAGCGTGAAGGCGACGTGCGTGTAGCGCAGTTCCTGCGTCGGAACGATGGCGTAGGCCGCGTAGAGGTGAAACAGGCTCATGACCACGGCAATCGTGGTCGAGATTCTGCCCGCCCATCCCATCAGGCGGTTGGCCGCGCCCTCTTCCGCCTCGACGAAGGATTCCGCCTTCTGCAGGGCTTCGTCGGATACCGCAACGACCTCGTCATTGGGCGGCGTTGTCTTGTCTGCTGCCATGCTTTCCCCGGGGACCCGTTAACTCCCAGACCCGGTGTCCCCCGGGTCTTTCGCGGGCGCATTCAGTCCAATTTGGGTAACCGTGGCAAGGGCCTTGTGGACGTATGCCGGGGGCATCTTTTTAACTTATCGGACGGCTTGACCCGGAGCCGCCGCCCGTCCAATTTCCCGGCCAAAATAATCGGAGAATGGTTTCCATGAACTCACGATTGATTGCAGCCGCCGTTGCCATGGCGGCCATATTTTTTGCCCCCGGCGCGCACGCGCAGTCATTCATCAACATCCTGACCGGCGGAACTTCCGGCGTGTACTACCCGCTCGGCGTCGCCATCGGAAAGATCTACAGCGACAAGATACCGAACGTGAAGACCCAGGTGCAGGCCACCAAGGCATCGGTCGAGAACCTGATCCTGCTGCAGCAGGGCCGCGGCGAGCTCGCCTTCACGCTCGGCGACTCGCTCAAGGCGGCATGGGAAGGCGACGAGGAGGCCGGCTTCAAGTCCAGGCTCGACAAACTGCGCACCCTGGGGGCGATCTATCCGAATTACATCCAGATCGTCGCGACATCGGACAGCGGCATCAGGACGCTCGCCGACCTCAAGGGCAAGAGCCTCTCGGTCGGGGCGCCGAAGTCCGGCACCGAACTGAACTCGCGCGCGATCCTTTCGGCCGCCGGCATGACCTACAAGAGCATCGGGAAGGTCGAATATCTCCCGTTCGCCGAATCCGTCGAGCTGATGAAGAACCGCCAGCTCAATGCGACGCTGCAGTCGGCCGGCCTCGGCGTGGCCTCGCTGAAGGATCTCTCGGCTTCCACCGAAATCACCGTGGTGTCGGTTCCGAAGGCCATCGTCGACAAGATCGGTCCGCCTTTCGTGCCGGCCATGATCCCCGCCAACACCTATACCGGCCAGGACAAGGACGTCCCGACGGCGGCGGTGGTGAACTATCTCGTCACCAGTGCGGCGGTCTCCGACGATCTGGCCTATCAGATGACCAGGCTGATCTTCGAATCGCTCCCCGAACTCGTCGACGCGCACGCCGCCGGCAAGGCGATCAGGCTCGAGACGGCCACGACCGGCAGCCCGGTGCCGCTGCACCCCGGCGCGATCCGCTACTACAGGGAAAAGGGCGTGATGAAGTAGGGGGCCCACACTCTTTCCGCGGTCATGCCCGGCCAGAAGTGCGTCTTCGCGCTAGATGTGCCGGGCATCCACGTCGTTGGCGAGACCGCAGTAAGACGTGGATGGCCGGGATAAGCCCGGCCATGACGTATGCGGAAATGGCACAAATGATATAAGCGTCACGGGTGGGGACGACGGACATGCGGCAAGCCGAGGGGACGGAACAGCCCGTCAAGGTCGGGTTCGACAATTTCGAGCACGGTTTCCCGGCAGGCTTCGGCCCCGGCGGATGGGGCTATCTCGCCTACGCCATCGGCATCGTCTTTGCGGCCTTCCAGCTTTACGTCGCCGCGTTCAATTATCTGCCGAGCCAGGTGGTGCGCGGCGTTCACGTCGGTTTCCTGCTGCTGATGACCTTCGGCCTGATCGGCAACTTCACCGCCAAGAGCGATTTCGGCCGGGCGCTCGGCTGGCTGATCGGCGGCGCGGGCTTTCTGTGCGGGCTGTATCAATGGGTATTCTACGCCGACCTGATCGCCCGCGACGGCGATCCGACCCGCGCCGATCTCGTCGTCGGCACCTTGCTCGCGGTTCTGATCTTCGAAGGCACGCGGCGTCTGATGGGGCTGGCGCTGCCGCTGATGTGCGGCGTCTGCCTGCTCTACTGGTTCTTCGGCCAGTATTTGCCGCAGCCGTTCAATCATCGCGGTTATGATTTCGATCAGGTCATCACCCATTTGTCGTTCGGCACCGAAGGATTTTACGGCGTGCCGATCTATGTCTCGGCGACCTACATCTTTCTCTTCATTCTGTTCGGCTCGTTCCTCGAACGCGCCGGCATGATCCAGCTCTTCACCGACGTCTCGCTCGGCCTGTTCGGCCGCGCCCGCGGCGGACCGGCCAAGGTCGCGGTGTTCGCATCCAGCATGATGGGAACGATCTCCGGATCCGGCGTCGCCAATGTCGTCACCGTCGGCCAGTTCACGATTCCGCTGATGATCAGGTTCGGCTACCGCCGCGCGTTCGCCGCCGGCGTCGAGGCGACCGCCTCGATGGGCGGACAGATCATGCCGCCGGTGATGGGCGCGGTCGCCTTCATCATGGCCGAAACGCTAGGGGTGCAGTATTCGGAGATCGTCAAGGCGGCGGTGATCCCGGCCATGCTCTATTTCGCGTCCGCGTTCTGGATGGTGCATCTGGAAGCCGGTAAGCACGGCCTCGTCGGCATGAAGCGTTCGGAAATCCCGAGCGCGTGGAAGGCGCTGGTGGCGCGCTGGTACCTGGTGTTGCCGCTGGTGGCCCTGGTCTACATGCTGTTCGAGGGCTTTACGCCGCTCTATGCCGGCAGCATGGGGCTTGCGCTGACGGTCGCCCTGATCCTCGGCGCCGGCATCACGCTCGATCTTTCCAACACGGTCGTGCGCTACATCTTCTGGATCGGACTGGCGCTGGTGGTCGCCGCGGTGTCGCGCAGCGGCCTCGAGATCATACCGATCGCGTGTGTCGTCGGCGGGCTGGTCCTGATCGCCGCGATCACGCGCGGCGGCCGGGCGACACTCGCCGCCTGCCGCTTTTCGCTCGCCGACAGCGCCAAATCGGCGCTCACGGTGGGCATGGCCTGCGCCATCGTCGGCACCATCATCGGCATGATGACGCAGACCGGCGTCGGCACCATCTTCGGCGGCTGGATCATCGGGCTCGGCGCCAAGAGCCTGTTGCTGGCGCTGGTCATGACCATGCTGCTGTCGATCCTGCTCGGCACCGGCATCCCGACGATTCCGACCTACATCGTCACCGCCGCGCTTGCCGCACCTGCGCTCGCCAAGCTCGGCGTGCCGCTGATCGCCAGCCACATGTTCGCGTTCTACTATGGCATCATGGCGGACCTCTCGCCGCCGGTGGCGCTGGCGGCATTGGCGGCGGCGCCGATCGCGAAGGAAAACCCCGACAGGATCGGCTGGGAGGCGATGCGGATCGCACTCGCGGGCTACGTCATTCCGTTCATCTTCGTCCACTCGCCGGCCCTGATGCTGCAGGCCGGCGACCCCATGGCTATCCAGCTCGGTTTCTACGGCGCAGTGGCGTTGGCGACCTTCAAGGCGCTGGTCGCGATCGGCCTGTTCGGCATCGTCGCGATCGGTTTTCTGTTCACGCGGCTGACTCGGCCTGAGATCGTGCTGGCCGTTCTCGCAGCGTTCTGCCTGCTCGGCGAGTTCGCGTTCAGCGATACGATCGGCTTCGCGCTGGCAGCGGCTGTCGCGCTCTGGCAATGGCGGCAGCGTTCGCGCAGCGCGGTGGCGGCGGCGTGAGCCTCTGCCTCGCCTCAGCCAGCGCGGTGAAGGCGTTGTCGGTCGCGGCGTTCACGCTTGTCTGGATCCATTCGATCGAGAAGGTCGAATGGCAGGAGGACTGGCGCATCACGCCGCAGGGGCTGGAACTGGTGCAGGCGCGCGTGAAGGGTAGTGGGGCCGGTATGGAGCCGGCGCCGGAGGCGCGGCTTGTCAACGGCTGGCTTCAATGGCAACCGAAGCGCGCGGCGATGCCGGAGGTCGTGCTCGGCAATTCCGGGGCTGCCGGCGAATGGCGGCTATGCGTAAGTGGAAAGTGCCGGACATTGTCGGATATGTTCGGCTATCCCATCGGCGTCACGACGATGCGCGTTTGCAAAGATCCGTAGATCCGGATGAGCGAAGCGATATCCGGGAACACTGCCAAACAAGAATCCCGGGGTCGCTTCGCTCTCCCGGGCTACAAGGGAACGAAGACTCACAACAGGAGAGAAGGTCGATGGAACGGCTCAAGGGCAAGACGGCGATGGTGGTGGGCGCGGGATCGATCGGTCCCGGCTGGGGCAATGGCAAGGCGACCGCTGTCACCTTCGCGCGTGAGGGTGCACAGGTGTTCTGCGTCGACCGCAACGCGGCGGCGGCAAAGGAGACGGTAGAGATCATCACGGGCGAGGGCGGCAAGGCGACGGCCTTCACCGCCGACGTCTCGCGCGAAGCCGAGGTCGAGGCGATGGTTTCGGCGTGCCGCAAGGCCTATGGCCGCATCGACGTGCTCGACAACAATGTCGGCATCGCCGAGATGGGAAATGTCGTCGAGGTCAACGAAGCGAGCTGGGATCACGTCTTCGCCGTCAATCTCAAGAGCGCCTATTTCGCCATGAAGCACGTCATTCCCGTGATGCAGAAGCAGGGTGGCGGCTCGATCATCAACATCTCGTCGATCGCCTCGATCCGCCATCTCGGCATTTCCTATGTCACCTATGGCGCCTCGAAGGCGGCGATGAACCAGATGACACGCACGTCAGCGGTGCAGTTCGCGCGCGATCATGTACGGGTCAATTGCATCCTGCCGGGCCTGATGAAGACCCCGATGGTTGAGCACTCCGCGGGGCTGGCTGCCAGCTATTCGGCCGGCGACGTCGAGGCGATGTGGCGGGCGCGCGACGCCCAGGTGCCGATGGGGCACATGGGCGATGCCTGGGACGTCGCCAATGCCGCGCTGTTTCTGGCGTCCGACGAATCCCGCTACGTCACCGGGATCGAACTGGTGGTCGATGGCGGGATCACGGTGAAGTCTTGAGGGGTGCCGCTACTGCGCCATCGCCAATATGCCGCCCGCGAAGGCATGCCAGAGCGGCGTGGCACTGATCGGCCAGTTCAGAAGCTTGACGGCGATCAGCGCAATGCCGCCGTAGACATAGACCGGATGCGGCCGGCCGCGCGTTCGCCAGTCGAAAACGATGGCGGCCACGAGCAGGAGATAGGCGACGAAGGCGGGCGGGATGGTCACCGGCACCGGGGGCGGACCAAGCGGCCCGGGAGGCGCCAGGAAGGTCAGAAACCAGCGGGCGACCGCGGCGTCCAACAGCGAGATGCTGGCCAGCAGCATCAGCCGCTTGTGCGTTTCAGGCTTGCGGATGGCCGCAATGGCGAGCGCAAAAACCACGGCAAAGAACAGAATTCCGCTTAGCGGAACAATCGCAAACTCAATTCCTTCGTTCGTCAGTCCCGCCGCCGCGGAGCGCTTCATCGCGTTGACCGCGACCAGGAAGCCGAAGATCGTCATCGCGGTGGCCAGCGAGACGCCGATCATGCCGATGGTGCGGTGCCGGGCGACCTTGCCTGACGCGGCCAGCCAGCTCTGGAATGCGAAATAGAGCGACCAGGCGAAAAACAGCAGCCCGTGAAAATGCACGACGGGCGAAGCCGAAAACGACCGCTTCGCCAGCGGCAGCCAGTAGGTCGGCGCGAAGCCGAGAAAAGCGACGGCCATGCAGGCCAGCGCCATGTAGAAGTAAAAGTAGCCGGTTTGGGATTGCGCGATGGCGCGCGGCGGATTGAAGTCGGTCAATGTGGTCATGGTTGTTGAGTCCGCGAGAACTGCAAAAGGTTCACGGCAGATTTTCTCACGGATTGTATTCTTCCGTCTGTGAAGAGAATCACGTTTCCCGCAGGTCACGTTTCGGCCAAAATCTGTTCTCGTGCGAACAGGAAATTTGCAGGCAGCTTGTCGAAAACGCAGGTCGCTTGCTAGGATCGCGTAGCAATCGATAGTGCTTTTTCCGGATCAATTGATGCGAGGCAATCCCGATATCCGCAACCTGGTCGCGGCCTCTCTGCTGTGGATGGCGTTTGCGCATGGTGCATCGGCGACCGGGGCCGAGCCGGTCAAGGATTTGCGGATCGATCCGGCGCCGTGTCTTGCCGCTGGCCTTGCGCAGGACCACGACAGGACGGTGAGTAGCTGCGGCGCGCTGATCGACAACGCAAAGACCGAAAAGGCCGATCGCATCAAGGCGCTGATCGCGCGCGCCGCCGCCTATGAACGCAAGGACATGATCGACCGTGCCATCGCCGATTATGACGGCGTGTTGCGCCTCGATCCGGCGCACGCCGATGTTCATAACGCGCGCGGCGAACTCTGGCGCAAGAAGGGCGATCTGCCCAAGGCGGTGGCCGATTTTGCCGCGGCGATCAAGCTGAACCCGGACCACGTCGTGGCAAAAGCCAACCACCGGGCGCTGGCGCAGGAGGCGGAGCGGCAGGGCGCGCTGAAGGCGGTCGCCGGCAAGCCGAGCTTTGATTGCGCGACCGCTCGCCGTAAGGTGGAAAAGGCGATCTGCGCCAATCCCGAACTCGCCGATCTCGATCGCGAAGTCCAGGGGTCGTATGTCAGGGCAGCGGCTGAAAAGATGACGCCGCGACAGGCGCGCACGCTGCGGCGCGAGCAAGAGGAATATATCTCCCGTCGCAATGCGGAATACGGCCGGCCCGGCTACGACCTGAAAAAAGCGATGCGCGACCGTCTGCAACAGATCAACGGGATCGACGGGTATTAGGCCGTAGACTCATAAGCGCGCAGCCACAGCCGCAACGAGGCGAGCTGGACAATGGCGAGAAAATTGGCGGCTTGATCACGTGCTATTCGAAGTCGGTCAGGTCATATCGGCTCATTTTGGGCTTGAATCAGAGTTCGGCACGATATGAACGCCACCAGTCTGCAAACGCCCCCTTTTCGCCGTTCATCCATAAATTGGGCGTGCCCGTAAACGGTCCTTGGCGATGTTCTGCGACCCGTGACAGAACCGCAAGATCGGTCGAGCGCGTCATGTCTGCGTGCGCTTAGCTGGTGCTGCCACGGAGGACAGAACGATGAAGGCGGCGCTTCAAAACTACCATGCCCGGATGCAGCGGGTGCTGGATCACATAGACCGGCATCTGGACGACGATCTGGACCTGGACGCGCTGAGCAGCGTCGCAGCCTACTCGAAATATCATTTCCACCGGCAGTTCACGGCGACCTTCGGGCTGTCCGTGCATCGCTATATCCAGCTTGCCCGTTTGAAGCGTGCTTCGCACCGGCTGGCCTACAGGGATGCCCAAAGCGTCACGGACATAGCGATGGATGCCGGTTACGATGCACCGGACGCCTTCGCCCGCGCCTTTCGGCAACGGTTCGGGCAATCGCCTTCGTCGTTCCGGAAGTCTCCCGACTGGGAGCCGTGGCTTGCGGCCTTCGGGCCTCTCGACAACGCGAGGAGCAAGCTCATGCAGAAGACTTTTACCACTGACGACGTGACGATTCGCGATGTGCCCCCCACACCGGTGGCGATCATGGAGCATCGGGGCGACCCGGCGACGCTCGGCGCCACCATCCAGCGGTTCATCGCGTGGCGCACGGCCGCTGGCCTGCACCCCAAGACAAGTCCGACCTTCAATGTCTGGCGTTCCGAGCGGCGTCCTGCGTCGCCTGCCGATTATAGCGTAGACCTTTGTGTCGGGACCGACCAACCGATCGAGGCGAACGGCGAGCAGATCAAAGCCGGCGAGATCGCTGGCGGACGCTGCGCGGTGCTGCGCGTCGTCGGCAACACCGACAATCTGGAGCCCGCCGCGCTCTACCTTTATCGCGACTGGCTTCCGGCCAGCGGCGAGGAAGCGCGCGACTTCCCGATCTATTGCCAGCGGCTGAGCTTCTTCCCGGAGGTGCCGGAGCATGAGGCGGTCGCGGATCTGTTTTTGCCGCTGAAATAGCGCCCTCTGACGGCGGCCTGTCCCTTCCGATCGCAAGAAACGGACAGGCCGCTATCCACCCAATCCCGGTCTTTATGGGTTCACGGCCTGGGTTACAACATGAACAGCCCGAGGCCTTCGACAACTTCCCGCCTCGTTGCCTCGGTCCGGCACCGGGCCTTTTCCGTACCGCGGCGAATCACGTCGAGCACATAAGCCGGATCTTTGGCCAGTTGCGTCCTTCGTTCTCGCGTCGGTCCAATCAGCGCCTGCAAGATGTCTTCGAGGCGGCGCTTGATCTTGCTGTCGCCTATTCCTCCCCGCCGATACTGCGCCTTCAGCTCTTCCAGCGTAGTGCGGTCCTCGTCGAAAGCATCCAGATAGGTGAATACGACATTGCCTTCCACTTGCCCGGGATCTTCGACCCGCAGATGATTCGGGTCGGTGAACATCGCCTTCACTGCCGCCGCGATCTCGTCCGGCGAGGCCGAAAGGGCGATGGCATTGCCGCCGGACTTCGACATTTTCGCTTTCCCGTCCACGCCCGGCAGCCGCCCCGCTTGCGGAATGACGGCCTGCGCTTCCGGCAGGATGGCCCGTCCGGCGGTGGTGTTGATACGGCGGACGATCTCGTTGGTTTGTTCGATCAGCGGCGCCTGATCCTCGCCCACCGGCACTACAGTTGCCTTGAACGCGGTTATGTCCGCCGCCTGCGCCGCAGGATAGCACAGGAAGCCTGCCGGGATGTCGCGCCCGAAGCGGCGGCCGCGGATCTCGTCCTTGATCGTGGGGTTGCGCTCCAATCTGGCGACGGTCACGAAGTTCAAATAGAGCATCGACAACTCGGCCAGCGCGGGCAGGTGGGATTGCAGGCAGATCGTGGTCTTGGCTGGGTCGATCCCGACGGCAAGATAGTCGAGCGCCACCTCCATCACACCGAGCCGCACCTTGTCGGGGGCGTGAGCGTTGTCAGTCAGGGCTTGTGTATCAGCCAGGAGCAGAAACTGCTCGTGGCTCTCCTGAAATCGCAGACGGTTGAGCAACGATCCGGCATAGTGGCCAATGTGCAGCGGGCCGGTGGTGCGGTCGCCTGTCAGAATAACGGGTCTGGTCATAAGGTGTCCTCGTGAGAAGAGGGGAACACCGCATGGGGGATCATCAAAACAAAAGGCCGCCCTTGCAGCGGCCCCAGATGCAATGAAACGTCCGGCCGCCCTGTCAGCAGGCCAGCCACCAAAGTTTGACAATGATCATCGTGCGTTTCATGGAAGTTTCCCTAGGCCATGCACGAATACAGGTCAACGGCAAGGCGTTAACCGAAATCGAGTCCGTCGTCGCCAAGAACCCCAATCGTGCCCGCGCCTTCCGCGCCCGCGGCGAAATCCTGCGCCAGACCGGCAAGATGGAGGGTGCGTTCGAGGCGTTGAACCAGGCCGTCAGGCTCGAGCCTGATACGCCAATGGCTATTCAAATCGCGGCAATGCTTTCAACAATGCCAAAAAATATGACCGCGCCATCAAGGATTATGACGAGGCGCTCCGTCTCGAGCCGCAGCGCGCGCGCACCTACAGCAACCGTTCTGCGGCTTATCGCAAGCTGGGCCGGACGGAAAAAGCGATCGAGGACGTTACCACGGCGATCCGGATCGATCCGACGCAGCCGCAGCAGCGCAACTTCGTCGAAAAGCATAGGGTTTTAGCCTGGATGGCCAGGCTGTTCCGGCTTGATCTGGCGCAACTTCCCGTGACAATGCCCTGAATAAATGCTTGCCCAGCCGTCATGGCCGGGCTTGTCCCGGCCATCCACGTCTTGCTTTCTAAAGTGAAACAAGTGCGTGGATGCCCGGGACAAGCCCGGGCATGACGGAGTAGGGGCGATTGGGAGAGACGCCATGAACATCCACGAGAAAAGTCGCTATCACGAGGTCCATGCCCGCTCGCTCAGCGACCCCGAGGGCTTTTGGGCCGAGGCGGCGCGCGAGATCGACTGGATCGAGCCGGCGAAAAAGATATTCGATCCCTCGATGGGCGTGTATGGCCGCTGGTTCGCCGGCGCCATGGTGAACACCTGCTACAACGCGCTTGATCGTCACGTCGCGGGCGGACGCGCCGACCAGGTGGCGCTGATCCACGATTCGCCGCTCACCAACACCATCTCGAAATTCACCTATGCTGAGATGCTCAAGGAGGTGCAGACGCTCGCCGCTGTCATGGCCGATTTCGGCGTCGCCAAGGGCGACCGCGTCATCCTCTATATGCCGCTGGTGCCGGAAGCGGTGTTTGCGATGCTGGCCTGCGCGCGGATCGGCGCGGTGCATTCGGTGGTGTTCGGCGGTTTTGCTGCGAAAGAGCTCGCAACGCGCATCGAGGACGCCAAGCCGAAACTGATCTTTTCGGCGAGCTGCGGCATCGAGCCCGGCCGCATCGTGCAGTACAAGCCGTTGCTCGACGAGGCGATCAAACTTTCAAGCGTCAAGCCCGAGAACTGCATCATCCTGCAGCGGCCGCAGCACCTTTGCGAGCTCACGGGCGGCCGCGATCACGATTGGGCAACGCTCCGCGGCGCCGCGCTCGAAGCCGGCAAGGCCGCGCCGTGCACGCCGGTACTCGCGACCGATCCGCTCTACATTCTCTACACGTCAGGCACCACGGGAATTCCCAAAGGCGTCGTGCGCGACAATGGCGGGCATCTGGTCGCGCTGAAATGGTCGATGTTCAATCTCTACGGCGTCAAGCCGGGCGAAGTCTGGTGGTGCGGCTCCGACATCGGCTGGGTCGTCGGCCACAGCTACATCGTCTACGGTCCGCTGATTCATGGCGCCACGTCTATCATGTATGAAGGCAAGCCGATCGGCACGCCGGACGCCGGCGCGTTCTGGCGCGTGATTTCAGAGCACAAGGCCGTGGCCCTGTTCACCGCGCCGACCGCCTTCCGCGCCATCCGCAAGGAGGATCCCGACGGCGCGTTCATCCGCAAATACGATCTGTCGAAATTCCGCACGCTGTTTCTGGCCGGCGAGCGCGCCGATCCGCCGACGGTGGAGTGGGCGGAAACGCAGTTGAAGGTGCCGGTGATCGATCACTGGTGGCAGACCGAAACCGGCTGGTGCATCGCCGGCAATCCGGTGGGCCTTGGGATGCTGCCGGTCAAGCACGGCTCGCCGACGGTGCCGATGCCGGGCTATCAGGTCGACGTGGTCGACGAGGCATCCAGGCCCGTGCCCGCGGGCACCATGGGCTCGATCGTGATCAAGCTGCCGATGCCGCCGGCCTGCCTGCCGACATTGTGGGAGCAGGATGCGCGCTTCAAGGAGGCCTACCTCACGGAGTTTCCCGGCTACTACAAGACCTCGGATGCCGGCTACAAGGATGACGACGGCTATGTCTGGGTGATGGGCCGCACCGACGACATCATCAATGTCGCCGGCCATAGGCTCTCGACCGGCGGCATGGAAGAAATTCTGGCTTCCCATCCCGACGTCGCCGAATGCGCCGTGCTCGGCATCAAGGACGCGATCAAGGGCGAAGTGCCCTGCGGCTTCATGGTACTGAAGGCCGGCGTGACGCGCGCGCCTGCCGAGATCGAAAAAGAGATCGTCGCACTGGTGCGCGACAAGCTCGGGCCCGTCGCAGCCTTCAAGCTCGCGATCACCGTTGGGCGATTGCCGAAGACGCGCTCGGGAAAAATCCTGCGTGGCACCATCAAGAAGATCGCCGACGGCGAAAGCTGGAGCATGCCGGCCACCATCGAGGACCCGAAGGTGCTCGACGAGATCGGCGACGCGCTGAAGGGCAGGTTGTAGGGTTTTGGGCCATGCCCGGGTCAAACCCCGGCATGGCCAGCCTGGGGCACGTGCAACTAGCCCAGCAGTTCTTCGGTGACTTCGTCGGAGAACTGCTTTCTGATTCCTGCGATGAGGACGCATTCGGGATCATCCGGAACTGCCGTTGCGCGCGGCATGCCGTAATCGAGCAGGGCGCGCGCGCAACCAACCCAGTCGCCGCCTTCGACCGGCTCGTTAAGGGACGCCCATGACAGCGTGCCGCAGGCGTTGTCGCCATGGCCATGCTGTTCCTTCCAGTTGGCGCCGTGTTCGAGCAGGAAGCGCGTCAAGGCGGCGTTGCCGCTGAACACTGCGAGATTGAGGGCGGACGCGTCCCAGTCGCCGCCGCGCACGGCGATCGGCCAGCCGAGCCTGACCATCAGCCGCACGACATCATCCGCGCCTGCTGCCGTCATGTCTGGCAACAAGCGTAACTGCGCCGTCGACAGCGCGGCCGGCAGATCGGGCCGCCGCGACGCCACCGCGCGCGCCTCGGCTTCGTCACCGCGCGCGCATGCGGCGACAAAGCGTTCGTCGTCGGAAATCTCAGGCGCATCAGTCTGCGCCCGCAGCAGGGCGGCAGCCTCGGTAAGCCCGAACTGCAGCGCCAGCCGGTACGGGCTGAGGCCTTCCCGCGTGGCGCGCGATGGGTCGGCGCCCGCATCGAGCAGGGCCTTCACATGAAGGGGCCGGCGGCGGTAGATGGCCCATGTGAGCGGCGAACCCCAATCGGTCAGCGGCGCATTTCGCGCGGGCTCGTTCGGGTCGCCGCCATGCGCCAGAAGCAATTTCAGCGCGGTGTCGTCCTCAAGGTCGATCGAGCGATAGATCGCATTGCTTTCTGCGATGCGCGCGCCGTACTCCAGCAGCAGGCGGGTACAGGCCGGGTTCTCGAGGGAGTGATAGAGCGACTCGCCGTCATTGGGATCTGCGCCGGCGTCGAGCAGCAGCCTCGTCAATAGAAGGTCGTGGTTGGCTCCCGCGGCGCCATAGAGTGTCGAGAGTGGATAGCGCATGCCGGGCTTCTCAAGCGACGCCGGCGGCCAGCGGCTGTAGATGCGTTGATTGACGTCGGCTCCGGCCGCGATCAGCAGCCGCGCGCTTCCGTGCAGACGCTCGCGAAATTCCTCCACGCGCAGCAGGCCTGAATGTGCGACGGCAAAAAGCGGCGGCAATCGTAGCGGGCCGCCTGATAGGTTGACCCATGACGGATCGGCCTGCGTGGCCTGCCGCAATGCGTCTTCGTCGCCGATGGCGCAGGCAAGGTAGGGATCGCCGGCGGCCAGTCCGGGATCTTCCGCCAGCATCCGCAAGCCGACGCGCAGGTTGGCGCGACCGGCGGTGCTGCTGACGTCGCCGCGATAGATCAGTTGCAGCCAGTGCAGGACGCGAACGGCGCGCTCCTCTCGCGCGACCGCCTGCACCTCAACGTAACGCTTCAAGTCAGGCCAGGATGCAAAACCGTGTTCGCGCGCCAGGCACGATTGCGCATCGTGCAGGCGCAGTCCCCGGGACGAAAGGTCCTCATCGCTGAGGCCTGCCGTTGCCGGCAGCGTGCTGCGAAACCGCGCCATCGTCGCCGGATCGCGGCTTCGATAGAGGCGGATCAATTGCTTGGCTTGCTTCTTCAGATGATCGAGATTCAATCGATCGGGGAGCGGGTTCATCAAACACCTCCGTGCATGACATCGCCGACGGCCCGCAATACCGGCTGCACAAAGGCTCTAGATGTCGCTCGAAAGCTGCAAGTGGGTTCAACCCTTCCCGCGGGCCCGGGAGCGGCTTGCACCGCATGCACTACAATATGGCCAGCACAGGCGATGGTCAACATGGCCAGACAAGGCACGATTCCAGGGCAGAAAAATCCCGGCCGCGCAGCAGCGGCCGGGATGATTATTGCAAAACTGTTCGATCAGTAGGCGCAGACGTTCACGGTGCGCAGGCGCAAGCCGCGGCGGGTTTCGACCCAGCGCTGTTGCAGGCAGCCGTTCAAACCGGTGTCGACATAGACGCCGCCGAAGCCGACGCCGATGGCGGGACCCCAGCCATATCCATGTCCCCAGTGATGATGGCCGTGGTAGAAGCCGCCGGCGGAAGCGGGCGATGCGGCGGCAATGGTGAGCGAGGCGGCGGCGATCAGTCCGAGGGTCATCTTGCGAAGCATTTTAAATACTCTCCAATTGATTGGCGCGAGGCCGTTGTTGCGTCCCTGCCCATCAGTCGGGCCGACGATGTCCTGCGTTCACGTGCGAAGTGGAGAATCGTGTTTCAGGAATGTTTCGTGGCGCGAGATCTGCGGAAATCCTTGTCATCCTGGTAACCATCCTGCGCCGTCTGGTAGCGTGCGGCCATGGCCTCGGTGAGTTCGACCATCTTTTCGCGCAGCTCGGCCGGCGCCAGCACCTCCGCCTCCGCGCCGAGTCGCAGCAGCTCGGCCGCCGCATGCCACACCGTTTTTCCGATCGGCACCATGGCGATCCGCCAGCCTGCGGCATCCGCCGTCTCCTCGATACGGGTGCGCGTCCTCACGTAAGGCTGGCTCAAGGCGTTGAGCAGTTTTATGCCGAACGGCGACAGCCGCACGGTGGCGTGGTTCGGATGCATCTCGGCTTCGAGCCGGATCGTTGCGGCTTGCCAATAGGCGGCGAGATCGAAAGCGGCGGGCCGGATGCAGCGCTCGTCCAGAATGTTGCAGTCGAGAACCCGTGCCACGCGATAGGTGCGCACGCTGCCATCGACGCTTCCGGCGAGATACCAGCTGCCGCCCTTCAGCACGAGGCCGAGCGGCGCGACGCGGCGGCGCTTCTCGGCCCTCCAGCTTTGGTAGCGGATTTCGATCAGGCTCTCGCGCAGCAGCGCACCGGCAATGGCGCGCAGATGCTTCGGCTGCTCGGCTTCGCCGAACCAGCTTGGGGCATCGAGATGAAAGCGCTCCTGCATCCGGCCGGCGTCCGGGCGCAGGTTGGCCGGCAGTGCCGCCATCAGCTTGGTCTGCGCCGCCAGCATCGCAGCGTCGAGGCCAAGCGCGGCTGCGGGCCCCGGCAGTCCCGTCATGAACAGCGCCTCGGCCTCCGGCTGCGACAGTCCGTTCAGCCGCACGCGATAGCCATCGAGCAGGCGATAGCCGCCTTCCGCGCCGCGCTCGGCATAGACGGGAATGCCGGCCGCGGCGAGCGCATCGATGTCGCGATAGATGGTGCGCACCGAAACCTCGCAGGCCTCCGCGAGTTCGGGCGCGGTGACCTGTCCCCGCGCTTGCAGGGTAGTGAGGATCGAAAGCAGCCGGCTCGCGCGCATGGTCCCTTAGACCATACCTGACACAAGATGTCAGGTATGTCCAGGCATACAAGGTCCAGTGCCCCGTCGGGTTCAAAAGGAGACTGCCAATGACCAGCAAGGACCGCATCACGCTTTATTACTCGCCGCAGACCCGGGCGACCGGCGCGCGGGTGCTGCTGGAGGAACTGGGAGCTCCCTATGATCTCCATATCCTGAACATGAAGGCCGGGGAGCAGCGCCAGCCGGCCTATCTCGCCGTCAACCCGCTGGGCAAGGTGCCGGTGGTCCGTCACGGCGAGGCGCTGGTGACCGAGCAGGTGGCGATCTACATCTATCTCGCCGACCTGTTTCCGGGAGCCGGGCTGACGCCCGCGCTCGACGATCCCTGCCGAGGTCCGTATCTGCGCTGGATCGCCTATTATGGTTCGTCCTTCGAGCCTGCCCTGATCGACAAGTTCATGAAGCGCGAGCCGGCGCCTGTGACGCAGTCGCCATATTCCGATTACGACTCGATGCTCGGTGCATTGGAGGCGCAGCTTTCCAGGGGGCCTTATTTGCTCGGAGAGCGTATGACGGCAGCCGACATTCTCTGGGGCGTGGCGTTCAGCTGGACGATGATGTTTGGCCTCGTGCCGCGAAAGGACGTATTTGCGGCCTATGCCGAGCGCATCACGTCGCGCTCCGCCTTCCAGCGGATCACCGCCGCCGATGCCGAGATGGCGGCGCAGCACGCCGCAGCCTGCGGCGGGTGAGCGGAACCACGGGGTCCCTGATGACAAAGACAGTTCACACGACCAACTGTTTCGACACCTTCATCCAGGTCGCGGAGGATTGCCCCGCGCGTACCGGCGAGGAGCCGCCGGCCCGCGCCGGGAATCCGACGGTCGCAGGCCTGCAATACCGGATGATTGCGGAAGCGCCCTACAAGTACACCTCCGACGACGTCATATTCGCGACCTCGGCCCACGGCCGGCAGCTCGATGCGAAGGCGACGAAGAAGGCGCGAAGTCTTGCCCGCGACGAATTCTTCTCCAAGGGGCAGGCGTGTCTGCGCGCATCAGGGCTCGGCAAGCGCTTCGGCTGGGGCGTACACGCCGATGCCGAGGGGCGCGTCGCGATCTATGCGGTCGACAGCATGCGGTACCAGGCGCTCGCGCGTGATCCCGCCATCAAGCAGGTCCGCGCGATGCGGACGAAGCGAGCCTAGAGCCCCGTTCCCCTTCAATCGGAACGGAAAAGGCTCTGGCGCCTCTCAGAATTTCGGCGGGCGCTTTTCCGCAAAGGCCTTGATGCCTTCCTTGATCTCGTCGCTGCGCATGCTCTCGCGATGACGGAGGTCGGCGGCTTCTTCATCGAATTTGCCGCGGGCGAATTCATTGATGGCGCGCTTCATGCCGCGCATCGCCAGCGGCGCGTTGCCGGCCAGGATGTTGGCGAGCTTGTCCACTTCTTCGTCCAGCATTTCCAGAGGCACCATGGCAGTGAGGTAGCCGATCCGCAGCATTTCCGGCGCAGTGATCTTTTGCGCGGTCAGGAACAGCTTCTTGGCGTTGTCCACGCCGAGCCGCGACACATAGCGGGCGATGCCGCTCTTGTAGTAGTGCAGGCCGAGCCGGGCCGCCGGCATGAACATTTCAGCCGTATCGACGCCGATGCGAAAATCGCAGGCCAGCGCCAGGTCGGTCGAGCCGCCATAGACGCCGCCATTGAGCCGGCAGATCGTCGGCACGCCAAGGTCCTCCAGGCGGTCGACCACCGCCTCGAACGCCGATCCCGCGCTCGGTTGCGCGCACGCGCTGGTGGCGCGGTCGGCCACCGAATTGAGATCGTAGCCGGCGCTGAAGGCGCGGCCGGTGCCGGTCAGTACCAGCACGCGGATCGCGGGATCGGCTTCGATCCGGTCGAACAACTTCACGAGATCGCCGAGATCCTCGCTCTGCAGCCGGTTCAGATGTTTCGGTCGGTTGAGGCGGATGGTGGCCCGCGCGCCGTCGATTTCAAGTACCGGCGCGCTTGCCGCCTCGGCTGCTTCACGCATGCTGTTCTCCATTGTTCTTGCTTGTTTGATCTATTTGTTTTCTTGCGCGCGCCGTTGGGCCTCGGCATCGATGGTTTCGGCCAGATCAGGATGCCGCGCCATCAGCAGGCGAAAATCCACGAGATCGAGCACCAAGAGCCGCGTCACCTTGGTGGTCGTGACATTGGCGCCGCGCACATTGTTGCCGAGCAGCGCCATCTCGCCGAAAAACGCGCCTTCGCCGAGTGCCACTTTCTTGCCGGGCAATTCGACCTCGGCCTCGCCATTGGCGATGAAATACATGCAGTCGCCCTGCTGGCCCTTGCGGATGATCATGGTGCGTGCCGGCAGGTCCATCGTTCGCAGCATGTGCGTGACGTCGGCGATCGCGGCCGGGCCGAGGGTAGCGAAGAACGGCACCTTGCTGACGGTTTCCCAGGTTTTCAGGAAACTGTCGCGGCGGGTCTCGGCGGCAAAACCGGTCGCCAGAATACCGGTCCAGAGCCCGAACACGCCGAGGCCGGAGATCATGACCAGCGCCGCGACCATGCGGCCGAGCGGCGTGATCGGCACCACGTCGCCATAGCCGGTCGTGGTCAGCGTCACCACCGCCCACCACAGCGCCGCCGGCACGCTGCCGAAGGTCGCCGGCTGCACGTCGCGCTCCAGGAAATATTCCGCGACGGATGCCAAAAACACCACCATCAGGAAGATCACGAGCACGCTGAGCAGCGGCCCTGATTCCAGCACCAGCACGCGCCGCAACTGCCGCAGCCCCGGGATGCCCGGAACCACCTTGAGCACCCAGAGGATGCTGAGCAGCCACGCCGTCCTGGGCTCGATGCCCACGAGGAGCGCGACCGGCACGGCGAGGGCGCCGATCGCGTCGACGACCCCGCTGCTGGAAAGCGCGTAGAGCGACAGCCGCCCTTGCCCCGCCATGTGGCGCAGCCGCACCAGCCATTCGAACACGAAATAGACGAGGCACGTCCACAGCACCGCGTCGACCCAATGGTGCGCCGCCTCGTAGGCGGGGGCCACGGTGAGCACCACCATCGCCGCGACGCCGGCCGCCACCGCGGCATAGGCCGCCTTGGTCATGTTGCGGCCGGCCGTCTTGGCGGCGAATTGAGCGAGTGCCGAGAGAACGAGCCGCTGGGTCATCGGATGAGGAGGGCCCTGATGGGTGCAATAAAAGCTGGATAACGGCCAGGCCGCGGCGTGACCAATGCCCGCAAGGTGCCTGCCTGCGGGGAGGCCGTCAACGACAGCCTTCATACGGAGCCACGCGTCCCTGGGCACCTGGTCCGGCCGCGCCGGGAGCCGGGTTGAGGGGCGAATTTAACCCGGGAATCGTGAGAATCCCGACAAATCGTCGTTCTTTCCTCGTATATCAAAATGGCCCCGCGGACATTACGATAGCGGGCGCTGCAACAGAATCGTGAAAACGCACACGTTTAGATATTGGTTGGCTTCCAATGGATACGTCTCATCTGGCAGAGCACGCCGGAACGGCCGGCGCACTGTTTGCATCGATCTTCGTGGTCGCCACCACGACGATGCGGACCATGATCCCGCTGCGGGTCTTCGGCATCCTCGCCAATGTCGTCTTGATCGTGACCGCGATCCCGACCCATAATTTCCTGGTGATGGGGGTGCAGGTGGTCATGCTGCTGGTCAATTCCTATCGCCTGCACCAGATGCTGCAGCTGGTGCGCGACGTGAAGAAATCCGTCAACAGCGACCTCTCGATGGAATGGCTGAAGCCGTTCATGACCGAGCGCCAATGCGCGGCCGGCGAGATCCTGTTCTACAAGGACGAGAAGGCCGAGGACATGCTCTATATCGTCAGCGGCAAGTTCAAGCTGGTCGAGTCCGGCATCGTGCTGCCGGTGGGCGCCATCGTCGGCGAACTCGGCATGCTGTCGCCTTCGAACACGCGAACCCAGACGCTGGAATGTCTCGAGGCCGGCCTCATCCTGAGCGTCAGCTACAGCAAGGTCGAGGAGCTCTACGTGCAGAACCCCGCTTTCGGCTTCTACTTCCTTCGTCTTTCCAGCGCCCGGCTGTTCCAGAACCTGGACGCGGCGGAAAAGCGGCTGGCCCAGTACATGGCGTCCGCAGCCGAGCCGAAGCCTGCGTAGAGGCCGGAGCACGGAGAGTGGCAGACCGCGGTATCCTGTCGTCGCTGCGTTATCTGCTCGCCGATGTCATCGGCGACGATGACGACACGCCGCCGTTTTTGCCCGAGGGCCTGCCGGAGCCGGTGATGGCGGTGGCGAGCGAGGCGATCCATCTTCTGATCGACTATCAGGGTCCGAGCTACGCCCACCTCTATGTCGACCGGCTGCGGCGGTTTATCGGCAAGCAAGGCGTCGACGAGGCGATGCTGACCGACATTGCGCGGCTGATGGCGGTGCGCATGAGCTACGAGGATCCGATCCGGATCGCGCAGTTGAAGCTTGCCGAACTCGCCGGCCGGCCCGCCGGGTCGGCCGGGTCCGTCGATATCAGGAAGTTCAGCCTCGAAGAACTGATCGGCGTGCTCCCCGCTGTCATCGCCGAGTATGTGCTCGATGCACTCGAATGGGCGGGCTGGATGCACAAGCGGGTCTCCATCCGCTTCAGCACGGCCAGCAGGTTCGGCATTCGCCGCCTCAAGATCGAGGCGGGGCTGCGGCGATGGCGGCTGCTTTCGGTGCGTTACGCCAAGGAGCGGGTCTGGGTTGAACGCTGGCTGCACATGATCGACCGCAGCCTGACCAAGCAGCCCCAGGCCGCGCCCGTCATCGTGCAGACCGCAACCATGATCGAGGGATATGGCGACGTTTATCGGCAGGGCATGACGGACTGGAATGCGATCATCGACGGCCTGGTCAAGCCGACCTTCGATGGCGTGCTGGCGCTGCCGGATCTCGCCGGCGCGGTGACTGAGGCGCGCGCCGCCGCATTGCCCGACCCGCGGCAGGCGGCGCTCAAGCGCAGGATCGCTGAAATCCGGGCGCGGGCGCCCGCCGGCTCGAACGCGGCCGTTCATTGAATGTAGGGTGGGCAAAGGAGCGCAAGCGACGTGCCCACCATCTGTCCGTGCGGAAGGTCCTGATGGTGGGCACGCTTTCGCTTTGCCCACCCTACATCTCACCATGAGGGCGTTACGCGCTCTGCGCGGTCTTCACGGCCACTACTTTATCATCCGGGGGCGGCGGGTGCCGCTTGAGATGTTCGCGGCGCAAGCCGATCTCGTCGCGCACGAATTCATAGCCGAGCTTGAAAGTGTCCAGCCCGTCGCTACTGATGGTGCCGTCGCGCAACCCTATCACCACGCCGCGCAGGATCGTTTCCAGCTCGTCCTGGAGTTCATCGAGAGCGTCGAGGCTCGTGGCGTATTCCATGCGCTCGCCGACATCGAGAATGGCGGTTGCGAGCTGGCTGGCCTTCTCCGGCGCGATCCGGGTGACCTTGGTGTAGATGGCGGCAAAGATCGAGCCGATGATGCTGAGCGCGAGCAGCGCAACATACATCAGGTCGCTGTAGCGCTCGACAAAGGACTTGATTTCGTCGTTGATGTATTCGGCGGCGCCCGGATGCGCCACGATGAAGGCATCCTTGTCGGTCGCCGCCGGCTCGATCTTGGAGGCGAAGCCGTCGGTGAGCGCGAGCTCCGCCTTGTTCTCGTAGATGATCCGCGCCAGGTCGCTCACGGTCGTGGTCGAGAGCCTGGATTGGGCGACCAATAGCCATTCCAGCCCGATCGTATCGACGTCTTCCTCAGGCACGGCGGGCGAAGCGGACAGCATGCCGGTCGCCACCGTTTCCTCGGAAATGGCCGGATTCTTCCTGGCGATCGCCTTCGCCGAATCGATCGCATTCAGGGTGAAGCCGCCGCGCTTGGCGATTTGCTCGTAGCTCTTGTCCTTCACGATGTGCGAGGCATGCGCGACCTTGATCACGGCGCCGAAGCCCGAAGCGAACAGCTTGTCGAAGGTCGAGCCGGGCGGGGCCATCTGGATCCGGGCCGCCGCATCCGCGGTGTCCGGGAGTTCGAGAATATTGCGCACCAGCGCGACGCTGCTTTCGCTGTCGGCTATGACCGCGATCTTCTTTTTCTTCAGGTCCGCAATGGTCTTGATCTTCTTGCCGCCGGGGCTGATCAGCAGGAACAGGTCATGATCGAGAATTGCGAGCGCGCGGGCGCGAGGCGGAATCCTGGCGTCGGTGCGCAATATCGCAAGGTTGGCATCCTTGCGGTCGAACTGCGACAGCGCCTTTGCATTGTCGCCGTTGGGCACGATCTTGAGCCGCAGCCGCGAGGAATTGTTTTTCAGCACCGTCGCCAGCCGGGCGGCGAAGCGCGCCTCGGGGCCATTGGCCTCGCCGACGGCAAACACCAGCGTCTCGGAATTGCGCAGCCAGGTCCGGCCACCCCAAACCACGGCGGCGGTCAGGATCAGGGTCAGGATGGAAAACAGCAGGATCTGGGTCCGGTTGCTCTTGACGACCCGCGAACGGCGACGCGGCATTTCCGGGTCCGGCGTTGGGGCTTCAGCACTCATGGCTCGTACCCGGGATCAGGGACGGGTCGCTGCCGAGATGGCGCCGCAGGCCGTCCGAATGAATTCGTAAATACCTAGAAAAGAACGATAATTTTGCCCGCCGGCCAATGATAGCCCGCTCCTATGGGATTGCAAATCGCGGCGCGACGGTAACCTTACCAGCGGACCACGCTGCGCGCCGTTGCCGCAGTATCGCAGTTCCGCCACACCGTGCGATTTTCAGACTACCCACAGGTGCATTCCGGCCCGGGAGATGCCATAAATAAAGGCAACGTTCGAACAGTCCGGGTTTGACAACAACATTGCGCTGACAGCCTAGGTCCCGGTTTTTTCGTCACCTCTCCAGTCCCAGCAAAGGGCGTCAGCCTTGTTGTTTCCTTCGATGTCGTCCTCGGTTCCGGTAGGTGCGCTGATAGGATGGATGCTGCTTCTGACCGTGAAGCACATCATTGCGGATTTCATGCTGCAAAATTCCTGGATGGCGATCGGCAAGGATCAAAAGACCGGCTGGGCCCTCCCGCTGTTGGCGCATTGCCTCGTCCACCTCGCGGTAGCGATGGCGCTGATCCTGTTCGTCGCGCCGCGATTCTGGTTCGTCGCCTTCATCGACTTCGCGATTCACATCACCGTCGACCGTATCAAGGGGATCTTCGCTTCCCGCTACGGCGTGACGATGGAGAACGAGCATCCGTGGTTCTGGACGCTGATCGGCGTCGACCAGGCGCTGCACCATCTCACCGGTTTCGGCCTGTCGATCTTCATGGCGGCGAACTGATCCCGCGCGCGCCGCTGCATCGGCCCGCTTGTTTCAATCCTGCTCCGAGATCGGAAGGCGCGCATCCGCTCTGGTGCGAATCATGTTCCGATTTCCGATTCGGGTGTGGCTGACAAGCCACCCGGAACACTACTGGTGCGCGTGGTTAACCTTTCATTAGAGTATTGCACTGCATCTTCCGCAAAGGGAGAACCCGCAATGTTTTCAAGCCGCGACGCCTTCGAGAACGATTTCTGTCCGGTCCGGGACGAGCTGCTCGGCGAGATGTATCGCGCCAATGCCAACGGCCTGCCGCTCTTGGTGGACAGCGTTTCGTCCGACGTCCGCGCCATGCTGGCGCTGTTCTGCTACCGCCGCAGCCACCTCCACGCGCTGGCCGTTGCGATTGCAGCAAGCTGTACCGAACGCGAGCTGATCCATTTCGGCGGTCGGGTCGGTTCCACGCTCTACGCGCTGTCGCGCGGACCCGCCGCGCGTTCCGTCTCGTCGTCATCCCACGGCGGCCGCAAGCCGATCACGCTTTCGACCAAGCCGCTCTCGACCTTCAAGCCGATCGAGGACGAGATCGATGATGAAGATTTGGTGCAAGCGGTGACGGTCTGACGGCGTCCAATGCTGTCGTCCCTGCGAAAGCAGGGACCCATAGCCACCGGCCTTGGTTGTTACAGAAGGCGTCGGCCAAACTGCCTTATCGATAGATCACGCGGTATGGGTTCCTGCGTTCGCAGGAACGACGTCAACTCAGCACCGGCAATCCGTGCCGCTTCCTCGCCATCGCGCATTCGACATCGCCGGGCATGCAGGTGCGGCACACTTCGGGGCGCACCGCATAGACCAGGCACGCCGTCGTCTCGCCAACCTTGCCTGACAGCGCCGAGCAGCGGTCGCCGTCGCAGCGCATTCCCGACAGTCTTTCGTTGACGAATCTTTCCGGGATCAGGTCGAGCGCCGCATCGTCCTCGGTGGTGAAACGCGGCCAGTTCTGCGAGTAGCTGCAGCAGGCGCCGCAGGCCTGGCAGGGGCTTTCATTATCGGCGGCGATTCCTTGCATGCCTGCGTTTAGCCCGGAACGACGGCCGCGGCCAGCCACCCACGTCAGGTATCCTTTCAGGTATCCTTGGGGGCCTCCCAGACCAGGCTCCGCCGCCATTTCGCGCGCAGGATATCGCGCCGTTCCGGATATTTCTCGTCGTGGTAGACCGCCTCGACGACGCGGTCGGTGCGGAAACTGCGGAAATCCTTCCGCAGTTCGCACCACGCTGCCAGTATCCGCACCGCCTCGTGATAGCCGACCGCGATCGGCCAGATCGTGCGCTCGCTGTCGCGGCCGTGCTCGTCCCGATAGTTCAGGGTAATCTTTTTGCCGTCGTGGATTTGCGCCCGCGTCCGCACCATGTCGATGCGGTCGGGCTCCCTGTTCCATGCCGATCGGGCGCGGCTGGCCGGCTCCAGCACGAACGGCCGCAGACGCTCGGGCACGGTTTCGGCGACTTTCGCCATCAGGTCCTGCGCGGCGCGCGCCAGCGCGGGATCGGCGTGGCCCACCACCCATTGCGCACCCAGCACACAGGCTTCGATTTCATCAGGCGTGAGCATCAACGGCGGCAGGTCGAATCCCTTTTCCAGGATGTAGCCCACACCGGCTTCGCCGCGGATCGGCACCCGCTGTTCGATCAGGGTCGTTATATCGCGGTAGATGGTTCGCTTCGAAGTCTCCAGTTCGGCCGCGATCGCGTCCGCCGTCAAAGGCTTCCTTGTGCGCCGAAGCACCTGAATGATCTGGAACAGCCGGTCGGCCCGTCGCATGGCTCGTTCTCATTTCTAAATGGCGCTCTTTTCCAAAAGGCGCCCGTCGATGCTGACAGCATGTTGGCAGCAGGGGGTGGGTATATCGGGACAACACCTCAAGTGAAGGGAATTTGTCCATGACGATTTTCAGCGAATTCGGCTTCCGGGGAAGCCGCGGACCTCTCGTAAATGCCCAGGGTTTTGCATTGGAACAGCTGGTTTCCATCCAGTGTGTCACCGCCGACCTGCGCTGGGCGATGGTTGAACTGGCGTGGCGCTCATTCACAGCAATGTGCGCCTTTGCGCAAGGGCGGCTTGTCTCGTGGGCGCGCAAGAACCGCACGCCGCGGCCCGAAGAGGGCCGCGGCCGGCATTGCTGCTGCTGACACCATGGTGGCAGCAGGGGGGCGCTAGCCTCGGGCGCGTCTTAGGAGATCGGGAGACCAGCATGATTACGCTTTATGGCTTCGGCGCCGGTTTCGGCCTGCCGGAGATCAGCCCCTTTGTGACCAAGACCGAGGTCCAGCTGAAGATGGCCGGCCTTGCCTATCGCAAGGAGAAGGCCAAGCCGCCGGCCTCGCCGAAGGGGCAATTGCCCTACATTGTCGATGAGGCCGAGACGATCGCCGATTCCACATTCATTCGGGCGCATCTGGAAGCCAAATATGGCTTCGATTTCGACGCCCCGCTCAGCCTGCAGGCGCGTGCGCAGGCCTGGGCGTTTGAGCGGATGATCGAGCACCACGTCTATTGGGCGCTGGTCGGCGCACGCTGGGTCGATGGCGACAATTTTGCCAAGGGACCCTCGCATTTCTTCGACAGCGCGCCCCCGCACCTGCGCGAAAAACTCCGCGAGGATGCGCAGTTCCGCGTCGCCGAGAACTACCTGCTCAGCGGCCTCGGCCGCCACGCTCCCGAAGAGGACGTCGATCTTGCCGTGCGCTCGCTGTTTGCATTGTCGGTGCAGCTTGGCGACAAGCCCTTTCTGATGGGCGAAACGCCATGCGGCATGGACGCCACCGCCTTCGGCGCGCTCGCCGGAATTTTGACGCCGTTCTTCGAGTCGGCGCTGCGGCAGCGGACGGAGCAGTTCGCCAACCTCACCGCCTACGTCGACCGGATGATGCTGCTGTATTATCCGGAATTCGCCTGGGTGCCGGTACAGCAACAAGCTGCGTGACTAAGGCGTCGCCGGTGCGGACTGGCCCTGCAACGCGGCCAGGTCCGCTTCTAGCTCGGCGATACGGGCATCGCGCACTGCGAGGGCTTGGGCAACATCCGCGGCGTCGAACTTCTGCGGAATATGTTGCGGGCAGTTGGTGTCCCACGCCGCGATCCGAAACAGGATGACCTGTTCGGGGCGCGCCTTGTAGCCCTGCGGCATCAGCGCCTTGATCATCGCCGGATCGTCTTCCACCACGCGCGCCTCGCCCCAGATCTTCACGCGCCGGCGATGGGTGTAGTCCATCACGAAAATATGCGCCTTCGGATTTTCAGACAGGTTGCCTTGGGTGATGTATTGCCGGTTGCCGCTGTAGTCGGCGAACGCGATGGTGTTCTTGTCGAGAATTTTGATGAAGCCCTTCGGCCCGCCGCGGTGCTGGATATAGGGCTGGCCGTCCGCGGCCGCCGTCGCGAGATAGAAGCTGCTGGTCTCGGCGAGGAAGCCGGCGAGATTTTCGTCAATCTCGGTGCGCCAGCCGCCGCGCGCCTCGACGTTGGCATAGGCCTCGCGCGAGCCCTTGCGGGTCTGGATCGCCTTCACCGCCGGGGTGAAGGCGACATCGCTGGAATAGGTGTGAACGTCAGACATCCGAGCCTCCGGTCATGGGGCGCCAAAACGGTTGTTCTCACACTCCAAAATGGGCGTTCCAGAACTTTAAGCAATCTATGGAATTGACACTTCACCATTGCTGGATATGCAATAGTTGGATGGACCGTATCGATGCCATGCAGGCCTTTGTCGCCGTCGCCGACCTGCAGGGTTTTGCCCCCGCGGCCCGCAAGCTCCGCCTGTCGCCGTCCGCTGTCACGCGGCTGATCGCGGCGCTGGAGGAGCGGCTGGGCGCGCGGCTCTTGCAGCGGACCACGCGGCAGGTGACGCTGACCGATGCCGGCTCACGGTACCTGGAGCGCGCGCGGCGGATTTTGGCCGATATCGGGGAGGCGGAAGGGGCCATCGAGGGCGAGCGCACGCGGCCGGAGGGGCAGCTCGTCATCTCGGCGCCGGTCGGGTTCGGCCGGCTGCATGTCAGCGGAATCGTGACCGCCTACCTGAAGCGCTATGGCGACGTCAGCGTCGACCTCCGCTTGTCCGACCGCATGATCAACCTCGTCGAGGACGGTGTCGATCTCGCGGTCCGGATCGGCCATCTGCCCGATTCGACCCTGGTGGCGCGCCATGTCGGCGAAATGCGGCGGATCGTGGTGGCTTCGCACGGATATCTCAAGGCGCGCGGCGAGCCGAAGCGGCCGCAGGAGATTTCCGCGCACGACACGATTCAGTTCGGCGCCATGACAGCGGCGCTCGACTGGCGATTCGTCGAGGACGGCCGCGAGATCCGCGTTGCCGGCACGCCGCGCTTCGCCACCAACAGCTCGGATGCCGCCATCCAGTATGCGGAAGCGGACGGCGGGCTGACGCGGGTGATGGCCTATCAGGCCGCCGAATCGCTCAAAGCAGGGCGGCTCAGGATCGTATTGGCATCGTTCGAACAGCCGGCGATGCCGATCCAGATCGTCTATCCGACGTCGCGGCTATTGTCGGCCAAGGTGCGCACCTTCATCGATCTCGTGACCGAGATGGCCGACTGGCATTTCGGCTGAGGCAATCGTGCCCCGGACGCAGCGCAGCGCGTTAGCGGTGTGCTGCAGAGCCGGGGCCCATCTCGATCCGCGCCGCATGGGTCCCGGCTCTGCGGAGCGGCGCTGTGCGCCGCACCGCGTCCGGGACACGAGGCTGCCGCTACACCGGCTCCTTCTTCGGCACCACGCGAAACGTCGCGTTCGCCCGTGCGATCACGACACCGTCGGCCTTGATCAGGCTCTGCGCGAAGCAGATCGTCCTGCCGGTCTTGACGACCTCGCTCTCGACCGCGAGCCATTGCCCGACCTCGGCGGTGCCGACGAAATCGACCGCAAGAGAGATCGTCACCAGCGAGGACACGCCGCCCATCACATGGGCGCAGCTATGGCCCATGGCGTTGTCGGCCAGCGCCGCAATCAGCCCCGCCGTGAATCAGGCCGCGGCCGTTGGTATGCGGTTTTGCGAGGCGTAGCCCGAGGATGACAGCCTTGCCTGTCCGCTTCGAATAAAGCGGCTCCCAGGGCTCGGTCAGCGGGCTCTTGCGGGTGTGGCGCTCGAAGCCGTCGGGGATGTCGGTGCCTGTCATTTGCAACTCGTGTGTTGACGATGTCTTTCGTCATTGAACGCCATCCGCGCGTGCAGTGCACCGCCTACAAAGTTTTAAACGGTAATACGACCGGTGTTTGAAATACGCGAAGTTGTCGTCACCCGCCTTGTGCGCAATTGCGCACTGGGGCGGGTGACCCAGTATTCCAGAGACGTCAGCGATGAACCGAGAAGCCGCGGCGCACTGGATACCGCCTGCGCGGGGTATGACGACGGTAGCGCTTTGGCGTCGCGGAATACCTAAAACGGCAGCCCCACATAATTCTCCGACAGCGACGCCGAAGCCGCCTTCGAGTTGACGACATAGTCCAGCTCGGCGAGCTGGATGCGTGCGCCGAATTCGCCCTCATCGGGGAATTTGTGCAGCATTGAGGTCATCCACCAGGAGAAGCGCACCGCCTTCCAGACCCGCGCCAGCGCTTTTGCCGAATAGCCGTCGATGCCGGCCGAGGATTTCTCGTCGTAATATTCGCGGAATGCCTGCGAGAGATAATGCACATCGCTGGCGGCGAGGTTCAGCCCCTTGGCGCCGGTCGGCGGCACGATGTGGGAGGCGTCGCCGGCTAAAAACATCCGGCCGAAGCGCATCGGCTCGGCGACGAAGCTGCGCAGCGGCGCGATGCTCTTTTCGATCGAGGGGCCGGTGACGAGTTGGTCGGCCGCCTTCTGGTCGATCCGGCGCTTCAGTTCGTCCCAGAAGCGCTCGTCCGGCCACTGCGCGATGTCGTCGTCGAGCGGGCACTGCACATAATAGCGGCTGCGGTGCGTCGAACGCATGGTGCACAGCGCAAACCCCCGCGCATGGTTGTTGTAGATCAGTTCGGGGCTGACCGGCGGGGTTTCCGACAGGATGCCGAGCCAGCCGAACGGATAGATCCGCTCGTAGGTCTGGATCGCCGACGGTTTTACGCTGGCGCGGCTGACGCCATGAAAACCGTCGCAGCCGGCGATGAAGTCGCATTCGATCTCGTGCGTGAGGCCGTCCTTGACGTAGGTGACGCGCGGGCGGTCGGTATCGAAATCGAGCGGCTTGACGTCGGCGGTCTGGTAGACGGTGCTGAGGCCGGCCGCCTTGCGGGCGTTCATCAGGTCCAGCGTTACCTCGGTCTGGCCGTAGATCATGACCGTCTTGCCGGTAGCGGCGTGCATGTCGATGCGGTGACGCGCGCCGCCGAACGCGAGTTCGACGCCATGGTGGACCAGTCCCTCGCGATGGGCGCGTTCGCCGGCCCCGACCTCGTCGAGCAGCGCCACCGTGCCTTCCTCGAGCAGGCCGGCGCGGATGCGGCCGAGCACATATTCCGGCGTCTGGCGCTCGAGAATGACGTTTTCGATCCCGTAAAGGTGTAATAGTTGCCCAAGCAACAATCCTGCCGGACCTGCGCCTATGATTGCTACTTTTGTCCTCAATACCCGCTCCCCGATTGCTGTAGTCTGCCGGTCGCCGACCGCGGACTTGCCCTGATGATTATATCATATAACGTTTTTGGCAAAGGGGCGTTGGCGCAAAAACCGCGATGGTAGTTCGCCGCACCGCAAAAATGGTGCGGCCGCATGTTCGCCTTGAAAAACCGGGTGCTCTAGATAACATGTTAACTAACAAGATCGGAGCTCGAACGAGCCCGCGTCATGACAAAGGGGAGAGATTGCCGATGAAGAAGATGCTCCTGGCGTTGCTGCTGGCCGCCAGCGTCACGCCTGCGCTGGCGCAGGAAAAAACCTTCGAGCTGAAACTGTCGCACTGGGTGCCGGCCTCGCACCCGCTGCAGAAGGCCCTCGAGGACTGGGGCAGCGCAGTCGAAAAGGAATCCGGCGGCACCATCAAATACAAGGTCTTTCCCGCCCAGCAGCTCGGCAAGGCATTCGACCATTACGACATGGCGCGCGACGGCATCGCCGACGTCACCTACGTCAACCCCGGCTACCAGCCCGGCCGGTTCCCGATCATCGGCGCGGGTGAATTGCCGTTCCTGATGTCGGACGCCAAGGGCGGCTCGATGGCGCTCGACGCCTGGTATCGCAAATATGCCGAGAAGGAGATGAAGGACGTCAAGTTCTGCCTCGCCTTCATCCATTCGCCGTCGACGTTCCATTCCCGCACCAAGAAAATCGTCACGCCTGACGACATCAAGGGCATGAAGATCCGCCCTGCCCACGCCACCATGGCCAATTTCGTCACCCAGCTCGGCGGCACCAACGTGCAGTCCTCGGCGCCGGAGGTCCGTGACATCATCGAGCGCGGCGTCGCCGACGCCGTCACCTTCCCGTGGGGATCGGTGGTGCTGTTCGGCATCGACAAGGTGACGAAGTATCACATCGAAGCGCCGATCTACGTCACGACGTTTGCCTTCGTGATGAACAAGGACAAATACAACCAGATGTCCGACAAGCAGAAGAAGGCGATCGACAACAACTGCAACACGGAAGCCGCCGGCCGGGTCGGCGAGCCTTGGGGCAAGTACGAGGACGCCGGCATCGAGAAGATCAAGGCGATGACCGGTCACGAGGTCTACAAGCTGACGCCGGAGCAGACCGCGGCGTGGAAGAAGGCGGCCGAACCGCTGGTCAAGACCTGGGGCGAAGGCGTCAAGAAGAACGGCGACGGCGATCCGGACGCGGCGCTGGCCGAGCTCAAGGCTTCGCTCACCAAGTACAACGCGCTCGCGCAATAGAAACGTAAGTGCCTTCGTCGGCGGCAGGGATCGTCCTGCCGCCGTCTTTACCTGCCATCGCAGCCGTTCGGAGCGGACATGAATCGCGCGTGGATGGATCGTTTCATCGACACCATCGAATGGATCGCCGCCGGCTTTGTCGGCATCGTGGCGCTTAACATCTTTATCGGCGTGCTGCTGCGCAACACGCTGAACTATGCGATCCCCGATTCCTTCGATATCGGGCGCATGCTGCTCGGCATCCTGATCTTCTGGGGCATCGCCGCCACCAGCTATCGCGGCGGCCATATCACCGTCGACCTGATCTGGGCCAATGTCGGTCCAAAGTACCAGCGCATGATCGATGTGTTCGCGACGCTGGTGCTGCTGTTCGTCGTGACGGCGCAGACCTATACCTTGTTCGACAAGGTGCGCGGCACCTACAACGACAATGTCCTCACCTTCGACATGCACATGCCGACCTGGCCGTTCTTCGCCGTCGCCTGGGCGGGCGACGGCGCTGCTGTGCTCTTGATCGCGATCCGTACCTATCGGCTGATCTTCCATCCCGAAGATATCCATGATGCCAAAGTGAAGACGGTGGAGTAGGCGAGTATGAGCACCGACGCCGTCGCCGTCCTCGGATTTGTCGCGCTGTTTGCGCTGATGCTGCTGCGTGTGCCCGTCGGCATGGCGATGGGCCTCGTCGGCGTCTGCGGCTTCGGTTATCTGGTCGGCTTCGCGCCGGCGCTGAAACTGGTCGGTCAGACCTCGATGCGCACGGTGACCGACTATACGTTCGGCGTGATTCCGATGTTCCTGCTGATGGGAACATTTGTCAGCAATTCCGGCATGAGCCGCGAACTTTTTCGCGCCGCCAACGGTTTTGTCGGCCATCTCCGCGGCGGGCTCGGCATTGCCACGGTGGCAGCCTGCGGCGGCTTTGCCGCGATCTGCGGCTCGTCGGTGGCGACCGCTGCGACCTTCTCGGCGGTCGCCTATCCGGAAATGCGCCGCTTCGGCTATCCGCAATCCTTCGCCACCGGCGTCATTGCGGCCGGCGGCACGCTCGGCGCCATGCTGCCGCCGTCGACGGTGCTCGCGGTCTACGGCATCATCACCGAGCAGGACATCGGAAAACTGTTCATTGCCGGCATCATTCCCGGCCTGCTGGCGATGACCATGTACATGATCACCATCGCGCTGATCGGCTGGTTCCGCCCGAACTTCCTGCCGACAGGCAAGCAAACCACCTGGCGCGAGCGCTTTGCCGGGTTGAAGGACATCTGGGCGCCGGTGCTGCTGTTCATCTTCGTGATCGGCGGGCTCTACGGCCTGCCGTTCCTGCCGCGCTTTACGCCCACTGAGGCGGGCGGCGTCGGTGCCACCGGCGCGTTCCTGATCGGCGTGCTCACCGGCCGGCTCGACAAGGAAAAAATCCTGAATTCGCTGTTGCAAGCGACCCGCACCGCAGCCGCAGTGTTCACGGTGCTGATCGGCGCGCTGATCTTCGGCTATTTCCTGACGGTGACGCAGACCCCGCAGAAAGTGACCGAGCTTCTCACCGGTCTCGGTCTCGGCTCCTATGGCATCCTCGCCTTGATCATGGTGATGTATCTGGTGCTGGGCTGCCTGATGGATGCCATGGCGATGATCATCCTGACGGTACCGATCATCTTCCCCGTCATCATGCATCTCGGCTTCGATCCGATCTGGTTCGGCGTCATCATCGTGATGACGGTGGAGCTCGGCCTGATCCATCCGCCGGTCGGCATGAATGTGTTCGTGATCAAGAGCGTGGTGAAGGACGTGTCGTTCTCGACCATCTTCCGCGGTGTGATCCCGTTCGTGGCGACTGACCTGATCCGGCTGGTAATCCTGATCGCATTTCCGATCCTGGCGCTGTGGTTGCCGCAACGCATGGCCGGATAGCGCACGAGGCGCCGATGACCCCGCAACTCCTGACCAGATATGTCTTCACCATCACGGTGCGGATCGGCGAGGTGACATCGGCCGGCGAGATCGGCACCGGCGTGCGCCGGATCATTCCGATTATCGGCGGCGGGGTGAAGGGCGAGGGCATCAACGGCAAGGTCTGCCCCTTCGGCGCCGACTTCCAGATCATTCGGCCCAACGAGCTGATCGAACTCGAGGCAAAATACGCCTTCGAGACCGACGACGGCGCCGTCGTCTATGTCGAGAACAAGGGCCTGCGCTTCGGCCCGGTCGAACTGCTGCAAAAGCTCAAGCGCGGCGAGCCGGTCGATCCCAAACTGATCTATTTCCGCACCGTGCCGCGGTTCGAGACCGGGGCCGAAAAATACCGCTGGCTGATGGAAAACCTGTTCATCGGCTCCGCCGCCCGCCACGCCGACCGTGTGGTGATCGACGTGCACCAGGTGCTGTGACGCTCTCTTACCCTGCCTTGGAGGGGGAGGGTCGGCTCACATTGAGCGCAGCGAAAATGTGAGACGGGGTGGGGTGATCTCTCAACTCGGGCACTGTTAGATGTGGAAAGACCGTCACCCCACCCCGCTACGCATTCCGCTTCGCTGCATGCGTAGCGACCCTCCCCCTCCAGGGACCCTCCAGGGGAGGGTGGGCATTGACTCCTCCCAAATTCGTTATAAAATATAACTATTCTGCAAAGGAAGTAAAATACGCCCATGGGAAACGCCTCCACCGCCGCCGCGGGTTCATCCGACCTGCTCAAGATCGAGCAGAAGGGCGCGGTGCTGACCGTGGGCCTCAACCGCCCGGCCAAGCGCAACGCGCTGAATGACGGCATCATCCTCGCGATCCAGGATTGCTTCGCCAATCTCCCCGAGGGGACAGGCGCCGTGGTCATCCATGGCGTCGGTGACCATTTCTCATCCGGCCTCGATCTGTCCGAACTGACCGAGCACGACGCCACCGAGGGCTTGCGGCACTCCCAGATGTGGCACCGGGTGTTCGACCGTATCCAGTATAGCCGCATCCCCGTGATCGCGGCGCTGAAGGGCGCGGTGATCGGTGGCGGCCTGGAACTGGCCTGCGCGGCGCATATCCGCGTCGCCGAACCTAGCGCCTATTTCGCGCTGCCCGAGGGCCAGCGCGGCATTTTCGTCGGTGGCGGCGGATCGGTGCGGCTGCCGCGGCTGATCGGCGTGGCGCGGATGATCGACATGATGCTGACGGGGCGGGTCTACTCGGCCACCGAAGGCTCGGCCTATGGCTTCTCGCAATATCTCACCGAAGCCGGCGGGGCGCTGCCGAAGGCGCTGGAACTCGCCGAAAGAGTGGCTGCGAACGCGCCGCTGACAAATTTTGCGGTGCTGCAGGCGTTGCCGATGATCGCGGAGGCCAATCCGCAAACGGGCCTTTTGATGGAATCCCTGATGGCGACGGTGGCGCAGAGCGACAAGGAAGCCAAGCGCCGCATTCGCGCGTTTCTCGATCACAAGACCGCAAAGGTGAAGCCGACCTGAATGAGCGCAACGCCCAGCATGTCCGCCTCGACCGAATCCGCCGCGCGCGCTGGCGGTCATCCGCTGCGCCCGATTTCGTTCGGCACGCCCGCGGTGCATGTCGAGCGCCGCGACGACGGCACCATTTATCTGCGCCCGAAGGCGCAGTTGCTCGACTATCCTGTGCGCATCACCGACCGCCTGCATCATTGGGCCGCAGCCGCGCCCGATCGGGTCTTCATGGCGGAGCGGAACGCAGCACGGGGCTGGCGGCAGATCACCTATGCGGAGTTGCTCTCCTCCTCGCGGCACATCGCATCTGCGCTGCTGGCCCGCGGCCTGTCGGCCGAGAAGCCGGTCGTCATTCTCTCCGGTAACTCGGTCGATCACGCATTGATCGCGTTCGGCGCGCTCTATGCGGGCATTCCCTTCTGTCCGGTATCGCCGGCCTATTCGCTGGTGTCGCGGGACTACGGCAAGCTCGGCTATCTGATGAAGCTTCTGACGCCGGGCCTCGTGTTCGCCGACGACGCCACGAAATTTGCCGATGCGCTGGCCGCCAACGTATCGTTCGGCACCGAAATCGCGGCCTCGCGCGGCGCCGTGGCCGGCCGCGACGTCACCACACTGGCGGATCTGATGGCAACGCCGCTGCATCCGCGCCTCGATGCCGTGCACGAGGCGATCGGCCCGGACACGATCGCAAAATTCCTGCTGACGTCGGGTTCGACGGGCAACCCGAAGGCGGTCATCAACACCCAGCGGATGATCTGCGCCAACCAGGTGATGCTGCGCGAGACGCTGGCGTTTTTGAAGGACGAGCCGCCGGTTATCGTCGACTGGCTGCCGTGGAACCACACGTTTGGCGGCAATCACAATATCGGGCTGACGCTGTACAATGGCGGCTCGATGTATCTCGACGAGGGCAAGCCGATGCCCGGCGGCATCGAGGAGACCGTGCGCAATCTCCAGGAGATTTCGCCGACGGTCTATTTCAACGTGCCCAAGGGCTATGAATCGCTGCTGCCCTATCTGCGCGACGATGCAGGCTTGCGGAAGAAATTCTTTGCTCGCCTCCATGCGATGTTCTTCTCGGGCGCGGCGCTGTCGGCCTTTGTCTGGAACAGCCTCGACGAGCTTTCCGTTCAGGAAACCGGCTATCGCGTGCCGATGCTGACTGGACTCGGCGCCACCGAAACCGCGCCGTTCTTCATGTCGGTCAATCCGCACACCAGCCGCTCCGGCCATGTCGGGCTGCCGGTGCTGGGCAATGACGCGAAACTCGTACCCAACAACGGCAAGCTGGAGGTTCGCGCCAAAGGGCCGAACGTGATGCCGGGCTACTGGCGTCAGCCTGACATGACGGCGAAGGCCTTCGACGAGGAAGGCTTCTACAAAATGGGCGATGCGCTGAAGCCGGTCGACCCCGATAATTTCGACGCCGGGTTCGATTTCGACGGCCGCACCGGCGAAGACTTCAAGCTCGCCAGCGGGACCTGGGTCAGCGTTGGGCCGTTGCGGGCGCGTTTCGTCGGCGCTTGCGCGCCGCTGGTGCGCGACGTCGTCATTGCCGGCATCAACCGTGACGAAATATCGGCGCTGGTGGTACTCGACCTCGACGGCTGCCGCCTGATCAATCCAACGCTCCCGCCAGACGATCTTGCCACTGCTGCGTCCGATCCGCTGATCGTTGCGGCCTTCCGCGAACGTTTCCAAGCGCTGGTGGCTGGCGCCACGGGCTCGTCGACCCGGATTACGCGCGCGGTGCTGCTCGATAGGCCGCTGTCGATCGATCGCGGCGAGGTCACCGACAAGGGCTCGATCAACCAGCGCGCGGTGCTGGAAAACCGCAGCGCGCTGATCGAGGAGATTTATTCGCCCGCGCCGCCGGCGCAGGTGATTACACTGTAGCCGAATTCGTAACTGAGTTTGTCAGGGAGAGCACACCATGCAGTTGAAGGACCAGGCCGCCATCGTCACCGGCGGCGCATCGGGATTGGGCGCCGCCACCGCACGCCGCCTCGCGGCGCAGGGCGCCAAGGTCGCGGTCTGCGATCTCAACGCACAACTTGCTGAGGACGTTGCCGCCGAGATCGGCGGCGTCGCCGCGATCTGCGACGTTTCCGATGCGGCCTCGGCCGAAGCCGCGATCGCCAAGGCTGCTGCCGCTCACGGCCCGGCGCGCGTGCTGGTGAACTGCGCCGGCATCGGCGTCGCCAAGCGCGTCATCGGCAAGGAAGGCCCGATGGCGCTGGCTGATTTCGACAGGGTGATCAAGGTCAACCTGATCGGGTCCTTCAACATGCTGCGGCTGGCGACGGCTGGCATGTCGAAACTGGAGCCGCTGTCGACCGGCGAGCGTGGCGTGGTGATTTCCACGGCTTCCGTCGCGGCCTATGACGGCCAGATCGGCCAATCAGCCTATTCGGCCTCGAAGGGCGGCATCGTCGCCATGACGCTGCCGATCGCGCGCGAGCTGGCGCAGTTCGGCATCCGCGTGCTGACGATCGCCCCGGGCCTTTTCCTCACGCCGCTGCTCGCCAACCTGCCGCAGGAAGCGCAAGACTCGCTCGCCGCCTCGATCCCGTTCCCGCGCCGGCTCGGCCAGGCCGACGAGTTCGCCTCGCTGGCGCTGCACATGATCGACAACCCTTATTTGAACGGCGAAGTGGTGCGGCTCGATGCCGCGCTTCGCATGGCGCCGCGCTAGGACATTTCAGCCCATGTTCGTCAACCGGCGCGACGTGCAGATCCAGTGGGGCGATTGCGACCCCGCCAACATCGTTTACTACCCGCGTTATTTCGCGATGTTCGACGATTCGACGTCGATCATGTTCGAAGCCGCCGGTTATTCGAAGCAGGACCTCATCCACAAATATGGCCTGGTCGGCATCCCCATGGTGGACACGCGGGCGAAATTTCACATCCCCTCGACCCATGGCGACTGGATCAGGATCGAAAGCCGGATCGACAGTTTCAAGCGATCCTCTTTCGAGGTGGTTCACAATGTGTTCAAGGGCGAGGCCCTGGCGATCGAGGCGTTCGAGACCCGCGTGCTGGTCGGCAAGCATCCGGACGACCCCTCGAAGCTGAAATCGGCCCCGATGCCGCCGGAGATCATCGAGCGGTTCATGCGGGGCTGACTCACATTCCCGCATGACCTAAAGAAGGGGCTGAATAGCTCAATGGACTTTGCTTAAACGATAAATAGATAATCCAGGGAGGAATGAATGAAGAAGGTTTTTCTGTCCGCGGCTTCCGTCGTGGCGGCGCTTGCTCTGACGGGCTTGCCCGCGATGGCGCAAACCAGCGAGATCACGGTCGGCATCTCCATCACCACCACCGGACCCGCGGCGGCGCTCGGCATTCCCGAGCGCAACTCGCTTGACTTCGTGCCGAAGGAAATCGGCGGCGTGCCGATCAAGATCATCACGCTCGACGACGGCGGTGATCCCACCACAGCGACAACAAATACGCGGCGCTTCGTCACCGAATCCAAGGCCGACATTATCATGGGCTCGTCGACGACGCCCTCGACGGTCGCGGTTGCGACGGTCGCGAACGAGGCGGGCATTCCGCATATCGGCCTTGCGCCATTCCCGATCAACGAGGCGCGCATCAAATGGTCGGTCGCCATGCCGCAGCCTATCCCGATCATGGGCAAGGTGCTGTACGAGCACATGAAGGCGCACGGCATCAAGAGCGTCGGCTATATCGGCTACTCCGATTCCTACGGCGATCTCTGGTTCAACGACTTCAAGGCCCAAGCCATACCGATGGGAATGACGCTCGCCACCGAGGAGCGTTTTGCACGCCCGGATACGTCGGTCGCAGGACAGGTTCTGAAGCTGCTCGCCGCCAATCCCGACGCGATCCTGGTCGGCGCCTCCGGCACCGCCGCGGCGCTGCCGCAGACCACGTTGCGCGATCGCGGCTACAAGGGCCTGATCTACCAGACCCACGGCGCCGCCAGCATGGACTTCATCCGCATCGCGGGCGCCGCGGCTGAAGGCGTGATCATGGCGTCGGGTCCGGTGATGTCGCCGGAAACCCAGCCCGACAGTGCACTGACCAAGAAGCCGGGGCTGGCGCTCAACACCGCCTATGAAGCCAAGTATGGCGCCAACAGCCGCAGCCAGTTCGCCGGCCATTCCTACGACGCCTTCGAAGTGTTGAAGCGCGTGGTGCCGGTGGCGCTGAAGAAAGCGAAGCCGGGTACGCCGGAATTCCGCGAAGCGATCCGCCTGGCGCTGATGTCGGAAAAGGAAATCGCCGCCAGCCAGGGCGTCTACAACTTCACCGAAAAGGATCGCTACGGCCTCGACGACCGCTCGCGCATCATTTTGACGGTGAAGGACGGAAAGTACATTCCGGCGAAGTGAGGGCGCACGGTCTGTAGGGTGGGCAAAGCGTTGGCGTGCCCACCATAGATCGACGGACAAGAGAGATGGTGGGCACGGCGCAAGTGCGCCTTTGCCCACCTTACGGAAGCCGGCGACTACTCACCTAACCACCAGTGGACGCAATCAGCAGCGAAGGCGTCGGTTGCGAGCGGGCTTCCTCGACGCTCCTGCGCATCACCCGCGCCTGTTCGGCGACGTGGTCGAGCAGCCAGCGCTCGAACGCTTCGGGCGACATCGCGGGCGCGCAGAGATAGCCCTGCATGACGTCGCAGCCGAGGTCGGCCAGCAGCCTGCGTTGTCCCTCGGTTTCGACGCCCTCGGCGACGACGGCCATTTTCAGGCTCTGGCCGATGCGGACGACGGCGGTGGCGATCGCGAGTGCACTGGCGTCGCGCTCGATGTTGTACATGAAGCTGCGGTCGATCTTCAATTCGCGGATCGGCAGGTGCGCCAGCCGGCTCAGGCTCGAATAGCCGGTCCCGAAATCGTCCAGCGACAGGCCGACGCCGAGCTTGCGTATCGCATTCATGGTCTCGATCGCGGCGGAACGTTCGTTCACGAGCACGCCTTCGGTGATCTCGAGCATCAATGTTTCAGGCGGCAGGCCATTGGCCGCGATGGTTTCCGCCACCACTGCGGCGAGCTTCGCATTCTGGAAATTGAGCGGCGACAGGTTGACCGCCACGCAGGGGACGTCCAGTCCGGCATGGCGCCACGCGGCCATTTGCCGGCACGCCTCGCGGATCGACCATAGGCCGATCTGCTCGATCAGGCCGACTTCCTCGGCCAGCGGAATGAATTTCGAAGGCGGGACTTCGCCAAGATCAGGATCGTGCCAGCGCGACAGCGCTTCGACGCCGTAGAGGGCGCCGTCGACGGTTCGAGTCTGCGGTTGATAGACGAGCCTCAACTTGTCATTTGCGATAGCCTGGCGGAGTGCCGCGCTGAGCACGAGCCGCTTCTCGGCAAGCCGATTCATGTCGGCGCTGAAGAAGCGGTGGGTGGAGCGGCCTGCCTGCTTGGCCTTGTACATCGCTGCATCGGCCTGCTGTATCAGCGTGTCGATATCCGTGGCGTTGTCGGGATAGATGCTGATGCCCATGCTGGCCGAAATCGGCACCTGCCTGTTGTCGATCCAGAGCGGCGACGTCAGTGTTTCGGTGATGTGGGAGGCGACCAGCGAGGCGCGCGCCGGATCGCAATTCGGCAACACGATGACGAACTCGTCGCCGCTCAGGCGCCCCAGCAGGTCGGACGGCTGGATACGGGTGCGCAGCCGTTTTGCGAACTCGATCAGCAAGGCATCGCCCGCCGAATGTCCGAGGGTGTCGTTGACGTCCTTGAAATGATCGAGATCCAGGAACACCAGCGCGAGCTGCTTTCCCGGCGCGCAGTCGTCGATGGCCTGGTTGATCAACTCACGCAACTGCGCGCGGTTCGGCAGCCCGGTCAGCATGTCATGGTAGGCGAGCCGCGCGATCTGGGCGCGCGCTTCCTTGCGCTCGATCGCCAGCGCACCGAGGTGAACGCAGGCGTCGACAATCCGCTGATGCCACCGGCTCGGCGCCCGGCGCTCCCTGAAATAGAACGCAAAGGTCCCGATCACGCGGCCGTCCTTGGCCTTGATCGGCGTCGACCAGCAGGCTTTCAGTCCGGCCGCGAGCGGCATCGCCTTGAACGGCTGCCAGCGCGGATCGTTATCGATGTCGGACGCCAGCACCGGCTTCCCGTAATACGCGGCCGATCCACACGAGCCGATGTCCGGACCAACGGCAACACCCTCGAGTGCGCGGGAATAGTCGTCGGGCAGGCTCGGTCCACCCAGCGGGTGCACCAGCCCGTCGGAATCGACATGCAGCACGGAAGCAACGACATCAGGCGCGATCGCTTCGACACGCCGGCAAAGCTGGTCGGCAATCTCGGTGAGCGGGAGTTCGTCGGCCAGCGCGCCCATGATCAGTTGCTGCAGCGACCTCAGCTGCTTGCTCTCGCTGATATCGCTCAACAGGGCGAATACGTATTTGATGCGCCCGCGATCGTTGCGGAACGCCTTGACCATGGCCGAGACCCAGATCTCGTTGCCGTTCTTGTCGTAGGCGAGGACTTCCTCCTCGTCGCCGCAGCCGTCGCAGATGCGGCGACGCAACCGGAGCAGGGTCCTGCGGTCGGTAAATCGTCCGGCGAGCAACTGGTTGGCCTGCCGTCCTTCCGCTTGCGCGGCCGTGTATCCGAGCATTCCCGAGAACGCCGCGTTGGTGTAGACGACGCGCAGGTTGCGATCGGTGACGACGACGGCGCGGGTGGTCTTGTCGGCCACCAGGTTCAGAAGCGCGATCCGCTCGCGCCGCTCGACCTCGGCGGTGATGTCGCGAACAAAGACCATGTAGTTGCTTCCGCCGTCCATCTCGACGCGCGATACCGATAGCTGAGCCCGGATCCGGCTGCCGTCGCTGCGGCGGATCGTGAACTCCGCACTGGTGCTGTTTCGCAGGTCGTTGAACCCAAGACAGCGGGCATCGCAGCCGAGAACCTCCGCGCGCCGCACGCCCCAGATCGATTCGGCGGCGGTGTTGAAGTGGCTGATGCGCAGATCGCTGTCGACAATGACGACGGCCTCGCTCGCCTGTTCGAGCGCCGCCAGCAAAAATTCGGTGGTCTCGACGTCAGGGCAATCGGAAGCGCGCATCGTCCAACCTTGCTATCCCGTCAGCCGCCATTGGCCCCCGGCGCCGGGTGGCAAGTGACTATGACTTTGGTAAGGATAAGAGGTCGCGAGTGTTCGGGTAGTTGTACAACTCACTACGGCGTGGCTGGAACTCATATCATGCTTAAGGCTTCGTTAGCCTCGTCTGCCCGCCAAGGTGCATGACCCGGCACCCTCATCCCGAGGCAGTACGCCGCGAGCCATCATGATGCGCTAAATTGCGCTCGTGCCCTCGTGCTGGAAGCCGAGATAGCTCGCCGCGACGCGCTGATTGCTGGCGATATCCTTGGCCGATCCGGCAAGAATGAATTCGCCGAGTTCCATAACATAAGCGCGGTCGGCGATTTTGAGAGCCGCTTGTGCGTTCTGCTCGACCAAGAGCACCGACACGCCGGCGGCGCGCAGTTCGCCGATGGTGCGGAAGATGTCGGCAACGATGATCGGCGCCAGCCCGAGGCTCGGTTCGTCCAGCATCAACAGTTTTGGCGTGCCCATCAAAGCGCGGCCCATCGCCAGCATCTGCTGCTCGCCGCCCGACAGCGTGCCGGCCAGTTGCTTGCGCCGCTCCTTCAGCCGCGGAAACAGCGTGTAGACGCGCTCGAACGATTTTGCCGCCGTGGCCTTTGGAATCCGGAAGGCGCCGAGCTCCAGATTGTCTTCGACATTCATGGTGCCGAACAATTCGCGGTGCTCGGGCACCAGACACAAGCCCGCCGCGACGCGATCCTCGATGTCGAACGGGGCCATGTCCAGGCCTGCGAAGGCGGTGGCGCCCCTGAGCGGCAGCACGCCCATGATCGCGTTCAGCAGCGTGGTCTTGCCGGCGCCGTTGGCGCCGATGATGGTGACGATCTCGTTGTCAGCGACGTCGAGCGAAACCGAACGCACGGCTTCGACCTTGCCGTAGGAAACATGGGCGTCGGAGACCGATAACAGCGCGCTCATGCGGTGGCTCCGAGATAGGCCTTGATTACGTCGGGGTTGGTCTTGATTGCCGCCGGCGTGCCCTCGGCGATCTTGGTGCCGAAATCCAGCACCACGATGCGGTCGGCGAGGTCCATCACAAAGCCCATGTCGTGCTCGACCAGCAGCACCGACATGCCGCCGTCGCGCAATTGACGGAGCAGCGCAGCGAGCCGCTGCTTCTCCATATGGCGCAATCCCGCGGCAGGCTCGTCGAGCAACAGCAGCAGCGGATCGACGCACAGCGCGCGCGCAATTTCGACGATGCGCTGCTGGCCGAGCGAGAGGCTTCCCGCCAACTGGTCGATCTGGTCGCCGAGGCCGACGCGCTCGATCTGGCGCGCGGCTTCCGCCAGCAGTTTTGCCTCGTCGGCCCGGTCGAGCCGGAACATGCTTGATATCGCGCCCGAAGATCCGCGCAGGTGCGCGCCGATCGCGACGTTCTCCAGCACGGTCATGTCGGGCACCAGCTTGACGTGCTGGAAGGTGCGGGCGACGCCGAGTTTTACCACCTCCTGCGGCGGGGCGTTGTCGACCTTGTGGCCGAGCACCGAGATGGTGCCGCCGGTCGTGGTCAGCACGCCCGTGATCAGGTTGAAGGTCGTGCTCTTGCCGGCGCCGTTGGGACCAATCAGCGCGACGATCTCGCGCGCCCCGACGTCGAAGGAGACGTCGTTGACCGCGATCACGCCGCCGAACTGCTTTCGCGCTTTCTCGATCTGCAGCAGCGCGGCGGCAGAAGCCGGCGCGCGCTCGCGCTTGGCAAGGGGAAGCGACGTGTCGGGCATCTTGCGGCCCGGCTTGATCGGCAGCCTTGCCATCAGCCAGGGCCAGACGCCGGTCGGCGCCAGTTGCAGCAACACGACCAGCAGGATGCCGAATACGATGGTCTCGAGCTGACTCTGGCCGCCAAAAATATAGGGCAGGTAGCTCTGCAGCACCTCTTTCAGGATGACGACGATCCCGGCGCCGAGCACCGCGCCCCAGACATAGCCGGCGCCGCCGACCACGGCGATGAACAGGTATTCGATACCGGCCTGCGCGCCGAACGGCGTCGGGTTGGCGGCGCGCTGGAAATGCGCATAGAGCCAGCCGGACAGGCCGGCGAGAACCGCCGCATAGATGAACACCAGAAGCTTGGCCCGCGGCGTCTGCACGCCAAACGCTTCGCCGGCGATGTGCCCGCGCCGCAGCGCGCGGATCGCGCGGCCGGTGCGGGAGTCCAGCAGGTTCATGGTCAGCAATGCCGAGATCAGTACTCCGATCCAGATTGCGAAATAGATCGTGCCGGGATCGAGCATCCGGAAGCTGCCGATCGAGAGCGGCGGGATGCCCGATATACCGTCATTGCGGCCGAGGAATTCCAGCTTGCTGAACAGATAAAACAGCCCGATGCCCCAGGCGATGGTGCCGAGCGGCAGATAGTGGCCGGAGAGCCTTACGGTAACGATGCCGAGCAAGACGGCGGCGATGCCGCTGACCAGCAGCGAGAGCGGCAATGTCAGCCATGGTGAGAAGCCGTAGGCGGTGGTCAGTACCGCCGTGGTATAGGCGCCGAAGCCGCAGAACGCGGCCTGGCCGAATGAAGTGAGGCCGCCGACGCCGGTCAGCAGCACCAGCCCCATCGCCACCAGCGCGGCGAGGCCGATATTGTTGAGCAGCACGATCCAGAACGGCGGTACGCCCGGAATGAACGGGATCGCCGCCATGACGAGCGCGAAGATGATGAGAGGAAGCCGTTGGTTCATCGCCGTCAGTCCTTCTCTTCCTCGACCGCGGGCGCTGCGAGCGAACGCAGCACCAGCACGGGAAGGATCAGCGTAAAGACGATGACCTCCTTGAAATTGCTGGCGTAGAACGAGGAAAAGGCCTCGACGCTGCCGACGATCAACGCCGCCACCGCGGTCAGCGGATAGCTCACCAGCCCGCCGATGATCGCGGCAATGAAGCCTTTCAGGCCGATCAGGAAGCCGGTGTCGTAATAGAGCGTGGTGATCGGCACGATCAGGATGCCGGAAATCGCGCCGATCAGGGACGCCAGCAGGAAGGCGATCTGTCCCGACAGCGTGGTGCGGATGCCGACGAGGCGGGCGCCGAGCCGGTTGACGGCGGTGGCGCGCAGCGCCTTGCCCATCCGCGTGAAGCCGAAGAACAGCCAGAGCGCTATGATGAAGGCAATCGTCAGCCCATAGACCGCCAGGCTCTGGCCGGTGAAGCGCAGCGGGCCGATCGTCAATGCGGTATTGGACAGTGCCGGCCCGCGCAGGCCTTCGGCGCCGAAGAAAACCAGCCCCAGGCCCTGCAAAGCGAGATGGCAGCCGACGGACGCGATCAGCAGCACCAGCACCGAGGTATGGGCGATTGGCTGGAATGCGATGCGGTAGAGGAACAGCCCGATCGCCGCGACGATCAAAAGCGACAGCGCGATGTTGACCGCAATCGGGGCCGTGGGACTGGCGAACCCGTAGCTCAGCGCCAGGATGGCAGCCGGCAGGACGATGTTGAGGGCAAGGGAGCGCAAGACCTTCCTGAGCCGCAGCGATCGCCGCGCGTCGAACAGATCGAGCCCGAAGGCGACCACGCCCATCGCCATGGCGAGCCACGCGGTGCCTGGCACCTTGCCGGTCGCCAGCACGGCATAGCTGAGCGCGCCGAACGTGACGAATTCGCCCTGCGGGATCAGGATGACGCGCGTGACGGCAAATACCAGCACCAGCGCCAGCCCGAGCAGCGCATAGATCGCGCCATTGGTGATGCCGTCCTGCAGCAGGAACAGCATGATCGTCATGTTCAAGACTGGCGCTCCCCCTAAAAGCGTCGCCGGTCCTGACCTCGTCGGTCCGCCGGCCATCCCATATCTCGGCAGTTGAACGCCGCCGATATTTGATATATTCAATAACAATTATCAAATATAACATCAAGGCCCCGGCCGCCGGCCGGGCCCTTTTCGGGTGCGAGCCTCACGCCATGACAGTTTCCAAGGCAGCGACCGATGCCGTCAAGCCGTCGCGCAGCAATGGCAAGGAAATTGCGGGCGGCGCTGCGGATGGCGCTGCTGGCAATACCGGGCTGCAACTGGGCGAACTGGCCGAACTGCTCGGCTATTCGCTCAAGCGCGCGCAGCTCAAGGTGTTCGAGGATTTTCTGCGCTGCGTCGCGCCGCTGCAACTGACGCCGGCGCAATTCTCGGTGCTGCTGCTGCTCGACCGCAACCCCGGACGCAACCAGACCGAAATCGCCAACACGCTCGGCATCCTCAGGCCGAATTTCGTATCGATGCTGGATGCGCTGGAGAGCCGCGGCCTGTGCGCCCGGATGCGCTCGACCAACGACCGCCGCTCGCACATCCTGGTTCTGACCGACAAGGGAAGGGCGGTGCTGGCGCGCGCCAAGAAGCTCGTTGCCAGCAAGCACGAGGCGCGGCTCAACGAATTGCTGGGCCCTGCCAATCGCGTCGCCCTGCTCGAAATGCTGTCGAAGATCGCCGCGGAGTTTTGAGTGTCCGTCATTCCGGAATGGTCCGAAGGACCAGACCTCAGATGCGCAATTGCGCATCGGGGAATCTCGAGATTCTCCGATGTGCAATTGCACATCGTAGTTCGCTTCGCGCCCCGGAATGACGGTGTAACCCGATCAGGCCGCGACGATACGGCCTTGGATATCGCGCGGCCCGCGTCCCGACAGGAATTGCCGCTCGATCTCGGCGGCGGGAAGCGGCTTGCTGAACAGGAAGCCCTGCATCTCCGTGCATCCTTCGGAGGCGATGCTGTGGAGCTGCTCCGCGGTTTCCACGCCCTCGGCGGTGGCCGTCATGCCCATGCCATTGGCGAGCGCGGCAACCGCCCGCACGATGGTGAGCGAGCTCGAATCCTCAGTGATGTTCTTGACGAACGAGCGGTCGATCTTGATCTTGTCGAACGGAAAGCTCTGCAGGTACGTCAGCGACGAATATCCGGTGCCGAAATCGTCCATCGCGATCCGGATCCCGAGCGCGCGCAACTGATGCAGCACGGCGAGCGTCGCTTCCTTGTTGTGGAGCAGCACGCTCTCAGTGATTTCGATCTCCAGCCGCGTAGGCGCGAGGCCGGAGGCGGCGAGCGCACCGACGATCACCTGCATCAGGCCGAGGCTGCGAAACTGGATCGCCGAAATATTGACGGCGACGTGAAGGTTGTCGGGCCATTGCGCCGCGGTGGCGCAGGCCTGCCGGATGACCCACTCGCCCATCGGGACGATGAAGCCGATCTCTTCGGCCAATGGAATAAAGGTGGCCGGCGAGATCAACCCTTTGGCCGGATGATTCCAGCGTATCAAGGCTTCAAAGCCGCTTATTTCCTTGCTCGCCAGGTTGACCACCGGCTGGTAGTGCAGCTCGAACTCGCCTGCCGGAAGCGCCTTGCGCAAGTCCTGCTCCATGACGCGGCGGGTCTGCATCTGCAAATCCATCGCGGGCTCGAAGAAACGGAACGTGCCGCGGCCGTCGCTCTTGGCGCGGTAAAGCGCGAGGTCGGCGTTGCGCAGCAATTTGTCGGGGTTCGACCCGTCGCCGGGGCCGACCGAAATACCGATGCTGACGCCGATCACGGCCTGCTGGCCGTCGATGTCATAGGGCTCGCTCAGCGCATCGATGACACGCTGCGCCAGCGATGTGGCTTCGGCGGGATCTGCGATCGCGGCCTGCACGATCACGAATTCATCGCCGCCCATCCGCGCGATTGTGTCGGCCTCACCAACGAGGCCGCGTAGCCGTTCGGCGACGATCCTCAGCAGCTTGTCGCCGCAGGGATGGCCGAACATATCGTTGACGGCCTTGAACTGATCGAGGTCGAGATGATGGACGGCGACCATTTCCGCGTGCTGAACCCGGCCCAGTGCGTGTTCGAGCCGATCGTTCAAAAGCACCCGGTTGGCGAGATCGGTCAGCGCATCATGGTGCGCCATGTATTCGATCTTGACCTCGGACTGGTGCTGCTCGGTGATGTCCTCGTGCGTCGCGACCCAGCCGCCGCCGGGCATCGGGCGGTGACGGATCTTGAAGGTGCGCCCGTTCATCAATCCGACAATGCTGTCTTTCGCTTCGTTGGAAACCGCGACGTTGGTGCGCCAGCGCAGATATTCGTCCCGCGTCATGGCGGGAAAGCTGCCGGCTTCGAACCTCAGGTCGACGATCTCGATCAGCGACATGCCGGGGCTGACGCGCTCGGGCGGGATATCATACATCTCGACAAAGCGATCGTTGCAGACGATCAGCCGGTGATCGGAATCGAAGAAGCACAGCCCCTGCGACATGTTGTTGATGGCGGTGTCGAACTGGAAGTTCCTGACGCGCAGCGTCTCTTCCTGCTCCCTGCCGAGTTCATACTGCTTCTTCAGCCGGCCGTTGAGCTCTTCACGCTCGGTGATGTCCTCGTGGGTCGCCATCCCGCCGCCGCCGGGCATCGGATAGACGGTGTAGGCGATGGTCCGGCCGTCGGTGAATTCCTGCACCGTGGTATCAAGGGCGATGTCGCGGCCGACGCGCTCGCGGATGTAATCATCTACCGCGACCTGCACCTTCAGGCCGAGCTTCAGCCGGTGCCGGATCAGTTCGCGGGTCGGGGTTCCCGGCTGCACCTGTTCAGGCGACAGGGCGTACATTTCCCTGTAACGCTCGTTGCAGAAAATGACTTCGCGCTTTTCGTCGAAGACGACGATCCCGAGCGATAAATGGTTGATCGCCTCTTCGAGCCGCGCACTCAAGGATGCCGACCGCGAGGCGGTTATCTGGCCGTGATTCGTCATATAGCGTTTCCCCAGCCGCTATCGGCAACTCTCCTCCCTCCAGGAGAGCGACCATTAGAAGCCAAGCTGGTGAATCGCAGCTTTGAGTTGGGCAGCTGCGCGCCGGTTCCCCGCAACATGCTCAACAAAGCGTTAACGCCGTTTTAACTCGTACAGGGTGCCGGAAGCCGCGCGGAAAACCTAGTCGGGGTCCACCAGGATCACCCTGACGTCGTTGACGTTGGTGAGCGTCGGGCCGGTCAGCAACAGATCGCCGGTAGCGGAAAAGAACGCGGTGGCATCGTTGTTGGCGAGATACGCCGCAGGGTCGAGGCCAAGCGATTTCATCTTCGCAAATGTGGCCTGATCGATCACGGCGCCGGCCGGATCGGTTGCGCTGCCGGCGCCGCCGTCGGCGCCGTCGGTGTCGGCGGCCAGCGCCACAATGCCTGACGTGTCCTTCAGCAGGTCCGCCAGCGCCAGCGCATATTCCTGGTTCGGGCCGCCACGGCCGTTGCCGCGCACGGTCACCGTGAGTTCGCCGCCCGAAAGGATCGCGATGCGTTTGCCTTCGCTGTGCGCTTTCAGCGCCAGGCGCGCATGCTCGGCCGCAACGTCGCGCGCCTCGCCTTCGAGGTCTGCGCCAAGGCCGATGACTTCATAGCCCGCGTCCTTGGCGACCTTGATGGCGGCGTCGAGCGAAGCCTTCGGTTTCGCGATCATCTCGAATTGCGCGCGGGCAAATGCGGCATCGCCGGGCTTGCAGCTCTCATTCCCGGGATCTTCGAGGGCGCGCCTGACGGCATCGTCGACCGTGAGATTATACCGAGCCACCAGCGCGCGGGCATCCGCCAGCGTACTCGGATCCGGCACCGTCGGTCCAGATGCAATCGCGGAAGGATCGTCGTGCGGCACGTCGGAGATCGCCAGCGTCACGATCTCGGCAGCGCGCTGTCCGGCGCGGGCCAGCCGTCCGCCCTTGATCCGCGACAGATGCTTGCGGACGATATTCATCTCGCCGATCGGCGCGCCCGAACGCAGTAGCGCGCGGTTAACCTGCTGCTTCTGCGCGAACGAAACGCCGTCGGCCGGCGCGATCCAGTTCGCAGAGCCGCCGCCGGACAGCAGCACCAGCAGCAGATCGTCGGCGGTCGCCTCGGCCGCGAGACGCAGCGTATCGTCGGCGGCTTTCAGCCCGGCTTCGTCGGGCACGGGATGGCCTGCCTCGATAACCCTGATCCGCCGCGTCGGCACGCCGTGGCCGTGGCGCGTGGTGGCAAGACCGGTCAGTCGCGCGGGATCGAGCCCAAGCGTATCGAGATAGTGCCGTTCGGCCGCAGCGGCCATCGCAGCCGCGCCCTTGCCGGCGGCAAGGCAGATCACGCGGCCTTTCGGTGCGGGCCGCAGATGCGCCGAGAGCACGACGTCGGGATGTGCGGCCGCAACGGCCGCGTCAAATATCGCACGCAGGAGGGGACGCCGGTCGGTCATGTCTGCTCGGGGACGAAGAGGGACGGGAAGTCAGGTTATCCATCCAATCGCCGCAAAAGAAAACCCCCGCAGGAGCCCGCGGGGGCGCTTCTGGCCCGCAAATGGGCCGATCAGATTCTCAAATAACTAGCCGCCGGCGTCGCCGGAGAGGATTTCGCCGAAGCGTTCCCAGGTCTCGCCCTTGAACCGGATCAACTGCACGGAAGAGATCGGGGCAAAGTCGGTCGCCGAAGTGTTGACCTTGATGCCCGGCAAGAGGCCGCCGAGTTCGAGGTCCTTGATGCTGGCCGCCTGCTTCATGACGTTCTCGCGCGTGAGATTATCGCCACTGGCCTTCAACACATGCACGAGACCCTGGGCGACGGTATAGCCGAACATCACAGACGCATCGGCTCGGTTGGCTTCCGGATAATATTTGTCCAGAAACTCGTTCCAGGCCTTCATGCCCGCATCATCCTTCCACTGCGCATCCGTCGGATCCTTCAGGTATTGCGAGGAGATGATGTCCTGGGCGTTCTCCATGCCGGCCGGCTTGATGACGCTGCCAATCGAGGCCGACACGTTGTTGAGGAAGTGCAGCGGCTTCCAGCCGATCTCGGAATTCTTCTTGATCGCCTGCGCCGCGAATTTCGGCGTGGTGATGTTGATGAACACGTCGGCGCCGGTCGCCTTCAGCTTGACGATGTGGGAGTCGATAGTCGGCTCGGAGACTTCGTAGCTTTCCTCGATCACGATCATCGAGGCGGCCTTGGCGCCGAGGCCGTCCTTGAAGCCTTTCAGATAGTCCTTGCCGTAATCGTCGTTCTGGTAGAGCACCGCGACCTTGGCGTTCGGCTTCTCCTTGAGAATGTACTTCGCATAGATCTGCGTTTCGCTCTGGTAGTTGGGCTGCCAGCCCATCGTCCAGGGAAAATTCTTCGGATCGTTCCACTTGGTGGCGCCGGTCGCGACGAACAGTTGCGGCACCTTCTTGGTGTTCAGGTACTTCTGGATCGCTGAGTTCGGCGGCGTGCCGAGCGGATTGAAGATGAGGAGGACTTCATCGCTCTCGACCAGCTTGCGCGCCTGCTCCACCGTCTTCGGCGGAGAGTAGGCGTCGTCATAGCTGATGAAGTTGATCTTGCGGCCGTTGATGCCGCCCTCGGCGTTGACCTTCTTGAAGTAGGCCTCTTCGGTCTTGCCGATCACGCCGTAGGCGGAAGCCGGTCCGCTGTAGGGCATGATGTTGCCGATCTTGATTTCGGTATCGCTCGCACCGGGATCGTACTTCTTCTGTGCGAGCACGCCGCTCGAAGTTGCCGCGAGTAATCCAAACGCGGTTGAAACAACCGCAAGTTTTTTCATTGTGGACATTTCTGTCTCTCCCTTTTCATTTATCAAATCCAACCGTCAGGCCTCTTTAACGAAGCTCTTTTGGCGCCGTCGTGATTAGCATCTTGCCGGAGGCCTCACAACAAAAAGCCCCTGCGGCAAGGCCGCAGGGGCTGCTTCTTCTGTAGGCTGCTATGAAGCGTTAGCCGCCGGTGTCGCTGCTCAGAATCTCGCCGAAGCGTTCCCAGGTCTCGCCCTTGAAACGGATCAATTGCAGTTGTGAGAGCGGAGCAAAGTCGGTCGCCGAGGTGTTGACCTTGACGCCCGGCAACAGGCCGCCAAGCTCGAGATCCTTGATGCTCGCCGCCTGCTTCATGACGTTGGCCCGGGTCAGGTCGTCGCCGCAGGCCTTCAGGACATGCACCAGGCCTTGAGAAACGATGTAGGCGTACATCACCGACGCATCGGCGCGGTTGGCTTCCGGATAATACTTGTCCAGAAACTCGTTCCAGGCCTTCATCGCGGCATCGTTCTTCCATTGCGCGTCGGTCGGATCCTTGAAGTATTGCGACGAGATGATGTCCTGTCCATTCTCGAAGCCGGCCGGCTTCATCACGCTGCCGATCGAGCCCGAAACGTTGTTGAGGAAGTGCAGCGGCTTCCAGCCGATCTCGGAATTCTTCTTGATCGCCTGCGCCGCGAATTTCGGCGTGGTGATGTTGAAGAAGACGTCGGCGCCGGTCGCTTTCATCTTGACGATGTGAGAGTCGATGGTCGGTTCGGAAACCTCGTAGCTCTCCTCGATCACGATCATCGAGGCCGCCTTGGCGCCGAGCCCGTCCTTGAAGCCTTTCAGATAGTCCTTGCCGTAATCGTCGTTCTGATAGAGCACGGCGATCTTGGCGTTCGGGTTGTTCTTCAAAATGTACTTGGCGTAAATCTGCGATTCGCTCTGGTAGTTGGGCTGCCAGCCCATGGTCCACGGAAACTCCTTGGGGTCGTTCCACTTGGTGGCGCCGGTAGCGACGAACAGTTGCGGCACCTTTTTGGTGTTCAGGTACTTCTGGATCGCGGTGTTCGGCGGCGTGCCGAGCGAATTGAAGATCAGCAGCACTTCGTCGCTCTCGACCAGCTTGCGCGCCTGCTCCACCGTCTTTGGCGGAGAGTAGGCGTCGTCATAGCTGATGAAGTTGATCTTGCGGCCGTTGATGCCGCCCTCGGCATTGATCTTCCTGAAATAGGCCTCTTCGGTTTTTCCGATCACGCCGTAGGCCGAGGCCGGCCCGCTGTAGGGCATGATGTTGCCGATCTTGATTTCGGTGTCGGTGGCGCCGGTGTCGTATTTCTTTTGTGCCAATGCGCCGCTGCTGGTCGCGGCGAGCAATGCGAGGGCAGCCGCAAAGGCTCCCAGTCGCAAGTTGATAACGGACATTTTGATCTCCCTGGGATCACGATGGATGTGTCGTCTTCTTTTTGATTGGAGCGCTTGGCGGCTCTTGAGGGCATTGAATACCTTTCGGCCCTGTCCAGCAACAAAAAGCCCCCCCGCGACGGCGTCGCGGGAGGCGATATTTAGTCTGATCCCCGGGAAACTACCGTCCGGCGGAATATTAATGAGTTGCCGTCTCGCCGCTGATGACCTCGCCGAACAGGTCCCACTTCTCGCCCTTGAAGCGCATCATCTGAAGCTGCTCGATCGGCGCGAAGTCGGTGGCGGACGTGTTGATCTTTACGCCGGGCAACAGCGTGTCGGGCGTGAAGTCCTTCAGGTTCGCGGCCTGCTTCATGATGTTGGCGCGGGTCAGGTCGTCGCCGCACATTTCGAGGATCTTGGTCAGGGTCTGGGCTGCACCATAGCCATAGATCACCTGGCTGTTGGTGCGGTCGGCGTCCGGATAGTGCTTGTCCAGGAAGGCGAGAAACTTCTTCATCCCGGGGTCGTCTTTCCATTGCGCATCGCCGGCGTCCTTGGCGTAGTGCGCCGAGAGGACGCCTTGTCCGTTCTCGAAGCCCGCCGGTCTCATGACAGCGCCGACCGAGGTCGAGACGTTGGCCACGATCTGGAGCGCCTTCCAGTCGACCTCGGCCATCTTCTTGATGGTCTGCGCCGCGAATTTCGGCGTCGTGATGCTGATCAGGACGTCCGCGCCACTGGCCTTGAGCTTGACGATATGGTTGTCGATCGTCGGCTCCGAGACCTCGTAGCTTTCCTCGGCGACGATCGCCGATGCCTTGGCGGCGAAGCCATCCTTCAGGCCCTTGAGGTAGTCCTTGCCGAAATCGTCGTTCTGGTAGAGCACGGCGACCTTGGCGTCCGGCTTTTCCTTCATCAGGAACTTGGCGTAGATGCGCGCTTCGCTCTGGTAGCTCGGCTGCCATCCGATGGTCCACGGAAAGTGCGACGGATCGTTCCACTTGGTGGCGCCGGTGGCGACGAACAGTTGCGGCACCTTCTTGGCGTTCAGATATTTCTGGATCGCGGTGTTGGACGGCGTGCCGAGGGCATTGAAGACCACCAGCACCTCGTCGCTCTCGACGAGCTTGCGCACCTGCTCGACGGCCTTCGGCGGGCTGTAGGCGTCGTCATACGAGATGAACCTGATCTTGCGGCCGTTGATACCGCCGTTCTCATTGATCATCTTGAAATAGGCTTCTTCGGTCTTGCCGATGATGCCATAGGCGGAGGCGGGGCCGCTATAGGGCACGATGTGACCGATCCTGACTTCGGTATCGGTCGCGCCGGTGTCATACTTCTTCTGGGCGAGTGCACTGCCGCTTGCGACAGCGAACGTGATGAGCGCCGTCCAGAAGGCGGCGCTTCTTATTGTTGCGGGACGCATCATTTCTCCTGAGTGAGTGGGTTACTTCTTCAGTTTGCCGATGATCTGCTGGGCGACCAGCGCGACCTGCCTGGCCCCGTGCGGCACGAGGAAGATGACGAGGAACAGAAGCACGCCGAATACGGCGCCGGAGAGGCCTTTGGAGATGTGCTCGGCGACATTCGGCACGAAGATGATGAAGGCGGCGCCGACGATTGATCCGGGCAGCCAGCCGACGCCGCCAACGACCATGCCGAGGAACAGCTGGATCGCGAGCGTGATCGTGAAGCTGTCAGGCGCCACGAACTGCACGGCGATGGCCCCGAGGCCGCCGGCAATGCCGGTAATGCCGGCCGAGACGCCGAACGCCAGCGTCTTGTACAGCGCGACGTTAATGCCCATCGCAGATGCCGCGATTTCGTTGTCGCGGATAGCCATGAAGGCGCGGCCCGAGCGCGAACGGAGCAGGTTGACCGAGGCGACGTAGATTCCGATCGTGATCACGAGCGTGAAGTAATACAGCCACATGTCCTGCCCTATCGGCAGGCCGAACGGCGCGTCGGGCTTGGTCACGACCAGTCCCTGTACGCCGCCGGTCCAATGCTCAAAAAATCCGAGCTTGAGCAGTTGCGGCATCGCGGTGGCGAGCGCGAATGTTGCCAGCGCAAGGTAGACGCCGGAAAGCCGCAGCGCCGGCTGGCCGAACAGGAAGCCGAAGGCGAAGCAGATCAGTCCCGCGATCGGCAGCGTCAAGGCATAGTTCATGCCCGAATATTCCATCAGGATCGCCGAGGTGTAGGCGCCAACCGCGTAGAACGCGCTCTGGCCGAGTGAGAACTGGCCGCTGCCGCCGGTCAGGATGTTCAGGGCGAGCACCGCGAGCCCAAGGTACAGAATCTGCGTCATCTGGAAGATGATGAAGTTCTTGACGAACAGCGGCGCGATGACCAGCGCGGCCAGCACCACGATCGAGGTGCCCAGACCTAGCGTCATGGCCCGCTTCGGAACAGCCTCGACGGCCGGTGCTTCTGTGACGACGTCTTCGACAGCGCTCATGATCAAACTCGCTTCACGATGGGCCGGCCAAACAGCCCAGCCGGTTTGACGACCAATACGGTGATGATCAGCGCGAGCGCGATCGGAAGTTTCAACTCGTTACCGACGCCGGGAATGTAGGTCCCGGCGAGATTTTCGAAGACGCCGACCAGGAAGCCGCCGATCACGGCGCCGAGCGGCGAGGTCAGGCCGCCGAGCACGGCCGCGGCGAAACCATAGATCAGTACGCCGCCCATCATGTTCGGCTCCAGGAACACCACCGGTGCGATCAGCATGCCGGCGATGGAGCCGATGGCGGCCGCCATGCCCCAGCCGAGAGCGATCATCCAGGAGGTATTGATACCGACCAGGCGGGCCGATTCAGGTAGCGAGGCCGCCGCGCGCATCGCAAGTCCCATCCGCGTGTACTGGAAGAACAGGAACAGCAGGATCAGCAGCAGCACGGTGACGCCGATCATGCCGGCCTGGTGGGTCGAGATCAGCTGGCTGCCGAGGAAGGGGGAAGATCCGAACGGGGTCGGATACTGCTTGATGGTGAAGTCCCAGATCAGGCCGGCCACCGAGTTGACGATGGCGAACAGCGCGATGAAGCCGGCGACGTTGGTCAAGACCGGCGCCTTCGCGAGCGGCTTGAACAGCAAGCGCTCGATCGCGATGCCGCCGACAAAGGAGAGTGCCAGCGTGAGGATGAAGGCCCACCAGTAGGGCACGCCCCACTGCATCATCTGCCAGGACATGAAGGTCGAGAACATCGCCATTTCGCCCTGGGCGAAATTCAGATGGTCGATCGCCTGATAGATCATCACGACCGCGAGCGCCATACAGGCATAGATCGCGCCCGTGGCGATGCCGGCCAGGACTTGGTTTGTAAACAGTTCCATGGCCAGCTCCTCAGTAGCCGAGATAGGATTTGCGGACGTCTTCGTTGGTCGCGATGTCCTTGGCGTTGCCCGACATCACGATCTTCCCGGTTTCGATCACATAGGCCTGGTCGGCGAGTTCCAGCGCCAGTTGCGCGTTCTGCTCGACCACCAGGATGGTGACCTTGTCCTCGCGGTTGATCTTGCCGAGAATCTTGAACAGCTCGCGCACGATCAGGGGCGCCAGGCCGAATGACGGCTCGTCCAGCAGCATCAGCCGCGGCCGCAGCATCAGCGCACGCGCAACCGCGAGCATCTGCTGCTCGCCGCCCGACAGCGTGCCCGCCTGCTGGGTATGGCGTTCCTTCAGCACCGGGAAGTGCTCGTACATACGCTCGATATCGGCGACGATGTTCTTCTTGTCGGTGCGGGTGATGGCCCCCAACTGCAGGTTTTCCTCCACCGTCATGGTGGTGAAGGTGCCGCGGCCCTGCGGCACATGCGCGATGCCGAGACGGACCACGTTTTCGGTCGACTTGCCGGACAGCGGCTTGCCCTCGAACTCGATCGCGCCGGTCGAACGCACCATGTTGCAGATCGCGCGCAAGGTGGTGGTCTTGCCGGCGCCGTTGGCGCCCAGCAGGGTGGTCAGGGAGCCTTCGTTGAGCGCGAAGGAGAGGCCGTGCAGCGCCTGGACCTGGCCGTAATAGGCGCGGAGATCCTTGATGTTGAGCATCGCGGTCATTGGTCCTTGCTCCCGAGATAGGCTTTGATGACATCCGGGTCGGCCTGGACCTGGGCCGGCGTTCCCTCGGCGAGCTTGCGGCCGAAGTTGAGGGCGACGACATGGTCGGCGATCGACATCACCAGACCCATGTGATGCTCGACCAGCAGCACGGTGAGGTGGCGCTCGTCGCGAAGCTTTCGGATCAGGTCGCCGAGGACGTAGACTTCCTCGTGGTTGAGGCCGCCGGCGGGCTCGTCGAGCAGCAGGATTTTCGGATCGGCGGCCAGCGCCCGTGCCAGCTCGACGCGCTTCTGGGTGCCGAACGGCAGGCCGGAAACCATGGTGTGGGCGACGTCATTGAGATTCAGGTAATCCAGAATCTCATGGACCTTCTTGTTGACCTCGGCTTCGAGGCGGCGAACTTTGCCGAGCTTCAGCGAGTCACTGACGATGTCGCTGGACGTGCGGGAATGCGTGCCGACGCGAACATTGTCGAGCACTGAAAGATTGGGAAACAGCGCGACGTTCTGGAAAGTGCGGCCGATGCCGATTTCGGCGATCCGGTGCGGCGGACGCGTCAGGATGCTCGCGCCCTCCATCAGGATATCGCCGGAAGACGGCTGATAGAGTCTGGAGAGGCAGTTGAACAGCGTGGTCTTGCCGGCGCCGTTCGGTCCGATCAGGCCGAGGATTGCGCCTTCGTGCATGTCGAAGGATACGCCATTCAGCGCGATGATGCCGCCGAACACGACGCTGACGTCGCGAACCGCGAGCAGGGGAGCATTTCCCTGCGCGAGCTGTGCCTGCGTCATCGCGTCCCGCCCGCCCTGATCACGGAGCGGAAATGACCTTGCGAATATTTTCGCCGGTCATGGTGAAGACTATCTGATCCCCTCGGCCAAACGTGCAACTTTCCCTCCTGGTTTTAGTTTTTTGTTGTCTGCTTTTTTGGATTGCGGTGCTGCGCCGCCCAGCGCTGCCTCGATTTTCCTTACCATCGTGACCAGGCGAGGTCCAATGTCGGTCAGCAAGCGATCTTCCGTAAAGCGGAATGCCGGCGCGCCGCAATTGAAGGCATACGGCCCGGTTCCGTCATTGAGCTTCAGCGCTACACCTACGGCGTGCACGTCGTTCTGCCATTCGCCTGCAGAAATCGCGAAGCCGTATTTCGCCACCGTTTCGCCCGAGCGTTCGATGCCTTCGCGCATCCGCGCCCATCGGCTGCCGTAATGGTCGCGCAGCTCGCGCAATAAAGAGGCACGTTCGTCGTCGGGCAGTGCCCAGATATAGGCGCGTCCCATTGCCGACGTCGCAATCGGTACGCGTGAACCGACGTCCAGCTGTACGCCGAGCGTCAACCCGTTACGGCTCTGCCCGAAATAGATCATGCTGTGACGGTCGCGTCCGCCGACGGCGACGGCGCCGCCGGTCTCGCGCATCAGTTCTTCACGATAGGGTTCGGACAAATGCCGAACGCCGAGATTGGCAAGGGCGGCATACCCCAGCGCCATGGCTGATGGCGCGAGCTGATACTTTTCGAAGCGCGGAACGGGTGTAAGATAACCCAGCTTGGTCAGGGTGTAGGTCAGCCGGGAAATGGTCGGCTTTGGCAAATTGGTGCGGGCGGCGAGTTCTTGATTGCCGAGCAGTCCGTCGTTGGGATGAAATGCGCGCAACACATCGAGTCCGCGGGAGAGTGCGACGACGAAGCTGCGATCGGTCGCCACCTTTTTCCCTGGACGCTTCATTACCCGTTACTGCTGATGAGCTCGTTGACAACGGACGTGCTTCAAAATAACCCTCCGTGTCAAGATGTGGAATTAAATTTCGCAGTGCGAAATTAGTAAAATCGACCGTAGCCACTCAACGCAAGTTGCGCGGCATCCAAGAACAAACGATCCAGAGAACAAACGATCCAGGGAGAGTCCCGTGAGCGAAGTGGTAAAACTCGAGCGTAATGACGTCATCGCCATCGTCACGGTCAACAGCCCTCCCGTCAACGCGCTGAGCGCGGCGGTGCGCGGCGGTATCTTGGAGTGCATGAAGAGCGCGATTGCGGATGCGGAAGTTAAGGCAATCGTGCTGACCTGTGCCGGCCGTACCTTCATCGCGGGCGCCGACATCACCGAATTCGGCAAGCCGCCGAAGCCCCCGGGCCTCGCCGAGGTGCTGGTTCTGATGGAGAACTCGCCGAAGCCGATCATTGCCGCCATTCACGGCACCGCGCTCGGCGGCGGCCTCGAAGTCGCACTGGCATGCCACTATCGCGTGGCCACCAAGGAAGCCAGGCTCGGCCTGCCCGAAGTGAAGCTCGGCCTGCTGCCGGGCGCCGGCGGTACCCAGCGGCTCCCGCGCGCGGTCGGCCCCGAACTCGCGGTCAAGATGATCGTCAGCGGCGATCCGATCGGCGCGGCGGAAGCGCTCAAGAACGGCCTGATCGAGGAGATCGTCGAAGGACCGGCTTCGGGCGGCAAGGCCTTTGCGCTCAAGGTGCTGGCCGAGAAGCGCCCGCTGCGCAAGCTGCGCGACGACGACTCCAAGCTTGCGGCGGCCAAGGCCGACATTTCGATCTTCACCAACGCAGTCGCAGCCCTGACCAAGAAGGCGCGCGGGCTGGAAGCGCCGTTCGCCGCCGCCGATGCGGTGCGCGCCGCCATTGAACTGCCGTTCGACGAAGGGTTGAAGAAGGAGCGCGAAGGTTTCCTCAAGCTGGTATCCAGCGACCAGTCCAAGGCGCAGCGCTATGCGTTCTTCTCCGAGCGCGAAGCCGCCAAGATCGCCGGCGTGCCCGAAGGCACCAAGCCGCGTCCGGTCGAGCGCGTCGCCATCATCGGCGCCGGTACCATGGGCGGCGGTATCGCGATGTCGTTCGCCAACGCCGGTATTCCGGTGACGCTGGTCGAGACCGGCGAGGAGCAGCTCAAGCGCGGCCTCGGCGTGATGCAGAAGAACTACGAGGCCACCGCGGCGCGTGGCGGTATCCCCGCGGATGCCCCGGCCAAGCGCATGGGCCTGATCACGGGCGTGGTCGGCCTGGAGAACGTCAAGGACGCTGACCTGGTGATCGAAGCCGTGTTCGAAACCATGGCGGTCAAGAAGGAAGTGTTCGAGGCGCTCGACAAGCACGCCAAGCCGGGCGCGGTGCTCGCTTCCAACACCTCGTACCTCAACATCGACGAGATCGCGAAAGTGACAAAGCGTCCGCAGGACGTGCTCGGCATGCACTTCTTCTCGCCTGCCAACGTCATGAAGCTGTGCGAGATCGTCCGCGCCGAAAAAACCGCGCCCGATGCGTTGACGACCGCGGTGTCGATCGCGCGCAAGATTGCAAAGGTGCCGGCCGTGGTCGGCGTCTGCGACGGCTTTGTCGGCAACCGCATGCTGGCCCAGCGCGGCAAGCAGTCGGAAAAGCTGCTGTTCGAAGGCGCGTTGCCGCAGCAGGTCGATGCCGTGGTGACGAGGTTCGGCATGCCGATGGGCCCGTTCGCGATGAGCGATCTCGCCGGCCTCGATATCGGCTGGCGTTCGCGGAAAGACCGCGGCATCAAGTCGGAAATCGCCGACGCGCTGTGCGAGGCCGGGCGCTTCGGCCAGAAGACCGGCAAGGGTTACTACAAGTATGAAGCAGGCTCCCGCGCGGCGCTGCCCGATCCGGAAGTCGAGAAGCTGATCGACGAGACGCTGCAGCGCCTCGGCCGCAAGAAGCGGGTCGTCAGCGACGACGAGATCTTGGAGCGCATGATGTACCCGATGATCAACGAGGGTGCGCGCATCCTCGAAGAGGGCATCGCGGCGCGTCCGAGCGACATCGACGTGATCTGGCTCTACGGCTATGGCTGGCCGATCTATCGCGGCGGCCCGATGTTCTACGCCGACCAGGTCGGTCTCAAGCACATCGCCGATCGGCTCTCCTACTACGCCAAGGAGACCAATGATCCCTCGCTCGAACCGGCTCCGCTGCTCAAGCGTCTCGCCGCCGAAGGCAAGACCTTTGCGTCGCTGGCCGCGCAGTCGAAGGCGGCTTGATGGGGCACTGCTCTCACCGCACGTCATTCCGGGATGGTGCGTTAGCACCAGACCTCAGATGTGCACTGCACATCGGGGAATCTCGAGATTCCGGGTTCGCTCGCTGGCCGCGAGCGCCCCGGAATGACGACTTGGGGCGCTGAAAGCTTCCATGACCCATCCCGGCGAACAGTTCTATCCGGAAGGCGTCCGCTGGGACGATCCGATCGCGCGCGGAACGTTGCCGGACTTGTTGTCGGAGGCCGCCGCCGAATTCGCCTCGCGGCCGGCGATCGAATTCCGCGACCGGCCGATCAGCTACGCCGAACTGGAAGACAAGGTCGAGATTGCCGCCGGCGCGTTTCTTCGCGCCGGCTACGGCAAGAACCATTCGGTCGCGCTGTTCCTCGGCAATTCGCCGGATCATCCCGTCAATTTCTTCGGCGCGCTGAAGGCGGGTGCCCGCGTCGTGCACCTGTCACCGCTCGATGGCGAGATCGCGCTGTCGCACAAGCTTACGGACTCCGGCGCGCGGGTGCTGGTCACCAGCAATCTGTCGGCGCTGTTGCCGACCGCGCTGAAGTTTCTCGCTCACGGCCTGCTCGACCGCCTGATCGTCTGCGAGGACGATCACTGGGGCAAGGTCGGCACGCCGCAGACGGCGCTGCCGAATAATCCGAAGATCATCACCTACCGGCAATTCACCGATGGCGCGGCGAAGCCGGCGCAATGGCCCGCGATCTCGGCCGATGACGTCGCGCTGCTGCAATATACCGGCGGCACGACAGGGCTTCCAAAAGGCGCCATGCTGAGCCACGGCAACCTGACCTCGGCGGTGTCGGTCTACGACGTCTGGGGCAGGCCAGCGCGCGCCGAGCGCAACGCCATCGAGCGCGTGATCTGCGTGTTGCCGCTGTTCCACATCTACGCGCTGACGGTGGTGCTGCTCTCCGCGATCCGGCGCGGCCATCTGATCTCGCTGCATCAACGTTTCGACGTCGAGGCTGTCATGCGCGACATCGAGGTCAAGCGCGCCACTTCATTCCCGGGCGTGCCGACGATGTGGATCGCGATCGCAGCACTTCCCGATCTCGACAAGCGCGACCTGTCCTCGCTGGTGTCCTGCGGCTCCGGCGGCGCGCCGCTGCCGGTCGAGGTCGCCAAAATCTTCGAGCGCCGGGTCGGCATGAAGCTGAAGAGCGGCTGGGGCATGACCGAGACCTGCTCGCCCGGCACGGCTCACCCCAAGGAAGGTCCGGACAAATCAGGCTCGATCGGGTTGATGCTGCCCGGCATCGAGATGGACGTGGTGTCGCTGGAAGACCCGACCAAATTGATGCCGGTAGGCGAGGCCGGCGAAATCCGCATCCGCGGACCGAACGTCACCAAGGGCTACTGGAACCGGCCGAAGGAAACCGCCGAAGCCTTCGTCGGCGACCGCTTCCTCACCGGCGACATCGGCTACATGGACGCCGACGGCTACTTCTATCTGGTCGACCGCAAGAAGGACATGATCATCTCCGGCGGCTTCAACGTCTATCCGCAGATGATCGAACAGGCGATATACACGCATCCGTCGGTGCAGGAAGTGATCGTGATCGGCATCCCCGATGACTATCGTGGCGAGGCCGCCAAGGCCTTCATCAAGCTGCGCAACGACGCCAAGCCGTTCACGCTGGACGAACTGCGCGCCTTCCTCACCGGCAAGCTCGGCAAGCACGAGATTCCGGCCGCGGTCGATTTCGTCAACGAGCTGCCGCGCACGCCGGTCGGGAAATTATCGCGCCACGAATTGCGGATGCAGCAACAGCCTTCGCAGGCCAAACAGCAACTCGTTTCAGGAGGTCGTTCCTAACTTCACTGTCGTCCCGGCCTTGAGCCGGGACCCATACGCCGCGGCCTGGCGTAAGGGCAATCTGGCAGACGATCTTTGCAACTGAGGCCGGTGGTTATGGGTCCCTGCGTTCGCAGGGACGACGATAGAGAACAGTTCGCGTTACAGAGTCAAATTCGCTCACAGGAGGATCCGATGGATCTCGCTTTCAGCAAGGAAGAAATCGCGTTTCGTGAGGAGGTGAGGGCCTTCTTCCGGGACAACGTGCCGCCGGAAACGCGGCGCAAGATGGTGGAGGGGCGTCACCTCTCCAAGGACGAGATGGTCGCCTGGTGGCGCATCCTGAACAAGAAGGGCTGGGGCTGCTCGCACTGGCCGAAGGAATATGGCGGCACCGGGTGGACCTCGGTGCAGCACTATATTTTCAACGAAGAGCTGCAGATGCACCCGGCGCCGGCGCCGCTTGCGTTTGGCGTCAGCATGGTCGGCCCCGTCATCTACACCTTCGGCAACGAGAAGCAGAAGAAGCAGTATCTGCCGCGCATCGCCAATGTCGACGACTGGTGGTGCCAGGGCTTTTCGGAGCCCGGCTCGGGATCGGACCTCGCTTCGCTCAAGACCAAGGCCGAGCGCAAGGGCGACAAATATATCATCAACGGCCAGAAGACCTGGACCACGCTGGCGCAGCACGCCGACATGATCTTCTGCCTGTGCCGCACCGACACCACTGCGAAGAAGCAGATGGGCATCTCCTTCATTGTTTTCGACATGAAGTCGAAGGGCGTCACCGTGCGCCCGATCGAGACCATCGACGGCGGCCATGAGGTCAACGAAGTGTTCTTTGATGACGTCGAGGTGCCGGTCGAGAATCTGATCGGCGAGGAGAACAAGGGCTGGGATTACGCAAAGTTCCTGCTCGGCAACGAGCGCACCGGCATCGCCCGCGTCGGCGTCTCCAAGGAGCGGCTGCGCCGCATCAAGGATCTCGCCTCCAAGGTCGAACAGAACGGCAAGCCCGTGATCGAGGACCAGGGCTTCCGCGAAAAACTCGCCGCCTGCGAGATCGAGCTGAAGGCGCTCGAGCTCACGCAGCTCCGCGTCGTCGCGGATGAAGGCAAGCACGGCAAGGGCAAGCCCAACCCGGCGTCCTCGGTGTTGAAGATCAAGGGTTCGGAAATCCAGCAGACCACGACCGAACTTTTGATGGAAGTGATCGGCCCGTTCGCCGCACCCTACGACGTGCATGGCGATGACGGCTCCAACGAGACCATGGACTGGACCGCCCAGATCGCGCCGAGCTACTTCAACAACCGCAAGGTCTCGATCTACGGCGGCTCCAACGAGATCCAGCGCAACATCATCACCAAGGCGGTGCTGGGGCTTTAAGGTCGCAATACGCGACCGCACGCACCGTCGTCATGGCCGGGCTTGACCCGGCCATCCACGTCTTGACGCAAGGAAAGCAAGACGTGGATGCCCGGGACACGCCCGGGCATGACGGAGAAAATTTGGTTATCTGGAGAAAGTAACGAACATGGATTTTGATTTGTCCGAGGAGCAGCGCCTTCTCAAGGAAAGCATCGACGGTCTCCTGACCGATTCCTACGATTTCGATGCGCGCAAGAAGTACCAGAAGGAGAAGGGCGGCTGGAGCAAGGCCGTCTGGGGCAAGCTCGCCGAGCAGGGTCTGCTCGGCCTGCCGTTCGCCGAAGCCGATGGCGGCTTTGGCGCCGGCGCGGTCGAGACCATGATCGTGATGGAAGCGCTCGGCAAGGCGCTGGTGCTGGAGCCGTATCTCGCCACCGTCGTGATCGGCGGCGGCTTCCTGCGCCATGGCGGCTCGGCCGGGCAGAAAGCCGCCCACATCCCCGGCATCATCGACGGCAGCAAGACCTTTGGGTTTGCGCAGCTCGAGAAGAATTCGCGCTACGATCTCGGCGATGTCGCGACATCAGCCAAGAAGAAGGGGTCGGGATGGGTGATCGACGGCGAAAAGTTCGTCGTGCTCAACGGCGAGAACGCCGACACCCTGATCGTGACCGCGCGGACCAAGGGCGGCCAGCGTGACAAGACCGGCATCGGCGTGTTCATCGTGCCGGCGAATGCCAAGGGCGTCACCCGCAAGGGCTATCCGACCCAGGACGGCCTGCATGCCGCCGACATCACGCTGACCGGCGTCGAGGTCGGCGCCGATGCCGCGATCGGCGATCCCGAGAACGCTCTGCCGCTGATCGAGCGCGTGGTGGATGAAGCCCGCACCGCGATGTGCGCGGAAGCCGTCGGCGCGATGGATGAATCGCTGAAGAGCACGGTCGAATATCTCAAGACCCGAAAACAGTTCGGCGTGCCGATCGGCAGCTTCCAGACCCTGCAGCACCGCGCCGCCGACATGTTCGTGGCGCTCGAGCAGGCCCGCAGCATGTCGATGTTTGCGACCATGGCGGCCGATTTCGACAGCGCCAAGGAGCGCGCGACCGCGGTCGCCGCCGCCAAGGTGCAGATCGGCAAATCAGGCAAGTTCATCGGCCAGCAGTCGATCCAGCTTCACGGCGGCATCGGCATGACGCAGGAGGCCAAGATCGGCCACTACTTCAAGCGGCTCACCATGATCGAGAATACGTTTGGCGACACCGACTACCACCTCCGCCGCGTCACCGACGCGGGTGGGCTGGTGTAGTTGCATCTGTCATTGCCGGGCTTGACCCGGCAATCCATCGCTTTTCGAAAGATGGATGCCCGGGTCAAGCCCGGGCATGACGAGCCGTTGTGACGCAAAACGGATAACAGGGAGAAAACAACAATGAAAAACACCCCGTTCGATCTCACCGGAAAAGTCGCCATCATCACCGGCTCGAGCCGCGGCATCGGCCGCTCTTCCGCCGAACTGCTCGCCAAGCTCGGCGCAAAGGTCGTGATCTCCAGCCGCAAGGCCGATGCCTGCCACGAAGTCGCCGACGGCATCAAGGAAGCGGGCGGCGACGCCCATGTCATTCCCTGCAACATCTCCCGCCGCGACGAAGTCGAGGCGCTGATCGCAGGCACGACCAAGCATTACGGCAAGGTCGACATCCTCGTCTGCAACGCCGCGGTGAACCCCTATTACGGCCCGCTGCTCGACATCAAGGACGAGGCCTTCGACAAGATCATGGGCTCCAACGTCAAGAGCAACATCTGGCTCTGCGCGCTGGCGATCCCGCAAATGGCGGCACGAGGCAACGGCTCGGTGGTGATCATCTCGTCGATCGGCGGCTTGCGCGGTTCCACCGTGATCGGCGCCTATGGCATCTCCAAGGCCGCCGATTTCGCGCTGTGCCGCAGCCTCGCCGGCGAATGGGGCCCGAAGGGCGTCCGCGTTAACTGCGTCGCGCCGGGCCTGGTGAAGACCGATTTCGCCAAGGCGCTGTGGGAAGACCCTGACAATCTCAAGCGCCGCACCGCCACCACCCCGCTCCGCCGCATCGGCGAACCCGACGAAATCGCCGGCGCCGTGGCCTATCTGGCCTCCGATGCTTCGACGTTCATGACCGGCCAGACCATCGTGGTCGATGGCGGCGTGACGACGGCGGCGACGTAGGTCGTACCCCACACTGTCGTCCCTGCGAACGCAGGGACCCATACCGCGTTGTGCCCTCGGCTCAAGCCGGGTTGGCAGACGCTTTCCGCAACAATGAATGCCGGTGGTGGATCCCTGCTTTCGCAGGGACGACAGCGGAGTGATATTGACGAACGGAGCCCAATCCGCTCCCTTGGGCAGCAACCAAAACCTCCCGGGGAAGCAACGTCATGTCCTTTGTGCTGGCCATCGATCAGGGCACCACGTCCTCACGCGCCATCGTGTTTCGCAGCGACATCTCCATCGCCGCCACGGCGCAGCAGGAATTCCCGCAGCATTTCCCGGCCTCCGGTTGGGTCGAGCACGAGCCGGAGGACATCTGGACCTCGACCATCACAGTCTGCCGCGCCGCGCTGGAAAAGGCCGGCCTCAAAGCGAAAGACATCGCCGCGATCGGCATCACCAACCAGCGCGAGACCACCGTCGTGTGGGACCGCGCGACGGGGCAGGCCGTGCACCGCGCCATCGTCTGGCAGGACCGCCGCACATCAGACATCTGCGCCAAACTCAAAGCCGAAGGCCACGAGCCTGGCATTTCGGCCAAGACCGGCCTGATCATCGATCCCTATTTCTCCGGCACGAAAGTCGCATGGATCCTCGATCACGTCCCGGGCGCGCGCGAACGCGCCGGGCGCGGCGAGCTGATGTTCGGCACCGTGGATTGCTATCTGCTGTGGCGGCTGACCGGCGGCAAGGTGCACGCCACCGACGCCACCAACGCCTCGCGCACGCTGCTGTTCAACATCCACACCGGCGAGTGGGACGATGAGCTCTTAAAACTCCTGCGCGTGCCGCGCTCGATGCTGCCCGAGGTAAAAGACTCCTCCGCCAAATTCGGCGACAGCGACGCCGATCTGTTCGGCGGCTCGATCGCCATTTCAGGCATCGCCGGCGACCAGCAGGCCGCCACCATCGGCCAGGCCTGCTTCACCCCCGGCATGATCAAGTCGACCTACGGCACCGGCTGCTTTGCGCTGCTCAACACCGGCACCACGCCGGTCGCCTCGAAGAACAAGCTGCTCACCACCATCGCCTATCAACTCAACGGCAAACGCACCTACGCCCTCGAAGGCTCGATCTTCGTCGCCGGAAGCGCCGTGCAATGGCTGCGCGATGGGCTGGGCATCATCAAGCAGGCCTCCGAGACCGGCCCCCTCGCCGACAAGTCCGATTCCATGCAGAGCGTCTATCTGGTGCCGGCCTTCGTCGGCCTCGGCGCCCCCTACTGGAATCCCCGCGTCCGCGGCGCGCTGTTCGGCCTCACCCGCAACACCGGCCCCGCTGAACTCGCCCATGCCGCGCTGGAAAGCGTCTGCTACCAGACCTACGATCTCCGCGAAGCGATGCGCGCCGACTGGCCCGGCGAGAAGGCCGCCAACGTGCTCCGCGTCGACGGCGGCATGACCGCCTCCGACTGGACCATGCAGCGCCTCGCGGACCTGCTCGACGCGCCAGTCGACCGTCCGATGATCCAGGAAACCACGGCGTTAGGGGCCGCCTATCTCGCGGGACTACAGGCCGGCGTCTATCCCGAACCCGCAAAGTTCGCCGACAACTGGCGGCTCGAACATCGCTTCAAGCCGGCGATGAGTGCGGCGACGCGCGAGCGGAAGTTGGCAGGCTGGGCGCGGGCGGTGAGGGGCGTGCTGGCGAGCGATGAGGGGGAGGATTAGCCCTATCTCACCGTCATGCCCGCGCCTGTCGCGGGCATCCACGTCTTGCTTCCCTTCTTCGAAGCGAAGACGTGGATGGCCGGGTCAAGCCCGGCCATGACGAGGAGAGGGCTGTGCGTTCTCAAAAAATGTCCTGCTTCGACCGCGCCAGCGAGAATCCGCGCCGGTCCGCGTTGAAGCAGGTCACGCCCGTCTGCTCCGACCTGCACGTAAACCCGCCGCGCTGCCACACCTCGCCATAGCCAAGCACCGGCAGCGACTTGTCCATCACGGTGTCGCCGTGGCAGAGGCGCACGGCGGGGCCCTTGGCGTTCATCTCGAAGGCGCCGCCGTAGTCGAGGTCGCAATCGGCCGGGCGGCGCGGCTTGGTTTCCATGGCGCTGATGTCGCAGCGGAGCGTGTTCTGCTTGTCGTAGTCGAAATACTGGCAGGCGATGTTTTTGGATGGCGATTGGAAACCGGCGGGACCGGATTGGGCGTGGGCGGTGGCGGCAAATGTCAGCAAGGACAGTATGAGCAGGACGCGTGGCAGAGGTGGCAATGTCGTTCTCCCGGTCTCAGAACGTCATGCCCGGACTTGATCCGGGCATCCTCCGCCTTCAATATGATCACTTCAAAGTAGATGGATGGCCGGGTCAAGCCCGGCCATGACGAGGTGAAAGAAATCATGATCCTGATCGGCCAATTCGACTCCCCCTTTGTCCGCCGCGTCGCCATCGCCATGCGGCTCTATGGCATCGCCTTCGAGCACAAGCCGTGGTCGACCTTCGGCGATGCCGACAAGATCGCGGCTTATAACCCGCTGCGGCGGGTGCCGACGCTGGTGCTGGACAGCGGCGAGGCGCTGATCGAGAGCGCGATGATCCTGGATCATCTCGACGATGTCGTCGGCCCCGAAAAAGCGATGATTGCGCGGAGCGGCGAGGCGCGGCGGCGGCATTTGCGGATTTGCGCGCTGGCGATGGGGCTTGGCGACAAGGGCGTCAGCCTGCTGTACGAGCGCGTGCTGCGGAAGGAGAAGCAGCTCGATCTCTGGGTCGAGCGCTGCAAGTCGCAGATATCGGGCGTGCTGGAGGTGCTGGAGAAGGAGCGGGAGGCGGTCAAGACGCCGTACTGGTTCGGCGAGAAGATCGGCCACGCCGATGTCGCGGTCGCCTGCGTGCTGCGCTTTGTCGGCGAGGCGCATCCCGAACTGTTCGACGCCAGCTATCGGGCGCTGAGGGCGCATGCCGCCGCTTGCGAGGCGCTGCCGCCGTTCCAGGACATCGTGCAGCCGCTGGCGCCGCCCAGCGGCGATTGAGCTCGGCGGGGCCGGGCCACGGCCGCGGAGCCTTTTTGACGCGAACCGGTCTCCACTTCGCTGGAAAACGCTCTTGCCGCGGCCGCTGCGCTTGCACGCGCGTGAGCCGCAGGCCCAATCCTACTTTGCATGGGGTTGTTTTCGCGATTTTGTCAGGCCGGGTGCGGCGTGTCCGGGGAGTCGCGCCGCCGGGTGGCCAGCTCGCTTTCAGGCCTTGGGCTGCATAGCTTCTGGCGTGTCCGGCTGCGCCAGCGGGTGGGCCTTCGCAAACTCCGGCAGCGCCATCGCGGTTTCGAAGATGCGCTTCACGGTCGGCCATGCCGCGAGATCGATCTGTTGTGAGATCGCGATGGTGACATGCCCGACCATGCAGATGTCGGCGAGCGTCGGCAGATCGCCATGACAGAACTGGCCCGTATGCCCGTTGCCTGCCAGATGCCCCTCCAGCGCGGCCAGCGTCTCGACGATCCAGTGCCGCCGCCATGCCGCCTGCTGGCTGTCGCGCAGGTTGAGTTCGTGGTCGAGATAGCGCCGCACCCGCGGCGTCAGCAGCGGATGGCCCTCGCAGGCCACCATCAGCGCCAGCGCGCGGACGCGGGCGCGGCCGCTGATGTCAGCGGGCAAGAGCGGCGGCGTCGGATATTTCTCGTCGAGATATTCGAGGATCGCGAGCGACTGGAACAGCGTGGTGCCGTCATCCTCGACCAGCGCCGGCAGCGCCATCTGCGGATTGATCTTGCGATATTCGGCGTCACGATGCGCGTTGGCGTCGAGATCGACGAAGATCACCTCAGCCGGAACGTTTTTCAGATTGAGCGCGATCCGCACGCGAAAACTCGCCAGCGATCGCCAGAAGGAGAAGAATTTCATGGGCACCCCGCATCTCTCTTCCCCTCTCCCCTTGTGGGAGAGGGGTGGATCAATCGCGCGAAGCACGATTGAGACGGGTGAGGGGTTCTTTCCGCGGAGACAGACCCCTCATCCGGCACGGACTTCGTCCGCGCCACCTTCTCCCACAAGGGGAGAAGGGAAGAAAGTGGCTCTACGCTCCGACAGCCTTCTTCCGATATGCCAGATGCACCGCGCAATTGCAGCCCGGCGGATGGGAGGCGACGTCGTTGGCGGGGACGATCTCGGCCACCGTCGGGGCCTTCGCAGCCGCCTGTTCCTGCGACGGAATGTAGTTCAGCACCGGCGCCAGCCAGCGCTCGGTCTCGGCGACGCTCATGCCCTTGCGCGCGGCGTAATCCTCGACCTGGTCGCGCTCGATCTTGCCGACGCCGAAATAGAAGCTTTCGGGATGGGAAAAATAAAGCCCCGACACCGACGAGCCCGGCCACATCGCAAAGCTCTCGGTCAGCTTGACGCCGGCGGTGTTCTGCGCATCGAGCAGGCGGAACAGCGTCGCCTTCTCGGTGTGATCGGGCTGCGCGGGATAGCCGGGCGCGGGGCGGATGCCGGCGTATTGCTCCAGGATCAACTGGTCGGAAGCGAGCGCCTCGTCCGGGGCGTAGCCCCAGAATTCCTTGCGCACGCGCTGATGCAGCCGTTCGGCAAAGGCTTCCGCCAGGCGATCGGCCAGCGCCTTGCACAGGATCGAGGAGTAATCGTCATTGGCGTTCTTGAAGCGATCGGCGACGGCGTCCTCGCCGATCCCGGCGGTGACGACGAAGGCGCCGATATAGTCAGGCACGCCGGACGAGGGCGGGCGCGATGAAATCCGACAGCGCGGCGTTGAAGCGGCCTTCGCGCTTCTCCAGTTGCTGGCGCAGCGTGTGGAAGGTCGCGATCTTCTTGTTTCGCGCATCGTCCGCATAGACGGCGATATCGTCGCCATCGGCATTGGCCGGCCAGAAACCGATGGTGGCGCGGGCCTTGAACCATTTTTCCTTGATGATGCGGTCGAGCATCTTGCGGGCGTCGTCATAGAGCGAACGCGCAACTTCGCCGATCTTGGGATCGTCGAGGATCGCGGGGAAACGTCCGGTCAATTCCCAGGTCTGGAAGAACGGCGTCCAGTCGATGTACTCGGCGAGCTCGGCGAGATCATAGGCGTCAAAACTCCTGATGCCGAGGAACGAGGGCTTCTTCGGCGGCGACTGGGCGAAGTCGGCCTTCACCGCATTGGCGCGGGCGTCCGCGAGTTTCAGCCGCTTCTTGTCGGCCTGCGCGCGGAAATGCGCTGCGGAAATTTTGGCGTATTCGGCGCGGATGTCGGCGGCATAGGCATCGCGCCGCTCGGGCGAGAGCAGCGACGACGCCACGCCGACGGCGCGGCTGGCGTCGTTGACGTGCACCACCGGGCCGCCCTTGTAGTTCGGGTCGATCTTGACGGCGGTATGGACGCGGCTCGTGGTGGCGCCGCCGATCAACAGCGGCATCTTCATGCCCTGCCGCTCCATTTCGCCGGCCAGAAAGCTCATCTCGTCGAGCGAGGGCGTGATCAGGCCGGACAGCCCGATGATATCGGCGCCTTCCGCCTTCGCGGTCTCGATGATCTTGCTGGCGGGCACCATGACGCCGAGGTCGATCACCTCGAAATTGTTACATTGCAGCACGATGCCGACGATGTTCTTGCCGATGTCGTGGACGTCGCCCTTGACGGTGGCGAGCACGATCTTGCCGGCGGCGTTGCGGCCGTCGCCGGTCACGCCGTTCGCAAGGTTGCGCGCCTTCTCTTCTTCCATGAACGGCATCAGGTAGGCGACCGCCTGCTTCATCACGCGCGCCGATTTCACCACCTGCGGCAGGAACATTTTGCCGTCGCCAAAGAGGTCGCCGACGATGTTCATGCCGGCCATCAAGGGACCTTCGATGACGTTGAGCGGCCGCTCCACCTTTTTTCGCGCGGCTTCGGTGTCTTCCTCGATGAATTCGGTAATGCCGTGCACCAGCGCATGCGAGAGCCGCTTCTCGACCGGCCATTCGCGCCAGGCCAGATCCTGCTCCTTGGTCTGCTTCTCCTTGCCACGGAATTTCTCCGCCAGCGCCAGCAGCCGCTCGGATGCGTTCGCGTCGCGGTTCAGGATGACGTCCTCGCAGACCTGCCGCAGCTCGGGATCGATGTCGTCATAGACGATCATCTGCCCGGCATTGACGATGCCCATGTCCATGCCGGCGTGGATGGCATGATACAGGAACACCGAATGCATCGCCTCGCGCACCGGCTCGTTGCCGCGGAACGAGAACGAGAGATTCGAGACGCCGCCGGAGATATGCGCATGCGGCAGGTTCTGGCGGATCCAGCGCGTCGCCTCGATGAAGTCGACGCCGTAATTATTGTGCTCTTCAAGCCCGGTCGCGATCGCAAAGATGTTCGGATCGAAGATGATGTCCTCAGGGGGAAATCCGACCTCGTTGACCAGGATGTCGTAGGCGCGCTTGCAGATCTCGGTCTTGCGCGCGAACGTATCGGCCTGGCCGACCTCGTCGAACGCCATCACCACGACCGCCGCCCCATGACGGCGCGCAATGCGGGCCTCGTGGATGAATTTCTCCACGCCTTCCTTCATCGAGATCGAGTTCACGACAGGCTTGCCCTGAACGCATTTCAGGCCGGCCTCGATCACGTGGAATTTCGAGGAGTCGACCATCACGGGGACGCGGGCGATATCGGGCTCGGCGGCGACGAGGTTGAGGAACGTCACCATCGCCGCTTCGGAATCGAGCAAGCCCTCGTCCATGTTGACGTCGATGATCTGGGCGCCGTTCTCGACCTGGTCGCGCGCCACCTGAAGCGCCGCGGTGTAATCGCCCGCGGTGATCAGCTTGCGGAATCTTGCCGAACCGGTGACGTTGGTACGCTCGCCGACGTTGACGAACGGGATCGCCGGCGTCAGCTCGAACGGCTCGAGGCCCGAGAGCCGCAGGCGCGGCTCGATCGTGGGAACCGCGCGCGGCTTGTGCGGGGCAACCGCGGCGGCAATCGCCGCGATATGGTCCGGCGTGGTGCCGCAGCAGCCGCCGACGATATTGACGAGGCCGGCCTCGGCAAATTCGCCGATCAGCCGCGCCATGTATTCCGGCGTCTCGTCATACTGGCCGAACTCGTTGGGCAAGCCGGCGTTCGGATACGCACAGACCAGCGTATCGGCGACGCGGCCGATATCGGCGATATGGGCGCGCAGGTCTTCGGCGCCGAGCGCGCAGTTGAATCCGATGGTGATCGGCCTGGCGTGGCGCACCGAATTCCAGAACGCTTCCGGCAATTGCCCCGACAGCAACCGGCCCGATTTGTCGGTGATGGTGCCCGAGATCATCACGGGCACGTCGATGCCGCGTTCTTCGGTGATTTCCGAAATCGCGTAGAGCGCGGCCTTGGCGTTCAGCGTGTCAAAGATAGTTTCGACAAGCAGCATGTCGGCGCCGCCGTCGAGCAGGCCGTTGATCTGTTCGCCATAGGCCTTGCGCAGATCGTCGAAGGTGACGGCGCGATAGCCGGGGTTGGAAACGTCGGGCGAGATCGAAGCGGTGCGATTGGTCGGCCCCAATGCGCCGGCGACGAAGCGCGGCTTGCCGTCCTCGGCGCTGACGCGCATCGCGGCGGCACGGGCGAGTTTTGCGCCGTCGCGGTTCAGTTCATAGGCGAGGTCCGACATGTCGTAGTCGGCCTGCGCGATCGAGGTCGAGGAGAACGTATTTGTCGCGACGATGTCGGCGCCCGCACGCAAGTAAGCCACGTGGATATCCTCGATCGCCTGCGGCTGCGTCAGGATCAAAAGATCGTTGTTGCCTCTGACATCGCGATGGAAGTCCGCAAATCGCTGCCCCCGAAACGCGGCCTCGTCATACTGCAGGCCCTGGATCATGGTGCCCATGGCGCCGTCGAGCACCAGGATGCGCTCGCGGGCGGCGGCGAGCAGGGCGGTACGCTTTGGCGAAATCTTGGGCGAAATCGAAACACTCATCGGATCAGGCGGCTTTCTGTGCGCCATTGGGGCGAATGCCCAGCAAATGGCTGATCGCAAACACGAGGTCCGCGCGGTTCATGGTGTAGAAGTGAAAGGTATCGACGCCGTGTTTTGCCAGTTTTTGCACCTGGCCGGCGGCGACGGTGGCGGCAACGAGCTTGCGCGTCTCGGCGTCGTCGTCGAGCCCTTCGAACTTGTCGGCGAGCCAGCCCGGCACCGTGGTGCCCGCCCGCGTCACGAAGCTGCGCGCCTGCTTGAAATTGTGCATCGGCATGATGCCGGGCACGACCGGAATGTCGATGCCGCGGGCGCGGACACGATCGAGGTAGCGGAAGTAGAGGTCGTTATCGAAGAACACCTGCGTGATGGCGCGCGCCGCGCCGGCATCGACCTTGGCTTTCAGCGTGTCGATGTCGGCATCGATGGTCGGGCTCTCCGGATGCTTTTCGGGATAGGCCGAAACCGAGATTTCGATATCGGGATAGCGCTTCTTGATGCCTTCGATCAGGTCGGGCGAGCTCTGGTAGCCCTCTGGATGCGCGCGATAGGCGGTGCCGATGCCGGTGGTCGGATCGCCGCGCAGCGCCACGATATGGCGCACGCCGATCTCGTGATAGCGCGCCACCACGTCGTCGATCTCGCCCTTCGGCGCGCCGACGCAGGTCAGATGCGCGGCCGGCGTCAGGCGGGTTTCTTTCAGGATACGGGCAATGGTCGAATGGGTACGCTCACGCGTGGATCCCCCGGCGCCATAGGTCACCGACACGAAATTCGGCGTCAGCGGCGCCAGCCGGTTGATGGTCTCCCACAGGCTCCGCTCCATCTCTTCCGTCTTGGGCGGAAAGAACTCGAAGGAAATCTTCGGCGAATGCAGCGCGCGATGGCCGGCAACGGCGGGGGGCGTAACTTCGGTCATGGCGCTTCACAAAGCTCCGAAAGAATGGACGGACATCAGGCCTGGCGGCAGTCAGCTAAAATAGGCCAAACGAGCCCAGCCAAACAGCCCATCGTGCATGGGAAGTGGCCCAATAATTGTAAAAATATGCGAAATATGGACTTTACGAGAATAGCGGTGGGCTGTAACGATTTGGATAATTGTAAAGTAAATCATATAGTTGGATATATTTCAGCCCCCAAGGAAGTGCTCTGAATTGTGGGCAGATAGTCATTTTTGCGCGCTTGTCACGTGCCGTCCCACTCCCTTGGTCCGCGTCCTCCCGCTGCTTTTCCCTACAAGCGCGGGCCTGATCTGCGCCGGCCGGGCCTTTGTAGCCCTCGCGTGCCGCACTAGTTTAGCGCCATGATCCCGCTTTCAGTCCTCGACCTCTCCGTCGTCACCACAGGCACCCGTCCGGCCCACGCGCTGCAGAACAGCATCGATCTGGCGCGCCATGTCGATGGGCTCGGCTATGTCCGCTACTGGCTTGCCGAGCACCACAATCTGGCTTCGGTGGCGAGCCCGGCGCCCGACTTGATGATCGGGCAGATCGCGGCGGTGACGAAGAATATCCGCGTCGGCTCCGGCGGCGTGATGCTGCCCAACCACGCGCCGCTGGTGGTGGCCGAACGCTTCAAGATGCTGGAGGCGCTGTTTCCCGGCCGCATCGATCTCGGCCTCGGCCGCGCGCCCGGCACCGATGGCGCCACCGCGCACGCGCTGCGCAGCCGGCTCGATCGCCGCGAGGGCGACGATTTTCTCGAACGCTTGAGTGAACTGGTGTTGTGGGAGACCCGCGGTTTTCCACCCGGCCATCCCTACAACAATGTGGTGGCGATGCCCGATGACACGCCGCTGCCGCCGATCTGGCTGCTCGGCTCTTCCGACTATAGTTCGGAGTTGGCGGCGCAGGTCGGCATGGGCTTCGCGTTCGCCCATCATTTTGCGTCCTATGACGCGATCGCGGCGATGACCAACTACCGCAGCCACTTCAAGCCGTCCGGCTGGCGGGAAGGCCCGCACGGCATTCTCGCCGTCGCTGCGGTAGCTGCCGAAACCGATGCGGAAGCCGAACAGCTCGCTTCCTCGATGGACCTCAACCGCCTGCGCCGCGACCGCGGGCAATACCTGCCGCTGCCGAGCGTCGAGGAAGCGCTGGCCTATGATTATACGGATGCCGAGCGCGCCTCGGTCATGCGCAACCGCTCGCGGCTGTTCGTCGGCAGTCCCGCGACGATCCTGTCGAAGCTTGAGCCGATGATCACCGCGAGTCAGCCGGCTGAACTGATGATCATCACCGCCGTCTACGACCACGACGCGCGCAAGAGGTCGTATAGTCTGCTGGCCAATGCATTCGGATTGGGGAAGAAGGCGGCCGCGTAACAAATGTCGTCCCTGCCTAGTGCGCAATTGCGCACGGGCGCAGGGACCCATACCGCGTGATCTATCGATAGCGCGGTTTGGCTGACGCCTTCCAAAGCAATTGCGTTCGGTGGCTATGGGTCCCTGCGTTCGCAGGGACGACAGATGGATTTACTCCGCCTTCTCGCTGAACGTCGCCCGAAACGGATGCCCGGGGTAGACGCCGACGATACGAAACTCCCGCGAGAAGAACTTCAACTCCTCCAGCGCAAAGGCCAGCCCGCGATCGTCAGGATGGCCGTCGACGTCGGCATAGAATTGCGTGGCGGAGAATTCGCCGTCGACCATGTAGCTTTCCAATTTCGTCATGTTGACGCCATTGGTGGCGAAACCGCCGAGCGCCTTGTAGAGCGCGGCCGGCAGGTTGCGTACCCGGAAAACAAAAGTGGTGACCAGCGGTCCCGAGCTCTGTTCGGCCCACTTCGCCTCGCGCGCCAGCACCACGAAGCGCGTGGTGTTGTGGGCCTCGTCCTCGACGTCCTCGGCCAGGATATCGAGGCCGTAGATTTTCGCGGCAAGGCGCGAGGCGATCGCGGCGACGGCCTTGTCACCGCGCTCGGAGACATCGCGCGCGCTGCCGGCGGTGTCGGCCGCGACGATCGGCTTGATGCCGAGCTTTCGGATGATGCGTCGGCACTGGCCCAGCGCATGGACATGGCTCTCCACCGTCTTGATGTCGGTGAGCTTTGTCCCGCGCACCGCCATCAACTGGTGGCGGATCGGCAAAAACCATTCACCGACGATGAACAGGCCGGAGGCCGGCAGCAGATGATGGATATCGGCGACGCGGCCGGCGACCGAATTCTCGATCGGGATCATGCCGAGATCGGCCTCTCCGGAGGAGATCGCCGACAGCGCGTCCTCGAAGGTCGCGCACGGCAACGGCTCGGCATCGGGATAGGCCTCGACGATGGCGATATGGGAATTGGCGCCAGGCTCGCCCTGGAATGCGATTTTGAGTTTCTTGGTCATGGCGGGCCTTTTAGCAGCCGGTCAGGCCTTGGCTAGTATGTCCTGGCTAGTATCTTGCGGGCGGTTTCGAGGTCGGCTGGGGTGTCGACGCCGCGGGGGACGCTGTCGACGATGGTGATGTCGATCCGCATCCCGGCCTCCAGCGCGCGCAACTGCTCGAGCTTCTCCTGCTGCTCCAGCGGAGACGGGGGTAGCGCCACGAACCTTTCCAGCGCGGCGCGGCGGTAGGCGTAGAGGCCGATGTGGTGGTAGCGCGGCCCGTCGCCATGGGGCGCCGTGGCGCGGGTGAAATAGAGCGCCCGAAGCCGGTTCGGGCCGACCGGCGAGCCGACCGCCTTTACCACGCTGGGGGCCTGATCTTCTTCCTCGGTATGGATCTGCGAGGCCAGCGTCGCAATGTCGACGGTGGGGTCGTCGAGCGGCGGCAGCGCGGCGCGGATCGTATCCGGCGCGATCGTAGGAAAGTCGCCCTGCAGGTTGACCACAATCTCGGCCCGGCCATCGGGATCGATCGTCCGCATGGCCTCATGGATCCGGTCGGAGCCGGAAGGATGATCGGCACGGGTCATCACCACCTCGCCGCCGGCGGCCTTCACCGCGGCTGCGATCTCCGGCGTGTCGGTGGCGACCGCCACCCGGCCGATTTTGGCCTCCTCGGCCCGCCGCAATACGTGGACGATCATCGGCACGCCGCCGATGTCGAGCAGCGGCTTGCCGGGCAGGCGGGTCGCCGCCATGCGGGCGGGAATCAGTACCAGAATGCGGGTTTCGGTCATCCGGAACGAGGTCAGTCGGCCAGCAAAACAGGCCGGAAATAATGGGGGACTGGCGGAAAGTCGGGGCGTTTATACGGGTTGCCAGAGCCCGGGCAAACCGATATCTCAACCCCTGCTGAGGGTGCGGCGCGAAAGGCTGATTCCTGATGCGCACCCGCGGCCGTTTTGCCGGCCTTCAGTCGACCTTTCCGGCCTGGAGCCTGATCCAACTATGGACTCCTTCGAACTCAACAAGATTCTCGGTGCCATCCTCGGCACCTGCCTCGTTGTCCTGGTGACGAGCTTTGCCGCGCATGCGATTTTCGCGCCCGTGAAGCCGGAAAAACCGGGCTTCGAGATCGCTGTCAAGGAAGACGCCTCCCACGGTGGCGCAAAGGAAGCCGCAGCTCCCTCCGAGCCGATCGAGAAGCTGCTGCAGACTGCTTCCGTTGAGAAGGGCGCCGCCGCCGCCAAGAAGTGCGCCGCCTGCCACACCTTCGAAAAGGGCGGCCCCAACCGCGTCGGCCCGAACCTCTACGGCGTCGTCAACGAGAAGAAAGGCGAGGGGCGCGGCGGTTTCAATTTCTCGGCTGCGATGAAGGGCAAGGGCGGCACTTGGACCTTTGACGATCTCAACAAATTCATAGCCAACCCGAAGGGCTTTGTTCCCGGCACCGCGATGGGCTTTGCCGGCATTCAGAAAGACAGCGAGCGCGCCGACGTGATTGCCTATCTGCGCACCCTTTCGGACAACCCGGCTCCGCTGCCGACCGCGGCGAAGTAAAGCTATCGACCGCCTTACAGGGTTTGATCGGATTGCGGCCAGGCATTGCCTGGCCGTTGTCTTATGGGTCCCTTGGCCTTATGTGTCCCTTGCCTGGCCGTTGCCATGATCGCGCCCTTGTTACCGGGACTTTTCGCCGCAGCGGCACTGTTCCCGGCCTGCTATCATGAGGAAAAAGCAACGTAATTCGTCGAACCCTTGCCTTATAATCGGTCCTCAATAGCTTGGGGCTTCACCGACGTTCAAGCCGCAACAGGAATTCTGCATTTGGCGATTACCCGACGATATCTTCTGCAAGGCAGCGCCGCAGCCGCCATGGCTCCGGCACTCGGGCTCACGGCGAACCTTCCCGCGATTGAAGCCGCCCACGCCCAGTCCGCCACAGATGGACTGCAGTGGCGGCACGCGCTCTCGCTGTTCGGCGACATCAAGTATCCGGCCGATTTCAAGCGCTTCGACTACGTCAATCCGGAGGCCCCGAAGGGCGGCACCGTACGCCAGATCCAGATCGGGACGTTTGATAACTTCAATCTTGTGGTTGCTGGCGTCAAAGGCTCGCTCGCAGGCGGCGTTCAGCTGATCTATGAATCTCTCATGACGCAGTCGCTGGATGAGGTTTCGACCGAATACGGCGAACTGGCCGAAGCCGTCAGCCATCCCGAGGATTTCTCCTGGGTCACCTACCGTCTCAGACGGGAAGCGAAATGGCATGACGGAAAGCCTGTGACGCCTGACGACGTGATCTTCTCACTCAACGCGTTCAAGCAAAATCATCCACAGTACTCGGCGTACTACCGGCATGTGGTGAAAGCTGAAAAAGTCGGTGATCGCGACATCAAGTTCAGCTTCGATGCGCCAGGCAATCGCGAGCTTCCGCAGATTGTAGGGCAACTCACGATACTGCCGAAGCATTGGTGGGAGGGCACTGACAGCGAGGGCCGCAAGCGCGACATCTCCGCGACGACGCTGGAGAAGCCGCTGGGCTCGGGTGCCTACCGCATCAAGGAGTTTGTCCCGGGAAGGACGCTGACGCTGGAGCGTGTGAAGGACCATTGGGGGCGCGATTCCAGCGCGAACGTCGGACGTAACAATTTCGACGAGTTGCGCCTGGAATATTTCCGGGACTCGACGGTCGCGCTCGAGGCGTTCAAGGGCGACCAGGTCGATTGGCGCACTGAAAACAGCGCCAAGAACTGGGCAACGGCCTACGACTTTCCGGCCGTCAATGACAAGCGCGTGCTGCTCGAGGAGTTTCCAAACCGCAGTTCCGGAATCATGCAAGCATTCGCGCTGAATATCCGGCGTGAGCAGTTCAAGGATCCGCGGGTGCGTCGGGCGCTGAACTTTGCGTTCGACTTCGAGGAAATGAACAAGCAGATATTCTTCGGTCAGTACAAGCGCATCAGCAGCTACTTCGATGGAACTGAACTGGCTTCCAGCGGCCTGCCGCAAGGCAGGGAGTTGGAAATACTCGAAGCCGTCCGCGCAGAAGTGCCTCCCGAGGTATTCACGAAGCCCTATACCAATCCGATCGGCGGTAGTCCCGAAGCGGTTCGCGAAAATCTGCGTGAGGCGCTGCGCTTGCTGAAGGAAGCCGGGTACGAGGTACGCGACCGCAAGCTGGTCGATAGCAAGACGGGGGCGCAATTTGCGCTCGAATTGCTGGGGGCAGACCCGACCTTCGAACGCGTCATGTTGTTCTTCAGACCCTCTCTCGAGCGACTCGGTATCGCCGTCAGCGTGCGCACAATCGATCCGACACAGTATGAAAACCGGCTTCGCAGTTGGGATTTCGATCTGGTCGTCTCGTCGTGGCCGGAATCGTTGTCACCCGGAAATGAGCAGCGCGAATATTGGGGCTCGCAAGCGGCCGATATGGCGGGTTCACGCAATATCATCGGCATCAAAAACCCGGCGATCGACAAATTGATCGAGCGCCTGATCTACGCCAAGGGCCGGGAAGACCTGGTTGCGGCGACCAAGGCGCTCGACCGGGTGCTGCTGTGGAATCACTACGTCGTTCCGCAGTGGAATTATCCCAAGGTCCGTACCGCGCGCTGGGATCGCTTTGGCCGTCCAACGGAACTGCCGAAATACGGGCAATCCGCTTTTCCCTCGCTATGGTGGTACGACGCCGAGAGGGCTGCCAGGATCGGAAAGCGCAGTTGAAGGGATCGCGCATGGCGCTACTCAATCGCCGGCACGTGCTGGGGCTCGGCGTCGGCGCGCTGAGCGCGGCGCGCTTCAGGCCCGCGGCTGCGTCCGAGGCCGGCCATGAAACGCACGGCCTGTCGGTGTTCGGCGATCTGAAATATCCCGCCGACTTCAAGCATTTCGACTACGTCAATCCGGCGGCGCCCAAGGGCGGATTGTTTTCCTCGATCCCGTCGACCCGCGCCTACAATCAGTCCTTCCAAACGTTCAATTCGTTCAACGTCTTCATCCTTAAGGGCGAGGGCGCGAAGGGCATGGAGCTAACCTTTGATTCGCTGATGGCGCGCGCCAACGACGAGCCCGACGCGATGTACGGCCTTGCGGCAAAATCGGTGTGGATTTCACGCGACAAGCTCACCTACCGCTTCACGATGCGGCCGGAGGCGCGTTTTCACGATGGCTCGAAGATGACGGCGCATGACGTCGCCTTCTCGCTGAACATTCTGAAGGAAAAGGGTCACCCGCTGATCCTGGTTCAGTTGCGCGACTTCGTGAAGGCGGAGGCGCCGGACGATGAGCAGGTGACCGTCACCTTTGCGCCGAATCGCGCGCGCGATGTCCCGCTCTATGTCGCGGGCCTGCCGATCTTCTCCAAGGCGTATTACGCGACGCGGCCGTTCGAGGAATCGACCACCGATATCCCGCTCGGTTCGGGGCCGTACAAGGTGGGCCGATACGAGATCAACCGCTACGTCGAGTATGACCGGGTCAAGGACTGGTGGGCGGCCGATCTTCCCGTCAATCGCGGCAGCTACAATTTCGACACCGTGCGCTACGAGTTCTATCGCGACCGCGACGTGGCGTTCGAAGGCTTTACCGGCAAGAGCTATCTCTACCGCGAAGAGTTCACTGCGCGGATCTGGGCTACGCGTTACGACTTCCCGGCGATCAAGGATGGCCGTGTCAAGCGCGAGACCCTGCCGGATGAATTGCCGTCAGGTGGGCAGGGCTGGTTCTTCAATACCCGTCGCGACAAGTTCAAAGACCCCAGGGTACGCGAAGCGATCATCAATGCGTTCGATTTCGAATGGACCAACAAGACCGTGATGTATGGCGCCTATGCGCGCACGGTTTCGCCGTTCCAGAATTCGGACATGGTGGCGACCGGGCTGCCCTCGCCGGAAGAGCTGAAGCTGCTCGAGCCGTTCCGTGGACAGGTGCCGGACGAGGTGTTCGGCGAGCCGTTCGTGCCGCCCGTGTCGGATGGCTCGGGCCAGGACCGAACGCTGCTGCGCAAGGCGCAGCAATTGCTTCAGGATGCGAAAATCCCCATCAAGGACGGCAAGCGGCTACTGCCGAATGGCGAGATTTTTACGATCGAGTTCCTGCTCGACGAGCCGTCGTTCCAGCCGCACCACGCGACCTTCATCAAGAATCTCGGCCAGCTCGGCATCGACGCCAGCATCCGGTTGATTGACGCTGTGCAGTATCGCGCCCGGGTGGAAGCCTTTGATTTCGACGTCACGACAATGCGCCTGAGCATGTCGCCGACGCCGGGTGACAGCCTGCGGCCGTATTTTACATCGCATGCGGCCGCCACCAAGGGATCGTACAATTTGGCTGGAGTAGCCAGCCCCGCGATCGACGCGCTGGTCGACAAGGCGATCGGCGCCGAAACGCGCGCTGACCTGACCAACGCCTGCCGCGCGCTCGACCGGGTATTTCGCGCCGGCCGCTATTGGGTGCCACAGTGGTTCCGCACCACCCATCCGATCGCGTATTGGGATCAGTTTGCGCATCCGCCCAAGCCTGCGCGCTACGCCCAGGGCACCGGTGCGCCGGAGAACTGGTGGTACGACGCTGCCAAGGCCGCAAAGCTCGAGCAGGCGAAATAATTCATGACCGCCTATATCGCCCGCCGCATTCTCCTGATGGTCCCGACGTTGCTCGGGATACTGTTCGTCTCCTTCGTGGTCGTGCAGTTTGCGCCCGGCGGCCCGGTCGAGCGCGTGATCGCACAGCTCTCCGGCGCCGATACCGGCGGAAGCTCCAGGGTGTCGGGTGGCAGCGGCGGTGACTTTGGTGCACGTCCCCAGGCCGGTGCGTCCGCGGACGCCGTTAGTTCGAAATACCGCGGCGCGCAGGGGCTGGATCCCGATTTCATCAAGAAGCTGGAAGCGCAGTTCGGCTTCGACAAGCCGGCGCCGGAGCGTTTTGCGCTGATGGTGTGGAATTTCTCCCGCTTCGATTTCGGCAAGAGCTATTTTCGCGACGTCAGCGTGATCCAGCTGATCAAGGAGAAGCTGCCGGTGTCGATGTCGCTCGGCATCTGGATGACGCTTCTGACGTACCTGATCTCGATTCCGCTCGGCATCCGCAAGGCCGTCGCCGACGGATCGAAGTTCGACACCTGGACGTCGGCGGTGATCATCGTGGGCTTTGCGATCCCGGGATTCCTGTTCGCGATCCTGTTGATCATCCTGCTCGCCGGCGGCTCGTTCCTTAACATCTTCCCGCTGCGTGGGCTGACTTCCGACGGCTGGGCGCAGTTCCCCTGGTACTGGAAGATCATCGATTATTTCTGGCACATCACGCTGCCGCTGGTGTCGATGGCGCTCGGCGCCTTCGCCACCATGTCGCTGCTGACCAAGAACTCGTTCCTCGACGAGATCCGCAAACAGTATGTGATGACCGCGCGCGCCAAGGGCTGCAGCGAGCGCCAGGTGCTGTACAACCACATCTTCCGCAACGCGATGCTGATCGTGATCGCGGGCTTTCCGAGCGCGTTCATTCACGCCTTCTTCTCCGGCTCGCTGTTGATCGAGACCATCTTCTCGCTCGATGGCCTCGGCCTGCTCGGTTTCGAGAGCGTCTTGAACCGCGATTACCCTGTTGTGTTCGGAACTTTGTTCATCTTTTCGCTGGTCGGTCTCGTGGTCAACCTGATCTCCGACCTCGCTTACATGTGGATCGATCCGCGGATCGATTTCGAGGCGCGTGAGGTCTGATGATGACGATCACCGCGCCCCAGCCGGTCGAGACCACGACGCAGTCGCCGCTCGGCGAAGTCGTGCCGCCGATCCGTCACGCGTTTGCGCCGTCGCCGCTCAATCGCCGCCGCTGGCAGAATTTCAAGGCCAACCGAAGGGGCTATTGGTCGTTCTGGATCTTCCTCATGCTTTTCACGGTCTCGCTGTTTGCCAATTTCATTGCCAACGACAAGCCGCTCGTCGTCAAATATGACGGCCGTCTCTATTGGCCGGTTATCTTCAACTATTCCGAGACCACCTTCGGCGGCGATTTCGAAACCACCGCCGACTATCGCGATCCCTATCTGCAGAAGCAGATTTCCGAAAAGGGCGGCACCGTGATCTGGCCGCCGATCCGGTACTCCTACGACACCCACAATCTTGACCTGCCGACGCCGGCGCCGTCGAAGCCGACCTGGATGCTGACGGAAGAGCAGTGCAAGGAGGTGGTGCAAAAGAGGGGCCTCAAGGGCTGCCGCGATCTCGAATACAACTGGCTCGGAACCGACGATCAGGGCCGCGACGTGGTCGCGCGCCTGATCTACGGTTTCCGCATTTCGGTGCTGTTCGGGCTGACGCTCACCATCCTGTCCTCGATTATCGGCATCGCCGCCGGCGGCGTGCAGGGCTATTTCGGCGGCTGGATCGATCTCACCTTCCAGCGGCTGATCGAAGTCTGGACCGCGATCCCCTCGCTCTACCTGCTCTTGATCATATCGGCGGTGCTGCCGCCGGGCTTTTTCATCCTGCTCGGCATTCTCCTGCTGTTCTCCTGGGTGTCGCTGGTGGGGCTGGTGCGCGCCGAATTCCTGCGCGGCCGAAATTTTGAATATATCCAGGCGGCGAGGGCGCTCGGCGTCTCCAACGCCGTCATCATGTTCCGTCATTTGCTGCCGAATGCGATGGTGGCGACCATGACGTTCCTGCCGTTCATCGTGTCGTCCTCTGTGATGACGCTGACGGCGCTGGACTTCCTTGGCTTCGGCCTGCCGCCCGGCTCGCCGTCGCTCGGCGAATTGCTGTCGCAGGGCAAGGCCAATGTGCAGGCGCCGTGGCTCGGTTTCACCGGCTTCTTCTCGGTCGCAATCATGCTGTCGCTTTTGATCTTCATCGGCGAAGCCGCGCGCGACGCCTTCGATCCGCGCAAGACGTTCAGGTAGGGGCTGCGCATGGACGCCATCAATCAGCCCCTGCTCGATGTCCGCGACCTCTCGGTGGCGTTTGGCAATACGCTCGCGGTCGACCGGGTCTCGTTTTCCGTCAAGCGCGGTGAATGCGTGGCGCTGGTCGGCGAGTCCGGCTCCGGAAAATCCGTCAGCGCCTTGTCGATCCTGAAGCTGTTGCCGTATCCCAGCGCCTCGCATCCCTCCGGCCACATCCGCTTCCGCGGCCGCGAGCTGCTGACGGCGGCGGAAAGCGAGATGCGCGAGATCCGCGGCAATGACATCTCGATCATCTTCCAGGAGCCGATGACCTCGCTCAATCCGCTGCACACGATCGAGGCGCAGATCGCCGAGATCCTTTCCCTGCACAGCGGTATCAGCGGGCAGACGGCGCGGGCGCGCACGCTGGAACTCCTGACGCAGGTCGGCATTCCCGATCCCGAAACCCGGCTGAAGAGCTATCCGCATCAATTGTCGGGCGGCCAGCGCCAGCGCGTCATGATCGCGATGGCGCTCGCCAACGAGCCGGACCTCCTGATCGCGGACGAGCCGACCACCGCGCTCGATGTCACCGTGCAGGCCCAGATCCTGGCGCTGCTAGCCGAAATCAGGTCGCGGCTCGGCATGAGCATGCTGTTCATCACCCATGACCTCGGCATCGTCCGCCGCATCGCCGACGTCGTCTGCGTGATGAATTCCGGCAAGATCGTCGAGCAGGGACCGGTCGAAGAAGTATTCACCGCGCCGAAGCATGCTTACACGCGCGCGCTGCTGGCGGCCGAGCCCAAGCCCGACCCGGCGCCGCCGCGGCCCAACGAGCCGGTGGTGATGTCGGCTGACAATCTCAAGGTCTGGTTTCCGATCAAGCGGGGCCTGCTGCGCTCGACCGTCGGCCATATCAAGGCGGTGGATGGCGTCAGCATCGCGGTCCGCAAGGGCGAGACGCTCGGCGTCGTCGGCGAATCCGGCTCCGGCAAGACCACGCTGGGGCTGGCGCTGCTCCGGCTGATTTCCTCCGATGGCCCGATCGTGTTCCTCGGTAGCAACATCCAGGGCCTGCGTTTCAAGGCCATGCTGCCGTTCCGCCGCGACATGCAGATCGTGTTTCAGGATCCGTTCGGCGCGCTGAGCCCGCGCATGTCGGTCGGCGATATCGTCGCCGAGGGCCTGACCGTGCATCAGAAGTCGCTGTCGTATGAGGAGCGCGAGACGCGCGTCGTCAAGGCGCTGCGGGATGTCGGCCTCGATCCGGAAACGCGCTTCCGCTATCCGCACGAATTCTCCGGCGGCCAGCGCCAGCGCATCTCGATCGCGCGCGCGGTGGTGCTGGAGCCGAATTTCGTCGTGCTGGACGAGCCGACCAGCGCGCTCGACATGCTGTTCCAGGCGCAGATGGTCGACCTGTTGCGCGAACTGCAGCGCAAGCGCGACCTGACCTACATGTTCATCTCGCACGATCTGCGCGTGGTGGCCTCGCTCGCCAGCCATCTGATCGTGATGCGCCACGGCAAAGTGGTGGAGGAGGGGCCCGCCGAGGGGCTCTTCAAGAACCCAAAGAGCGACTACACCCGCGCGCTGTTCGCGGCCGCTTTCCGGATCGAGGCGGTGCCGGAGCCATAGTACGGACTGTCATACCCGCGAAGGCGAGTATCCAGTACGCCGCGGCCCCTCGATTACTCACATTCGTCTCAGAGTACTGGATCACCCGCCTTCTGTTTAGCCCGGACAGATCACTGACGGGTGTTCGGAGACATAGCTGACACATCAAAATTGGCTGGATTGGTCGATTCGGGAGCCGTCCATGCCGTGGAGCGAGGTGTCAGTAATGGATCAGCGACGCGAGTTCGTGCGACTTGCCTTGCAGGAAGGAGCGAACCGCCGGGAGCTCTGCCGGCGGTTCGGGATCAGTCCTGATGTGGGCTACAAATGGCTGAGGCGATGGCAGGCCGGCGATCGGGAGCTTTCGGATCAGTCCCGTCGTCCGAAGCGGATGCCCAAGCGCAGCGCCGCTGCCGTGGAGGCGCGGGTCGTAACTGTGCGCGACAAGCATCCTGCTTGGGGAGCACGCAAGATCGCCCATTGCCTGAAGCGCAATGGGCAGGCTGTGCCAGTGCCGTCCACCGTGCATCGGATCCTGTGTCGGAACGACCGGATCAAGCCGAGCGAGAATGCGCCGCCCAATCCAGGCCATCGCTTCGAGAAGGAAGCTCCCAATCAGTTGTGGCAGATGGACTTCAAGGGCCACATGCCACTCGCCAACGGGACGCGATGCCATCCGCTGACGGTGATCGACGATCATTCGCGCTATGTCCCGTGCCTGAAGGCGTGTGAGAACGAGCTGCAGGAGCATCTGACGGCCACGTTCCGCCGCTATGGCCTGCCGGAGGCCTTCTATATCGATAACGGCTCACCTTGGGGTGATACGTCCGGCGGTCGCTGGACCGGGCTGAAGGTGTGGCTGCTCAAGCTCGGCATCAGGGTGGTGCATGCCAGACCGTGCCACCCGCAGGGCCGCGGCAAGAACGAGCGCTTCCATCGCACCCTCAACGCCGAAGTGTTTGCCATGCGCCCCTTCCGCACCCTGCCGGAGGTCCAGCGCGCCCTCGACGCCTGGCGCATGGTCTACAATCTGGAGCGGCCTCACCAAGGCCTCGATATGAGCGTCCCCGCCGACCGCTTTCGGCCGAGTTCACGTGCGATGCCGGCCCGTATTCCGGAGGTGCAATACGACCTCGGCGAGACGGTTCGGACCGTCTCGCCGACCCGAAGCTACATCTCTTTCAAGGGACAGTTCTGGAAAGTTCCGAAAGCCTTCGTCGGCGAGCGCCTTGCCATCCGCCCGCTCGATCGCGACGGCCACTACGGTATCTTCTTTGCCAGTTGGCAGGTCGCATCGATCGACTTGACCAATGACCAACCTGTCAGTGATGTGTCCGAACAGGTGTCAGCCATGTCTCCGGACTAAACACTTCGCGGGTGATGACGGTTGAGGGTGTGGCTATAGCCGCTTGATCGCCGTCACTTCGCTTCCCGCCGCCTTGATCCGCGCAATGGCCTCGCGCGTGTTCTCCACCACCGTCGCCATGTGATGCGCATTGGCGTGCACGATGGTGTCGGCGTCGCGGACGATCGCGACGTGGCCTTTCCAGAAGATCAGGTCGCCGCGTTGTAATCGCTTCGCCTCGGCTGCGTCGAGCGCCCGGCCGAGCCCATCCTGCTGCATGTCGCTGTCGCGCGGGCAGCCGGTGCCGGCGGCGTTCAGCGCCACCTGGACGAGGCCGGAGCAATCGATGCCGAGCGAGCTCTTGCCGCCCCAGAGATAGGGCGTGCCGACAAAGCGTTCGGCGACCGCGACGAAATCCCTTTCCACCGCGTCGAGGTCACCGACATGTTGTCGCGGCAGATACCGGCCTTCGTCCGTCACGGCGAATGCGCCGTCTTCACGGGCAATCGTTACGCGCGCGCCCATTGACAGTGTCTCGACCGGCGGCAGCTTGATCGACGGACCCGGAAACGCAAAGGTCCGCAACGCCGTGATCTTGTGCGTCGGTGCGACCGCGGGCTTTGTCAGCGCTGCATCGGGAATCCAGCCAACATAGCCATCGCCGTTCAATTTGCCCCAGGCAAAGCCTTCACCATTGCGGTCGTAGATGGTGACGCGCTCGCCCTTCAGCGCCTGCGTCACCAGCAAGGTGTCCGCAGCAGGTCCCTCGCGCACCGGCGCGACGGCCTCACGCACGCTAAATTCCTCGCCGTCGACAAAACGCGCGGCCTTCACCTTGCCTTCCAGATATTTCGCGGCAACCTCAGGCCGTGCCGGCGTCAGACGCGGATCATGCATGGCGTTCGCTCAGCAGTTTGTAGATCGCGCGCGCGGCCTGGCATTCGCCGCCTTCGGGGCGCGCGGGTTTTGCGGATGGCGTCCAGCCGTAGATATCGACATGCAGCCAGCTTTTTGCATCGGTGACGAAGCGCTGCAGGAACAGCGCGCAGGTGATCGAGCCGGCAAAGCCGCCGGACGGCGCATTGTTGATGTCGGCTGTCTTCGAATCCAGCCAGGAATCATAGGGCGGCCACAGCGGCATTCGCCACAATGGATCGTTCTCCCGTTTCGCATGGACTGCGACGCTTTCGGCCAGCGTCTCATCATGGGTGTAAAAGGGCGGTAAATCCGGTCCCAGCGCCACCCGCGCCGCCCCCGTCAGGGTGCCGAGGTCAACCAGCAGATCCGGCTTCTCCTCGTCCGCCAGCGCCAGCGCATCCGCCAGCACCAGCCGCCCCTCGGCGTCGGTGTTGCCGATCTCGACCGTCGGTCCCTTGCGCGACTTGAAGATGTCGAGCGGGCGGAAGGCGTTGCCGGCCACCGCGTTCTCGACCGCGGGGATCAGGACGCGCAGCCGCACTTTCAGCTTCGCATCCATCACCATCTGCGCCAGCGCCAGCACGTTGGCGGCGCCGCCCATGTCCTTTTTCATGATCAGCATGCCGCTGGACGGTTTTAAGTCGAGGCCGCCGGTGTCGAAGCAGACGCCCTTGCCGACCAGCGTCACTTTGGGATGGGCGGGATCGCCCCAGCTCAGGTCGATCAGGCGCGGGACGCGCGTCGAGGCCATGCCGACGGCGTGGATCAGCGGAAAGTTCTGCTTCACCAGCTCGTCGCCGACGATGCAGTTGAACTGGGCGCCGAAGCGCGTCGCCAATTGCTGCGCAGCTTCTGCCAGTTCCGCCGGGCCCATGTCGTTCGACGGCGTATTGATCAGGTCGCGCGCCAGCGCGGCCGCCTCCGACATCCGCGCGATATCGGCGACATCGACGCCGTCGGGCGGCGTCAGCCGGACGTTGGGCCGGTCCGCCTTGCGATAACGGCCGAAGCGATAGCTCCCAAGGGCAAAGGCCAGCGTCGCGAGCCGCGCATCATGCGGCGCATTGGAAAAGCGATAGACGCCCGGCGGCAGCAGGCCGGGCAGGGCGCCGGGCCTGAACAGGTCGCGGGATTTGCTGCTCTCGTCCTCGATGCCGAAAACGACCTGCGCGATCTTTCCGTCGGGCGCGGGCAGCGTCAGGCATTTGCCGGGCTTGGCGGTGAAGTCGTTGGCCGCCGCAAACTGCCGGGCTTGCTCGGGAAGCTCCCTGGCGATCCCGGGCCATGTGGTCTTGGTAGCGAAAATGATCGGAATGGCAGCGGCGTCGGGCGCGGTCTCGAACGGGGATTGCATGCGGGTCTCGCGGAAGGGGACGGGCGGGGTGGTGCCGATGGCATAGCACGGCCAATTAACCGGCCGTTAGGGTTAACAGTCTATTGCTGGCGCGTTCGGCTCCCTTCGCCAGCCATTCCCGTGAGTTGAAGTGCCATGCGTCGACAGTCCTGCCATTCCCGGTCTCTTGCCCGGTTCCTCTCCTCCGCGGCCGTGACGGCGGTTCTCGCTGCCGGCCTTGGCGGCTGCCAGACCATGTCCGACATAACGGGGTCGCTGACCTCATCGTCTCCCAAAGCACAGGCCGTTCCCGACGATCCGCGCCGCGCGGTCGAGGTTTACGGCGAGCGATATCGCGCCAACCCCAAGGATGCCGAGGCGGCAATGGGATACGGCCAGGCGCTGCGCGCCACCGGCCAGCGGGCGCAGGCCGCCGCCGTGCTCGAACAGGCCACCATCGCCCATCCCGGCAACAAGACGCTGCTTGCCGCTTACGGCCGCGCGCTCGCCGACAACGGCAATTCGCAGGCGGCCTTCGATGTGCTCAGCCGCGCCCATTCGCCCGCCAATCCCGACTGGCGTATTCTTTCGGTGCAGGGCACCACGCTCGACAAGATGGGCAAGCACGAGGAGGCCCGCGGCTATTACGCGAGCGCGCTGAAGATCGTGCCGGAAGAGCCGTCGGTGCTGTCCAATCTCGGTCTCTCCTACATGCTGACGCGGGAGTTGCCGCAAGCCGAGGAAACGCTGCGACGCGCCCATTCCAATCCCCGCGCCGACGGGAGGGTACGGCAAAACCTGGCGCTCGTGGTCGGCCTGCAGGGCCGCTTCGCGGAAGCCGAGACCATCGCCAAGGGCGATCTGCCCGCCGACGAAGCGGCCGCCAATGTGGCCTACTTGCGGGAAATGCTGAGCCGCAAGGACAGCCCGCGCAATGGCGGCAAGACCGTGCCGGTCGCAGCCCTCAACCGGCCCGACTGAGCATCGCAGCCGTCGTCGCCCGCACGCAGCCGTCATCACCCGCCACAGGTCGCGCGAACGCGCCCGACTTGCTCCAGGCTCCGGCGGGTGACTTGTCCGCCGTAGCTCGGAGGGCGAAGGCGAATCCAATATTCCAACGCTGTTCGCAAGCAGGGCCGGGTGTAGCGTCGTACCGCCTCGCCCGGTTCCGGCTGTGCAAGACCTCTGCTCCAAGACCTCTGCTCCAAGACTTCTGCTCAGAGACCTCTGCTCAGAGACTTCGCTCGGGCTTTCCCGGTGCGGGCTTGTCGAAGTTTTGGCCAGACGGCCAAGCCGCGCCGATTGCCTTAGTGCATCATCTGGACCTTGATGTAGGTCGGTCCGAGAATGACGATGAACAGGCACGGCAGGAAGAACAGGATCATCGGCACGGTCAGCTTCGGCGGCAGCGCTGCCGCCTTCTTCTCGGCCTCGGTCATCCGCATGTCGCGGTTTTCCTGCGCCATCACGCGCAGGCTCTGGCCGAGCGGGGTGCCGTAGCGTTCCGACTGCATCAGCGCCAGGCAGACCGATTTCACGCCCTCGAGGCCGGTGCGCTTGGCGAGGTTCTCGTAGGCCACCTTGCGATCCTGCAGGTAGGACAATTCGGCCGTGGTCAGCGCGAATTCCTCCGACAGCGCGATCGATTGCCCGGCGATCTCGGTTGCGACCTTGCGGAAGGCGACTTCGACCGACATGCCGGACTCGATGCAGATCAGAAGCAGGTCGAGCGCGTCGGGAAAGGCGCGCTTGATCTGGAGCTGGCGCTTGGTGATGGCGTTCTTCAGGAACAGCATCGGCGCCTGCAGGCCGAGATAGGCGGCGGCGATACAAATGCCGAGCTTGACCGTCAATGACTTGTCAAACTGCGTGATCACGAACACGTAGAGCGCCGCGCCGAGAAACAGCGCGATCGGCGTCATCGCGCGGGCAAACAGGAAAGTGACGTAGGGCGCGTGGCCGCGATAGCCGGCCATGATCAGCTTGTCGCGTGCGGCTTCCTGCGCCAGCCATCTGGTCAGGTTGAAATCTTCCACCACCTTGGAAACAAGTTGCGTCGGCGCTTGCCGCAGCGACACTTTTTCCGACTTGTTGAGGCGGTCGCGCTCGCGCTGGCGGAGCCGTTCGCGCTCGCTGGCGACCGCTTTCATGCGCTTGGCGAGGCCTTCGCCGGCAAACAGCGGCATGATCAGCGTATAGGCGGTCGCACTTGCCGCGATCGCGGCAAGCAGCATGGTCATGAACCGCGCGTCGTGCATCTTGGAGATCAGCAAATCAATCATGGCAGCACCGTCAGAAGTCGAAATTGATCATTTTCTTCATCACCAGGATGCCGATCGTCATCCAGACGACGCAGCACACCAGCATGAACTGACCGATTTGATGGGTCCAAAGCATCGCGATGTAGTCGGGCGTCGACATCCAGACCAGCAGCATCACGATCGGCGGCAGCGCGCCGATGATGCTTGCGGAGGCCTTGGCTTCCGTCGACATCGCCTGAATCTTCTCGGCCATCTTCTTGCGGTCGCGCAGCACCTTGGAGAGGTTGCCGAGCGCTTCCGACAGGTTACCGCCGGACTTCTGCTGGATCGCGACCACGATGCCGAAGAAGTTCGCCTCCGGCAGCGGCATCCGCTCATACAGGCGCGCGCAGGCTTCGCCGAGCGGCATGCCGATGGTCTGGGTTTCGATGATGGCTCTGAACTCGCTCTTGAGCGGCTCGGGCGAATCGGTTGCCACCACCTTGATCGATTCGAACAGCGGCAGACCGGCCTTGATGCCGCGCACGATGACGTCGACGGCGTCGGGCAGCGCCTTCAGAAACGCCTTCTCGCGTCGCCTCTTGAGAAAGCCGAGGACCCAGCGCGGCAGGCCGAGGCCCGTGGCGAAAGCCATCACAGCGGCGCCCAGCGGGTGGCGGCCGATCATGAAGGCGAGCACGAATCCGACCACGCCGGAAACGCCTGACACGATCCAGAATTTCTGGGGCGTCCAGGATCCCAAGCCGGCCTGGGCGAGGCGGCCGGTGAGCGAGACGGCATTGTCCTTCTTGTGTCGGGCTTCGAGCTCCTTCAGCGAACCCTCGACCTGCTCACGGCGCGAGCGCTGGGTTTTCTCGACCTGACGCGCCGGAGCGTCGGTACGTGCGATCGAGGCGCGGCGCGATTCGGCCTTCCTCTCGCCTGACAGCGATGGATAGATGAATACCCAGGCCAGGCCGCCAATGGCGGTGGCGGCGAGAAACGCCAGTGCGAGCGCCTGTATGCTCATGGACCCCTCACGTCTTCTCGGTGACTTCGGCGGCGTCGAGCGCGGCTGCAAGCCGCTTCTCTTCGCCGTAATATCGCGCCCGTTCCCAGAACCGCGGACGTCCGATGCCGGTCGAGCGGTGCCGCCCGATGATCTTGCCGTTCGCGTCTTCGCCGACCATGTCGTACAGGAACACATCCTGGGTGATGATGGTGTCGCCTTCCATGCCCATCACCTCGGTGATGTGGGTGATGCGGCGCGAGCCATCGCGAAGGCGCGCGGCCTGCACGATGACATCGATCGAGGCGCAGATCATCTCGCGGATGGTGCGCGAGGGCAGCGAGAAGCCGCCCATCGTGATCATCGATTCGCAGCGTGACAGGGCTTCGCGCGGGTTGTTGGCGTGCAGCGTTCCCATCGAGCCGTCGTGGCCGGTATTCATGGCCTGCAGCAGGTCGAACGCTTCGGGTCCGCGGACTTCGCCGACGATGATGCGTTCGGGGCGCATGCGCAGGCAGTTGCGGACCAGTTCGCGCATCGTGACCTGGCCTTCGCCTTCGATGTTGGGCGGCCGAGTTTCCAGCCGCACCACGTGAGGCTGCTGCAGCTGAAGTTCGGCTGCGTCTTCGCAGGTGATGACGCGCTCGTCCTCCTCGATGAACTGGGTCAGGCAGTTCAGCAGCGTGGTCTTGCCCGAACCGGTGCCGCCCGAGATCAGCACGTTGCAGCGGACACGGCCGATGATCTGCAAGATCTGCGCGCCTTCCGGCGAGATCGCGCCGAACTTGACCAGCTGGTCGAGCGTCAGCTTGTCCTTCTTGAACTTACGAATGGTGAGGGCGGGCCCGTCGATCGCCAGCGGCGGAACGATGGCGTTGACGCGGGAGCCGTCGGCCAAGCGGGCGTCGCAGATCGGCGAGGATTCGTCGACGCGCCGGCCGACCTGGCTGACGATGCGCTGGCAGATGTTGAGCAGCTGCTGGTTGTCGCGGAAGCGGATGCCGGTCTTCTGGATCTTGCCGGCGACTTCGATGAACACCGTGCCGGCGCCGTTGACCATGATGTCGGCGATATCATCGCGCGACAATAGCGGCTCCAGCGGGCCGTAGCCGAGCACGTCGTTGCAGATGTCGTCGAGCAGTTCTTCCTGCTCGGCGATCGACATCACGATGTTCTTGATCGCGATGATCTCGTTGACGATGTCGCGGATTTCCTCGCGCGCGGACTCGCCGTCGAGCTTGGCGAGCTGGGCGAGGTCGATCGCCTCGATCAGGGCGCCGAAGATGGTCGCCTTGACCTGGTAGTAATTGTCGGATCGCCTCGCCTCCATGGCAGGGGCGGGCGGCGGCGCCTTCATGGGCGCGATCGGAGGCGACGCGACGGCCGGCGCGGCCACCTCGCGCGAAACGGCCGGCGCTGAAGCCGGCTCCGGCGCCTGAATGGCGGGCTTCAGTACCCGCGTATCGATATCATTTCCACTACGCTTACCGAACACGATGGCACTCCACGCAGGCTGTCTACTTCTTGGCCCGCAACTTCTCGATCAAAGGCGACAGCAACGAACTCTTCGGCTTCTTGGTCTCGCCGCGGCCGGTGAGCCGCTGCGCAATCTGCAGGAACATCTCGGTGGTGCGATGGGTTGCGGCGATTTCCGCGATCATCTGGCCGTTGTTGGCGGCCGAACCGAAGATTTGCGGCTCGAACGGTATCGTGGCGATCGGGTGATTTTCGATCGCCTTGGCGAATTCGGCGGCGGGGATCTCCGGACGCTTCGGGATGCCGACCTGATTGAGGCAATAGAGCGGGGCGCGATCGTTCGGCCGCGATGTCTTCAAGAGGTCGTAGATGTTCTTGGTGTTGCGCAAATTGGCGAGATCGGGCGCCGCCACGATCAGGATGTCGTCGGCCGCGATCAGCGCGCGCTTGGTCCATCCCGACCATTGATGGGGGATGGAGTCACGTTTGAAGTGCAACGATTGATTTGAGTGCGGAGAATGCCTCGGCGGGCGTCTTGAAGTCCAGGCATTTGCGTGGGGTATCGTTGAGGCGCTGAACGTGCCGCTTGAGGTCGGCTGCCGTGATGAGTTTGAGGTCAGTTTTGCGGGGCAGCAGGCGTCGTAAGCGCCCGATGGATGTTTTCCACGCCGCCTTTTTGCCAGGGACTATGGGGATCGCAGAAGAAGGTCTGGACGCCGAGGGTTTGGTGAAGCCTGTGATGCTCGGCGAATTCGTTCCCGTTGTCGAAGCTGACGGTTTTGCGCATTGCTTGGGGAAGTTTGCCGAGTTGACGGCCGATGGTCCGAGCGGTGCGGACAGCTTTTCGATCGAGTGGTCGGTGAACCATGTTGAAGCGGGTTTGCCGTTCGTGGAGAACAAGCAACCCTTGGCCACATCGGGCGAACAGCATGAAGTCGGCTTCCCAATGGCCCGGTGTCCCGCGGCCTTCGACCTCGGCGGGGCGTTCGGTGATCGAGCGCCGTTGTTTGATGAGGCTGGCGGGGCTGCGTCCTGGACGGTGCCCTCGTCTTCGTTTGCGGCGCGGCAGCAGGCGGTGCCAGCAATCCTTCTGAGCGGCACGATGATAGATGAAACGATAGATTGACTCATGGCTGATGATGACGCGACCATGTTCCAGCGCCAGCCGGCCAGCGATCTGCTCTGGGGAATGTCCCATCGCAAGGCGTTTGCCCACGCGGTTTCGCAGGTCCGGCTGGCGCGCCAGCTTGAAGCGGCCATCCCACCGTCGCCGACGCTCGGCCAATTGCTGAGCCCGGACAGGCTCGTAGCCCCCGGCCCAGACCTTGGTAGGCCGGGAATTGCGCCGCAGCTCCCGGCTGATCGTCGATGGCGCCCGGTCGAGCGCAGACGCAATTTCGTTTTGAGATTTACCGCCTGCATGCAGGCGGTAAATCTCAACGCGCTCTTCAAGGCTGAGCTGGCCATAACATTGTCCCATCGCCACAACACCCTAGCAGGTGTTGCACTTGTGTCGTGAGCCCAAGGGGTACGTCGAGCACGATGCAGGGCATCGTGGTGCGAAGCGTATCGAAGATCGAATCGAACGCCTCCGCGCCGAAATCGTAGACCCGGTCGAGGGTCGCCGGCGCCGCCAGCAGGCTGAGATGGTCGGTGCATTTCGACAGCAGGCGGTCGAGGAACGCGGTATCGACCCGGTCGGGCGAGAACACCGCATCCGCGATACCCTGCGGCGGGTCCTGATTGTAGTCGAGGCCGGCGGTGCCGAAAGCGAGATCGAGATCGGCGACCACGGAATCCAGCGCCAGATCGCGCGCGATCGCCCAGGCGACGTTGTGGGCGACAGTGGATGCGCCAACGCCGCCCTTGGCGCCGACGACGGCAACGATGCGGCCGACAGCCTTGGCTTCCGGCGACGAGAACAGGTTGCAGACCGAGCGTACGACGTCGATGGCGCTGACCGGGGCGATGACGTAATCGCTGACGCCACGGCGCACCAGTTCGCGATAGAGCATGACGTCGTTGATGCGCCCGATCACGATCACACGGGTTCCGGCGTCGCAGACGGTGGCGAGCTGGTCGAGGCCGAGGAGGATGTCGTTGCGGCCTTCGGTCTCCAGGATGATGACGTTCGGGGTCGGGGCCGAGCGGTAGGCCTCGACGGCAGCGGCCATGCCGCCCATCTGGATCTTGAGGTGAGCCTTGCCGAGGCGACGGTCTTCGCCTGCCGACTGCACGGCGGCCGCGGTTTCCACCGTCTCGCAGAAAGCCTGCACCGACACCCGCGGCGCCGGCGCGATGTGATCCTCGGTAGACGGAGCCGCGATTTCCGGCTGCTGTTCTGGGTTCTGGCGCGAGTAAGTGATCATTTGCCGGTATCGCTGAGTTTGGCCTTGTCGGCCTCGGGATAGGTGGTCGCGGTGGGCGTGCCCTTGCGATATTTTTCGAAGGCTATGCCACGGCGCGGCGCGAAGGCTGGGGTTTCGGGACGCGGCTGCACGAGATCGGACGGATTGTCGACCATCGCCGCCAGATTGCGCTGATTGGAGCAGCCGAAATTGTAGTACTGCTTGTTGTCGAAATAGCTCTTGTTGTGGATCGACGGTCCGAGATCCTCCGGCCACAGCCCGCATGGGCCGGCCACCGCCGAAATCTTCGGATAGTTGAGGCGGATCGCAGCCATGTGCCTGGGATCTTCGGGGCGATACTGGCGGACATTGGTTGCGCGCGGTGGCACGCCGGCGGCGGCAAGTGTTGCCTGGATTTCGCGCAATGAATCTTCGGCCGCTCGCGCGTTCGGCGTACTGACGGGCACGTCGATGGTGATGATGCCGGTGCCTTCCCGCATCCAGGTCTGGCCCAGATACATCACGTCGGCGCGCTGGGAGGCGGAAAGGCCGCCGCGTCCGCGGCCGACGAAAACCACGATCGAGCGGTCGGCTTCCTGAACCGCAATCGGATGGCGCAGGCGATAGTCGTCGGGCGCGCCCGCCGTCGTCACCACATCGGTGGTGTGCTTGCAGGCGCCAAGCGCCACGGAAAGACCGATCAGCGCTCCCGCCATGCAGAGGGCGCGCCTTGGATCGGCGGGCTTCCTTGATTTCATCCTCGGTGTCATCGTCCCGCCTCAGTCCGTAATAAAGCCGTAGGTGCCGCGATAATTCCGGGCCTTTTCGACACGGCCCGGAACGCCGTAGATGCGATTGATGCTGCCGAGCAGGTCGGCCTGCGGGTCCGAGGCGGCGGCAAAGCCGTCGTCGGGCCGCGACAAATCCTTCTGCGCCACCGCGCGCACCACATAGGGCGTGACCAGAACCATCAGTTCGGTCTGATTGTTGACGTAGTCGCGGCTGCGGAACAGCGTGCCGAGGACCGGCAATTGCGACAGACCGGGGAGGCCGTTGATGGCCTGCTTGGTCTGGTCCGCGATCAGGCCCGCCATCGCCATGGAGCCGCCGGAGGGGATCTCCAGGGTGGTTTCCGCGCGGCGGGTCTTGACCGAGGGAATGGTCAGCGAGTTCGTCGAGTTGTTGCTGAGAGACTGCGTCAGCGTGATCGAGTTGTCGTTCGACAGTTCCGAGACTTCCGTCATGACGCGGAGGCTGATTCGTCCTTCGCTCATCACCACCGGCGTGAAGTTGAGCGAAATGCCGAATTTCTTGAATGAGATCTGGGTGGTGCAGACGCGCGTGAGCGGATCGCAGGAATAGCCTGCGGGAACGGGAAATTCGCCGCCGGCAATGAAGGTCGCGGCTTCGCCCGAGATCGCGGTCAGATTGGGCTCGGCCAGCGTGCGTATGACGCCGGCGCTCTCCATCGCGCGGAGCGTAGCCGTCACCGACGGAGTGTTTCCGAACGCCGTCTGCAGCGCGTTGGTCGCGACCGCGGGACGGCCGAGGGCGGTAAACGGGTTGGAGTTGTCGAATTTCACGACCGCAGTGCCGTAGTTCATGTTGGCCGTGATATCGATACCCAACTGCTTGATGATGCTGCGGGCGACTTCAGCGACCGTGACTTTCAGCATCACCTGGTCGCGGCCGCGGACGGCGATCGAATTGACAACCTTGTCCGCGCCGCCCACGAGGCGGGCGGCGATATCGACGGCCTGCTGCGCCTCGATCGGGCTCGCTGCCGAGCCGCTCAATACCACGCCGTCGCCGACGCCCTCGATCAGGACGTCCGAATTCGGCAGCGACTGCTTCAGCGCGGCGCGCACGCCGTTGAGGTCGCGCTTGACCGCGATGTCGTAGGCCGCGATCTGCGCGCCCGTGGAGTCGAAGAAGACGATATTGGTCTGGCCGACCGCGGCGCCGATGATATAGGCGCGCTGGGTCGAGCGGACGACGGCGTTGGCGACCTTCGGATCGGCGACCAGTACGTCCTTGATCTCCCGCGGCAGGTCGATCACGATCGATTTGCCGATCCCGAGCGAAACGAACCGCGCGTTCATCTGTCCGTCGGTGCTGACCGGAGCGGAGGTGCGATAGTCGCTCGCCACTACCGGCGTCAGTGCCGGATTGAGCGTGAGAGCAGCCACGGCCGAAAACGACAGGGCGCGGACGATGAACGTTCGCATCATCGGCTGAATTTCCCTGCACTTCATATCGTGCGTCCTTTCGGTCACTTCTGCACCGTCTGCTGGCTGGCAACGCCATATCGAATGACGTTGAGGTTTTCGCCGCGCCTGTTGGATTGCTGGTCGTCCGGCTTCTCGACCGCGTTGACGTCGGCAATGCTGCGCAGCGCCAGCGTCAGCGTGCCGCTCTGGCGCGATCGCGCCAGCGTCTCGGCCTGCTCGGGCTTCAGTTCGAGGGTGACCGTCCTGCCGACCAGCGAGCTCGAGCCCTCTTTTTCCTTCGGCGCCTGGTCGATCGCGAGAACACGAATGTTGCTGAGGATGACCTCCGCATTGGGGAGGTCCGGACCGGCGGCACCCTTGTCGCGCTTGGTAAGAATTACGTCGACACGATCATTCGGCAGGATGAAGCCGCCGGCGCCGGTTTCCGGCGAAATTTCCGTGGAAATGGCCCGGTAGCCGGCGGGCAGGATCGCCGCCATGAAGCCGGAGCCGTCGGCCCTCACCAGCTTCTGTTCGCGAATCGGTTCGCCCGCGATGAACGGCGCGCGCGCGATCGAGCCGGTGACTTCCTTGATGGCGTCGGCCTTGCTGGCGCGGCTGATGAAGCTGCTGCTGGCGGTCGCGGCCGGCCAGGTCTGCCATTGCAGATCGTCCGGCTTGACCGATTGGCCAAGGCCGATATCCGATTTGGCCACGAGAATATCGATGGTCTGGAGCTGCGCGACCGGCTGGGCCGGCGCAGGCTTGTCGTCAGACCCGCTGGCGAGATACGCGGCAACGCCGCCGGCGCCGATGGCGATGGCCAGGACCACAATGCGTGCGGTATTCATTACGCTTCACTTTCCACATTACGCTGCGACGCTTCCGCCGCCGTGATGGGAGTTGACCAGCTATTCGTCAAAGCATGGTTAATGAGGCGTGTGTAAATTGCCTTAACGGAAAGTTAGCGACGCCGGATCAGCGCATGGCGATATGAGCGAGGTCGATCGCCTTGATCCAGTCGGTCTGCGGATAGATGATCAGCGCGCCCATGGCGAGCGCGATGCCATAGGGAATCCCGCTCTGTTTGTCGTGCAGCCGGTTCAGCCAGGCTTGTCCCGTAAGCAGGGAAGGCAGCGGCCATTGCCGAAACTGGATCAGCAGGACCGTCAACGCCCCGCCGAGCAGCGAGGCATAGAGCAGAAAATCGAGGAGATGGTCGAAACCGAACCAGAGCGCAACGCTGGCCGCGACCTTGGCGTCGCCGCCGCCGACCCATCCCATCGCGAAGCAGGCGAAGGCCACCACCAGAACGGCCGCGCCGGCCCCGAAATGCAGGAGGATGTCGTGCAGGCCCATGCCGCCCAGCAGCGCGAGCGCCACAAAGCCGGCGATCAGCGCCAGCGACACCCGGTTCGAAATCGTCATCGTGAACAGATCGCTCGCGGCTGCGAACGCCATCAGGGCCGGAAACAGCAGGAGGCGGGCGGTATCGAGGATCATGAGTTCACGCGAGGCTGTGGTTGGCCCGGGAGGCCAAGCCTTGACCGAGCCTAGCCACGAGAAGTGAACAATCGGGAAATGCCGGAAATCGCACGTTCGAACATCCGGCGGCGGCTTGTTGGTTTCGGCGCGCGCTTTGCAACGACGCCTTGCAAAACGATAAAGGCCCCGGCAAGCCGGGGCCTTGACGCCTGCTCGTAGCCGTCGCTTACTTGAGTGAGCTCGAGATGCTGCTGAACTTCGTCGACAGCGTGGAGCCGAGACCGTTGACGACGCTGATGATCGCGATCGAGATGCCGGCGGCAATCAGGCCGTATTCGATGGCGGTGGCGCCGGACTCATCCTTCACGAAACGCGAAACGAGATTCTTCATAGATGATAACTCCTGTGTACACACGTGGCTGGTCGAACTTAAGTTTGGTCTTGCCGGCGTTCTCAGCACCGTGACCATGGCGTGACCCTAGGGTGCGACAATTTCGACGCAGTTAATTCGACCGTGCAAAAATGCTTGGAACTTGCTGTTCTTGAGCACAGTAAACACCGCATTAAGGCATCCGGGTAAATGCAAGCCGACTGCGGAGGCCGTTCGTCGTGCCCGCGCGCTGTGTCGATCGACCCCTTTGATTCACGGCTCCTTAAGCGCGAGCAGATACTCCTGACGCCTCCGATTGAACGAGGCCGCCATGTCCACTCTGCCAATGGAAGTCATCGAGGTAATAGGCCAGACGATGGCGAAGGTCGTTCCGATCACGATCGTGCTCGGCCTTGTGTTCGCGGTACTCTCGCATTTCTGGGCCTGCAATCCGGGCAAGCCTTGGTGGCGCAAGCGCGAACTCATCACCGACATCTGCTACTGGTTCTTCGTGCCGGTATTTGCGCGCATCTTGCGCATTGGGCTTTTGGTGCTCGGCGCTGCCATCGTCTTCAACATTCACGATCCCGACGAACTGATCGCATTCTACGACAATGGTCATGGGCCGATGTCGCAGCTTCCGCTCTGGGTTCAGGCGATCTTGTTCCTCGTTGCGTCCGACTTCATGCTGTACTGGCTGCACCGCATGTTTCACGGTGGCGGCTTCTGGAAATATCACGCCATCCATCACTCCTCGGAAGATCTCGAGTGGATCTCCGCGGCGCGGTTTCATCCCGTCAACCTGTTCGTCGGAACGATTTTGGTCGACGTCATCCTGCTGATGGCGGGCATTTCTCCCAACATCATGCTGTGGGTCGGGCCGTTCACGACCTTCCACTCCGCTTTCGTTCACGCCAACCTGAGCTGGACGTTGGGGCCGTTCAAATACGTGCTCGCCACGCCGGTCTTCCACCGCTGGCATCACACCTCGCTCGAAGAGGGCGGCAATACCAATTTCGCGGGCACCTTTCCGCTCTGGGACATCCTGTTCGGCACGTTCCGCATGCCGGAGAACCGGCTGCCTGACGATTACGGTGTGGACGATCAGGAGATCCCGACCGAGATCGGTGGGCAGTTGGCCTATCCATTCCGTCAATAGTCGGACCGGCAGTTTCGCATGAGCACTGAAGCCGGAGCGATCCAGCGGGAGAAAGCCTTCAGCCTTGCCGACGTTCCGTCATGGCTCTGGCTTGGAATTGGCGTCTATGCACTGGTGCTGGTCGGCGGACAGGCGCTTCTGAACGATTCCGACACCTACTGGCAGATTGCGGTGGGCCAGTGGATCCTCGATCACAACGCGTTGCCGCGCGTCGATACCTATTCCTTCACCAAGGCGGGAGAGCCGTGGACGTCGTCGTCCTGGCTGGCGCAGGTGCTTTATGCGACGAGCTACAATCTGGCGGGCTGGGCCGGGCCGGTGGTTCTCGCTGCGGGCAGCATCGCCGCGACATTCGCACTGTTCACTCACATTCTAGGCCGCCGCATCCCGGCGGCCTATGCGGTCGCCGTCGCGATGGTGGTGATGTCGCTTTCGATGGGACATTTTCTGGCGCGCCCGCATGTGCTGGTGCTGCCGATCATGCTGGCGTGGGCGAACGGGCTGATGTTGGCGAGCGAGCGCGGCCAGGCGCCGTCGCCGTGGCTGCTGCCGTTGATCGCGTTGTGGGCGAACCTGCACGGCGGATTCGTGTTCGGCCTGGTGCTGGTCGGCGCGTTCGCAATCGACGCGCTGTGGAATGCGGATCACGCACAGCGAAGGTCGGTCGTGCTGCGCTGGGCGGCGTTCGGCATCGGCGCGCTGATAGCCTGCTGCGCCACGCCTTACGGGTGGGGATCGATTCTCGCCGCACGCAAGATCCTCGGTCTCGGAGAGCTCCTGCGTCTGATCTATGAATGGATGCCGGCGGACTTCGGCAAGTTCAGCGGGTTCGAGATTGTTATCCTCACGCTGATCGCCGGCACGCTCTACAGCGGCGTCAAGCTCACGCCGCCGCGGATCGCGCTGGCGCTGGGCCTGCTGCACATGGCGCTGTCGCATGTCAGAAATCTCGAGATCTTCGCGCTGCTGCTGCCGCTCGTGGTGCTGGCGCCGGTGGCGTCGCAGTTTGCGCTGCGGCCGGCCTGGCTCGCCCGAACTGGCGCCTCGATGCCTGTGATGGCGGTGGTCCTGGTCCTGCTCGGCGGCTGGACATGGCTGCTGGCGGCCAGAACCAATTTTGCACCGCCCGAAAGTCAGTCGCCGGCGGCGGCCGTCGATGCGCTGAAGGCGCATAATTCCAAACGGGTTCTCAACGATCTCCCGTTCGGCGGCTATCTGATCTGGCGGCAGATCCCCGTATTCGTCGACGGGCGCGCCGAGCTCTACGGCGAAGCGTTCGACATGGCCTTTTACCGCGCCATGCAGCTCAAGGACGTCAACGGGTTCCTCGACCTCCTCAATAAATGGGACATCGACGCCGTGCTGCTGACGCCGTCTACGCCTGCGGTCGGCATGCTCGATCATATCGGCGGCTGGCGGCGCGCCTACGCTGACGGCAACGCCGTGCTGCACGTGCGCACGGCCCGCTGATCCGGCCGTTCTTCGGATCGCGAACTGGCGTGCGGGCCGGGACTCTGGTACGCGGGCCGCATGAACCTGCCGACCGAAGTCGTCGAAATGCTCGGCCAGACCTTGGCCAAGGTGGTGCCGGTCACGATCGCGCTGGCGCTCGTGTTCTCGGTGCTGGCGCATTTCTGGGCCTGCAACCCCGGCAGGCCCTGGTGGCGCAAGCGCGAGCTCGTCACCGACGTCTGCTACTGGTTTATGGTGCCGCTGTTCGCGCGCGTGTTCCGCATCGGGTTATTGGTGCTGGGCGCCGCCCTCTTGTTTGGAATTCGCGACGCCGACGAACTGATCGCGTTCTACGACACCGGCCATGGCCCGCTGTCGAGCCTGCCATTGTGGCTGCAGGCGATCCTGTTCCTGGTCGCAGCCGATTTCATGATGTACTGGCTGCACCGCATGTTCCATGGCGGCGGCTTCTGGAAATACCACGCCATCCATCATTCGTCGCAGGATGTGGACTGGATCTCGGCGGCGCGCTTTCACCCCGTCAACCTGCTGTTGGGCACCATCGGGGTCGACGTCGCGCTGCTGATGGCCGGGATTTCGCCGGGCGCGATGCTCTGGCTCGGCCCGTTCAACATCTTCCATTCGGCGTTCGTTCACGCCAACCTCAACTGGACGCTGGGTCCGTTCAAATACGTCCTGGCGACGCCGGTGTTTCACCGCTGGCACCACACCTCCCGCGCGGAAGGCGGCGACACCAATTTTGCGGGCACCTTTCCGCTCTGGGACATCCTGTTTGGGACCTTCCGGATGCCGGGAGGCGCACTGCCGGACCAGTATGGCCTGGACGATCAGCCTTCGTTTCCCCGCGAAATCATCGGACAGCTGGCCTATCCGTTCCGCAAATAGCGCATGAAAATCTGGCTGCCGTTTTCCCCCGCGACAAACCCGCGGTCGCACGGAGATTCATGGGTAATTAAACATGCTGGCGGCGGATTTCTTGCCGCCATTTCGAGGTCCATTTGCCCTTTGTTCATGAATTGTCGTCAGATTCACCGTGTCGGGCGCCGGTTCCGCTGCGTATCGCCATTGCCGGCTTGTTGATGCCCCGGGGTAAAGTATGTCGTTCAAGTTCCAGCGTATTCGCGCAGGCGCGCGTTTTGGATTGCGTTTCCTCGTTGCCGGAATCCTGCTGTGGCCGGCGGTCTGCCTGGCCGCGTCCGATCCCGACCGTATCGCCGTCTATGTCGATCAGGCAAAGCTCGTGAAGCTCCCTGCCAAGGTCTCCACCATCGTGGTTGGAAACCCGCTGATTGCGGACGTGACCTTGCAGAGCGGCGGCATCATCGTCGTCACCGGCAAGGGCTACGGCGCGACCAATTTCATCGCCATGGACCGCAACGGCGAGGTGCTGGTGGACCGCCAGATTCAGGTCGAAGGCCCGACCGATCAGCTCGTCACCGTCTACCGCGGCGTCGAGCGCGAGTCCTATAGCTGCATGCCGATCTGCCAGCGCCGCGTCACCCTTGGCGACGGGGAGGCCTACTTCAGATCGGTGATGGACCAGGCCGGTTCTCTCAGCGGTCAAGCCAGCAGCGCCGGAAATAAATCGGCAAACTGACCGCTTTCGGTTCTGATCGAATCAGAACCGAAGCTCCGGTTTTTGTTCCGACGTGTTCTCCACGCGAACCGTTTTCCGCCTTGCTCAAAACACCCAGCCGGTTCTTCGCCGACGGCTCGGCGGAAGCTTGTCGGCGCGTCCAGCACCTTATCCTGTCCGCGAATCTCGGCCTGCATGAAGCCCTCTGAAGACAGTTAATGCCCGGTTAGCGGGCCGGGCCGCTCTGCTTCGGTTCGACGAAACACTTCCACAATCACTTTCAGGTAGTTCTTGCAGGCGGATAACCGCTGCCGTCTGGGGATTTTCGATGTCGTCACCCGCTGTTGCAACAGTCTCTGTTCGAAAGGCGCTGAACCGATTTCGCCGCAACCGCCGGGGTTCGGCCGCCGTCGAGTTCGCGCTGATTGCGCCGTTGTTCTTCGTCACGCTGTTTGCGATTCTCGAGACGGCCATTGTGTTTTTCGCAGGCCAGCTTCTGGAGCAGGGAACGCAGGACAGCGCGCGGCTGATGCTCACGCATCAGGCTCAGGACAGCGGCATGACCGAAACTGCGTTCAAAACCGATCTCTGCAATCGCATCAAGGTGCTGTTCAACTGCAACGGCGCTCTGGCGAACATTACTGTGGATGTGAAGGTCTTTACCCCAGGCACTGCGATCACGATTACCGATCCGATCGTCAGTGGAAGCCTGACCGGACCTTTCGCATATTCTCTGCCGCCATCCGGCTCTCCCAATACCGTCGTGGTTCGCGCCTTCTATGAATGGCCGCTGTTCGTGACCCAACTCGGCTACAACATTTCAAATCTCAACGGCGGCAAGCGGCTGCTCGCTGCGACCGCCGCTTTTCATGTAGAGCCGTGATGCGATGATGGTATCCCCGATGCAGAAGATGTCACTTCGTGTACGCGATCTGTTGAATGATCGCAGCGGTCTCGCAGCGGTCGAGTTTGCCTTCGTCTTTCCGATGATGGTGGTGATGTACTTCGGCGTGGTCGAGTTATCGTCGGCTATTTCCGTGGATCGCAAGGCCACCCAGGTGGCGCGGACGCTTTCCGATCTGACATCCCAGTCGGTGAGTGTGGTTGATGCCGATCTCATCAATTTTGGTCAAGCGGCAAAGGCGATCATGACACCCTATCCGCCATCGCCGTTGATATTCTCGATCACGGAGGTTTACGTCGATAAAACGACGGCTGTCGCTCGGGTTCAGTGGAGCAAGGGGTTGACGATCGATACATCAGGCAATGTCGCAATCGCGGCGGCGGCGCCTCATAATATGGGTGATGTTGTCGTGCTGCCGCCAGGTCTTGTCGTGGCCAAGGCCAAGGGGACATACGTGATCTGGAGCGAGGTCAGTTACAAGTATACGCCGACAGTCGGCTATGTGCTGGCGAGCACTGGCATTACCTTTAGGGATGCCGCCTTCACACGTCCGCGCCTGGCGCTCTGTGTTCTATATCAGACGAGTAGCTGTCCGGAGTCGTAACGGGCGCAGTCCCAGACAAACCTTCGCTCACCACGGCCTTCTCCTGGAGGAGGATCGACGCTGCATTTGCGGTGTCGCACTGGTTCGGGCTTCGGGTAAGGGCGGCTGATCCGCTGCATTGGAACGCGGCCTGAACAGCAGCATTACATTTTTGCGGGATGCGTTCAAACTCTCCACCAATGACACAAGGCACCTCGCCCCAGCACCATCGTGGGACTTTGGCTGCTGGAGCATGATCCGGATCCGCAGGGCCGCGTTAGCGCAAAAGCGGGAACCGGTTTTCGCTCGGGACAAACGCGAAGCGTTCGTCGGGAGATCATCCACAAAGATATTAGATCATGATCCGATTCAATCCAATCGGATCATGATCTATTGCGCGCGAGCTACCCGGAATTCCTCGATTTAGCGCCAGCTTGTGCCGGCTGCAGAACGGACAAACCGATCTCATCGTGGTCCTTCTGCACACCTGCCGCCTTAAGACAGAGCGCGAAGAAGAAACGCCGGCCTCGCGGGCCATCCGTAGTTCTGGGCGAATTTTAATCAACGCTTGGCGTCTCCGCGGTTCGTCCGGTGGTCTTGCCGGTCCACGCCGTCGGGCCGCGCGCAATCACGCTATTACCCTTGTGCGCCGGTCAATAAAAAGCCCCGGATCGCTCCGGGGCTTCTGAGGCTCGGTGTTTGCGTCAAGGCGGCGTCCGCGCCGCCTTCCAGGTCAGTTCGTAATATGCGCGGTCTGCAGCGCGTGGTTGAACATGGCGTTCAGCGCCGCGGCGATATCGGCGGGCGTGTTCGCGGTGTAGAAGAAGCCGGGCGACGCGCATTTCTGCAGGCTGGCCGGAATATACGGAATGTTGTTGTTGGCATAGGTGTCTTCGTCGCCGGCAAAGGTCGTAACCACGGGTGAGACCGGTTGATAGGGAATATAGAGCACGGAAACGATGACGCCGCGGCCCTTGAGAGTTTCGCATTGGGGAACGGTCGCCAGGGTGTTCTGTTTATCAATCGTGGTAGCGTGGTTGCTGCCCGACCAGGAACCGTTGGGAACGCCTTTCACCTGGGGGACTTGTGCGCCGTCGGTGACAAGGAAGACGTAAGGCTGCGGGGTGGTCGGCGTGCTGCCGTCGCCGACGGCGCCGCTGCCGCCGGAGATGAGGCCGTTGACCGAAGTAAGCGCGGTATCGATATGCGTGCCGCCGGAGCCAAGGTCTGTACTCATATTTGTGTCAAGCAACGTGGCAAGGTTCGCGGCGGCATAGTTGATGGTGCCGGAGGTGGTGGTAGAGTTGTTGATGCTGCTGGTCAGAGGAAAATAGGAGTAGAGGTACCGAATGAACGGGTAGAGCCCGATCCTAAACTGATTGGAAACCTTCATGGAGGCGTTCGCGGTAACGAACAACTGGTTCACGGCGTAGCCGACCGCGTCGAGGCGCAACTGGATGCAGTCGTCGGTGCCATCGGTCGGGCAGGATGAAACCGCCGTCAGGCTGTCCGGCCGGCTTTTGGAGTTTCCCTTAATCAGCGAATTCGGCGTGCCGGGAGTAACCGAGTTATTCAGGTCGGGAAGCATTGTGGTCGGCAAGCCGGGCTTCTGCTTCAGTGCGCCCGTGACCGAGTTCGCATTGATGAGGTTATTTAGCGCGGTCTGGCCGAGGCGCGAATAGATATAGCCCATGCAATAACCATTCGTATTGTATTGCTGGGTATACGAACTGGTAGTGGTAGGGGGATTGGCAGGCGGAGCGGTAGGGGAAGTGACGGGCGGATCGACGCACGCGCTGTTTTTCGGCGAAAAATGGCAGGCCAGGGTGCAGCTGACGCCGGAGGCGGTGCGGTATTGGACCCAGTTATCCGGGTTGATCTTGCCCAACCGCGTCTGCTCGGCGGGGGTCGACGGCAGGCCCATCGACCCCGAGACGTCCAGCGTCAGATAAAAATCAAGATACGGCGGCAACGTGGCGGCCGAACTTGAAGTGCCCGTTACCGTCAGTTTCTGATACCCGATCACTTTCAGGAAGGTTGTCGATACGTCGGCCGTGTACGTGACGCTTGCAGCGAGCTTGATTCCGGTCTTCGTAACGGTGCTGCTGCGAACCAGATTTTGATAGCCGGTGATCCCGTTCATGTTGGCGTCAAAAACATTAATGGCATCGTTAACACCGTCGGTGACCGTGCCGTTGCCTGTCATGACCGAGGCCGCGACAAAGCCGGGCGACTTCTGCGAAAGCGCGGCAATGCTCGCTGCGTCGGCCGCGGTTTGCATTTTGGTCTTCATTCTGGTCGCGAGCGAGTAATCCACCGCGCAACCAATGGCGGATATCAAGGGGATCGCCGCGATCGTAAAAATGATCGCGACGTTGCCGCGTCGATCGCGGCAGAAACCGGAAACATACTGCTGAAGATGAAATGGCACGCGCGCCCCCTGGCTATCCAAAAGCGCGCGATCGTAGCCCGGCCTCCCCTAAGTGCCCCTTAATCCGATCATCGAAAAACAGGCTGATTCCGGATGCGACCGATTTCAGGACCCAGATTTCAGGACCATGGGTTACGATCTGTTTACTACGAGGGCTCAGTGAAGCCGTGACGCTTGCGAGTTCTTCGGCCGAGAGCCAATCGCTCGCATCGCCAACTGAAAAAAAGGCCGCGCCATGGGAGCGGCCTTTTGGTTATTCAGTGGCGGTTCTCCGGGACGCTGTCGCGGCGTCCCGAAAAATCGCTTATCCGGCGGCGCGCAGATTGTCGGCCGAAGATTTGCCAGAGCGGCGATCTGCCACGATTTCGTAGGAGATCTTCTGGCCTTCACGCAACGTTCCGAGGCCGGCACGCTCGACAGCGCTGATGTGCACGAACACGTCATTGCCGCCGTCATCCGGCTGGATGAAGCCATAGCCCTTGGTTGCGTTAAACCACTTCACGGTTCCCATGCTCACGGGGGTAGTCCCTTCTCAGATATACAAGTCGTAGCCCACCCTTCGATGGGCTGGTGAGATCGAATTTTTGGAAGGGTCGTCAGCGTCTAAACCGGCTGTACCGGTGGATAGCTAATGTCGTCCGGCCGAAAATCGATGGCTAATATTATTCGATAGTAGTGTTCAAAACAATCCTGACGTGCACGATTTTTTGATTCGGCCGGCCAGCCGGCCGCGACCGCGCACGACATGGGCGTATCGGGCGCGGTTCGGCAGGTGTTAACGGCGCGTTTACCGGCGGCGGAACTGGCCGCCGCGCGGCGGCCCGCTACGCGGGGCTCCTGTACTGGGACGCTCGTCCTTGTGACGGAAGATCAGGCGACCCTTCTCCAGATCGTAGGGCGACATTTCGATCGTTACCCGATCGCCTGCCAGCGTCTTGATCCGGTTCTTCTTCATCTTTCCGGCGGTGTAGGCAACAATTTCGTGTCCGGCGTCGAGCTGCACGCGGTAGCGCGCGTCGGGGAGGATTTCGGTCACCAGTCCTTCGAACTGGATCAGCTCTTCTTTAGCCATGGTGGTCTCCAGGTCGATCGAGGCTTAGCGCTGCGGTCGGTGGGTACGGTTGGGTTGAGTATTCGGACGGCTCTCGCGATGCAAGAAGGCGACGCCCTGAATGCCCTCACTTTTCCCGCCTCGGCTCTTGCCGGCCTGCTGCGCCGGACGCGGCTGTTCGTGCCGGTTCGGCTGCGGCGCGGCATTATTACCACCACCGCGGCGGGGTCGGCGAGGGCCTTTTGATCCCGGTGCCGATTCATGTCCCCGGGTTTCATGCCCACGGGATTCATGACCTCTGGAGTCATGTCCTCTGGAGTCATGTCCTCTGGAGTCATGTCCTCTGGAGTCCTGGGACCGGGCGGTGTGGGCACGCGGGGCGGACCGTCCACCCCTGTGCTGCTGTGCAGGGCGTTGCGCGGGGGCCGGCGCGGCGTCGCGGCTGCCGGGCGTGCGACGGTCTTCCCGCGGCAGCGTGATGCGGATCAGCCGCTCGATGTCGCGCAGATAACCCATCTCCTCGGCGCCCGCGATCAGCGAGATCGCAACGCCTTCGGCGCCGGCGCGCGCGGTGCGGCCGATGCGGTGGACATAGGTTTCCGGGATGTTGGGCAGATCGAAATTCACCACATGGCTGATGCCGTCGACGTCGATGCCGCGGGCGGCAATGTCTGTCGCCACCAGGGTGCGGATCTCGCCGGTGCGGAACGCCGCCAGCACACGCTCGCGGTGGTTTTGCGACTTGTTGCCGTGAATGGCGTTGGCGTCGATGCCGGCCTTGGCCAGCGTCTTCACGACCTTGTCGGCGCCGTGCTTGGTGCGGGTAAACACCAGCGCGCGGTCAACCGTTTCCTGCTTGAGGATCTGCGCCAGCACGCCCGATTTGGCCGAGAAATCGACCTGGATGATGCGCTGGGTGATGCGCTCCACCGTCGAGGCCACCGGCGTCACCGCCACGCGGGCGGGGTCGCGCAGCATGGCTTCGGCGAGTTCCGCGATATCCTTCGGCATGGTGGCCGAGAAGAACAGCGTCTGGCGCTTGATCGGCAGCTTGGCGACGACTTTGCGGATGTCGTTGATGAAGCCCATGTCGAGCATGCGGTCGGCTTCGTCGAGCACGAGGAACTCGACCTGGTTAAGCTTCAGCCCGTTGCTCTGCACGAGATCGAGCAGGCGGCCGGGGGTCGCCACCATGACCTCGACGCCCTGCATCACCGAACGGACCTGACGGCCCATCGGCACGCCGCCGATCGCCAGCGCTGAGCTCAGGCGGATGTGGCGGCCATAGGCGTTGAAGCTGTCGAGGATCTGGCCGGACAATTCGCGGGTCGGCGAGAGCACCAGCACGCGGCAGGTCTTGGGCTGCGGCCGGATGCGGTTTTCCAGAATGCGGTGCAGGATCGGCAGCGCGAAGGCTGCGGTCTTGCCGGTGCCGGTCTGGGCGATGCCGACGACGTCACGGCCGGTCATTGCGAGGGGGATGGTCTGGGCCTGGATGGGCGTGGGCGTGTGGTAATTTTCTTCCTTGAGTGCACGCGAGATGGGATCGGCGAGGCCGAAATCCTGAAAGGAGGTCAAACGAGGGTTCTTTCCATTAAAAAAGGCAGGCGCCCGGCTTCGATGGCCAGGTGCGCGCGAGGGTGTCTGAGACACCCGCGTGTTTGGGGCGTCGGTTGTGCTAGCTGAAAAGGGGCAAGCCAGAAACCGTTGAACGGGCTCAGAACACGCGGCTCGCAAGGACCTGATGATTCTCTAGGTCACGCAGATCATATGGAGCACAAGCGCGGCGCTTTCAAGGTGAATTCCGCGCATGTCCTCCGTGCGGTTAAGGAAACCGGTCAGCCAGGCCCCGGTGGTAGCGCCCGTTAGAAATCCAAACGACCAAAATTCGTGCAAGAAATTAGCCAAATTGCGGCATTTGCACAAAAAATAGATAGTTTGCCGCCAAAGCATACATTTCCGCAGTCTAAAAAATAAGCAAATTTGCCGCCGCTGGTTTCCGCGCGCTTGGGATTCCAAAGCGATTATATGGGCTTATCCCGTTTTCGGCCAATGGCATGGTTCTTGCGATTCCGTTAACGCAGGCGGCCGTGGGGCCGTTCGCAGCGCGTTTAACGTCTGCGTCAGGGAGATGACACCTCATGCTTACTCAATTGACTCACGATATAACGACGATGAGCCGCCGTCGCTGGCTGGCGGCCACCGCCGGCCTGGTTTTGGGCCTGGCTGCATTTTCAAACGCCAAGGCTGCTGACGACACCATTAAGGTCGGCGTCCTGCATTCGCTGTCCGGCACCATGGCCATCAGCGAAACCACGCTGAAGGATACCGTTCTCTTCCTGATCGACGAGCAGAACAAGAAGGGCGGCGTGCTCGGCAAGAAGCTCGAGGCCGTCGTGGTCGACCCCGCCTCGAACTGGCCGCTGTTCGCCGAAAAGGCGCGCGAGCTGATCACCAAGGACAAGGTCTCGGTCGTGTTCGGCTGCTGGACCTCGGTGTCGCGCAAGTCCGTGCTGCCGGTATTCAAGGAGCTGAACTCGATCCTGTTCTACCCCGTGCAGTACGAGGCGTGAGGAGAGCGAGCGCAACGTGTTCTACACCGGTGCGGCGCCGAACCAGCAGGCGATCCCCGCGGTCGACTACCTGATGAAGGACGAGAAGGTGAAGCGCTGGGTGCTGGCCGGCACCGACTACGTCTATCCGCGCACCACCAACAAGATCCTCGAAGCCTACTTGAAGTCGAAGGGCGTCAAGCAGGAAGACATCATGATCAACTACACGCCGTTTGGTCATAGTGACTGGCAGACGATCGTGGCCGACATCAAGAAGTTCGGCTCGGCCGGCAAGAAGACGGCTGTTGTCTCCACCATCAACGGCGACGCCAACGTTCCCTTCTACAAGGAGCTCGGCAACCAGGGCATCAAGGCGACCGACATTCCGGTTGTCGCGTTCTCGGTCGGTGAAGAAGAACTCGCCGGCATCGACACCAAGCCGCTGCTCGGCCATCTCGCCGCCTGGAACTACTTCCAGTCGATCAAGGATCCGGGCAACGAGAAGTTCATCAAGGCCTGGCAGGCCTACACCAAGAATCCGAAGCGCGTGACCAACGATCCGATGGAAGCCCACGTCATCGGCTTCGAAATGTGGGTCAAGGCGGTCGAGAAGGTGAAGTCGACCGACGCCGACAAGGTGATCGACGCGCTGCCCGGCATCGAAGCCAAGAACCTGACCGGCGGCACCTCCAAGATGCTGCCGAACCATCACATCACCAAGCCGGTGTTCATTGGCGAAATCAAAGCCAACGGCCAGTTCGACGTGGTGTGGAAGACCCCGGGCCTGGTGGCTGGCGATGCGTGGTCGAAGGAGCTCGAAGGCTCCAAGGACCTGATCGGCGACTGGGTCGGCAAGAAGTGCGGCAACTACAACACCAAGACCAACAAGTGCGGCGGTCAGGGCTCCTGATCTCGATCTGATCCGACAGGATCTGATCGACCTGACGTAAAACAAGAAACTTCCAAGAGAACTTGAACTACAAGATAGGAGAAGGCGGCGGTGCCGCCGCCTTCTCCCCACTCCTGCCGGGGTCGTATTGTGTCTGCCAGTTTCCTCGACCGTATTCGCGCGGTTCTGCTCGCAATCCTCCTGACCGCAGCTTTCGCCGTGCCGGCGCTGGCGGGTCCGTTCGAGCATGCGGTCGCCAAATTCGCCAATGACGATTTCTCCGATACCGACGAGGCGATCGGCGCGGTCGCTGTCTCGGGCAATCCGCTGGCCTTTCCCATCATCAGCGCGCTGCAGGACGGACGGCTGTCGGCCGATCCCGATACCAAGAAGGTTTTCGTGACCGGGAGCGACGGCAAGATCATCGATGCCGCAACCGGCGCCGCCATCGACAAGCTGCCCGACAATGCCGCCGCCGTCCGCCTCAACAACCGCCTTCGCCGCGCCGTAGAGGCAGCGCTCGGTGGCCTGACGCTGCTTTCGCCCGATCCCGCCAAGCGGATCGCGGCCGCGCAGTCGGTCTTCAAGAGCCACGACGAGAACGCGCTTGCCGTGATCGATGGCGCGCTCGCCAAGGAGACCAACAAGGGCGCCAAGGCAGCCTTCACCGAGGCCCGCGCCGCCATCCTGCTCTACAAGGCCGATGCGACCGAGGTGGAAAAGTTAGAGGCCGTCGCCATCGTCAAGGCGAAGGGCGACCAGGAAGCGATGGCGCTGTTGACCGGCCTGGGCAGCGACGTGCCGCCCAATGTCGCGCGTGCCGCGGCAAGCGCGATCGCCTCAATCCAGAGCAATCTCGCCATGTGGTCGATGGTGCAGAACGCCTGGTACGGCCTGTCGCTTGGCTCGGTGCTCCTGCTGGCCGCGATTGGCCTTGCCATCACCTTCGGCGTCATGGGGGTCATCAACATGGCCCATGGCGAGATGGTGATGATCGGCGCCTACACCACTTTCGTGGTGCAGGAAGTCATTCGCACCCGCTATCCCGGCCTGTTCGACTATTCGCTGTTGATTGCGGTCCCTCTGGCCTTTCTGGTGGCCGGGGCGATCGGCGTCCTGATCGAACGCGGCATCATCCGCTTCCTCTATGGCCGCCCGCTGGAAACCCTGCTCGCGACCTGGGGCCTCTCGCTGGTGCTGCAACAGGCCGTGCGCACCATGTTCGGTCCGACCAACCGCGAGGTCGGCAATCCGTCCTGGATGAGCGGCGCGTTCGAGCTCGGGCAGATCACCATCACCTATAACCGTCTCTGGATCCTCTGCTTCACGCTGGCCGTCTTCGTCATCCTGCTCGCCATGCTGCGCTACACGGCGCTCGGGCTCGAGATGCGCGCGGTCACTCAAAATCGCCGCATGGCGGCCTCGATGGGCATCGCCACTTCGCGCGTCGATGCGCTCACCTTCGGCCTCGGCTCCGGCATCGCCGGGATTGCCGGCGTGGCGCTGTCGCAGATCGATAATGTCAGCCCCAACCTCGGCCAGAGCTACATCATCGACAGCTTCATGGTCGTCGTGTTCGGCGGCGTCGGCAATCTCTGGGGCACGCTGGTCGGCGCGTTTACGCTCGGCATCGCCAACAAGTTCCTGGAGCCGGTGGCCGGCGCCGTGCTCGGCAAGATCGCCATTCTGGTGCTGATCATCCTGTTCATCCAGAAGCGGCCGCGCGGCCTGTTCGCGCTCAAGGGCCGGGCGGTGGAAGCATGACGCCGCATGTGTTGACGCGCTCGCTCGATCGCAGCGCTTCCATCTTCATTCTGGTGGTCGCAGGCCTCGGCGTGCTGATCCCGCTGTCCAACCTGCTGCTGCCGGCCGGTTCGGCGCTACAGGTGCCGACCTATCTGGTCGCGCTGTTCGGGAAATACGCCTGCTACGCCATTCTCGCGCTCTCGATCGATTTGATCTGGGGCTATTGCGGCATTCTCTCGCTCGGCCACGGCGCGTTCTTCGCGCTCGGCGGCTACGCGATGGGCATGTACCTGATGCGCCAGATCGGCAGCCGCGGCGTCTACGGCAATCCGATCCTGCCCGATTTCATGGTGTTCCTGAACTATCCAAGCCTGCCATGGTATTGGTACGGCTTCGACATGTTCTGGTTCGCGGCGCTGATGGTTCTTGTGGTGCCGGGCCTGCTGGCGTTCTGCTTCGGCTGGCTGGCGTTTCGATCGCGCGTCACCGGCGTCTATCTGTCGATCATCACGCAGGCGATGACCTACGCGTTGCTGCTGGCGTTCTTCCGCAACGATTTCGGGTTCGGCGGCAACAACGGCCTGACCGACTTCAAGGACATCCTTGGCTTCAACGTGCAGGCCGACGGCACCCGCGCGGCGTTGTTCGCGCTGAGTTGTCTGGCGCTGATCCTGGCCTTCCTGATCTGCCGGGCGGTGGTGACCTCGAAACTCGGCAAGGTCTTGATCGCGATCCGCGACGCCGAATCCCGCACGCGCTTCCTCGGCTACCGCGTCGAATCCTACAAGCTGTTCGTGTTCACGCTGTCCGCCTGCATGGCCGGCGTCGCCGGCGCGCTCTATGTCCCGCAGGTCGGCATCATCAACCCATCCGAATTCGCGCCGGGCAATTCCATCGAAGCGGTGATCTGGGTCGCCGTCGGCGGCCGCGGCACGCTGGTGGGAGCCGCGCTCGGCGCCGTCGTCGTCAACTACGCCAAAACATACTTTACCTCGGGCCCGCTGGCGCCGTACTGGCTGTTCATGCTGGGCGCGCTGTTCATCCTGGTGACGCTGCTGCTGCCGAAGGGCATCGTCGGCACCTTCACGGCGTGGCGCGAGTCTCGCAAGGAAACCGAAAAGGCCAACGCCGAAAGCGCCGATCTCGAAGACGGTGTCGGCGAACCGAAACCGGCGGAGTGAGCGCATGAGTGTCATGGAGGGAAGGACCACTTCCGCGCTGCTCTATCTCGACGGCGTGCACGTCTCGTTCGACGGCTTTCACGCCATCAACAACCTGTCGCTGACGCTCGAGCCCGGCGAGATGCGCGCCATCATCGGCCCGAATGGTGCCGGCAAGACCACGATGATGGACATCATCACCGGCAAGACCCGGCCGGACGAGGGCACGGTGCTGTTCGACGGCATCACCGACCTGACGCGGCTCGACGAGACCCGCATCGCCGAACTCGGCATCGGCCGAAAGTTCCAGAAGCCGACGGTGTTCGAGAGCCAGACCATCGAGGACAATCTGCTGCTGGCGCTCAATGTCGACCACAGCGTCAAGGGCACGCTGTTCTGGCGCGGCAGCCGGGACGAATCCGAGCGGATCGAGCGCGTGCTGGAAACCATCCGCCTGACCGACGCGCGCAATAGATTGGCCGGAAGCCTGTCGCACGGCCAGAAGCAGTGGCTCGAAATTGGCATGCTGCTGGCGCAGGATCCAAAGCTGCTCCTGGTCGACGAGCCGGTCGCCGGAATGACCGACGTCGAGACGCATCAGACCGCGGAGCTGCTCAAGGAAATCAACAAGGAAAAGACGGTCATGGTGGTCGAGCACGACATGACCTTCGTGCGCGAACTTGGTGTCAAGGTCACCTGCCTGCATGAAGGCACGGTGCTGGCGGAAGGGACCATCGATCAGGTCTCGTCGAACGAGCGGGTGATTGAAGTGTATCTGGGGCGCTGATCCATGCTGAAGGTCGACAATATCAGCCTCTACTATGGCGCAGCGCAGGCGCTGCGCGGCGTCTCGCTGTCCGCCGAGCCCGGCAAGGTGACATGCGTGCTCGGCCGCAACGGCGTCGGCAAGACCTCGCTGCTCCGCGCGATGGTCGGCCAATACCCGATCGCGGGCGGGTCGATCACGCTCGATGGTAACGACATCACCGGTCTCAAACCTTACGAGCGCGCCCGGCGCGGCATCGGCTTCGTGCCGCAGGGCCGCGAGATCTTTCCGCTGCTGACGGTGGAGGAAAATCTCAAGACCGGTTTTGGCCCGCTCAAGCGTGAAGACCGCCACATCCCGGACGACGTGTTCTCGCTGTTTCCGGTGCTCAATTCGATGCTGGGACGGCGCGGCGGCGACCTCTCCGGCGGGCAGCAACAACAATTGGCGATCGGCCGCGCGCTGGTGATGCGGCCGAAATTGTTGCTGCTTGATGAGCCGACCGAAGGCATCCAGCCCTCGATCATCAAGGACATCGGCCGCGCCATCACCTATCTGCGCAGCCTCGGCAACATGGCGATCGTGCTGGTCGAACAATATCTCGACTTTGCCTGCGAGCTCGGCGACAATTTTGCGGTCATGGACCGCGGCGCGGTGAAATATGCCTGCGACCGCGCCAACCTCGATCCCGCCGAGATCAGCCGCCAGATGGCGCTGTAAGGCCGTATCGGGCGTTGCGTTTGGGGGTGGGATGCGGACCGATAGCACGCGCGCGAGTTCAGCGACGTTCGCGGCCAACCGCGCCCAGGGCGCGGTCAGGTTCGGCGTGCATCTGCAGGATGGCGTCACCCGCCGCGGCGACTTGCATGAATCCGGCTCGCTGCGCGTGCGTTTTCCTTCCCCTGAGCAAGAGGGGCTGTCGGGTGTGTTCGTCAACACGGCTGGCGGCATTGCCGGAGGCGACCGTTTCGATATCGATATCGCGGCAGGCGAAGGGACGCGGCTGACGCTGACGACGGCGGCTGCCGAGAAGGTCTATCGCGCGCCGGGTGCAGCTGCCCAGCTCAGCATCGCCCTGAAGGCAAAGAGCGGCGCACACCTCGCCTGGTTGCCGCAGGAGACTATCCTGTTCGACCGCGCGCGAATTGTCAGGCGCATCGATATCGACCTTGCCGAAGACGCTTCACTCCTGCTCTGCGAAATTGTGGTGTTCGGCCGCGCGGCAATGGGCGAAAAGATGCTGCACGGCGAGTTCATCGACCGCTGGCGCCTGCGCCGCGGCGGAAAGCTCGTGTTCGCGGAAACCGTCCGGCTCGACGGCGACATCGGCGAAAAGCTGGCGCGGCCGGCGATTGCCAACGGCGGCGTCGCCATCGGCACCGCGCTGATCGTGCCCGGCGATGAGGCGCTGGTGCAGCGGATCCGCGAAGCGTGCGGGACGTTCGGCGGCGAGGTCGGCATCTCCTCATGGAATGGATTTGCAATGGCCCGTTTCTGTGCCCAAGATGCGGCCCGGCTCCGCGCCGATATGATGGCTGTGCTCGGCCGCGCCAGCGGCGTGGCGCTACCCCGGCTATGGCTCAACTAGTCTTCAACCACCCGAGTGCCCGCATGAATCTCTCTCCCCGCGAAAAGGACAAGCTCTTGATCTCGATGGCGGCCATGGTGGCGCGCCGCAGGCTCGAGCGCGGCGTCAAGCTCAACCACCCCGAGGCGATCGCCATCATCTCCGACTTCATCGTCGAGGGCGCGCGCGACGGCCGCACGGTGGCCGAGTTGATGCAATCAGGCGCGCAGGTCATCACCCGCGCGCAGTGCATGGACGGCATCCCGGAGATGATCCATGACATCCAGGTCGAGGCGACGTTTCCGGATGGCACAAAACTCGTCACCGTCCATGAGCCGATCCGATGAGACGCGCGAAGCTCTCTAGTTCTTCGTCATGCCCGGGCTTGACCCGGGCATCCACGCCCTTCGTGCCCGGTGCCAAGACGTGGATGGCCGGGACAAGCCCGGCCATGACGCCGTGGTGTATTGCGAGGTAACAAAAATGATCCCCGGCGAACGCTTCATCAAGGACGGCGACATCGAACTCAATGCCGGCCGCAAGACAGTGACACTCACCGTCGCCAACACCGGCGACCGCCCGATCCAGGTCGGCTCGCACTACCATTTCTTCGAAACCAATCCCGCGCTGAAATTCGACCGCAAGAAATCCCGCGGCATGCGGCTCGACATCGCCGCCGGCACCGCCGTGCGCTTCGAGCCCGGCCAGACCCGCGACGTGCAACTCGTGGCGCTGGCCGGCAAGCGCGTCATCTACGGTTTTCGCGGCGAGGTGCAGGGGAAACTATGAGCGTAAAAATCAAACGTTCCGTCTATGCCGACATGTTCGGGCCGACCACCGGCGACAAGGTGCGGCTCGCCGACACCGACCTCATCATCGAGGTTGAAAAAGATTTCACCACCTATGGCGAGGAGGTGAAGTTCGGCGGCGGCAAGGTGATCCGCGACGGCATGGGGCAGTCGCAGGTGACGAACAGGCAGGGCGCGGCCGATACCGTCATCACCAATGCGCTGATCGTCGATCACTGGGGCATCGTGAAGGCCGACGTCGCGATCAAGGAAGGCATGATCGCGGCGATCGGCAAGGCCGGCAATCCCGATATCCAGCCGGGTGTGACCATCATCATCGGCCCCGGGACCGACGTGATAGCGGGCGAAGGCAAGATCCTCACCGCCGGCGGTTTCGACAGCCACATCCATTTCATCTGCCCGCAGCAAATCGAGCACGCGCTGATGTCTGGCGTCACCTCGATGCTCGGCGGCGGCACCGGCCCCTCGCACGGCACCTTTGCGACCACCTGCACGCCCGGCCCCTGGCATATGGGAAGGATGATCCAATCGTTCGACGCCTTCCCGGTCAATCTCGGCATATCAGGCAAGGGCAACGCGTCGCGCCCCGCCGCGCTGGTCGAGATGATCAAGGGCGGCGCCTGCGCGCTGAAGCTGCACGAGGATTGGGGCACCACGCCATCGGCCATCGACAATTGTCTCAGCGTCGCCGACGATTACGACATCCAGGTGATGCTGCATTCCGACACATTGAACGAATCCGGCTTCGTCGAGGATACCGTAAAGGCCTTCAAAGGCCGCACCATCCACGCCTTCCACACCGAAGGCGCCGGCGGCGGCCACGCGCCCGATATCATTAAAATTGCCGGCCTGAAGAACGTGCTGCCGTCCTCGACCAACCCGACGCGTCCCTTCACGCGCAACACCATCGACGAGCATCTGGACATGCTGATGGTGTGCCACCACCTCGATCCCTCGATTGCCGAAGACCTGGCGTTTGCCGAAAGCCGTATCCGGAAAGAAACCATCGCGGCCGAAGACATTTTGCATGATCTCGGCGCGCTCTCGATGATGTCGTCGGACTCGCAGGCGATGGGCCGGCTCGGCGAAGTCATCATCCGTACCTGGCAGACCGCAGACAAGATGAAAAAACAAAGAGGCTCGCTTCCCGAGGATAAGGGCAACGACAACGATAATTTCCGCGTCAAGCGCTACATCTCGAAATACACCATCAACCCATCGATCGCGCATGGCGTGTCGAAGCTGATAGGGTCAGTAGAGAAAGGCAAGCTCGCCGACCTCGTGCTGTGGTCGCCGGCCTTCTTCGGCGTGAAGCCGGATTGCATCATTAAGGGCGGCTCGATCGTGGCGGCCCCCATGGGCGACCCGAACGCCTCGATCCCGACGCCGCAGCCGGTGCATTACCGGCCGATGTTCGCCGCCTACGGCAAATCGCTGACAGCGTCTTCGGTGGTGTTCACCTCGAAGGCTGCGATTACCGGCGGGTTGGCGCGCAAGCTCGGCATCGAAAAGAAGCTTTACCCAGTGAAAAACACCCGCGGCGGCATCTCCAAGAAGAGCATGATCCATAACGGCGCCACGCCGAAAATCGAGGTGGACGCCGAGACCTATGAGGTGCGCGCAGACGGCGAGCTTCTGACATGCGCGCCGGCCGAGGTCCTGCCCATGGCGCAGAGGTATTTCCTGTTCTAAGGTCGTTTCCGGAACTCAAGCCAAACAAAAGTCCGGGAGGATCTAGTGATTTACGTCGTTGCCACGCTGACCGTGAAGCCTGAAACGCGCGCCGAATTCATTGCGGCGGCCACTGCCTGCATCAAGGAAACCCGGAAAGAGCCGGGCAACATCGCCTATGATCTGCATGAAAGCGTCACCGATCCCTCCAAGATGGTGTTCGTCGAGCAGTGGGAAAATGCCGAAGCGCTGGTGCCGCATCGTGGCGCCGAACACATGAAGACGTTCGGCCGGGTCGCCGTGAAATGCATGTCGGCGCCGCCGAAGATCGAAGTGATCACGCCCGAAAAGGTCGACGTCCGCTAATCAAGAAAAACAAGGGATAAAACTCATGATCTACGTCATCGCCACCACGCCGATGAAGCCGGAAAACAAGGATGACTTCATCAAGGGGCACAAGGCCTGTACCGCCGAAACGCTCAAGGAGAAGGGCTGCATCTCCTATGACGGCCATGTCAGCGTGAATGATCCCAACCTGTATGTGGTGGTGGAGCGCTGGGAGACCCGCGACGACCTCAACGCGCATGGCCGCGCGCCCCATATGAAGGTGTGGCGGGAATATTCCTCGCAGATGAAGACGGCGCCGACAGTGATCGAGATCATCAGCGACGGCAAGGTGGAGAAGTTCTGAACAAAGCGTTTTCAAGCGAAGTGGGAACCGGTTCGCGTGAAGAAAACGCGTCAAAATATAGGGCTCTTATGATCCGCGCGACGCAAGTCCTCGGCCAGCACCGCTGGACGCAATCGGCAGCCGATACCGTCGTGCTCGATTTCGATGATCGTCATCGGCGGCGGATGGCGATGACGGGCACGCGTGGGCTGGAATTCCTGCTCGATCTGGAGAACGCCGTTGCGCTGCGCGGTGGCGACGCGCTGGTGCTGGAAGACGGAAGGCTGATCGAGGTGGTCGCGGCCGCCGAGCCGCTGGTCGAGATCAGGGGCGCCGATCCGCTGCATCTGGTCCGGGTCGCTTGGCATCTCGGCAACCGCCATCTGCCGACCCAGATCATGCCGAAAGGCCTGCGTATCCGCAGGGATCACGTCATCGAGGCGATGGTGAAAGGTCTGGGCGCGCGCATCATCGAGATCGAGGCGCCGTTCGATCCTGAGGGCGGGGCGTACGCGCAGGCGGCGCATGATCATGCCGCGCATGATCATGGCCATCATCATCACGGCGGTCACGATCATCACAGTGATCACGATCACCACGGTGATGACCATCATCATGACCACCACCACCATCACCACGACGAACATTGCGACCACGATCATCACCACCACGATCACTCCCATGCTCATGACCACAAGTGAGCCCGCGCCGAGCGAGGCGGGCAGCGGAATGAATGCGGATGAGGCGGCGGCGCTGTACCGGATGATGACCTGGCTGTCGCCATCCTTTCCGGTCGGCGCCTTCTCCTATTCCAGCGGCATCGAATGGGCGGTGGAGGCGGGCGACATCACGGGTGCCGCGTCGCTGCGCGACTGGCTGGCCGCGATGCTCGGCGATGGCTCGGGCTTCTGCGACGCTGTGTTCCTGGCGCAGGCGCATCGCGCCGCATCGGCGCGGGACGAGATCGCCTTGTGCGAGATTGCCGAACTCGCGGCCGCGTTCGTGCCCTCGCGCGAGCGCCAGCTCGAGACCTCGACGCAGGGCCGCGCCTTCATCGAGATCGCACGCTCGGCCTGGGCCTGCGACGGGCTCGACGGCATGATCGCCGCTTGCGGCGGGGCTATGGTTTATCCCGTCGCGGTCGGAATCGTCAGCGCGGCGCACGCCGTTCCGCTGGCGCCGGCGATGCACGCTTTCCTGCATGCCGTGGTGTCGAACTGGATTTCCGCCGGCGCCCGGCTGGTGCCGCTCGGGCAAACCGACAGCCAGCGCATTCTCGCAAGCCTCGAAGCCGAAGTCGCCGCCACCGCCAGCCGCGCGCTCACGGCTTCGCTCGACGATCTCGGAAGCGTCACCTTCCGCGCCGATCTCGCCAGCCTGCGCCACGAAACGCAGTATACGCGGCTGTTCCGGTCATGATGGGACACGCCCTCACGTCGTCCCTGCGAACGCAGGGACCCATAACCACCGGCTTCGGTTGTTACAAACGGCGTCGACAGTTCTGCCTTATTGATAGATCACGGTATGGGTCCCTGCGCCCGTGCGCAATTGCGCACTAGGCAGGGACGACGAAAACAGAGAGAGCTGCGCAAATGTCTAATTCTCACGGCCCGCTCCGGATCGGCATCGGCGGTCCCGTCGGCTCCGGCAAGACCGCGCTGATGGACTTGCTCTGCAAGTCGATGCGCGAGCGCTACGACATCGCCGCGATCACCAACGACATCTACACCAAATGGGATGCGGAGTTTCTGGTGCGCTCGGGCTCGCTGACGCCCGATCGCATCGCCGGCGTCGAGACCGGCGGCTGCCCGCACACCGCGATCCGCGAGGACGCCTCGATGAATCTCGCCGCCGTTGCCGACATGCGCGCGAAATTTCCCGATCTCGACCTGGTGCTGATCGAATCCGGCGGCGACAATCTCGCCGCGACGTTTTCGCCTGAACTCGCCGATCTCACGATTTACGTGATCGACGTCGCCGCCGGCGACAAGATCCCCTCCAAGGGCGGGCCGGGCATCACCCGCTCGGACCTGCTCGTGATCAACAAGATCGACCTCGCGCCGCATGTCGGGGCGTCGCTCGAGAAGATGGAGACCGACGCCAAGCGGATGCGGGGTGAGCGGCCGTTCGTGATGACCAACCTGAAGAAGAGCGAGGGGCTCGATCGCATCATCGGCTTCATCGAAACCAAGGGCGGCCTGCGCCCGGCCGCCAAGGCCAAGGCCGGGTAGGCCAGGATAAAGGCAAACGGCCGAGCCAGGCGGATAAGCGGCCGGACAAGCCGTCAGGCGAGCGGTCGGGCTGGGCGGTGCGTTAACATTAATATTCGCTCGGCCCCGTAGCCCTCGGATTTGCTCGCCCTCGCTGGAACCAAATCGGCACTGTCAGATTATCAACCTCTGGCCCCGCCAAATCAGCGTTAACGGCGGCCGTGTTGTTTACCTCGCTGCCAACCTGTCAGTTGCGTGCTGATGAACGCTCCGTCATATTCGCTGCGGTTGGCCTTCGCGCTATTGCCATGTGTCTCTGCCCCGGCAGACCCAAAGATGCTTCCGATACGTCTTCGCCAACACGTCATTCCCGAGTAAACGAGTGGTTCGGCTGGGCTTCATTATCGGCTTCATCGCACTGATCGGAATTCTGCTCTCCGGTCTCGCGGCCTATCGCGTCCACGACCAGGAACTGGCGATCGACGGCATCGCGCTTTCGCGCGCGATCGATGTCCATGCCAGCCTGGTGCAGGACCGGTTGACCGAGCGCGAGTTGCTCGCACGCGTTGCATCCGGATTGTTTCGCGCGCCGTCGGCGGTGAAGGCCAATATGCTGCAGCCGCTACGGTCGGCGATCTATGCCTTCAAGACCGATTTCGTGATCGCGAATTGGATCGCGCGACTCAAGCCCGGCGATCTGGTCGTGGCGCAGGCGGAGCTGAAGAGCGCCGGCTTCACCAATCCGACGATCCGCGATTTTGACGACAAGCCGCTCGACATCAAGGCGATCGACAAGCCGCTCGACGTCCTGATGGACCTCGAACCGCGCAGCGCGGATACGCTGGGCTTTCCGGGCCGCGCCTACGACCGGCATTCGGTGATCGGGCCGATGCTGGCGAAGGCGGCGGAGACCGGCAAGCCGGTGGCGTCGGACCCTATACCGCTGCTGCGGAAGAACGGGCCGATCGGCATCGTGCTGGCCTCCGCCATTCTGAAGGAAGGCAGCGCGGAGCCGGCCGGCTTCGTTACCTTTTCCTACGAACTGGCGCCGCTGATGCTGACCAACGACGACCGCTCGCTGTTTTCGGTGGTGCTGAAGGACCCCGATGACGCCAGCGACGAATATGTCGCCAACGACCAGGGCGTCATCACCTTGCGGGAGGTGAGGCAGGGCGATCCGTTGCCGTCGGTGGTCCGGACGGTGACGTTCGGCGGCCGCGACTGGTCGCTCGGCTACTACGCCAAGAACAACGCCGTACAGCGCGCGCAGCAGACGGCGATCATCGTGGCGGCCATCGGCTTCGCGCTCACCGGCATCGTCTGCGGCCTGTTCGGCTATGTCGCCTACAATAATCTGCGGCTCAGCCGCGAGATCCAGGTCCGCATCGGTTTCGAGCGGCGGTTGACCGCCGTCATCGACGAGCTCAACCACCGGGTCAAGAACATCCTCGCCGTGATCCAGTCGATCGTGACGCGCACGCTGCGCCACGGCTCCGACATGGATGTGTCGCGCGAGCTTCTGATCGGCCGCATCCATGCGATGTCGAACGTGGTGACGCTGCTCAGCGAAAGCCAGTGGCAGGGCGTCAAGCTCCGCGGGTTGTTCGAGTCGCGCGCGATCCCCCATGCCGACCGCATCGTGGTCAACGGTCCGGATATCGCCGTCAGCGCGCGCGCCGCGCAATCGCTCTCGCTGTTGTTCTTCGAACTGGCGTCGCATTCCGACGAGGGTCTGTCGCTGGTCGGCAAGCACCCGCACATCGTCGCCAACTGGGAAATCTCGGGCGAGGAGCCGGACACGGTCTTTCATTTCCGCTGGGAAGAGTTCAACACCAGCGCGGCGACCCGGCGCGAAGATTCGGATTTCGGCCTCATCCTGCTCGACCGCGTCGCGCCCGAAGCGCTCGGCGGCACCGCGAAGCGCTACTTCACCGACGTCAGCTACGTCTACGAACTCACCGCGCCGATGGTCACCGTCGTCGACATGACCGAGCGCGACCGCACCGAGCAGATTTCCGCACCGGTGCGGCCGGTGAGGTAGCACACACTCTTTCCACAACACATAAATCGTGGGGCGGGCAAACGGCGACGAAACAAAAAAGGCGGCCACGCGGGCCGCCTTTTCGTGTCATTGCGATAGCGTCATCAGCCGCCGTTGCCGCCGATCACGGCGCGCACGGTCTCGTCCGGTCCGAAATCCTCGGCGCCATCGACATAGAGCAGCGCGGAGAGTTTCGAGCGGGCGCGGTTGACGCGGCTCTTGATAGTGCCGACCGCGCAGCCGCAGATGGCGGCGGCGTCCTCATAGGAGAAGCCGGAGGCGCCGACCAGGATCAACGCTTCGCGCTGGTCCTGCGGCAGCTTGTCGAGCGCGGTGCGAAACTCCTCGAATTCCAGATGCGCGTTCTGCGCCGGCTGGGTCTTCAGGGTTTTCGCGTAATTGCCCTCGGCGTCCTCCACCTCGCGCCGCCGCTTCCGGTAGTCCGAGCGGAAAAGGTTGCGCAAGATGGTGAACAGCCAAGCCGGCAGGTTCGAGCCGGGCTGGAACGAGTCAATGTTGGCAATGGCGCGTAGCAACGTCTCCTGAACCAGGTCGTCCGCACGATCACCATTGCCTGAGAGCGAGATCGCGAACGCGCGCAGGCTGGGTACCGACGCCAAAATGTCGTCGCGAAGAGAGTCTGTGAGAGGCATTAGTCCCTCCCGTCATTTTTTGCTGTTTCGTCGATCTGGGCCGCCGCCGCTTCCGGCCCATCGAGCTTCCGGATCAGCTCTGCAAAGCGATCCGGCACACCTTGTCGGACCACGTCGTCATACATGGCGCGGAGCTGGTGCCCGATCCTGGATTGAATCTCGGCGTTAAGCCCGCCCTGCTTCTTTACTTCCTTCATGGTCTGATCCACGCTTCCCCGAGAGTTAAGTCTCTGTGGTTTCAAGAGGTTACCTCGAAATTGGGCCTAGCCGCCGCGTTAAAGGACAAGGGCTAATGCGAATATGTGCGGAAGGTTCCGAAATCCTGGAACTTTTTCTGGAACTTTTTTGTCCCCTGCGAGTAGTCGGGGGGTGACAGGGGAACCGGGTTCCCCCCGCCGAACCTAAATTTGACGTCCGAGGCGGCGCCTCTGGTTACGTCCGCCCGGCTGAGACCCTAAATAGTACGGCCAAGGATACGGCCCAAGATAAGGATGGAATGGGGATGTCCCGATCACAGCTTGTTGCTGAACATCTGCCGCTGTTGCGGCGCTATGCCCGTGCGCTGACCGGAAACCAGGCCTCGGGCGATGCCTATGTGGCCGCCATGCTGGAGGCCCTGTTGCAGGACGGCTCGCTGCTGGACGAACGGCATGGCCCGCGCGCCGGGCTGTTCAAGCTGTTCACCCAGATCTGGAACTCGGTCTCGCTCAACGACAACCCTGATGTCGCGACGCTGGCGCTGCCGCCGGAGCGCAGGCTGTCGAACATCACGCCGCTGCCGCGGCAGGCGTTCCTGCTGCTCTCCCTCGAAGGCTTCTCCGAGGAGGAGGTGGCGTTCATTCTCAACACCGACATCGCCGAGACCCGGCAGTTGACGGATACCGCCGGCCGCGAGATGGCGGCGGAAATCGCCACCGATGTGCTGATCATCGAGGACGAGACCTTCATCGCGATGGACCTCGAGAGCCTCGTGAAGAACCTCGGCCACAACGTGATCGGCGTCGCCCGCACCCATGCCGATGCGGTGGCTCTTGCCAAGAACAAGAAGCCCGGCCTGATCCTCGCCGACATCCAGCTCGCCGACGGCTCGTCGGGCCTGGATGCGGTCAACGAGTTGCTGCGCGTGTTCGAGGTGCCGGTGGTGTTCATCACCGCTTACCCCGAACGCTTCCTGACCGGCGAGCGCCCCGAGCCGGCGTTCCTGATCTCGAAGCCGTTCCAGCCCGCGATGGTCTCCGCGGTCGCGAGCCAGGCGCTGTTCTTCCAGCGCAACTCGCGCAACCGCTCCCCGCGGGCCGCCACCGGCTAGCTAAAGGCGTCGTAGCGTAAAGTTGCAATGATCCGGCGCGCCCCACTGCGCGCCGGATTTTTCTTGTCGTGTCGCAGGCGGCAGGCGGCAGGGAACCAGTAAATGACGTGGGGTAGGAACGGATGAGTCCTCCGTTCCTTGAAGGGCCGCCCGTTTGCCAATACGCTGCCCATGCCCGGTTCCGCCACGGCAACAGCCGGGCTCATAAACCTTCGTATAGTCGGTTCATCCGTTTCGATGTCGGCCATTTACCTCGGTACAATTGAGCATGGCGCCCAGAGATCCTAACGTCGGCACGTCGAGGCAGGATGTCCGTTCTCGCATTGCCTGCGCATCGTCGATCTTTCCTCCCGGTCGTCGGCGCCGCCTGCCTCGTCACCTCGGTCAATTTCGGCGCCCATCGGCCTGCGGGCAAAGCCTGTGTGGATGCTCGGCCCCGCGTATTTTGAATGAGAGGTCATTGTGATGTCACCATCTGCCAGAACGGCTCTCTTCATCGATGGCGCCAATTTGTACGCGACCGCCAGAGCGCTCGGTTTCGACATCGACTACAGGCGCCTGCTCAGGGAATTCCAGGACCGCGGCACGCTATTGCGGGCCTTCTATTACACCGCGATTGTCGAGGATCAGGAATATACATCCATCCGTCCCCTGGTCGATTGGCTCGACTATAACGGCTACACCGTCGTCACCAAGCCCACCAAGGAATTCGTCGACGCCGGCGGCCGCCGCAAGGTGAAGGGCAGCATGAGCATCGAGCTTGCCGTCAATGCGATGGAGCTCGCCGATCGTATCGACGCAATGGTTCTGTTCTCGGGTGATGGAGATTTTCGCCCGCTGCTGAAGGCAATGCAGCGCCGCGGCGTGCACGTTACCGTGGTCTCCACATTGGCCACCCAGCCGGCGATGGTGGCTGACGAATTGCGGCGTCAGGCCGACGTTTTCCTTGATCTTGCGGAATTGAAGCCGAAGCTCGGGCGCGATCCGGCCGAGCGGCCGGCACAACGCGAGATTCGCCAGCAACCGTTGCAATTTTCGTCGCGCGCAACGGTCAATGGAAATGAGCTCGCGAAGCAGAATTCCTGACGGCGTGCGCGCGCCATGTGAACCAGATCACCTCCGGCTTGCGACGCCGGCGGTATCATCTCTCCTGATTCGACCGCCGATCCCGAAGACTTCGCAACTCCGGGACTGGCGATTGCGAACGACACCCTGTTCGCGGCCAGGTCCTCCCCCTGGCTCGGGCCACCAGCTCGGTTTGAAAGCTGGTCGGACTTATCCGGCGTGCTCCATCAGCGCGCCGGATTTTTTTTCGCGCAAAAGAGCCTTGCGCGAGCTGACCATGGAGCTACCGGTTCCAAGCTGCTAGGCAAGCAGCATGGATGCGGCGCGGCGCGGCAAATGGATCGGATTTCTCTGTCTTGGCGTCACGGCCTTCGGGTGGGCGCTGAACTGGCCGCTGATGAAGCTGCTGCTGCAACAGTGGCCGCCGCTGTTCGCCCGGGGGCTCGCTGGCGTCGCCGCCGCGCTCATTCTGTTTGGAATCGCGAAGGCGAGGGGGCAACCGCTTGAAGTCCCGCGCGAGGCGGTGCCGCGGCTGCTGTTCGCGTCTTTCACCAACGTCTTTGCCTGGATGGGATTTTCGACGGTGGCGATGAAGTTCGTACCCGTCGGCGAAGGCGCGCTGATCGTCTACACCATGCCGATCTGGGCTACGCTGCTGGCATGGCCACTGGCCGGCATCCGGCCGAAGCTGGTGGATATCGCAGCCCTTGTCTTCGGCGTCGGCGGCATCGCCGTGCTGCTGGGCGGCGATGGATTTTCCTTCGACAGCGGACGGATCATCGGGATCGCGTTGCTGTTTTCCGCGGCGATCCTGTTTGCGATCGGCAACATCCTCAACCGCGTGGCCTTGCCGATGCCGCCGCTGGTCGTGGTCGCCTGGCAGGTCGGTCTCGGCTGCCTTGTGATGCTGGTCCTCGGCGTTGCGTTCGAGCAGCCGAACTATGGCGCGCTCACAGCGCAGGGCTTCGCTTGCTTCATCTACATGACGCTGGTGCCGATGGGCCTCTGCTATCTCACCTGGTTCGAGACCCTGCACCGCCTGCCGCCGTCATCGGCCTCGACCGGCATGCTGCTGGTCCCCCTGATCGGCGTGATCTCGGCGGCCCTGATTCTGGGCGAGCCGCTCGGCCTGCGCGAAGTGGTGGCGATGGTGCTCACGCTCGGAGGGGTGACGCTTGCGCTGCGGAAGGCGTGATGGGCGGATTGGCGCGCTGACGCGGCTCAACAGCCGCGGCAGATGGTGTCCACTTTAGCCTTCAGCTTGGCCTCCCCCTGCTCCCAGGACGAGGGCTGGTTCGCGAAAATATTGGGCCGGTTCGCAAAAATAAATGCGATTGCAAATCTCAGATCATCTTCTTTCAGGTTCGGCGGAGGTATCGGAAAGGGCTGGGCACGTTCGACGATCGCCAGGCTTTCTTCGTCGAGCGCGCGATTGCCCGTACTTTCCACCAGCCAGTGAGAAACCAGTCCGGCGTTTCGGTCCAGGACGAAGCCGACCTTGGCGGTGCCGCGCTGGTCCAATGCTGCCCGTGGAAAACGCTTGCCGTTCTCCAACTGGGCAGAGATCTGTTTGCTCCATTCCTCGACGGTGCCGGACTGCGCATTACCAGCCATAGCGATAGCGATGAGCAGTGCAATAAGGCTGATCCGGCGCAACATAGAGAACCTTCGATTTCCAACGCGCCGGATCATATTCGCGTTCCGGTTGATTGCAAGGCAGGTTGATCGCTCGACCTCCATTCCCTGCGCATAACTCGGCGGCGTAACGCTGGCCTCGCAGAAGGCGTGATGGGCGGATTGCTTGTTGAACTGCTCTCCACGCCCGCATAGGCTCGCCGCTAGCAACAACAAAAGAAACGGGAACGTCCCTTCGCCGATGCAGTCTGCCGCGCGGCCTTTCCCCCACCGCCGGGGCCTGATCATCGTTGCGACATTGGCCACCGCCTATGTCGCCAGCCATTTTTTCCGCGCCTCCAACGTCACCATCGGTCTCGACCTGATGCGCGATCTCGCCATCGGGCCGGAAGCGCTGGGGGCGCTGACCGGCGCGTTCTTCTTCGGTTTCGCCGCGATGCAGATTCCCTGCGGCTTCTTCTTCGATCGGTTCGGGCCGCGCTACACCGTGGTTGGCATGCTCGTCGTCGCGAGCCTCGGCGGCGCCACGTTCACGCTGGCGCCGAGCTGGCCGATGCTGTTGACCGGCCGGGCGCTGATGGGCGCCGGCTGCGGCGTGATGCTGATCGGCAGCATGGTGGTGATCTCGCGCTGGTTTCCGCCGGACCGCTTTTCCACGCTGACAGCCATGGTGCTGTCCATCGGCCTGCTCGGCAATCTCGCCGCCACCACGCCGCTCGCCTGGGCATCGCAGGCGGTCGGCTGGAGGGCGGTGTTCGGCGCCGTCGTCGTATTCACCGCACTGGCGACGATTGCGATCTGGCTGGTGGTGCGCGACGCGCCATCCGGTCATCCCTTCCTGAGCCGCAAGGTGGAACCATCAGGCGAGATGCTCAACGGCCTGATCGAGGTGCTGCGCAACCCGCGCCTGAAGCCGATCCTCGCGCTGAATTTCTGCAACTACGCCTGCACTTTCACCGTACAGGGCTTGTGGGGCGGCGCATTCCTGCGCGAGGTGCATGGCCTAAGCCCGATCGCGGCCGGCAATGTCCTGCTCTTCGCCGTGATCGCCTACCAGGCCGGCATGCTCACCTTCGGCCCGCTCGACCGCCGGCTCGACACCCGCAAGGGTATAGCGATCGGCGGCACGCTGGTGATCGTTTGCCTGCTGGCGATCCTGGCGCTGTTTTCCCACCCGCCAGTCTGGCTGCCGATAGCCGTCATCATCGCCATAGGGTGCTTCTCTGCCTCCAGCACCATGGTGATGACCCACGGCCGCGGCATCTTCCCGGATCGCCTGATCGGGCGCGGCATCTCGACCATGAACACGTCAGTGATGCTCGGCGTCGCCTGCATGCAGACGCTGTCCGGCATCATCATCGGCGCGTTCGAACCGCTCGCGAACGGCGCCCGCACCGAAGAGGCTTATCGCGCGCTGTTCGGGACGCTGACGCTGGTGCTGATTGTCGCGGTCACGATTTACAGTCGGTCGCAGGATGTGAAGCCGAGTGATGAAATGCGGGCGGTGAAGCGATAGCGGCCTGCCGACCCTGAAAAAGCTGGGCGCGACCGGCATTACCGCCTCACTCATAAAAGTCCGGCGCCATCTTCAGGCTGTCGCGTTGCATTTTGTCATGGTTGATCCAAAGCTGCGCGTTTTCCTTGGCGAGAATGTCAGCTATCCGCTGCAGTGATGCCGAGGTCTGCTCCTTGTTGAAATTGATGTCAGGCACGCGGCGGTTTTCCCAATTATCCCTGAAATGGACGGCGTCGCCCGAGAGCAGGACTGCGCCGGTGTTGGGCAGTTTGATCAATAGCGATTGATGGCCGGGCGTGTGCCCGGGGGTCGCGATGAGCATCACGCTGCCGTCGCTGAAGACGTCATGATCCCCCTCCAGCTTGTTGACCGCGGATGGTCCGGCTTGAAGGGCCCGGGCGAAGGGCGAAGGCCACTCGTATTCCGCCTTTTGCACCAACAACGTTGATTGCGGAAACATGCTGATATTGCCGACGTGGTCGGGGTGGGTGTGTGAGACGGCGACGTATTTGATATCCGAGGACTTGACGCCAAGCTGCTCGAACTGGTTCGCGAGCGTCTTCGGGCGTTTCCAATGGGTGGCGCGCGCATCCGTCGGCTTCTGGCCATCGGGCATGGCGGCAATCGCGTCGGTCACGCCGGTGTCCCACAGCAGCCAGCCCTGGCTGTGTTTGATCAGGTAGCAGTTGTCCACGAACTCCATGGACTTCCCGACGTTGACGCCGGGCGACCAGCGGGAAATATCGCCAGCAACGCCTTCGCCGCAATTGAGGATGTAGAGCCGCTCCACGCCGGGCTTGGCTTGAGCGTAGCTCGCTTCGTTGGAAAACAGGGTTGCCGAAGCAAGACTGAACGCCACGGCGATGGCTGATATTCTGGTCATGGGCGAAATCCCTTGGACCAATATTCCCCGGATCAACTCTGGAACGGCGGCAGATGGTAACAGACCGAGAACCGCATGTCTGCTTAGGCCACAACCCGACCGGGGCGCTCGTAACCGTGATGTCCGTTTGACGGACATCGTCAGCTTGGAGCCAAGCCCGCTCTAATTCCCGGTTGCAGTGCACGATTGCCATTCCGCCCCAGCGGGAGGATGTTTCAAGATAGGCACAAGGGAGAGCGGCATGAGCAAGGCAGTTCCCGACAATCACCGCAACCAGGATGGCGACATCTGCCACAAGCACGGCGCTACACCCATCGGCACATTGCGCAAGATTTACGGGCAAGGTTTTGCCGCCGGTTATCCCCCAACCGACAGGCTGAGCGAGGCTTTGCCTTACCTGAACGAGACATCGCTGAGTCAGCTTCGCCGCGACTACAAGACCGGTCATCTGGATCACAAGATCACCAACGCCTCGGGCTGAAAGCGTGCCGGTCACCATCGACTACTACCTGTCGCTCAACTCGCCGTGGACCTATCTCGGCAGCGCGCCGTTCGCCGAGATTGCGGAGCGCAATGGCGCGATCGTCAACATCAAGCCCTGCAAGTTCGGTCCGATCTTTGAGCAGACCGGCGGGCTGCCGCTGCCGAAGCGCTCGCCGCAGCGGCGCGCCTATCGGATGATGGAGTTAAAGCGCTGGCGCGAGGTGCGGAACGCTCCCATCCATCTCGAGCCGAAGCATTTCCCGTGCGACGACGCCGCGGCGGTCCGCCTGGTGATCGCGGCCAAGCTGCAGGGCAAGAATGCCCACAGGCTGTCGCTGGAACTCGGGCGTGCGCTGTGGGAACGCGAGGAAACGCTCGCCGATCCCACCACGATCGCGCTGGCGGCCGAGCGCGCCGGTCTCGACGCTGCGGAGCTGCGCGCAAGCGGGCCTTCAGACGCCGAACTCGACGCGCTGTACGAGAAGTTTACGCAGGAGGCGCTGAGCGCGGGCGTCTTCGGTGCGCCGAGCTACGTGCTGCCTTCGGGCGAGATCTTCTGGGGCCAGGACCGGCTGGACCTGCTGGAACGCGCTTTGAAAAAGCTGGCATCTTGAGAAGCTGACTTCATAGCGTTTTCGAACGGAGTGGAACCGGTTCGCGTGAAGAAAACGAATCAAAAAAATCTGGAGCTTCGGTTCTGAAGCTCCAGCCAAAAAAGCAGGGTGCGACCGGCATCACCACGGTCGCACCCTACGTCGCCGGTCAATGGGGCAGGGGGAATAACCGGCTGCCGGGATGACTCCGAACCCCCGGAGTCGTTCCATGGTGCCGCAAATATTTTTCGATATTTTCCGAACACGGTTAAGTGATCGAGAAGCGCCGGACCCCCTTCGGCTCGGCTCGGGTTGTCTGTGTGATCGCCATGGGGCGAGGGACACACCGCCATGTTACAGATATTCAAAGCAATTTTAGCCGCTCTCGCCGTCACTGCAGCATTTGGCGCCGTCCAGTTCGCGTCAGGCCATGATCTCGCCGGCCGTCGGCAAGTCGCCGCGGCCGCACCCGCAGCCGACGTCAACCGCACCGGCAAGGGCGACCGCGCAGCGCTTCGAGCCGCGCAAAGCCAGACCGAGACGATTACGATCCGGAGCGTCGGCCTCGACGACACGTCCGTGGTGGTGCGGGTTCCCGTGGCCCAGGAGGCGGTGCGGAACCGTCCGCCGCCGCCGGCCGCCAAGCCCGGCCCATCGAAGAACGCCATCGCCTGCGAACCGCCGGTCAGCGTGTTGACCGAAGTCGCCAAGCTGCTTCAGCCCGGCCGCTGCGTGACCTGATCGATCCTGGATCCGTAGATCCGTGAGGGTGGGCAAAGGCGCGCCAGCGCTGTGCCCACCATTTCACGTTCGCTCGGGATGGTGATTTCGAAGAGGGCAAACGAAGATGCAAACCTCGGGCGCAAATGCGCCGCGAGAGCGCCACCTCATATTCAGTCGTCATCACCCGCCTTGTGCGCAATTGCGCACTGGGGCGGGTGATCCAGTATTCCAGAGGCGTCAATGATTGACCGACCGATACACCGCGGCGTACTGGCTGCCCGCCTGCGCGGGCATGACAGCTCTCTCCGCATCATGCCGGTTACCTCGCATTCGCGAGGAGGAGACTTGCTACTCCGCCGGGGCTTCACCGCCGCTGGTGTTGGCGCGGCTGGCGAAAAATCCCAGTGCGAGCCCGCCGACGGCAAGGATCGGGATCAGCTTCTTGACGCCGATGGCGCGGATCACCTGGATGCCGGCTGCAACCAGCATCGGATCGGACAGCACGGTCTGCGCGGTGGACTTCGCCATCTTCGCTGCCTGCTTCGCGCGCTCCTCGTTCTGCCGCTTGCGCACCATATAGCTGCCGGCAGCGATCAAGGTGATGACGAAGAAGATGGCGGCGCCGGTCAGGCAGGCCTGCACCGGACCGTATTTCTCCAGCACGAACACGAAGGCGGCCGCGCACAGAAAGGCGGTCGTGACCAGCAGCGCCATGGCCGCCGCTGCCGCCAGCGAAGTCAGCCGCAGCGCGGTGCCGGTCGATTCCTTGAAATCATCGATCAGTCGCTGAAACATGGCCAAGCCTCGATTCGAGAGTCTCGATCTGAAAACGACGTCAACGAAACAAGCCTCAATACCTACGCCGCCGCGACGTCTGGCTCGCCGGCACGCGCCATCGAACAGTCTCGGCGTTGCAACTGCTTGCGCCAAAGCTACCTGCGCCAAACCTACCTGCGCCAGGTCACGCCGATCAGAAAGCCGATACCAAGCGCCAGCGCGACAGTCGCCAGCGGGCGCTGCGTGATGGCGTCTTCCAGTGTCTCCTCGATCGAGGACGCGGCGTCCTGGGCGGCGTCCATCATCGCGCTGCCGCGCTCGGACACATCGTCGACCGCCTGTTCTGCGCTGGCGCGCGCCTGCCTGTAGCCGCGGCGCGCCTGCTTGGTCGCGGTGCCGGCAAAACTGTTGAGGGCGTCGGTGATCTGTTCGGTCAGGGCTGCGATGTCGTTTTTCACGGCGGTTACATCCTTTGCCAGGCGTTCATAGGTGGCTTTGTCCGTCAGATTTGTCGTCGCGGCGTCGGACATCGAAAGCTCCCGGTACTGAATTCATTTGCCGAACAAACGCCCCGTCGAATGGGAAGTTCCCGTTGCGAAACCGCTTTAGTCCTCCGGCAGCTGCGGCGAATCCGGCGGCATCAAATGCGCCTTCACGATCAGCGCGACGATCAGGAGCGGCGACGACAGGAATGCGCCCATCGGACCCCACAGCCAGGTCCAGAACGCAAGCGCCAGGAATACGGCGAGCGCGTTCAGCGCCAACCGGCGGCCGACGATCATCGGCGTCAGGAAATGACCTTCCAGGAAGGTCATGCCCGCGAACATGGCCGGCGCCAGCAGGCCGGCGCTGATGGTGGGGAGCGCGACGATACCGACCACGACCAGGACGGCGAACATCGCCACCGGGCCGATGATCGGAATGAAATTCAGGATCGCCGCCAGCGCGCCGAGACCGGCCGGGTTGGGCATGCCCGTTACCGCACATATCAGGCCGGTAACGATGCCGACGCTGACATTGATCGTGGTCACCATCAGGAGATAGTTGCCGAGATTCTCCTCGATCTCGTTGAGTATCCGCAGCGTCCGCAGCCGCCACGTTCGTTCGCCGAAATTCATGATCAAGGCCCGGCGCAGCTCCCGCCAACTCGCGATGAAAAGGATCAGGGTTGCGATGAACAGCAGGAATTCGGCAAAGGTCGGCGACAGGAATTCCACTGTCGGCTGCACCCAGTCGATCTTGGGCAGATGCAATGTCGTCAGCGTGTCGGGACCGCCGAGCATGCTCTGCAGCTCCTGCCAGAGCATGAGCGGCCGGTCGAACACGTGCAGCTTGTCCTTCAGCATTGCCCCGAGCTCCGGAAGCTTGCCGCTCCATTCCACCGCGGGCGAGGCGATCAGGCCGACCATGAAGGCGACCCCGGCGCCGGCGGCCGCCACGATCAGCACGGCGGCGACCGCGCGCGGAATGCGGCAGCGTTCGAGGAAACTGGCAGCCGGCGACAGCATGGTGCCGACGATGAAGGCCATCGTGATCGGCAGAAAGAACGCCTTGGCAAGATAGAGGCCGGCGATGATGCAGATGAGCAGAAGGCCAACGAGGCAGATGGCCACCACTTCGGTGCGGCGGATCACCGGCGGCAATTCGACCTTGCTGTCGTGGGCCGGCGTGCCTTCGTGCCCGTTGGGAAGCTGGCGTTCCCCGGGCAAAGGTTTTGTCGGCGGAGATTTGGAAGCCAAAGGCTTTGCGATCGAAGGCTTGGTGGGCGAGGGCTTGGTGGGAATGACGCTCACAATGGTTTTCCCCCCGCCCGAGGCGGCAATCATAGGCAGACGCGACCTCGCGATCCGGACTGGCACCACAACGTGGCGCAGACACGCGGGTTCCAATCGCGGAGGTGTGAGCTTTGTCGCGCCCGACAAGGTTGCGCCGCAACGTTGCCGACGGAACTGCCGACCCCCGGGCGCGTTTGTTGGTGCAGAGCATCCAATGATGCACATCCAACGGGGCAGTCCCATGACACAGTCCTTTGATCGCCGGCCTTCGTCGCGCGTAACGGGCGCACTCGTTCTCGTCAGCGCCGTCCTGCTGGCGCCGGTATTGTCCAGCGATGCGCGCGCGCAGACCTTTGGCTACGCTTCCAGCCAGCCGAATGCCTATCCCAGCGATGAGGTGATCGCGTCCGACGAGGGCGCGACGCCGGAGCGGCTTCGCCGCGCCGTCGTCGCCTTCGGTACGGCGGAGGCGCCCGGCACCATCATCATCGATACCGGCAACACCACGCTGTATTACGTGCTCGGCCAGAGCCGGGCCATCAGGTACGGCGTCGGCGTCGGGCGCGACGGCTTTACCTGGTCCGGGGTGCAGACCATCAGCCGCAAGGCGGAATGGCCGGACTGGCATCCGCCTCACGAGATGATCGCGCGCCAGCCCTATCTGCCGCGCTTCATGGCCGGCGGTCCCGGCAATCCGCTCGGTGCGCGGGCGATGTATCTCGGCTCCAGCCAGTACCGCATTCACGGCACCAACGATCCCTCGACGATCGGAAAGTTCGTCTCGTCGGGCTGCATCCGCCTGACCAATGAGGACGTCATCGATCTGTTCAGCCGGGTTGATGTCGGAACGAAAGTCGTGGTGCTGCCGAAGAACGCGCCGGTGATGGCGCGCGGCGGGGATAGCCGGAGCGGCATCGTAGCGCGTCCAGCCGGCGCGCATCCGCGCCCGGTCGCGGCGACGCCCTCGGGCCGCCAGGCGATGAACCTGACGGCGCCGCAAGTCAACTGAGCCGGGTGGAGTATTGCAGGAGATGAAAATGCGCGTGCGATCAGGAAAGCGAGTAGCATGGGGGACAGCCGCGATCATATGCGCTTCGGTGCTGGCGCCTGCCGCGCAGGCCCAGGATTTTTTCTCGCAACTGTTCGGCGGGTTCGCCCGCCCGCGCCACCAGCCCTACATCCAGATGCCGTTCGGCAACGACGACGGCCAGGTGTACGCGCCGCGTGGCGAGGGGCGCGTCCGCTACGGTGGAGGCGGCGGCCAGGCGTATTGCGTGCGGACCTGCGACGGGCGCTATTTCCCGGTCACCGCCTCAGACAATGCGAGCCGCGCGGCCAGCTGCAACAGCTTCTGCCCGGCGAGCGAGACCAAGCTGTTCTACGGCAGCAGCATCGACAACGCGATCGCCGAAAACGGCAAGGCCTATTCGGAGCTGCCGAACGCATTCCGCTATCGCAACGAACTCGTCAGCGGCTGCACCTGCAACGGCAAGGACCAGGTCGGTCTGGCGCCGGTCAAGATCGAGGACGACCCGACGCTGCGCAAGGGCGACATCGTCGCCGGCGAGAACGGTCTTCTGGTCGCAGGCCGCAGCGCCGACAGACGCGGCGCCGAACTGAATTTCTCGCCCGCCTCTGACAAGGTCCGCGCGAAGTATGGGCGAGTGCCTGTCGTGGCGCGGGAGTGAGGGAGTGAAGCGCGGCGGCGAAGGCTTGCCCCTTCTCCCTCGCCCCGCTCTTGCGGGGGCGAGACGAGCGAAGCTCGCTCTTAGAGGGGCGGGGTGAGGGGCTCTCTCCGCGAGTGATGAGTGTCGTGAGACCTGTACCCCCTCACCCGGCGCGTTGCGCCGACCTCTCCCCGCAAGCGGGGAGAAGTTATTAAGCCGCGCGGATCTTGCCGAGGAAATCCGTGACCTGATTGCCGAGTTGCTGGCTCTGCGTCTCCAGCGTCTGGGAAGCCTGCTTCACATCCTCAGCGGCGGCGGCTGCTGCGTCCGCATCGGCCTTCACGCCGGTGATGTTGTCGGATACGTTCTTGGTGCCCTGGGCGGCAAATTGCGTCGAGCGCGTGATCTCCTGCGTCGCGGCGCCCTGTTGCTGCACGGCGGCGGCAATCGCGGTCGCGACCTCGTTGACCTCGCCGATGATGCTGCCGATGCCCTTGATGGCGTCGATGGCTTCGCCCGCGACCCGCTGGATGTCGGAGATCTGCTCGGAAATTTCCTCGGTCGCCTTCGCCGTCTGGCTCGCCAGCGATTTGACCTCGGAGGCGACCACCGCGAAGCCACGGCCGGCCTCGCCCGCGCGCGCGGCCTCAATCGTGGCGTTGAGCGCCAGCAGGTTGGTCTGCGCGGCGATGGTGTTGATCAGGCCGACGACTTCGCCAATCCGCCCGGCCGATTGGGCGAGGCCCTGGACGGTGCCGTCGGTGTTGCGCGCCTGGCCGACCGCGCGGCTGGCGATGCTGGCCGCATGCGCCGCCTGCTGGCTGATGTCATTGATCGAGGCGCTGAGTTCCTCCGACGCGGCAGCGACGGTCTCGACGCTCATCGACGCCTCGCCGGAAGCCTTCCCGGCGACCTGGACGCGCTCGTTGGTTTGGCGCGAAATCGTCGACAGGCCGGCCGAGGTGGTCCGCATCTGGCCGGAAGCGTCGCCGAGCTGGCTGAGCGTCTGGCGCACCATGCTCTCGAACTCGCCGACATAGCTCTCGATCGCCTGCTGCCGCGCCGTGGCGCCGGCATTGCGCTCGCGCTCCTGCGCCTCGATCCGCACCTTGTCGGCGGCGTGCTGCTTGAAGGTCTCCAGCGCGCCGGCCAGCGCGCCGATTTCGTCGTGGCGCGCGGCGTATCCGGTATCGACATGGAGGTCGCCGGCTGCGACCTTCAGCATGGCGTCGCGCATGATGTGCAGCGGCTTGATGGCGCGGCGGGTGACGATCGTTATGGCGCCGAACGCCAGCGCCAGCGCGCCGGCCAGCAGCGTGAGCTGCATCGTCAGCGAACGCTGGGCGGTGAAGCGCAGATGCGCGGCGTGATCCTTGGCGGCGTCGAGCGCGCCTTCGGCGACAGTGACAGCGGCACCGAGACGCCCGACCGTGACCGGGGTCCACTGGTTGGCGTTAAGCTCCGCTTTCTCGCCGGCCGCGATCTGCGTCAGCAGCCGGTCGCGCAGGGCCAGATAAGACGGTTCGAAATAGGCGGTCTTGGTCGCGGCGATCGCGCTCGAGATCGTCGGCGGCAACTGCATTCCCGACGCAGTCAGTTGCAGCGCGCCCCATGCGGCGTCGATGCCGCCGGCATATTTCGTGTAGGCATGGTTCGCCTCCGGCGAGACCTTTCCGGAGCTGAGGCCGGTCGACACGATCAGCGAGGCTTCGCCGGCGGTGTTACGCAACAGCCAGGCGATCTGCTTGATCGCCAGCAATTGGTCGATGGTCGCGTCCTGGTGATTGACGGCGGCGGAAAGGGCGCCGGAAAGCTTTTCGAGCACCTCCAGCATCGCGTTCGCCGCAGCCATGTATTCCTTGGCCAGTTCGGGACGGCGCTGCGCCTTCGGCTTGGCCACCGCTTCCCAGAACTCCTTCTGCAGCGTGCCCATCGTCTTGAACACGCGGTCGAATTCCGGCACGAGCGTCTGTTGCTGCGCGAATTCAAGGCCGCCGAGCAGGCCGAGCGCGCTGCCCATCGCCGGCATTTCGGTGTCGCGGATGTTGCGCAGATACTTCTCGATGTCGGGGTCCATCGGCGCATCGGAATTCAGCAACCGGTTGGTCGTGGAGCGGTCGGTGCGCAGATTGTGCATCGCCTTGAAGATGTTCGCCGAGGCATCGGCGATGACAGCAATGCGGCTCGCCGCCTGCAAACGGCCCCAGGAGTCCCAGGCGTTGAGCGAAAATCCAACCACCACGCAGAAGGAGGTGACGAGGATGACGGTCTTCAGCAGCGCGGATACGGTCAGACGGTTCAACATGGACGCTCCCCCAAGGCTTGCGGGCCATTTGGGGGAAGAACCGTAAAGACTTAACGAGGACGGCTTCGTAGAACTACGAGGGTTCCTGAAATGATTGGAGTTTTTCGATCACGCAATGTTCCCTCTGATGGAACCGGCAATGCCCGTTCACGTTAACAAGTTGCTAACAGCACATTTCCCGTGAATGCCGAAGGGGGCACGTATGCTTGTCAGTATCCTCATCACGTTCCTGGTCGTTATCCTCGTTCTCTATCTCATCAACCTCCTGCCGCTCGACGGCCGCGCCAAGCAGATCGCGCGGGTTGTCGTGATCGTGCTGGGCGTGATCTCGCTATTGAAATACATCGCCGTGTTCTAGGCCGATCACCAACGAAAAAAGCCCCGGCCAACGCCGGGGCTTTTGATGTTCGCGAAGCGTGACCTTACTTCAACGTCCGGAACCAGTCGTCCACGTCCTTGCGGATCTGGTCCTTGGCGAAGCCGTAGCGCTGCTGCAGCTTGCCTTCGAGTTGTTCGCGGCGGCCCTCGATCACGTTGAGATCGTCATCGGTGAGCTTGCCCCACTTCTCCTTGGCGGCGCCCTTGAACTGTTTCCAGTTGCCTTCAACCCTGTTCCAATCCATTGTCATCTCCTCCTGTATTGAGATGACGATCAACCGCAATCCGCGCCTGACGTTCCTGCCGGACCCGCGGCATCATGACATGGTTCAGCCTGCCGCCTTCGCCTCGCGGCGGCGCGCGGTGAGGATGTATTCGGTGTAGCCGTTCGGCTGCTCGCGTCCCTTGAAGACGAGGTCGCAGGCGGCCTGGAAAGCGACGCCGTCGAACGAAGGCGCCATCGGCTTGTAGAGCGGGTCGCCGGCATTCTGCTTGTCGACCACGGCCGCCATGCGCTTCAGCGATTCCATCACCTGATCCTTGCTGACGACGCCATGCGCCAGCCAGTTCGCCAGATGCTGGCTGGAGATGCGCAAGGTGGCGCGATCTTCCATCAGGCCGACGTCGTGAATATCGGGCACCTTGGAGCAGCCGACGCCCTGGTCGATCCAGCGTACGACATAGCCCAAAATGCCCTGGCAGTTGTTGTCGATCTCCTGCTTCACATCGTCGGGCGCCCAGTTCGACTGCGACACCGGAATGGTGAGGATGTCGGAAAGCTTTGCGCGCTGGCCGCCCCTGGCGAGTTCCTGCTGGCGCGCGATCACGTTGACCTGGTGATAATGCAGCGCGTGCAGCGTGGCCGCGGTCGGCGAGGGCACCCACGCGGTGGTCGCGCCGGCCTGCGGGTGGCCGAGCTTCTGGGTGAGCATGTCGGCCATCTTGTCGGGTGCCGCCCACATGCCCTTGCCGATCTGGGCATGGCCGGGCAGGCCGTCGATCAGGCCCATGTCGACGTTCCAGTCTTCATAGGACTTGATCCACGGCTGCGCCTTCATGTCGTTCTTGCGGATCATCGGCCCCGCTTCCATCGAGGTATGGATCTCGTCGCCGGTGCGGTCGAGGAAGCCGGTGTTGATGAAGCAGATGCGCTTCGACGCGTTCTGGATGCAGGCCTTGAGGTTGACTGTGGTGCGGCGCTCCTCGTCCATGATGCCGACCTTCATGGTGTTCTCCGGCAGCGACAGCAGCTTTTCGACCTCGCCGAACAATTCGCAGGTCAGTGCGACCTCGTCGGGGCCGTGCATCTTCGGCTTGACGATATAGACCGAGCCGGTGCGGCTGTTTTTGGTTTTCGAAGAACCCTTGAGATCATGGATCGCGAGCAGGCCGGCAACAGCGGCATCGAGCAGGCCTTCGGGAATCTCCTCGCCCTTCTCGTCGAGCACGGCGTCGGTGAACATGTGGTGGCCGACATTGCGCATCAGCAGCAGGCTGCGGCCGTGCAGCGTAAGGCCCTTGCCGTCGGGCGTCTTGTAGACGCGGTCGGGATTGAGCGAACGCTTGAGCGTCTTGCCGCCCTTCTCGAAATCGGCCGAGAGCGTGCCGTTCATCAGGCCGAGCGTGTTGCGATAGACCAGCACCTTGTCCTCGGCATCGACGGCGGCGACCGAATCTTCCATGTCGAGAATGGTGGAGACCGCCGATTCCAGGATCATGTCGGCGACCGCCGGCCGGATCATCCTTGCCGATCGCGTGGCTGCGATCGATCTTCACTTCGACATGCATGCCGTTGTTGACCAGCAGGATCGCGGAAGGTTGAGCAGCATCGCCGTGATATCCGGCGAATTGCGAAGCATACTTCAGCGCGGTCGCGTTGCCGCTCTTCAGCTTCACGGAGAGCTGGCCGGCGATGACGCTGTACGACGTCACATCCGTGTGGCTGCCGGTCGCGAGCGGCACGGCGGCATCGAGGAAGGCTTTTGCCCTGGCGATCACCTTGTCGCCGCGTGCCTTGTTGTAACCCTTACCGCTCTCGCTCGGATCGTGCGGGATCGCGTCGGTGCCGTAGAAGGCGTCATAGAGCGAGCCCCAGCGCGCGTTCGCCGCGTTCAGCGCATAGCGGGCATTGGTGAGGGGAACGACGAGCTGCGGTCCGCAGATCTTGCCGATTTCTTCGTCGACATTTGCTGTCTCTACCTTCTGAGTAGCCGGCTCGGGAAGGAGATAGCCGATCTCCTTGAGGAACGCTGTGTAAGCGTTCATGTCGATCCGCTTGCCCTTGTTGGCGCGATGCCAGCCGTCGATCTTGGCCTGCAGCGCGTCGCGGAAGGCGAGCAGCTCACGGTTTTTCGGCCCGAGCTTCTTGATGATGCCAGCGACACCGGCCCAGAACGCGTCGGGGGAAATCCCGGTTTTGGGGGTCGCCTCCTTGGCGATGAAATCGAACAGGACAGGGGCGATCTTCAATCCGTGGGCATCGACACGCTTCATGACGGGCTTTCTCAAAAGAAATGGCGTTTACAGGCCGCTTTCAGACGAAAAGCAGCAAAAAACGCGCCAAAGGGGCAGCGTTGGCCGCCCTTTTAGCCCTAAAGCCGGGTCGATGAGAAGGCCCCAAAACGCCTAGATATTGGCCGCCAGGTCCACCAGTTCGTCGAACAAAATGCCGGTTTCCGCCAGCATCCGCTCGATCTCGTCGGTCGCATCCGAAACCGTTTTGGCCGAGGTGTCGATGCTGAGCTCCGCCCGGGCCGGCGGCTGGTAGTCATTGCCGATCCCGGTGAACGCCTGCAGCGTGCCGGCGCGCGCCTTGGCGTAATGGCCCTTGGGGTCGCGGCTCTCGCAGATCTCGGCCGGCGTTGCGACATAGATCTCGCGGAACGTCGTGTCGGCGATGCGGCGGGCGGCGGCGCGATCGTCCGCTGACGGCGACACCGCGGCAACAACGGCGATATGGCCGTTGCGCGCCAGATGGGTCGCGACTTCGGCGAGCCGCCGGATGTTTTCGGTGCGGTCCTGCGCGGAGAAGCCGAGGTCGCCATTGAGGCCGGCGCGCAAGGTGTCGCCATCGAGCAGGATCGGCGAACCGCCGCGCGAAAACAGCCGGCGCTCCAGCGCGCGCGCCAGCGTCGATTTTCCGGAGCCCGGCAAGCCGGTCAGCCAGATCACCGCGCCGTTGTGGCGATAGCGCGCCGAGCGCTCCTCGGGTCGCAATGCGGATTCGACCGGCACGATGTCGATCGGGACGGCGCGTTGTCCGGCGTCGACCGACAGCACGAGGCCGCCGCCGGCGATGCGGCCATTGACCTCGATCACCAGCCGCCCGGTCCGCGGATTGTCCTGATAGGGGTCGGCCGCGATCGGCTGCGCCAGCGAGATGTCGATTTCGCCGACATGATTGCGCGCGATCGCCTTGGTTTCCTCGTTGGAGAGTTCGCCGGGATCGACCGCCTTCTCGATCGCGACCACGCTGGCGCGGCTTTCCCGCGTGCCGAGGCGGATCAGGATCTGATCGCCCTTCGACAGCGGTTTGTCGTGCAGCCAGAAAATCCGCGCGCGAATTCGCCGCGTGTCGCGCGGCGTCGCGCCGGCGTGTGCAATGACATCGCCGCGTTCGATGAACAATTCGCGATCGAGCGTGATGCCGACCGAACGGCCGGCGCCGTGGCTGCCTTTGAGCGGCGTCACCGGCCAGCTCTCGACCGTCTTGATCTTCGCGATCTTGCCGGCGGGCATGATGACGATTTCGTCGCCGGCGCTCAGATGTCCGGACTCGATACGGCCCGCCACGATGCGGCGGTCGTCGAATTTGTAGATCGCCTGCACCGGCAGCCGCAGCGCCAGTTGCTCCAGCGGCCGCGCCGGTTCGAGCGCGTCGAGCGCTTCGACCACCGTCGGGCCTCGATACCAGCCGATCCGCGGCGTGTGTTCGGCGACGCCGTCGCCATCGCGCGCAGAAATCGGAATCACGGCCGAGGGCGTCACGCCGAGACCGATCAGATGCGCCGAAATCTCGTCGCTGATTTCCTTGAATCTGGCAGCGCTGAAATCGACGCGGTCCATCTTGTTGACGACGATGGCGACCTGCTTGATGCCGAGCAGATGCAGCAGATAGCCGTGCCGCCGGGTCTGGTCGCGCACGCCTTCCAGCGCGTCGATGATCAGCACCGCGCCGTCGGCCTGCGAGGCGCCGGTGATCATGTTGCGGAGGAATTCGGCGTGGCCCGGCGCGTCGATCAGCACGACGTCGCGCGAACGGGTGCGGAAGCGGATCTGCGTGGTGTCGATGGTGATGCCCTGATCGCGCTCGGTCTGCAGCGCATCCAGGAGGAACGACCATTCGAACGGCATGCCGCGCCGCGCGCTGACCGCCTTCAGCATTTCAAGCTTGCCTTCGGGCAGGCTGCCGGTCTCGTGCAGCAGGCGTCCGACCAAAGTGGATTTGCCGTGATCGACATGGCCGACGATGACGATGCGAACCTGCGGTCGCGTCGTGCCATTTGGCATCGACGTGGTACCGTTCGGCGTGGCCGAGACGCTTGCGGGGAGGATCATGTTCATTGCGACGCTCACACCAGATGTCCGTTAGAGATAGCCGGCGACACGCAGCCGCTCGAAAGCGTCTTCGGTTTCGTGATCAAGCGCGCGGCCGGCGCGCTCCGGCACCTTGGTGCCGTCGAGCTCGGTCAGGATCTCGTCGATGCTGGAGGCGGTCGATGCCACCGGATTGGTGATGTCCTGATCGCCCAGCGAGCGATAGCGCCTGCCGTCCTTGGAGAGATAAAGCGGGATGATCGGAATGTTCTCGCGCTTGGTGTAGGCCCAGATGTCGGCCTCGGTCCAATGCAGGATCGGATGGATGCGCAGATGCGCGCCTGTTGGAGGCGAGGCGTTGAACTGGTCCCAGAATTCCGGGGGCTGATCGCGCACGTCCCAGCCGCCTTCAAGCCCGCGCGGCGAGAACACGCGCTCCTTGGCGCGCGTCGCTTCCTCATCGCGGCGGATGCCGGCGATCAATCCGTCAAAGCCATATTTGGTCAGCGCCCATTTGAGTCCCTCAGTCTTGCGCGCGGCGGAACGTGCGGCCGGCGGCAACGTCGGATCGACAGCGTCGATCGGCGGGCAGGGCTCGATCTTGAGATCGAGCTCCCACTCCTTGCCGAAGCGATCGCGGAACGCATACATCTCCGGAAATTTCTTGCCGGTGTCGACGTGCAATGCTGGAAACGGCACGCGGCCGAAGAAAGCCTTGCGCGCCAGCCAGATCATCACGTTGGAGTCCTTGCCCAGCGACCATAGCAGCGCGAGCTTCTTCAGCCGCGCGAATGCTTCGCGCAGAATGTAGATGCTCTGCGCCTCGAGTTCATCGAGATGGTCCATCGACGGCGGCGGCAGTCGTCCGTCGGCGAAAATTTGCGGGACAGCGGAGCCGTTTTTGAGGTCGGTGGCACGCAACCGGTCTTTGGCGGAGTCGGGGTTGAGAAGATGCATCTCTGGGCCTTGGCCTTGGGGGGCGAAAATTCTATAGTCGCGCTGCAATAGAGAAGAAATAATTTTCTCTTTGCGGGTGTTGAACGACACATATATAGAAAATAATTCCAGTCAACCCCGAAGTGGGGGAAGCGAGTTTCGCATGCGATTCCTGCCCGTGTTTCTCGATCTGCAAAGCGGCGTGGTGCTGCTCGTCGGAGCCGGCGAACTCGTGCGCGCGAAATTGCGCCTCTTGGCATCGGCCGGAGCCAACATCCGCTGGTACGCGACTGACGGCAGTCATGACGTTTCGGGGCTCGATGCGGCTGATGCCGCCCGGATCGAACACGCGACCGGCGATCCGCTCGCTTCCGATCTGTCCGGCGTGATCGCAATCCTTTGCGCCGGCGCCGGCGACATCGGCGTTGCGATGTCGGCGCGCGCCAAGGCGGTCGGGCTGCCCATCAATGTGATGGACGATCTCGCGCATTCCACTTTCATCTTTCCCGCGATTGTCGATCGCGGCGATGTCGTCGTTGCCGTCGGCACCGGCGGCGCGTCTCCGGTGGTGGCGCGCCGCGTGCGTGAGCGCATCGAGGCCGTGCTACCGGCGCGCATCGGCGATCTCGCCGCCTTCATCGGCAGCTTTCGCAAATCGATGCATGCGCGCATTCCCGAATTCCCGTTGCGCCGCCGCTTCTGGGAGCGCGTGATCGACGGCCCGATCGGCGCGCTGGTGCTCGCCGGCCGCAGGGGCGAGGCCGAAAAAGCGCTGAACGAAATCGCCGATCCCTCCGCCTTCGCCGGCGCGAGCAAGGACGGCAAGGCCGAGGGCAGGGTGACGCTGGTCGGCGCCGGACCGGGCGATCCCGATCTGCTCACCATCAAGGCGCTGCGCGCGCTGCAGGATGCGGATGTCGTTTTCTACGACGAACTGGTCTCGCCGGAAATTCTCGATCGCATCCGTCGCGACGCTTCGCGCATTCCGGTCGGCCGCCGGGTCGGCAAGCCCGGCATCGGCCAGGATGCGATCAACAAATTGCTGATTGATGCAGCGAAATCCGGACAGCGCGCGGTGCGGTTGAAGGGCGGCGATCCCTTCATCTTCGGCCGCGGTGGCGAGGAGATCGAAGTGCTGCGCGAGGCCGGCGTCGCCTGTTCGGTGGTGCCCGGCATTACCGCAGGGCTCGGTGCCGCCGCGCAATTCGAGGCGCCGCTGACTTATCGCCACGAGGCGCTGCGCATCACCTTCCTGACGGCGCACAAGGCAAAGGACGCCGAGACGGTCGACTGGTCGGTGCTGACCGACAAGAAAATGACCATCGTGGTCTATATGGGCATGACCGCGGCGCCATCGGTGCGTGCCGGTTTGCTTGCCGCAGGCCGGTTGCCGCAAACACCCGTTGGTGTGTTCGCGCGGGTGACGCGGCCGGATGCGCAGGCCGTGGTCGGCACGCTCGAGAATCTTCCTGCGCTGGTCGAAAAAATCGATGGCGGTCCCGCCATCCTCATCATCGGCGACGTCGTTGCGCATTCCGCGCCGTGGCGCCAGTCCAACCTCAATCAAGTCATCTCCAAACTGCTGGATGCTGCCGAATGACCTCTCCACTTCAACAAAAAATCAAGATCACCGGACCCTCGATGGTGACCGCCAACCGCACCTCGGATGGCATCGTGATCTATCGCACCGCGCAGCAGGGCTGGTCGGCAAGCTTGTCGGACGCTGCGATCGTCCGCACCTCCGATGAAGCGCGGGCGCTGCTGGCCGAAGCCAATGCCGACGACGTCGGCGCGGTCGGCGCCTATATCGCGCCGGTCGAGCTCAAGGACAGCGGCGAGATCAAACCCGGCAATTTGCGCGAACGCATCCGGTCGAAGGGTCTCACCATCGACCTGCTTCCGGCCTAAACGACGTATCAAGGCTGATCCATCATGTACGCATATGACGAACTCGATCGCACGCTGATCAATGAACGCGTGTCTGAATTCCGCGACCAGGTGAAGCGCCGTCTCTCCGGCGAACTCACCGAGGACGAATTCAAGATGCTGCGGCTGCAAAACGGCGTCTATCTGCAACTGCATGCCTACATGTTCCGCGTCGCCATCCCCTACGGCACGCTGTCGTCGAAGCAGTTGCGGCGGCTTGCGCATGTCGCGCGCCGCTACGATCGCGGCTACGGCCATTTCACCACCCGGCAGAACATCCAGTACAACTGGATCAAGCTTGCCGAATTGCCGGATGCGCTGGCCGATCTTGCCGAAGTCGGCATCCACGCCATGCAGACTTCCGGCAACAACATGCGCAACGTTACCTCGGACCAGTGGGCGGGCGTCGCGCCGGGCGAGATCGAGGATCCGCGCATCTGGTCGGAAATCCTGCGGCAACACACCACGCTGCATCCGGAATTCTCGTTCCTGCCGCGCAAGTTCAAGATCGCGATCACGGCCTCCGACCACGACCGCGCCGCGATCAAGATCCATGACATCGGCCTGCGTCTCTACCGGAACGCGGAAGGCGAGACCGGCTTCGAGGTGCTGGTCGGCGGCGGGCTCGGCCGCACGCCGTTCATCGCCAAGACCATCAAGCCGTTCGTGTCGCGCCGCGACATCCTCAGCTATGTCGAGGCGATTCTGCGCGTCTATAACCAGTACGGCCGCCGCGACAACATCTACAAGGCCCGCATCAAGATCCTGGTGCACGAGCTCGGCATCGAGAAGTTCGCTGCGGAGGTCGAGGAGGAGTGGCAGCAGATTCGCGACAGCGCGCTGACGCTCGATGACTCCGTGATCGAGGAAATCCGCTCGCGGTTCTCCTATCCGGCCTATGACAAGCTGCCGCACATGCCGGAAGAGCTGAAGAAGGCGGCGCATGATCCGCATTTCGAGGCCTGGCGCCGCAACTCGGTGTTCACGCACAAGGTGCAGGGCTATTCGATCGTGACGCTTTCGCTGAAGCCGGTAGGCGGGCCTCCGGGCGACGCCACTGCCGACCAGATGGACGCGGTCGCCGATCTCGCCGACAAATATTCCTTCGGCGAAGTCCGCGTCGGCCACGAGCAGAACCTCGTGCTGCCGCACGTTGCCAGGCGCGATCTGCCCGCGCTGTGGAAGGCGCTCGACAGAATCGGCCTTGCGACGCCGAATATCAATCTGGTCTCCGACATCATTGCCTGTCCGGGGCTGGATTATTGCTCGCTCGCCAATGCACGCTCGATCCCGATCGCGCAGGAATTGACGCGCCGCTTCGCCAATCACGACACGGCGAACATGATCGGCCGGCTGCACATCAACATTTCCGGCTGCATCAATGCCTGCGGACATCACCATGTCGGCCACATCGGCATTCTCGGCGTCGAGAAGAACGGCGAGGAGTTTTACCAGATCACGATCGGCGGCCGTGCCGACGAGAACGCCCAGATGGGCACCTTGATCGGCCCGGCGGTGCCTTACGTCGACGTCGCCGACGTGATCGAGGACATTGTCGAAGCCTATCTTGCCTTGCGCGCGCGCCCCGACGAATTGTTCGTCGATACGGTGAAGCGGCTCGGCGTCGAACCATTCAGGGAGCGGGTCTATGCCACTCGTTAAGGACGGAAAGATTGCAGCGGACCTGTTCGTCCATGTGCCCGACGGCGCCGAGTTGCCGGGCGATGGCGCGATCCTGGTTCCGGCGGCGCGGTTCCTCGAAGATCCGCAAGCCTTGCTGGCGCGCGCCGGCAAGCTCGGCGTGATCTGGCCGAACAATCGCGACATCGACGATCTCGTGCCGTATCTCGACCGGCTGGCGGCGGTAGCACTGGTGTTCCCGTCGTTCCGCGACGGCCGCGCCTACAGCCAGGCGCGGCTGTTGCGCGAGCGGTACGCCTTCGAAGGCGAGCTGCGCGCCACCGGCCAGGTGCTGCGCGACCAGTTCGTGTTCATGCTGCGCGCCGGCTTCGACGCTTTCGAGGTGAAAAAGGACAGCGACGCGGCGGCGTTTGCGGCAACCAGCAAGCGCTATTCGGTGTTCTACCAGCCGACCGGCGATGGCCGCGTCACCGCGCTCAATCGTCGGATGCAGTTGCGTCATTCGGAGAGTGCCGGCCAGTGAGCACGATCGTACAGCACGGCATCGCCGCTGACACGGCGATCCTTCATTCGGCGCAGACGCTCGATCATACCTTGCGCGACGCCTCGCCGGCGCATGTCATTGAAACCGCGCTTAAGCTTGTCGGCCGCGAACAGCTTGCCCTGGTGTCGTCGTTCGGCACGGAATCGGCGGCGCTGCTCAAGGTGATGGCGGACGTCGATCCCGCGATTCCCGTGATCTTTCTCGATACCGGGTGGCTGTTCGAGGAGACGCTCGCCTATCGCGACACGTTGATTGCTGCGCTCGGCCTTCGCGACGTTCGCTCGATCAAGCCGCTGGAAGAAGCGCTGTCACGCCAGGATCCCGATCGCGAATTGTGGTTTTCCGATCCCGACGCCTGCTGCCGTATTCGCAAGGTGGAACCGCTGGCGCGGGCGCTGAAGCCGTTCTCGGCCTGGATCAACGGACGCAAGCGTTTTCAGGGCGGCGCGCGCGCCGAGATTCCCGTCGTCGAGGACGACGGCGCGAAGCTGAAATTCAATCCGTTCGCCAACGCGTCGCGCGAAGAGATCGAGGCGATCTACAATCTCGCCAAGCTGCCGCCGCATCCTCTGGTCGCCTCCGGCTATTTGTCGGTCGGCTGCATGCCGTGTTCGAGCCGGACCGCGCCGGACGAGGATGCGCGTGCCGGCCGTTGGCGCGGCAGACCGAAGACGGAATGCGGCATTCACACGACGAAAACTTCTTGAGCGGCCGGATTTCATAGGACATTGAGGCTGCGGAACCGCAAACAATGAAATGCGGTTTCGTTGACGAAGCGGCCTTTCGTCGCGACTTATACGTTCGCGCTTGATGATATGCTTGATCAAGCCGAATGGAGATCAACGATGATCCGTCGCATTCTGCCGCTCGTCGCTGGACTGCTCTGGGCGAGTTCAGCTTTCGCCGCCGACTACACCCTGCTCAACGTGTCCTACGATCCGACGCGCGAACTCTACGCCGATTTCAACAAGGCGTTTGTCGCGGCCTATCAAAAAGAAACCGGCAAGAGCGTCGAGATCAAGCAGTCGCATGGCGGCTCGGGCTCGCAGGCGCGCGCGGTGATCGACGGGCTGCAGGCTGACGTCGTCACGCTGGCGCTGGCCTATGACATCGACGCCATCGCTGCCAAGGGCCTGGTGGCGGCCGACTGGCAGAAGCGCCTGTCGCTCAATGCCTCGCCCTATACGTCGACGATAGTTTTTCTGGTCCGCAAGGGCAATCCCAAGGCCATCAAGGATTGGGACGATCTGATCAAGCCCGGCGTGCAGGTGATTACGCCGAACCCGAAGACCTCGGGCGGCGCGCGCTGGAACTATCTGGCGGCGTGGGGTTTTGCGGAAAAGAAATTCGGCTCCGCCGACAAGGCGAAGAAGTTCGTCGGCGATCTCTTCAACAACGTGCCGGTGCTCGATACCGGCGCGCGTGGTTCGACGGTGACCTTCGTCGAGCGCGGCGTCGGCGACGTGCTGCTGGCGTGGGAGAACGAGGCGTTCCTGGCGCAGCGCGAATTCGGCAAGGACAAGTTCGAGATCGTGGCGCCGCCATTGTCGATTCTCGCCGAGCCGCCGGTCGCGGTCGTCGACAAGGTTGCCGACAAAAAAGGCACGCGCGCGGTCGCCGAGGCCTACCTGAAGTATTGGTATACCAAGGAGGGTCAGGAAATCGCCGCACGCAATTCCTATCGTCCGCGTGATTCGGAAATTGCGAGGGAGTACGAAAAATCCTTCGCCAAGGTCGAACTTTTCACGATCGACGACGTTTTTGGCGGTTGGACCAAGGCGCAGAAGGATCACTTCGGCGAAGGCGGTATTTTCGACCAGATTTACAAGAATTGATCTGGCCAAGAGCCGGCCATAGCGGAAGCAGGGGATTTTGTGAGCACAGCGGTCGCACGGCGCAGCACCTTGCCCGGGTTTGGTCTGACCATGGGCCTGACGCTGACGTGGCTTTCCGTCATCATTCTGATTCCGCTCGCCGGTCTGTTTCTCAAGACGCTCGAGCTTTCTCCGGGGCAATTCTGGGACATCCTCACCAGCCGCCGCACGCTCAATGCACTGAAGATTTCGTTCGGCCTTTCGTTTGCCGCCGCCTGCGTCAATCTGGTGATGGGGACGATCATCGTATGGGCGCTGGTGCGGTATCGGTTTCCGGGCCGGCGGCTGTTCGACGCCATCGTCGACATTCCCTTTGCGCTGCCGACCGCGGTCGCGGGCGTGGCGCTGACGCAATTGTTTGCGCAGAAGGGATGGCTCGGCGCGCCGCTCGCCGAACTCGGCATCAAGGTCGCGTTCACGCCGATCGGAATTTTCATTGCGATGGTCTTCATCGGAATCCCCTTCGTGGTGCGGACGGTTCAACCGGTGCTGATCGATCTCGATCCTGAAATCGAGGAGGCGGCGGCGAGCCTCGGCGCCAACCGCTGGCACACGGTGTTCCGGGTGATCCTGCCGAGTCTGATCCCGGCGCTCTTGACCGGCTTTGCACTGGCGTTCGCGCGCGCGGTCGGTGAGTACGGCTCGGTGATCTTCATCGCCGGCAACCTGCCGAACGTGTCGGAGATCGCGCCGCTCCTGATCGTGATCCGGCTGTCCGAATTTCGCTACGCCGATGCGACGGCGATTGCCGTCGTCATGCTGCTGGCGTCGTTCCTGATCATCTTCGCCGTCAATCGCCTGCAACGCTGGGCGCAAACCCGCATTCCCGCGCATTGAGGGCCGGTCGATGTCGACGCAAACGAGCTTTGTTACTCCGGCGACGCCGCTAAGGATCTACACGTCCACGGCGGCCCGCGCGGTGGCTTCGCCGAAGGATTTGCGAACCGAGCCCGCACCCGTCCGCTTCGTCATCATCGCGCTTGCCGTCACCTTCCTTACCGTCTTTGTGGTGCTGCCGCTGGTCGTGGTGTTCGCATCGGCCTTTTCGAAAGGCATCAGCGCCTATTTTTCTGCGCTGGCCGAGCCGGAGGCGCTGTCGGCGATCCAGTTGACCTTGCTGGTGGCGGCGATTTCGGTTGGCCTCAATCTCGTGTTCGGCGTGATCGCGGCCTGGGCGATTGCGAAATTCGATTTTACCGGCAAGACCTTCCTGATCACGCTGATCGACCTGCCGTTCTCCGTCAGCCCGGTTATTTCCGGCCTCGTCTTCGTGCTGCTGTTCGGCGCGCAGGGTTATTGGGGCACGTGGCTGCAGGCGCACAACATCCACATCCTGTTCGCGGTGCCCGGCATTGCGCTGGCGACGATTTTTGTGACGTTCCCGTTTGTCGCCCGCTCGCTCATTCCGCTGATGCAGGAGCAGGGCACGCAGGAGGAGGAAGCGGCGACCTCGCTCGGAGCGTCAGGCCTGCAGACCTTCTTCCGCGTCACTCTGCCCAATATCAAATGGGGCCTGTTGTATGGCGTACTCTTGTGCAACGCGCGCGCCATGGGCGAGTTCGGCGCGGTGTCTGTCGTGTCGGGTCATATCCGCGGCGAGACCAATACCATGCCGCTGCTGGTCGAGATTCTCTACAATGAGTATCAATTCGTGGCGTCGTTTGCGATCGCCTCGCTGCTGGCGATGCTGGCCCTGATCACGCTGGTCGTGAAGACCGTTCTCGAACAGCGTCTGGACGAAGGACAAATTCCAAGTGACCATTGAAGTCAAAAACATCGTCAAGAAGTTCGGCGCGTTCGCCGCCCTCGACAATGTCGATCTGAAGGTCGGCAAGGGCGAATTGCTGGCGCTGCTCGGCCCCTCCGGTTCGGGCAAGACGACGCTGTTGCGAATCATCGCCGGCCTCGACTGGCCGGACGCCGGCGAGGTGCGGATCGACGGCGAGGATGCGCTGGGACACGGCGCCAGCGAGCGCCATGTCGGCTTCGTGTTCCAGCATTATGCGCTGTTCCGCCACATGACGGTGTTCGAAAACGTTGCCTTTGGCCTGCGCGTGCAGCCGCGCGCCGTCCGCAAGGACGAGGCCACGATCCGCGCCCGCGTCAAGGAGTTGCTGGATCTGGTGCAGCTCGACTGGCTGGCCAACCGCTATCCCAGCCAATTGTCCGGCGGCCAGCGGCAGCGCATCGCGCTGGCGCGTGCGCTCGCCATCGAGCCGCGCATCCTGCTGCTCGACGAGCCCTTTGGCGCGCTCGACGCCAAGGTGCGGAAAGAGCTGCGGCAATGGCTGCGCTCGCTGCATTCCGAAATTCACGTCACCTCGATCTTCGTCACCCACGACCAGGAAGAGGCGCTGGAAGTCGCCAACCGCGTGGTTGTCATGGACAAGGGCCGTATCGAGCAGATCGGCACGCCGGGCGATGTCTATGACAATCCCGCCACCGCCTTCGTCCACGGCTTCATCGGCGAATCCATCGTGCTGCCGGTGGAGGTTGCCGGCGGCTCGGTGCGGCTCGGCGGCCGGCCGCTCAATATCGCCGCCGATGGCGCGGCCTCCGGCGCCTCAAAACTGTTCGTCCGCCGCCACGACATGCAGATCGGGCCGGCGGGAACCGGCTCGCTGGAGGGCGCGGTGCGCCATGTCCGCTCGTTCGGCCCGATTCAGCGGGCGGAGGTGGCGCTGACGGGCAGTGAGGGCAAGACCGTGATCGAGATCGATGCCCCCCGGGACCGGGAACTCCAGGCCGGCGAGATCATCGGCCTGCAGCCCCGCCGCTACCGGATCTTTGCGGCACAGGATTGACGGCGAAGTCGTCATTCCGGGGCGCGAAGCGAACTACGATGCGCGATTGCGCATCGGAGAATCTCGAGATTCCGGGTTCGATGCTTTGCATCGCCCCGGAATGACCGTGGATTTGGTCCCCCGTTCACCATTCAGCCACGGTTGGTATGCAACAACGGCCGTCCAGCTTTGGGGGATTCTTTCAGTGAAACGGGCGACTACCGCCATTATCGGGCTTTTTCTGCTTGCCGGCTGCTCGGCAGACGTCAAAATCCCGGATCAGCCGGCCATGTATCTCGACATGGCCCAACCCGGCGCCACGCTCGATACGGTCGCCGCCGCGACCATGATCTCGCAATACCGCCAGAACAACGGCCTCGGCACCGTGGTGGTCGATCCCGAGTTGATCAGGCTCGCCGAGCAGCAGTCGCAGGCGATGGCGGCGCGCAACAAGATGGACCACAATGTGAAGGGTCCGCTGGACAAGCGGCTGGGGGCCTCCGGCTATCCGGCGACGGTCGCGGTCGAAAACATTTCGGCCGGATATCACACCCTGGCGGAGGCCTTCTCCGGCTGGCGCGACTCGCCGCCGCATAAGGCCAACATGCTCAAGAACGGTGTCACAAAATTGGGCATCGCGGCGACTTATGCTCCAGGCACCAAATACAAGGTGTTCTGGACCCTCATCCTTGCATCAACCTGAAGCAGGCCCGGTTACGGGCTTCGATGCCTCACAGGGCGGTAAACTCGGCGTGATCCTTGCTTCGATCTCGCCGATTGACGCCGTCGCGAACTGCCGCCACGGTGCCGGCCTCTCTGTCCACTGATCGACGGTCACGATGGATCATTCAAACCCCGCGCCCGCAACCACGCCTGCCAAAGCGCAGCGCGTGCTGGTCCTGCAGGGTGGCGGCGCGCTCGGCTCCTATCAGGCAGGCGCCTTTCATGCGCTGTGCCGGGCCGGGTTCGAACCGGAATGGATCGCGGGCATTTCGATCGGCGCCATCAACGCCGCGATCATCGCCGGCAATGAAGGCGAGAAACGCGTCGACCGGTTGAAAGAGTTCTGGGAGATGGTGTCGTCCCCGGTGCCGTGGAATCCCGTCACAAACGGCGACCGCGCGCGCTCGCTGTTCAACGAAACCAGCGCCGCGCTGATCGCGACCTTCGGCGTGCCCGGCTTCTTCACACCGCGTATTCCGCCCGCGCCCTTGTGGCCGCCGGGCAGCCCGCAATCGCAGAGCTATTATGACACCGCGCCGCTGAAGAAGACGCTGGAGCGGCTGGTCGACTTCGACCGCATCAACGATCTCAAGACGAGGCTGAGCGTCGGCGCGGTCGGCGTGACCTCGGGCAATTTCAGATATTTCGACAATTTCGAGTTCAGGAAGCTCGGCAAGAAGATCGGGCCGGAGCACATCATGGCGTCCGGCGCGCTGCCGCCGGGATTTCCTTCCGTCGAGATCGAAGGCGAGCATTACTGGGACGGCGGCATCGCCTCCAACACGCCGCTGGATCACGTGCTGGGCGAGGAGAGCAACCGCGATCTGCTGATCTTCCAGGTCGATTTGTTCAGCGCGCGCGGCGATTTGCCGACGTCGCTGCTCGAGGCCGCCGAGCGTGAAAAGGACATCCGTTTTTCCAGCCGCACCCGCATGAGCACCGACAAGAACAAGCAGGTGCACAATATCCGCAAGGCGATGCGCGAGCTGCTCGGAAAATTGCCGGATCATCTCAAGAACGATCCGTTGGCAGAGATTCTCTGCAAAGCCGCCCAGGAAAACACCGTCACCGTGGTGCACCTGATCTACAAGAGCAAGAATTACGAATCCTCTTCGAAGGATTACGATTTTTCGCATGTCGCCATGCTCGAGCATTGGAACGCGGGCGTCCGCGACGTTCATCTGTCGATGCGTCACAAGGATGTGCTCGAGCGCCCGCAATCCGGCCAGACCATGATGGCTTACGATATGACGGGGAACGGTCCCAAATCCCGCGGAGGCAAGCAGGAGTGAATTGATATGGGTACATTAAAAGGCAAAACCGCCGTCGTGACCGGCTCGACCAGTGGCATCGGACTGGCATATGCGCGCGCTTTCGCCGGCGCTGGCGCCAATATCGTTATCAATGGCATGGGCGTCCCGGCCGATATCGAGCGCGAGCGTTCCGGCATCGAAACCGACTTCAAAGTCCGCGCGGTGCATTCGCCTGCCGACATGACCAAGCCCGTCGAAATCGCCGAAATGGTCGCGCTCGGCGAGAAGACCTTCGGCTCGGTCGATATCCTCGTCAACAATGCCGGTATCCAGTTCGTCGCCCCGATCGAAGAGTTTCCGATCGAGAAATGGGACGCGATCATTGCGATCAATCTGTCATCGGCATTTCATGCCATCCGCGCCGCCGTGCCCGGCATGAAGAAGCGCGGCTGGGGCCGCATCATCAACACCGCTTCCGCGCATTCGCTGGTGGCTTCGCCCTTCAAGTCGGCCTATGTCTCGGCCAAGCACGGCATCGCCGGGCTGACAAAAACGGTGGCGCTGGAGCTTGCGACCTTCAAGATCACCTGCAACTGCATCAGCCCGGGCTATGTCTGGACGCCGCTGGTCGAGCACCAGATCCCCGAGACCATGAAGGCGCGCAACATGACCAAGGAGCAGGTCATCAAGGACGTGCTTCTTGACGCCCAGCCGACCAAGGAGTTCGTGACGTCAGAGCAGGTTGCTGCGCTGGCACTGTTCCTGTGCAGCGACGATGCAGCCCAAATCACCGGGTCCAACTACTCCATCGACGGCGGCTGGACCGCGGAGTAGGAAATTGCGAACGGCCCCCGGGAGTGCGCCTAATGGGCAGCGCTCCCGGTAACGGCCGCGATACTTGCCGTCGACAAGTGCAACTCATTGAAGCCAAGCTTGCCGGCGACCAGAACAAGAACGGTGGCGAGTAGCAGCCTCAGCACCGTCTCCGGGACGCGGACCGCACAGTAACTACCGATCACGATGCCGGGCAGCGAGCCTATCAGCAGCACACCCATCAGCGCCCAGTCGACCGAACCCAGCGCCCAGTGGCCGATGCCGGCGACCAGCGTCAGCGGCACGGCGTGTGCAATGTCGGAGCCAACGATGCTTGCCATCGGCAGGCGCGGATAGAGCAGCAACAGCGCGGTGACGCCAACCGCGCCAGCGCCGACCGACGATATCGAAACCAGCACACCAAGCGCCACGCCGACCAGCACGGTCGCGTTGCCAGTCGTCGAGGCGCCGAGCCGTTCCATGCGCTGGCGGTATCGATCCATGATCGCCTTGCGGAAAATCAACGACGTCGCCGTGAGAATGAGCGCAAAGCACAGCACCAGATTGACCAGGCTGCGCGCGGCTTCTCCGTTGAGTTCGAGCTGCCACAGCACAAGCAGCGTGACGACGCTCGCCGGGATGCTGCCGCTGGCGAGACGGATCACCGCCGGCCAGTGAATGCTGCGGGCCACGCCATGCACCAGGCTGCCGCCGGTCTTGGTCGCCGCGGCGTATAGCAGGTCGGTGCCGACGGCGGTCGACGGATGGATGCCGAACAGCAGGATCAACAACGGCGTCATCAACGAGCCACCGCCGACGCCGGTCATCCCGACCAGCAGGCCGACGCCGAATCCCGAGGCAACATAAAGCGGATCAATCATTTCCGGGTGCAAGTTCCATTTCGCATATGCGAATATATATCAACGCAGGAGATAAACGTCCTATCGATGGCGGATCAGGCGAAATAAGAATATTTCATGCGCGCACCGGAATCCGGTGGTTGTTTTCCCCAATTTGCCGGTGCAGGGCGATACCGATGTTCTGCCTCGTCGATGGTGTCGGCCGTCCGGGCGGAACCCCATCAGTCGATCGTGTTCACAGGCCGTCGCGACGTGTGTCGAATGTGCAAGATATCGATCGTGTCGTTGCGCACGCGATAGAAAATCCGGAACGGATAACGCACGACGGTTACGACATGGACCTGAGATCGCTGCGAGACTTTCGGAGCAGATTCAGGGATGCGGCAAATGCGGTCAACGACATCTTCCAGCCGCCGTCCGACAGAATCAGCTATCGCGGGGCTTGCGCTGGCCGCGTAATAGGCCGAAATCCCATCGAGATCAGCGAGTGCTCGTCTTGAATAGACGAGCTTCATGCCTGGCGAAATTTTGCAAATGCCGTCGTGATTTCACCGTCGGTCGCGGTCTCGCCGGCGTCGATCGAGGCCATGGCCGCGTCAATGATCCGCAGTTCCTCTTGAGTCGCCTGATAGTACTGCCCTTGCAATTCATTCTCGATCTGGTTTGCGATCGCAACAAGCTCATCCTGTGCCTCTTCGGGCCAGGTTTGAGCGCGTTCCAGCAAATTCTTCAGGTCGGTCACGGTCATGGGAAGAATATATCATGCAGGCGGTTGTGTTCCAACCGTTCCAGTGGGCTCCAGGATCAGCGCTTCCCGAACGCCAGCACGTGCAGTCCGAGGCGCCGGCGCACGATCCAGAACAGCAGCACCGTCTCGAACGCCAGCGAGATCGAGGTCGCGGCCGCGGCGCCGTGGCCGCCGAAGCGCGGCACCAGCATCACGCACAGCACGACGTTCATGACGAAGGCGAGCGCATAGGCCAGCGCGCAGATATGCTGGTGGCCGAGCATGTTGAGCAGCCGCTCGACCGGGCCGATGGCGGAGCGCACCACGAGGCCGACAGCGGCAATGAACATGATGTCGTAGCCGACTAGGAATTGCGGTCCGAACAGCGACAACAGCGGCTTGCCCAGCGCCAGCAACAGGATGGTCGCGGCCAGCGATGGCCAGAACGTCCACTGGATCGCGTGCGCCACATAGGCCGACAGCCGCGGCCTGTCGCCCTGCGCGTGATACTCGGCAAAGCGATGCGCCGTCGTCGCCGCCATCGCGTAGTGAATGAAGGAGACCAGCGCCAGCGTCTTCACGACAGCGAAATAGACGCCGACTTCTTCGGAGGAGCGGAACTGCTGCAGCACCAGCACGTCGGTGTAGGACAGCAGCAGGTAAAAGCTTTCCACCAGCAGGGTCGGCAGCGAGACCGCGAGCCAGCCGCGGAAGTCATAGGCCTTGGGGCCGGGCTCGATGTGGCCGCCGAGCCTGCGGTTGAGCACGATCATCTGGCCGATCATCGCGATCCAGACCGCGGCGGCGCTGGCCCACATCGCGGCGGTGGCGCCGAGATTGAAGCCGAGCACGAAGGCGCCGGCGGTCAGGCCGATGATCAGCGACTGCCGCACGATGAATTGCGGCATCAGGCCGAGCTGCATCCAGTCATGCGAGCGGGCGATGCCGTCCTGGGTGTTGGCGACGACAAATGCCGGCAGCGTCAGGCAACCGATATAGAGGGGAACGATCGCGTTGGCGTCGATCCATGGCGACAACCCCCTCACCACGCCCGCCAGCAACAGCGCGACGATGGAGGAGACGGCGAGCGTCATCCAGCGGCTGCCGGAGAGGAAGCCGCGCAGCAGGGCATGCTCGCCCCGGGTGCGGTATTCCGGAATGATCTTCTGCGCGGATGCCGAGATGCCGAAATCCATCATGCTGCCGAGCAGCAGCACCCAGGTCCAGACATAGACATAGACGCCGTAATCCGAGCCGCCCATCCAGCGCGCCAGCAGGATCTGCGCGAAATAGGCGAGCGCTGCGCTGAAGACGCGGATGATGAAGATTGTGCCGGCCAGCCGCCTGGTGACGGAAGCCTCACTGGAGCCGCCAAGCAGCGCACGCAGGCGCGCGATCACGCCGGCGGGCGGAGCGGTTGCGGATTGCGTATCCATCACGGCCACAAGGGTGCATCCCCGAAACGCGCCGCGAGGCGGCGGCGATGCCCGGATGTATCAACCATTCGTTAAGATTCGGTTGGGTGGGAGGCTGCCGGGGGCCATTCACCAAGATCGCCCGGCCCACGCAATCCAGCTCGCTGGAACTTTTCCGGCCTTTTCCAACTTTAAGCTCCGGCCGCATTGTGTGGCCGGGGAGGAGAAATATGAAACTGCTTGTTACCGCTATTACAGTCGCCACTGCGCTGGCCTTCAGCCCGGCTTCCGCGAAGATGGCTTGCACGAGCGAAAACATGGCCAAGCTCGTCACGTCCAGCAACGCTATGCCTGACAGTCCCGGCAAGGCGGCGATGATGAAGGAGATGGGCGCGGCAAATGCCGCTATGGCGAAGGGCGATATGCGGGGTGCTTGCAAGAGCTATATGCGCGCCCAGCAGATGAGCGGTCAGAAAGGTTAGACAGTATTCTGCAGGAGAGCCGGCGCGGCCGGTTCTCCTCGGGTCGAAAGCATTCGCTGCACTGACTCGGAAAAGCCCGCTATCGCGAGGAGGTGTTTCTTGCGCGCTGGCGGAAGCTGGAGCCGCTTGGCGGGGGCTGCGCCTATACTGCCGGCGGACGTCAATTCAAATTGACATTGAACTCGTAGGCCCGGTCGCCGCCGACCAGCGTCAGTTTGAGCGCGGCGCCTTCAGGGATGGCGCCGGGCGGCAGGCCGTCGAGCTCAAAGGCAAAGCGTTTGATGCCGGGCGGGCTTGGCTCGACGAGCCTGGGAACCGGCAGCGCCCAGTCCGGCGTCGGCCCCTCGACGAACAGGGTGACTTCCTTGGCCTCGGGCGCTGTCACGTCGACCAGCACGTTGCTCTTTCCCTCGCGCTTGACGTCGCGGATGGTCAGCGGATTGGGGTCGCCGATATTGGCGGGCTTCGGCACCGTATTGAGCGCATCGGACAAATTGCCGTCCTCGGTGCTTGCCACGCTGGCAAAGGCCAGTTCGGCATGGGCTTCGACGGGAATGCAGAGCTTGTCGCAAACCGCGTAGCTGATATTGGCCCGCAGCGTCACCGGCTTGTCGGCGTTTTTGGCGACGATCCGCAACGGCAGCACGACCTGCTGCTTGTATCCCAGCGCGGTGCCGCCGGCGCCATCGTCGAATTTCTTCGGCGCCGGCCACAGCACGGTCACGGCTTCGACATTGTCCGATTTGGAGAAGTCGAAGCGGGGCGGAACGCCGGAATCGCCGGGCGTCCGCCAATAGGTCTTCCATCCCGGCTGCAACTGGATGGCAACGCCGCCGAGCAGCACCGTGCCGCTGCGCGATCCCGCCAGCAACCGCACTGCGGAATGCGCGTCACGTTGCCACGGCGACGCATCCTCGGCGCGAACCTCCGACGTCGCGCACGCGACACACAAAGCGGCGACGCCGAGCGCGGCGCGCAGGGGAACCATCACGATCATGGGACGTCTTTACAGGCAAGTTGCGGCGCAAACCATTGAATTGCGTGTGATCGGCAGGCGAATGGCGCCGGAAGCTTGATTGACAGAAACCGCACCCGATATCAGGATATGAATCAGCAAGAGAGGCCTTTGCGGATGAGCCCTGAAGGCAAGACACCGAAGCCCGTTCGCCGCAAAGCTGCCGGCATTGGCGACAATTCGTCCTCCGGCGGCTACCTGGACGGCCGGCTGCTGATTGCCATGCCGGTCATGGGCGACCCGCGCTTCGAGCGCTCCGTCATCTACATGTGCGCGCATTCGTCCGAGGGGGCGATGGGCATCATCGTCAACCGTCCGGCCGGCAGCATCGATTTTCCCGGGCTATTGGTCCAGCTCGACATCATCCAGAAGGCCGACCAGATCAAGCTGCCGGAAAACGCGGAGACCATGCAGGTGCTGAAGGGCGGCCCGGTCGACACCGGCCGCGGCTTCGTGCTGCACTCGAGCGATTTCTTCATCCAGGATGCGACGCTCAATATCGACGACGGCATCTGCCTGACCGCGACGGTGGACATCCTCAAGGCCATCGCCAAGGGCACCGGACCGAAGCACGCGATCCTGGCGCTGGGCTATGCCGGCTGGGCGCCGGGCCAGCTCGAGGACGAGATCCAGCACAATGGCTGGCTGCATTGCGACGCCGACCCGGAGCTGATCTTCGGCGACGATGTCGACGAAAAATACCAGCGCGCACTGCAAAAGATCGGCATCGACCCCGGCATGCTGTCGAACGAGGCCGGGCACGCGTAGGCGTGTTTTAGCGAGCATTCACAACAAGCACAGCGTCGTCCCTGCCTAGTGCGCAATTGCGCACGGGCGAAGGGACCCATACGCCGCGGCCTGCGTAATGGGCACACTGGGCGACGGCTTCGCTCAACAACTCACAACAGCAACCGGCTAACGCAGCGCGTCTGCTACCGCACCTCATCGATGGATCACGCGGTATGGGTCCCTGCGTTCGCAGGGACGCCGGAGGATATTACTCCGCCGCCTGCTGCTGCACCGTCGGCTCGGTGCCGGCTACCGTCGCACGTCGCATGTCGCGGGGCTGCGACTGGTCGTAGCGTCGCACGCGGTGCATGGTCTGGCGGTTGTCCCACATCACGAGGTCATGCACGGTCCATTTATGGACGTGGACGAATTCCGGCTGCGTGGCATGCTCGGTGAGATCGCGCAGCAGCAGCCGCGCCTCGGGCATGCTCATGCCCTGAATCGCGCCCGCGTGCGATGACAAATACAACGACTTGCGGCGGTGCACCGGATGCGTCCGCACCAGCCGCTGCAGCACCGGCTTGAACATCGCTTTTTCTTCGTCGCTATAATCCAGGAAGCCGAGCGAGCCGCGCGAATACATCAGCGAATGCTCGCAGATCATGTCCTCGATCTCGGCCTTGGTGTCGTCGTCGAGCGCGTCATAGGCTGCGCGCATGTCGGCGAATTCGGTGTTGCCGCCCTTGGGGTTCACGACCCGCGCCGACAAAAGCGAAAATTTTGCCGGGATCGGGCGGAACGAACTGTCGGAATGCCAGAGACAATTGCCGAGATTGAACAGATGGGTGCGGCTATCGCGCGGCAACGGCTTGCCGTCCTTGCCGAGATTGGAGACGGTTCAGCCCCGTGGTTAACCGGTAATCTTCCTTCTTGGTGATGTTGCCGCCGCGCGATGTCTCGCGCTCGCCGAAATTCAGCGCGAAGGCCAATTGCTGTTCGTCCGTGATGTCCTGGTTGCGAAACAGCAGCACGGCGTATTTGTCCATGCCGGCCTCGATGTCGGCCGCCTCCTGCGGCGTCAGGGGCTTTCGCAAATCAACGCCCGAAACCTCGCCGAAAAAATGCGGATGAAGCTGCCGGATCGTGACCGTCATGGCGTTTCTCCCAAAAGCCGCGGGCGGGTTAACCCGCTTCGTTTGTCAGAAAAATTACTCCCTGACGTGCCCAAGTCAACGCTGCGGACGCATGCCCGTTACGCGTTTCGCGCCATCAACCCGCCATCCACGGGGATAACCGCGCCGGTCAGGAAGGAGGCCGCCGGCAGGCACAGGCTCAGCGTCATGTGCGCCACCTCTTCGGGCTCGCCGTAGCGGCCGAGAGCGGTGCGGCGCTTGGCGTAAATCGTCTTGTGTTCTTCGGAAATGCGCTCGGTGATCGCGGTGCGGATCGGGCCCGGGCAGATGCAGTTCACGGTGATGCCCTCGCGGCCGAGCTCTACCGCAAGCGAGCGCGTCAAGCCGGTAACGCCGGCTTTCGCCGCCGAATAGGGGCTGTGCAATGCAGTCGCGCCGAGCGCCTCGGTCGAGGCGATGTTGACGATGCGCGGGCTCTTCGAGCGGCGCAGATGCGGCAACGCGGCGCGGATGATGCGCGGATGCGCGGTCAGCATTACGGCCAGCGCCTTGGCCCAGGCCGCTTCATAATCCTCGTCGTCGATCGCGACGCGCACGGAGACGCCGGCATTGTTGATGACGATATCGAGGGAGCCGAAATGAGCGGCGATGTCATTGACGACCTTGATGATGTCGTCAGGCTTTGCGACGTCGAGCGTCCATGCCTTCGCCGAACCGCCGGTTGTGGTGATCTCGCCGGCGACGGCCTGGGTGGTCTCGGCGTTGATATCGGTGACGGCGACGTTGGCGCCCTCGGCTGCGAACACGAGCGCGGTGGCGCGGCCCATGCCGCTGGCGGCGCCGGTGACGAGAACGGTCAGACCTTTGACCGAGCGGCTGAGCTCTTTGAAATCCGACATGGAATGACTCGCGGAATGGGAACTGATCGCGGTGCAGGATTGACAAGGCTGGCACCGATCCGCAGACAGGTCAAACCAGGCAGGAACAGGTGCAACGGTGGCCGATATTCCCCCTCTGCAGATTCGTCGCCTCGAGACTTCAGACACCGCCCTCTACAGGGACATCCGGCTGGAGGCGTTGCAAAGAAATCCCGAGGCTTTCTCCAGCACGTTTGAGAGAGAAAACGCGCAACCGCTGTCGTGGTTCGAAGCGGTCGTTGGCCGCACAGATATCTTCGGCGCATTCCTCGACGGAGTGCTGGTGGGAATAGCCGGATACGCCGCGCAGGAAGGTTCGAAGCAAGCGCATAAGGGGCTGCTTTGGGGGATGTATGTTCGAACCGCTGCGCGAAATTTGGATCTTGGAAAAAGACTTGTCGCGGCAGTGCTCGACCATGCGGAGGGGCGCGTTGAGATGGTTCAGCTGACTGTGGTGAACGAGAACAAGGCTGCGTGCCGGCTTTACGGTGTCATGGGCTTTGTCGAGTACGGCTATGAAAAGCGAGCCCTCAAGCAGGACGGCCGACATTACGACGAGGTTCTGATGGTCAAATTCCTCGACGAAGGCGTCAGTTAAAACACAATCAAAAAGGATCGCGAGCGATGAACGAACTGGATTTCAGCGGCAGGCAGGTGCTGGTGGTCGGCGGCTCCAGCGGCATCGGTAACGGCATCGCGCAGGCCTTCCGCGCCAAGGGCGCGCGTGTCGCCGTCTGCGGTACCCGCGCAAGCGCAGCCGATTATTCGCCCGGCGAAGGGTCGCATCTCGAAGGTCTCGATTACTTCCGGCTCGACGTCAGCGACGCGCAGGCGATCGGAGCCTTCAAGCCGCCGTTCGAAAAGCTCGACGTGCTGGTGCTGGCGCAAGGCGCGGTGATCTACCGCCGCGGCGAATTCGAGATGGATGGCTTTCGCAAGGTCGTGGAAGTCAATTTGATGAGCCTGATGGCGTGCGCAACCAGATTTCAGGCGATGCTGAGCGCGAGCCAAGGGTCGCTGATCATCGTCAGTTCGACCGCCGCCTTTCATTCCACCATGGGCAACCCGGCTTACAACGCCTCGAAGACCGGCGCCGTGGGCTTGACGCGCACGCTCGGCGAGGCGTGGGCCGAGAACGGCATCCGCGTCAACGGCATCGCGCCGGGCCTGGTCGACACCAAGATGACCAAGGCGACGACATCAAATCCGAAACGCCTCGAAGGCGCGCTGGAGCGGATCCCGCTGAAGCGGCTCGGCACGCCTGCCGACATGGCCGGCGCGGCGCTGTTCCTGGCCTCGCCGTTGTCGTCCTACATCATCGGCCAGACCATCGTGGTCGATGGCGGGCTTATACTTTGAGCCGAGCGTTCTGAACCGAGGCATTTCGAGCGCTTCAGGAACCCGGAGGGGGCTCGCCGGTTAGGTCCGCAGAAAACAGGAGTGACCGCAATGGACAAGGATCGGATTGCCGGCTCGGCCAAGGATTTCGCAGGTAGGGTCGAAAGCACTGTCGGCGACTTAGCGGGCGATGCGAAGGCGCAAGCCGAGGGCCGCGCGCGCGAAGCGGCCGGCACGGTGCAAAATATCTACGGCCAGGCCAAGGATGCCGCCCGCGACGCCACGGATGCCGCCGTCAACTATGCCAAGGATGCCTATGAACACAGCGGCGACACCGTTCGCAGCGGCCAGAAAGCGGTGGCGAAAGCCGTGCAGGAAAATCCGCTCGGCGCGCTGCTCGTCGCAGGTGGAATTGGTTTTGCGCTGGCGCTGTTGATGACACGCCCGCCGCGCCGCCCGCCGCCGCGCTGGCGCTATTACGGATAAGTCGTCATCCCCAAGTAACGGTGTCGCCGCCGAGAAGCGCCGCATCGTTCGGATCCGGCGATGCGAAGCATCGGAGGCGCGCGATGCGCGCGTCTTCCTGAGACGTCAGAAGCGCGTGAGATTGCCCGGCGGAACCTCGGCCGATCGTCCGACGCTGCCCGGCGGGCGCGGCACGCCCGGGGCCGCCGGTCCACGCGGCGGTGCGGCCGCGGGCGGCGCGGGCTGGCGCGGCGTGCCGAAGCCGAAGAAGTCGCGCAGCGATGGCTGCGCGCCGTTCTGGGCGGGGCGAATCTGCTGCGGAAGAATCTGCTGCGGAATCTGTGGCTGCTTCTTCTGTTGCTGCAGCGTTTGCTGCGGCGGCGGAAGCAAGAGCTGCTTCTGTCCGGGCACTGCAGCCACCGTTCCGCCCGGCGCGGTGGCCGCAACCGGCGTATCGCCCTTGGCCTGCTCGCGGCCGATTTCCCGGCGCGGCCAGGCGTAATCGTCGGCGCGGCCGGCCGGCGGCGCCAGCGCCTCACCCTTGACCAGCGTGCGCGCAGCGAGCGCATCGACCGCCGCCGGGCGCGTGCCGGGACCGCCGAGCAACTGATCGGTGCCGACGGACGAGGCCACCAGCGGCATCACCGGTCCGGCCAGCGGACGCGGCGCCGGCTGGCCGGGCGCGACATTGGCCTCCGGCGTTGCCGGCTCGATCGGCACGGCAATCGGCCCGGAGCGGGAAGCGAGCAGGCGCGTCACCTCCCGCTCGACATAATGTGCGAGCTTGCGCGCGCCGGGCCTGGTGAAGAACACGCCGTCGGCGGTGCGCAACTGCCGGATCTGACCTTCGAAGTCGGGCCCTTTTTGCAGGAAGCGGCCGGCTTCATCGACAAAGCCGTCCCAGATATCGACATAGGTGATGCCGGCCTTGCCCGCGCCGTCGCGATACAGCGCATCCAGGAACAGCATGTCGGATGTTCCCTTCTGCCCGCGGATCGCAGGCAGGCCGACCCACAACACCGGCACGCCTTTGGATTTCAACACGCCAATCAGCTCTTCGATCTTCTTGGCGTAGAGTTCGACCCAGCGCTCGTCGCGGAATTCGTAGAGCCCGCCGCCCGCGCGTGCGCTCTTTTCGGAGTTGGCGGTTTGCGGCGTGTCGTTGTCGGCCGCGTCGTCAAGCGACAATTCGGCGTCGACCGGCTTGTCGTCGCGTTTTGCCGCGTCAGCCGAGCCTTCCGGTTTCGGCTTGGCGTCCGCCGGCTTGGCGTCGGGCTTGCCGCGCGCGTCCTTCTTGTCGGTCTTCTTCTCGGTGACCGCCTCGCGCATGGCCACGCGATCGTTGAGGCCGAGCATGACGACGATGGCGTCAGGCTTTTCGGTGGCGAGGATGCCCTTGGCGGCCGCGGCCCAATCGGCGGGCTCGCCGCGCGGCTGATATTTGATCAGGCCCGAGACGGTCTTGTGCTTGCGGATCACGCCCATGTCGGGCTGCTCGGCATAGGCGTCTTCCAGGCCATAGCCGAGCCAGTCGGCCATGGCGTCGCCCAGCACCAGCACGTTACGTTCCGGCACCGTGTCGCGCTTGGCGGGCCCAGGCGCACGGGAGAAATCCTGCCGCGGCGCCTGCGGTTGCTGCTGCTGTTGGAATGGCGCAAAGAAATCGCCGCCGAACCAGCCGCCGCCACGCTGCGGCGCTTGCCGCTGCGGCGGCCCGCCAAAGCCGCCGAAATTGAAAAACTGCGCGGAAGCCGGTCCCACGATCCCGACCAAAAGCGCGATCGCAACCGCCAGCACCACCAGCGGGCCGGTGTCGGTAAACACGCGCAAAAAGGACTTTGGCTTTCGCATCCGGCTCGGTCGCAATGGGTCGTGATGTGTCAATTATAGTAGCGGAATCGGGCCGCAAGCGGGCAGATTTTCCCCATAAACCGGGGTTCCGGCCCGACCGTCAAGGCTTTCGCCGAATTGGGGTTTTCAGGGTTGGTTTCGGGGCGGAAAAACCTGACTTTCATAGCATTTTCGAGCGAAGTAGAGACCGGTTCGCGTGAAGAAAACGCGTCAAAACCAAAGACATTACCGCCCCCGCAGCCGCTCCAGTACGTCGGAAGAGGCAAATCCGTCCGCCGGCGCCCCGATTGAGGCCTGGAAGCTGCGAAGCGCCTCCCGCGTCTGGCCGCCGAACTGGCCGTCCGGCGTACCCTTGTAGAAGCCGCGCTGGGCCAAAAGCTGCTGCAGTTCCAGCCGTTCGGCGCGCGACAGCACCCGTTCCTGCCGCGGCCAGGGCTGCACGAAGGCGGGTCCGCCGCGCAGCCGGTCGGCAAAATGACCGATCGCCAGCGCATAGGCCTCCGCGGGGTTGTATTTCATGATCACCCGGAAATTCTGCAGCATCAGGAAGCCGGGCCCCTGCGCGCCGGCAGGCGCCAGCAGGTAGGCCTTCTCGGTTGCGTCAGGGAACGGCTTGCCATCGGCTCGCTTTATTCCCTGGCCCTGCCACTGCACGATCGTCATCGCCTTGGCCTTGTCCGCCAGCATGAAATTAAAGCCCTCGGGCAGCACCACCTCGTAGCCCCAGCTCCGCCCGGTCTGCCAGCCGTCCTTCTTGAGGTTGTTGGCGGTGGAAGCGATCAGGTCGGCGGCGTTGTCGACGACGTCGCGACGGCCGTCGCCGTCGCCATCGACGGCGTAGCGCTTGAAGGCGGTCGGCATGAACTGCGTCGGCCCGAACGCGCCGGCCCAGGAGCCGCGCATCTGTTCGGGACGCAGATCGCCGCGGTTGAGGATTTCCAGCGCAGTGAGGAACTCGTCCTTGAAATAGCTCTGGCGGCGGCCGACGCAGGCCAGCGTCGCCGTCGACTGCACCACGTTACGGTCGCCCATCTGCGTCGAGTAGTTCGATTCGATGCCCCAGATCGAGGCGATCGCGTAGCGGTCGACGCCGTAGGCTTTCTCCGCCGCGTCGAACTGCGGCTTGTATTTCGCGAGGATCTCGCGGCCCCTGGCGAGGCGGTTGTCGTTCACGAGGATGTCGAGATAGTCCCAGATCGCCTTGGTGAATTCGGGCTGTGAATCCATCAGGTCCATGATGCGCAGATCAGGCTCGAGACCTGCGGTGAAGCGCTCGAAATTCGCTTGGGTGATGTTGCGCCGTGCGGCATCAGGCCACATCGAGGCGACGCAATTTTGAAAGTTCGCAGCCGCCTCCCGGATGGCGGAGGCGGTCATCAGGGGATGGCCGGAGGCGCCGTCCTCGCCGCTCCAGGGCGGCGGGCCGCCGTCCGGGCCGGGCGCGGCCTGCGGCGCCGGGCCGGACTTCGGACCGGAAAAGATGTTGCCCAAAAAGTCCGAAACTCCGTTGCCGGAGGATTGGGCTTGAGATTGGCTGCTGGAACACAACAGCGCGGCCGCGATTATGATCGCGCCGGTTCGATTGCTCATCGCTCGTTCCATCAGACCCATGCCGTGCCCGTCCGTCGCAACCAATCCCGTGCCAGAAGGCCCTGTCACGGTTTCCAATAGCTTAACAGAGGGGATTTTGTTGTCGCGACCGGGGCGTGCAAGGGGAGGCGAGGTGGCCACCATACATCCGCCTTTGTTCAGGGCTGCAAACCGGCTATCAACGTGCAATCAAAGCACTTTCCTCATTTCCAAAGTTCTCAATATCAAGGCCCCCGACATCCCATGAAAATCCGCAAAGCCGTCTTCCCGGTCGCCGGTCTCGGCACCCGCGTCCTGCCCGCCACCAAGGCGATGCCGAAGGAAATGCTGACCATCGTCGACAAGCCGCTGATCCAGTACGTGGTCGACGAGGCCAAGGAGGCCGGCATCGAGCACTTCGTCTTCGTCACCGGGCGCAACAAGGGCGTGATCGAGGATCATTTCGACCGGATGTTCGAGCTCGACACCACGCTGGCCGCGCGCGGCAAGAAGGCCGAGCAAGACATCCTGGCGCGCGACCAGCCCGCGGCTGGCGCCATGAGTTTCACCCGCCAGCAGGCACCGCTCGGCCTCGGACACGCGGTCTGGTGCGCGCGCGACATCGTCGGCGACGAGCCGTTCGCGGTGGTGCTGCCGGACGAACTGGTGCTGAACAGCCCGGGCTGCCTGAAGCAGATGATCGAGGCTGCGGCCAAACTTGGCGGCAAGTCGAATCTGCTGGCGGTGGAGGCGGTGCCGGACGACCTCACCCATCAATACGGCATTTGCGGCGTCGGCAAGCGGCTCGCGAAAAACATGTTCGAGGTCGACGGCATGGTGGAGAAGCCGCCGAAGGGCACGGCGCCGTCCAACCTGTCGATCACCGGGCGCTACATCCTGCAGCCGGAAATCTTCAAGATTCTCGAGACTCAGGAGCGCGGCGCGGGCAACGAGATCCAGCTCACCGATGCGATGAAGACCCTCGCCAAAACGCAAAGCTTCTACGGCGTGGAGTTCGCGGGCGAGCGGCACGATTGCGGCTCGAAATCCGGTTTCCTGCGCGCCAACATCGCCTACGGCATGGCGCGCGACGACCTTCGCGACGGCTTGCGCGCGGAGATGAAGAAGTATCTGGAGAAGTGAGGAGAGCAACGCGACGCGCTGCTCTCCTCATTCCGGGATGGTCCGAAGGACCAGACCCGGAATCTCGAGATTCTCAGGTGCGCAATTGCGCACCATAGTTTGATGCTTCGCATTGCCCCGGAATGACAACTCCTAAGCCACCAGCGCGAGCTGGGGGATCGCGGCGAGCACCGACTGATTGCGGCCATTGGCCTTGGCCGCGGAGAGCGCCTTGTCGGCCGCTTCGATGAATGCGCAAGACGTACGCGCAGGAAGCGTACGGCGAAGTCGTGTGGTCCTGACGCCGCGGTGCCGGCGTCAAGTTGCGCAGATTTATTTTTGCGTAGCGACGGTGGCAGGAAAGCCGTTCACCGGGGAGCGCCTATAAGCCGTAAAGCCATTGCGCAGGGAAGGCCGGGATGCTCCCGCTGGACCTGTATGCTCGTGTGCCGCCTTTTGCCGCGTGCATTGGCACGCGAGACATCCGCCGGCAATGACGGGCACCCTAATCGTCGACATCCTCCTGGGGCCGCCCGAACAGATGCACGATGCCCGGCGTCGTGATCGAGACGAACACGAAGCGCGACAGGTGATGGGCGCCGACGAAAATCGGATCGATATGCAGCGTGAGCGCCAGCGCCAGCATGGCGTCCATCGCGCCCGGCGCGAACGCCACGACGACGTCGGCGAAGCGCACATGGGTGGTCAGCACGATTACCGTGACGAAGATTGCGGAAATGATGATGGCGACGGCGAACGAGCCCAGCGCCGCGTTGATGTGGCTGAGCAGCGTCGACTTCTTCACCCGCGCGAACCGCGTGCCGATCAGGGCGCCGATGCCGACCAGCGCCACGCCGCGCATCCACGGCGGCAGGCCACCCTCGATCATTCCGGTGCCGTGCAGTACGCTGGAAGCGATCATTGCGCCGAACATCCAGCTCGCCGGAAAACTCACCAGCCGCAGCACCAGCGCGACGGCGACCGACGCTGCGATCAGCCCGGCCAGTCCGGCCGGCGAGGCGATCGCCGTCGTGATGGTCGGCAACGCCGAAGGCCCTATTCCGGTCAACGCCAGCAGCAGCGGCAGTGCGGCCGTGAGAACGATCACGCGGACGGTCTGCACCACGGCAATGCCCGCGACGTCTGCGCCCTTCTCGGCGGCAAGGATGACAATTTGCGACAGCGCGCCGGGGCTGCCGGCGAGCAACGCCGAGGTCTGGTCCCAGCCGTGCACGCGCTGCAGGTAGAAGCTCGAACCGAAGGTCGAGCAGAACGTCGCCAGCGCCAAGAGGCCGATGGTCAAGGGATAGGCGCTCATGTGCTGGATCAATTGCCGCGACACCAGCGAGCCCAGCGTGATGCCGAGCAGCACCAGCACGGTCTGCGTCAGGATCGGCGGCATGGTGACCGGCCGCCCGGACAGTGCGGCGATGCCGACGGCGGCCATCGCGCCGGAAATCAGCCCGCCCGGCAGGTTAAGCCACAAAAACAGCAGGCCGCCGGCGGCGCCGATAACGAGCGTCTCGAGCGTGCCCAGAATTTTGGCACGGTCGGCAACAGCAGAGGACATCGAGGCGGGGATCAGGCTCACGCCGCCTTATGGCAAATCCGCACGCGAGGGACAAATGCGCCACGCGATTGCAGCAATGCGCGGCGGCGCCGGCGATGGCCCACCGGCGTCGTCAAAAAATTCGGCACGGCCCTCGCGCAGGAGGCGGGGCGGTTACTTCGCCTTTTCGGCGGCGGCCTTCTTGCACTCGGAGCGGAATTTCTTGCGCTCCTTGCCGTGAAGCCCCTTGGCATCGGCTTGCTTCGAACATTCGAGCGAGGCGGTGGTGCGCGGTTTCTCGGCCTTCTTTTCCGCCGGCGCCTTGGTTTCGGTCTTGGTCGCCTCGGTCTTGGCCGGGGCCGTGGTTTGCGCTGACGCGGAGCCCATGAGCAGAAGGGAAACGGCGATTGCAGTGGCGAGGGAGGATATTTTCGTCATGGGGCACCTCGGATTGAAACAAGGAGGCAAGCGTTGCGTTGCCATGCTGAACCGCAGGTGAATGGAGTTGAACAGGCTGACACAAAATTTTTTACCGGAGGGTCGGTCTGCGCGTTGTAGCAAGCTGTGGTTGCGCTAGGATGGCAGGCGCAGATGACTTCCCCAAGGAGACCAGGGATGACTATTCAAGCAAAAATACTGGGTGCGATTGCGGTGTCGGGTTTGGCTGCGTTTGCGATGACGACGTCGCCGGCGCAGGCGCTGACCGCGCAGGAATGCAGCGCCAAATACCAGGCCGCGAAAGCCGCCGGCACGCTCGGCGGCCAGAAGTGGAACGACTTCCGGAAAGCCCAGTGCGGCGCCGACGCTGCGCCGGCTGCCGCCGCCGCTCCGGCGGCTGCACCCGCTGCGGCTCCGGCGGCCGCGCCCAAGGAAGCCAGGAAGGAATCAAAGAAGGCAGCCAAGGAAGCTGCGGCGCCGGCCGCGCCATCAGGCCCCGCGGTCTATCCGAGCGCCGTCGATCCCAAATATTCCAAGGAGACCGCCGGCAAGGCGCGCATGCACACCTGCGTGGATCAGTACAACGCCAACAAGGCCACCAACGCCAATGGCGGGCTGAAGTGGATCCAGAAGGGCGGCGGCTATTACAGCGAATGCTCCAAGAAGCTGAAGGGCGCGGCCTAGCGGCAACGGAAAGCGGGCGCGGCCGGATGTTTCGGCCGCGCCTACAATTCGCGGAGCAATGTTTCGGCCGACTTCGCCATCAGTTGCGCGCGCTTGCGCGGGCCGCGTTCGAGAAACAGCAGGCTCTGGCCGAACACGAAGCAATAGAACAGGAACGCCTGCGCGTCGGCTTCCTCCGCCGGCAGGCCGGTGGCGCGATAGAGCTGCCCGACATTCTTCAGCCGCGCGACGTCGACGCTCGCCACCGCGTTGGCGGCAAGCTCGTCGGAGCGGGCCCATTGCCGGATCGCGAGCTCAACCGCCATGCCCTCGGTATTCATCCGCTCGGAGTAAAGCGCGATCAGCGCCTTCAGCCGTTCGCGGGCGGTGGCGCCATCGAGGCTGGTGTGTTTTTCGATCGCGGCGATGCGGCCCTCGCTCCAGCTTTGCAGCATGGCCTCGAGCAGCGCCGCGCGGTCGCGGAAGCGGCGGTAGAAGCCGCCCTTGGTGACCCCGAGGCTTTTGGCCAGCACCTCGACCCGCACCCCCTCGACGCCGGTCCGGGCGATTTCCCTCAGGCCGGCCTCGATCCAGGTCTCGTTGCGCACCTCGCCGGTCCGCGCGTCTGCCTTGGTGTCGCTCCTGGCGTCGCTGTTGGGGTCGCTCATCGTCCGGCCTCACCGAGTATTGATACGGTGCCGTATTGCTAACCCGCCGACACCATGATACGCTACCGTATCAGAATGAGAAAGGCGGGAGCGGAACGATGCAGACGGACGCGACCTATCGCGGCACGGTCTATCCCTGGCAATGCGATCATGTCGGGCACATGAACATCATGTGGCATGTCGGAAAATTCGACGAGGCGAACTGGAATCTGTTCGCCCGCGTCCACATGGACCGGCAGGCGCGGAAGTCGACGCCGTTCGCGGCCGCGATCCGCAACGCGGCTGCAAAGCATCTCGACCCGGCGATGGCGTGAGCCGCATGTTACGCTTCCAGCCGAAGAACCCGGATTATCGCGCGACCGCGATTCACACGTTCGAGCAGCAGCGCGCGATGAAGACGCTCGGCATTTCGATTGCGCGGCTGGAGCCGGGCGAGGTCGACCTGGCGATGGACTATCGGGTCGACCTCACCCAGCAGCACGGCTTCGTCCATGCCGGGATCATCACCGCAGGTCTCGACACTGCCTGCGGCATCGCCGCGTTCACGCTGATGCCGGCGGCAACGGGAATCCTCACCGTGGAATTCAAGACCAATCTGCTCGCGCCCGCGCGCGGCGAGCGGTTCGCCTTCCGCGCCACCGTCGTCAAGCCCGGCCGCACATTGACGGTGTGCGAGGCCCGCGCCTATGCAACGCATGACGGGGTCGAGACGTTGATCGCGACCATGAGCGGCACGCTGATGGCGCTGGCGGCCCGCGAGGGGGCCGCGAAGGACAGGGCGCGCGCGCCGGCCTGACCCTGATGCAGTGCATACTTATGCTATCGGCATAGCAGGACGTGAAAAATCCTTCTAAGGTCCCGCCGTGCAACTGAGTCTTTCAACTTGATCATCTCCGCCGCGCAGGGCGTGCTGGGACTGGCGTCGGGGATGCTGGTCGGGTTTTCGCTTGGCCTGGTCGGTGGCGGCGGCTCGATCCTGGCGGTGCCGTTGATGGTCTATGTGGTCGGCGTGGCCGAGCCGCATGTCGCGATCGGCACCAGCGCGATTGCGGTGGCGGCCAATGCCGCGATCAACCTGTCCAACCATGCGCGCGGCGGCACCGTGATCTGGTCCTGCGCGCTGATCTTCGCCGCAGCCGGCATGGCCGGCGCCTTCGGCGGCTCGATCCTCGGCAAGATGGTCGACGGCCAAAAACTGCTGGCGCTGTTTGCGCTGGTCATGATCGTCATTGCGCTTCTGATGCTGAAGACGCGCTCGCGCATCGGCCTGCCTGACGTCAAGGTCTCGATGTCGAACGTGCCGGCCATCGTCAGCCTTGGCCTCACGACCGGGACGATATCGGGATTCTTCGGCATCGGTGGCGGATTCCTGATCGTGCCGGCCCTGATGCTGGCGACCGGCATGCCGATCATGAACGCGGTGAGTTCGTCGCTGGTCGCGGTCACCGCGTTTGGCCTGACGACGGCCGCCAGCTATGCTTGGTCCGGGCTGGTGTCGTGGGCGTTGGCGGGGCTGTTCGTGGCGGGCGGCATCGCCGGCGGTTTGGCCGGCACGCGTTCGGCGCGCCACCTCGCCGAGCGCCGCGGCGCGCTCAATATCGTGTTCGCCGTGGCCATTATTGCGGTGGCGCTCTATATGCTGGCGCGTAACATATCCCTCTCTCCGGCGTAGACAGGGGATGCAGCCCTTCGCGAGACTCAAATGAAGCGATCGAATAATCCGGCCGGGACCAACCCGGGACGCACACGGCGCGAAGCGCTTGGCTTGCTGGGCGCGAGTGCGGCTCTCCTCGGCGCGGCACAGCGATCGGCGTTCGCGCAAGGCAGCGACGACGTGCTGACCGAAGCGCTGGTGCTGCGGGACCCTGATGTGCCCTCCACCGGCAATTCCGAGGGCGACATCAACATCGTCGAATGGTTCGACTACAATTGTCCCTATTGCCGCAAGATCGCGCCCGAGATCCAGCAGGTGGTGCAGGACGACGGCAACGTCCGCCTGGTCCTGAAGGATTGGCCGATCCTTGGCGAGGTCTCGAAGTTCGGGGCGCGGATAGCGCTGGCAGCCAGGTATCAGGACAAGTACATGGCCGCGCACGAGGCCATGATCGGCGTCAGCTCGAGACTGACCGAACCGCGTATCCGCGAATTGCTGGCCGGCGCCGGCATCGACATGGATCGCCTCAACCGCGACGCCACGACGAATGCCAAGGCGATCGACACCATCCTCGCCCGCAACCACGACCAGGCGATGGCGTTCGGATTCAAGGGAACGCCGTCGTTCATCGTCGGCAAGTTCCGCGTGCCGGGAATCCTGACCATGGCGGAATTCGAGATGGTGATTGCCGACGCGCGCAAGGCAAAGAAGACCAACTAGCGATCAGAAAAAACGCGCAGAAAAACGCCGTCGTGAGTGACGACGGCGTGATCCCTGCGCTCCTGGCGCCTGAATTACTTCGACGAGATCTTGACCCAATCCTCATGGGCGCGCGTCTTCAGCCTGTTCCAGTCGGCGGCCGCCACGTCCCAGTTGACGATGGTGCGATTGGCCTGCGCGACCTGGCCGTTCGCGACGCTCGACGTCTGTATGGAATCATAGACATAGACGCCGCAAACCAGCAGCAGCGCACCCAAGATCATTCCGACAAACGTCCGCATGGCAATCCCTCCGTGGCGGCTGATAACGCAGTGCCGGGAGGATGGTTCCGTGTCTACGGGCCGGCCAGCCAGTGCAAAATCTCCGCGTTCATCTCGCGCGGGTAGGTGTGGCTGAGATCATCGATCTCGCGATAGGTGACGTTAGCACCCGCGGCCGACAGCGCCCGGCTGGTCTGCCGCGCCACTTCCACCGGGAACATCCAGTCGAGCCGGCCGTGCACGATGTGAATGGGCAGGTCGCGCAGCCTGTCGGCGTCGGCCATTTCCGCCATCAGCGGATGAAACGTCGCCGATACCGGCGCGAGGTGGGTGAAGGGCGAGGCGCCATCGAAGCCCGTCACGTAGCAGAACGTACCGCCGTCGCTCATGCCGGTCAGCAGCATCCGCTCCGGATCGACTTTCCACCGTGCGCGCACGGAGTCCAGGATGCGCATCAGGTTCGGCGTATCGGTGTCGTTGCCCATCAAGGCCCAGGTGTTGCCGGTGGCGGTCGGTGCGACCAGGATCGCGCCGCGGCTGCGGGCGTCGCGCAGCCAGCTCCACAGGAAGCCGCGGCCATTGCCGCTGCCGCCGTGCAGCGCCATCACCAGCGGCCATGCGCGGTCGGGCGTGTAATATTCCGGCACGTAGAGTGAGAAGCCGCCGCGGCTGCCGGGCTCGTTCTGATTGTGAAAGACGCCGGTGTTTTCGTTGGCCGTCGCCCCCAGCCGCGCTGCGAGGCCGGCGTCGTCGCGCAGCGACGGATCGATGAAGTAGTCGTTCACCGGCGGCAATCTAGCCTTTAGCGCATACAGCGCCTCCTGCGCGCGCGGGGCATAACGAAGGGCACGAAAGACGTTGACGAACTCGCCATGGCCGTTTTGTACGACGCGCAGGGCCGCGAACGCCGCCAGCGCCGCATCGCTCGCCGTCTCCAGCGGGGTCTTGATATCTGCAAATTCCGCCGGCCATTGATCGAGCCGCGGACGCACGGCGCGCAAGGCTGCGTCCGGCTCGCCTGCCGCTTCCATCACGCCGTCGAAATCCGGCGGGTTCAGGTAGCGCGCGACGAAGCCCAGGGCTTCCAGCGATCGCAGCAGCGGCGGCAGCACGGCCACGATGTCGTCCACCACGGCCTCACTCATTGCGCATTCCCCGTCCCAAAGCGTTTTCCAGCGAAGCGTTTCCTCGGACCTGATCCGGGGATGGTAACGGGTTCGCGTCAAGAAAACGCGTCAAATCGAAAATCCAGAGCCCCGTTCCGATATCACCGGAACGGAAAGGCGCTAATGCAGCCTTGGCGCCTTCAGCAGCTTGGCGCGATCGATCGAGCTCAGCACCACGTCGAAGGTGACGCCCTCGTGGTAGACCGTGAGCGGCACATCGACGCCGGCGGCGCCGAGCGACCAGAATTTTCGGTAGAAGTCGGTCTGGCTGGTGATCTTGTCGCCGTTGACCGCAAGGATGACGTCGCCCGTCTTCAATTCGGCACGCGCCGCCGGTCCCTTGCTGCCGATGCCGACCACCACGACGCGGTTGTCGATTTCGGTGGTGTACATGCCGAGCCATGGCCGCGCCGGCTTGTTGACGCGACCGAATTTCCTGATGTCGTCGAGCACCGGCTTCAGCAGGTCGATCGGCACGATCATGTTGACGTGCTCGGCCTTGCCGTCACGCTCGCGTTCGAGCTGCAGCGAGCCGATGCCGATCAGTTCGCCGCGGCTCGAGATCAGCCCGGTGCCGCCCCAATTGGGATGCGCGGGATGGGTAAAGATCGCTTCATCCAGCAAATATTCCCAATAGCCGGCGAATTCCTGCTTGGCCGCGATCTGGCTGGCGACCGAGCGCGTGCGCCCGCCGGCGCCGCCGACCACCACGCGGTCGCCGATTTGCGTGGCCGCGGAAGAGCCGAGCGGCAGCGGCGCGAGATCGAGGTCACCGAGCGCCTGCACCAGGCCGAAGCCGGATTCGAAATCGAAGCCGAGCGCATGTCCCTCCACCACGCGGCCGTCGCCGCGATGCAGCCACACTGCTTCAGCCTCGGTGATGAGATAGCCGATCGTCAGCACCAGCCCGTCATCGATCACGACGCCATTGCCGGCGCGTTCGGTGCCGAGCGTCTCCGCGCTGAAGGCGTCGGGCGGGATGATCGAATGCAGCCCGACCACCGACGACAGGGCTTTGTCGAGGTCGAAAGCGTAATCGCCCGCGCGCGGCTGGTTTGCGGGCGGCACTCTCCACTCGGTCAAAGAGGGCATGGATGGTCTCCTGGCGAACCGGCGCGCTTCGGGGCGAGGCGAAGACGCAGGAAATTCATGACAATCTATGCTGCAAACGGCCGTCTTGAAAGTGTCCCCCAAAATGGGCCGCCACGCGACCCATAAGAGGGCAGATTCACAAATGTTCCGTGGCAATTGAGGATCATTCCGCGCTTGCCCGCGCCCGGGCGGGCATGATCCGGAAACCGCGGTCCTCCCTCAGCCAGCCGGCGCGTTCGTCACGCAGCAGCGTGCGGCGGACCTTGCCGGAATCGTCGCGCAGGCCGACGGTGACCACCTCAAAACTTTCCGGGTGCTTGTAGCGGCTGAGCCGGTCGGCCAGGAACGCGGCCATGCCGTCGGCAACGGCCTGCGCATCCGTGCTGCCGTCGAGTTCGAGGATGGCGTGCACGCGCTGCCCGAATTCCGGATCGGGGAGGCCTACGACGACGCAGGAGCGCACCTCGGGATGCTCCGTCACCGCGGCCTCGACTTCCGCCGGATAGATGTTGGCGCCGCCGCGCAAAATCATGTCGGCGAGGCGGTCGCCGAGATAGAGATAGCCTTCGGCATCCAGCCTTCCGATATCGCCGAGCGATTCCCAGCCGTCCGCGCGCCGCTTCGGCTCGGCGCCGAGATAGTGATAGGTCGAGCCGGCGCCGTCATTGGGCAAGAAATAAATTTCGCCGGTCTCGCCGGTGGCGACCTCGTTGCCGTCTTCGCCGATGATGCGCAGGCGCGCGGTCTCGCCGATCTTGCCGACCGAGCCGCGGTGTTCGAGCCATTCAACGCCCGATATGATCGTAGCGCCCTGTGCTTCGGTGCCGCCATAGAGTTCGTAGATGCGCTCGGGCCCCAGCCACTCGATCCATTTTTCCTTTAGCCATGGCGGCATGGGTGCTGCCATGTGAAACACGATCTGCAGGCTCGACAAGTCGTAGCGGTTGCGCACCTCGTCGGGCAGCGCCCAGATCCGGTGCATCATGGTGGGCACGAAGTTGACCCACTGTACCCGGCTGGCCTCGATCAGGCGCAAGCATTCCTCGGCGTCGAACTTGACGAGGCCGGTGACGCGTCCGCCGTTGAACAGCGCGGTGTGCGAAACGATGAAGGGGGCGTTGTGGTAGAGCGGGCCGGGGTTGAGCAGGGAAGCACCGAGCGGCATGCCGAGCGCCGCCGGTCCGGCGGTATCGATCACGGCAGGTCGGTGATCGAGGATCACTTTCGGGCGACCGGTCGAGCCGCCGCTGGTCATCGCCTTCCAGTAGCGCGCCACCGGATTGTTCACCGGTTCGTCCGACACGCCTTCCGGCACGAAATCGGCGGGCAGTGAATTGGGCGCGTTCCAATCCGGCTGGCCGCCGACCACCAAGGATGGTTTGAGGATGTCGAGCACCGCGGCAGCCTCGCCGCGCGGCAATCGCCAGGTCAGCGACGTCGGCGTCGCGCCACATTTCCACACCGCAAAAGTGGTCTCGAAAAATACATTGCTGTTGGGCAGCCCGATGGCGACGAAATCGCCGGGCTTGACGCCCTTGGCGGCGAAGGCGCGCGCGCGTCGGTTAGCGTTGCGCTCGAGTTGCTCCCAGGTGAGCACGTCGGCCCCGTGACTGACGGCGATCGTGCCCTTTGGCTTGCGTTCGGCATACCAGCGCGGCACATCGGCGATGGGAATGAGCATGGGGGCGTTTCCGTTGAGGGCGTTGATGCCGCTCTTGTGGTTCTGACGAGGCGGGCGCCTCAAAAGTATCGTGACAGAATTAGATGGCCGGGTGAAGGGCGCAGCTTGCCTCCCGGGGCTGGTGGCATCATGTCCGACCCAGGCGCTCGCCGAGGAATTCAACGAAGCGCTGCGTCTTCGCGGGCAATAGCCGCGTCTCGGTGATGGCATAGACGGAAATCGGAGAGGCCTGCCACGCGGCGCAGCCGGCCTGCCGCCAGATCGTCGGCGACGATGGCCTCCGCGTGCAAGGGCCAAAACTTTCGCGATGCCGACCTGCCGGGCATCGAGTTCATCAAGGCTGACCTGAGCCTGATGCGCGAGGCCCAGCGCGTCGCCCGGCTGTTGCCGGCGGAGGAACTTGACCTTGTCATTTTCACGACCGGGATCATGGCCGGCCCCACGCGCGAGGTGACCGGGGAGAACATCGAGCGCGACATGGCCATCAGCTATCTGAGTCGACGGGTCGTCGTTCGCGAGATCGGTCCGCGCCTTGGAATGCGTCGGCCCGCGGCTCAGATGAAGCCGCGCGTCTTCATCATGGGCTTTCCCGGTAAGGGGCAGGCCGGCAAGCTTGACGATCTCAATGCCGAAAAATCCTACGGGTCTCACCGGGCTCGAGAACGCGCCCGGAGCGCGTCCGCGGCGAGCGGACAATCCAGCCCACCTCCACCTGGTTTCAACCCCCTGGTCGAAATTCTCGATTTGGAACCAGCTGCACCTTGTCCGGTTAAGCCCGCAAACAATCTCAATTTTGGAGAGCGCAAATGGATGAACCCAACTTGCCCCGGCACGTTCTGGAGCGAGCGGAACGCCGGTGGGCGTCGGTGCTTTCGCATCAAGCCATGCGGACGGTCACGAAACCCGCGGGAACACCGCAGCCTTCGCCCGACAACACAAGGCAGCCGTCCGGAAGCAAGCCAGGCCAGCCGACCTTGAAGCGGCCCGGATGGAACCAGACGTTCTGATTTGCGTTTGCAACACGGAGACATTGGGAGCCGTTTCTCCCGTTTCACTATCGGCATAGGCGCCGATAGCGTTTGCATCGGCTCCCGGAAGGAGGAGCCATGAACGTGTGGTCGAATGAAAAATATTGCGACTTGGCGAACCTGATCCTCGGCGCGGTGCTAGTTCTCTCGCCGTGGATTTTCGGATTTGCGGCTGGAATTCCGTCGCAAAATGCCTGGATCACTGGCATTGTCATCGCAATCCTTTCCGTCGCTGCCCTTGCAGCATTTGCGCAGTGGGAAGAGTGGCTGAACCTTGTCGCCGGGCTTTGGGCGATCGTGTCGCCATGGTTGTTGGGATTCCAAGGAACAACCGCGATGACCGTCCATGTCGTGATCGGCATCCTTGTTGTTGCGCTGGCAGCCGCCGAGCTATGGCTGCGGTATCAAAATCCGCCGCGGTTGACCGCCGGGAGCTGAGAACGCCGTCACCCCGGCCGCAAAGCAGACCGCAAAAAGAAAGGCCCCGCCTCGGCGGGGCCTTCCTGCGCGGGAGTCGGGCGTCTACGCGACCGGGCTCACCAGCCGGAAACCGGGTAGCCGACTTCCGTGGTGTAGTCGTAGGGGGCGTAGCCGAAAGAAGGCACCGGTGCGCCAAACGCGGGGGCTGGCACATAGGTCCGAGGGCTCACCACGACGGTGCGTGGCCGTACAATCGGCGGTGCCGCGATAACCGGCGCCGGTGCGACGTAAACGCTGCCCGGAGCCACTGGCGCCGAATAGGGGTCGGCATACGAATCCACATACGAATCCACATAGATTGCCTGCGCCGATGCACCGGTGACGCCGAAGGCCAACGCGCCGGCGATCGCCAGGCCGGCCGTCGAGCAAATGCGCGATCTCGTTGTCATGTTCCGCAATCTCCTTTACTGCCTTGTTACGGCTTCCAACCGAACCCACGCCACGCGCGGTCGTTCCCGGCGCTCACGAGTTTTTGGCCGCAAGTTCCATCGTGATGGCCTCGCAGTTTAGGAACCGGCCAGGATATCGGTATCCAGCGGGCGATCGCGTGAAGCAAACCATTCAGCGCGAAGCGCTGCGCGGCGGCGACCGCGATCGTTGATCGGCAGCTTCAATGCCTCGAGCAGTCCCTGAACCTCGCCGCGCGCGGGCAGGCGTGACGCCTCCCCGTCGATGCCGGGCATTGTCTCGCATAGCTCGTCCAGCGCGGTGAGCCCGCGGGGGAAAAGATCCCGATAAATCGGCCGCTCGTGAAAGCCGGTCGCTACCCGGAAACCTGCATTAAGGGCGAGCTCCTGCAAGCAGCCGCAAAGAACCTGGGCGGTAGATGATCGTTGCGGCGAAATCCGGTTGCGAACGACCACCCAATCGATGCGGCCGCCATCGACCGGCCGGCGATGGCGGCGCGTCTCGCGCACCAACTCGCCGTAATGGCTGACCCCGGTGACCGTCAACGTGACCGGATCGAGCGTCGCCAGCACATCGAGGTCGAGAAAACTGTCGTTGAGCGGCGTCACCAGGGTGTCGGTGATCGAATGCGCGAGCCGCATGAGATAGCTGTCATGCGGGGGCGTATCGATCACGACGAAGTCATGGCGATCCTGCGCAGCGGCTATGGCCCGCTGGAAACTGGAGCATTCGGCGGCCTCGTTTTCCGCCACCATGGCACCTTCGACGCGTGCGATGCAGAAATGCGTCGGCAACTCCAGATCTATCTGGCGCCGCCGCGCCCAGCCGCGCCGGCTCTCGACATAATGGGTGAGGGTCCGCTGTCGGCCGTCGAGGTCGACGGTTGCGACGCGCTGGCCGGCCTTCAGCAGCGCAACGGCGACATGCATCGCGATTGTGGTTTTACCCGAGCCGCCCTTCTCGTTTCCGACCACGACGACATGCGGCGGCGAGCGCAATTGATGTACGGGCGCGGTAAGCACGGCTGCGCCTCGAACCGTCGGTTGCTTTCAAGCCTGCTCAGGAGACACGCCGCCGCAAGGCGGTGGCAGTCCTGCACGGCAGGCAAGGAGATAACTGACCATGCAACCGTTCGTTCCTGGGACGCCTCCAGCCGCCTGCCATCAACCATTTTGCCGCAAGCCACTTGAAGCGCAACGCTGATCCACCTAGGTCGCATACTGCAGCCAGCGATCGCCCACTCGATGGCTGTGATCCCGTCAACGTTCGCAAGCCGCTTAGGAGGAGCGCAATGAAATTCCGTCCGCTTCATGATCGGGTAGTCGTTAAACGTGTCGAGGCCGAGGAGAAGACTGCCGGAGGCATTATCATTCCCGATACCGCCAAGGAGAAGCCGCAGCAGGGCGAGGTCGTTGCGGTCGGCCCCGGAGGGCGCGACGAGGCCGGTAGGCTCGTTCCGATCGACCTTCAGGTGGGCGATCGCGTGCTGTTCGGCAAATGGTCGGGCACCGAGGTCAAGATCGACGGCACCGAGTATTTGATCATGAAAGAAAACGACATCATGGGCGTGCTGGTGGAGTCCGGCGCCAGCCGCAAGGCGGCTTGAAAGCCCACCCGACGTAGTGAGCAACCGAAGAACAGTATCTTAGGAGCAAGACCATGGCTGCCAAGGAAGTCAAATTTTCGGTCGATGCCCGCGAGAAGATGCTGCGCGGCGTCGACATTCTCGCCAATACGGTGAAAGTCACGCTTGGTCCGAAAGGACGAAACGTCGTTATCGAAAAGTCGTTCGGTGCGCCACGCATCACCAAGGACGGCGTGACGGTCGCGAAGGAGATCGAACTCGACGACAAGTTCGAGAACATGGGCGCCCAGATGGTGCGCGAGGTGGCGTCGAAGACGTCGGATCGCGTTGGCGACGGCACCACGACTGCCATCGTGCTTGCCCAGGCGATCGTGAAAGAGGGGGCGAAGGCCGTCGCCGCAGGCATGAATCCGATGGACCTCAAGCGCGGTATCGACCGCGCTATCGATACGCTGATCGCTGATATCGAGAAGAACTCGAAAAAGATCACCTCGAACGACGAGATCGCGCAGGTTGCGACCATTTCGGCCAACGGCGACGCCGAGATCGGCCGCTTCCTGGCCGATGCCATGAAGAAGGTCGGTAACGACGGCGTCATTACCGTGGAGGAGGCCAAGTCGCTGCAGACCGAACTCGACGTGGTCGAGGGCATGCAGTTCGACCGCGGCTATATCTCGCCCTACTTCATCACCAACGCCGAGAAGATGCGGGTCGAGCTCGAAGATCCGTACGTTCTGGTCCATGAAAAGAAGCTGTCGGGACTGCAGCCAATGCTGCCGTTGCTTGAATCGATCGTGCAGTCAGGCAAACCGCTGCTCATCATTGCCGAGGACGTGGAGGGCGAGGCGCTTGCCACCCTTGTCGTCAACAGGCTGCGGGGCGGACTGAAAGTCGCGGCGGTGAAAGCGCCCGGCTTCGGCGATCGCCGCAAGGCGATGCTTCAGGACATCGCCATCCTTACCGGCGGCAGCATGATCTCCGAGGATCTCGGTATCAAGCTGGAGAACGTTACCATTAGTATGTTGGGCCGCGCCAAGAATGTGAGGATCGAAAAGGAGGATACGACAATCGTCAGCGGCGCCGGCAAGAAGGCGGATATCGAGGCTCGCATTGCCCAGATCAAGGCCGAGATCGAGGAGACGACCTCCGACTACGATCGTGAGAAACTCCAGGAACGGCTCGCCAAGCTCGCGGGCGGCGTTGCGGTGATCCGTGTTGGCGGGGCCACCGAGGTCGAGGTGAGGGAGCGCAAGGATCGCGTCGACGACGCGCTGCATGCGACCCGCGCGGCAGTCGAGGAAGGCATTCTGCCCGGCGGCGGCGTTCCCCTGCTCCGTGCCGTCAAGGCGCTCGATAGGTTGAAAGCGGCCAACGCGGATGAGCGCTATGGCGTCGAGATCGTGAAGAAAGCGCTGTCATGGCCGACGCGCCAGATCGCCATCAACGCCGGCGAGGATGGCTCGCTCGTGGTCGGCAAGATCCTGGACAAGGATACATACGCCTTCGGATTTGATGCCCAGACCGGCGAGTTCTGTAACCTGATCTCAAAGGGCATCATTGATCCCACCAAGGTGGTGCGCACGGCACTCGAGGACGCCGCGTCGGTGGCGGGCCTGCTGGTCACCACGGAGGCTATGGTCGCTGAACTCCCGAAGAAGAAATCTCCGCCGACGGCGCCTGGCGCGAGCATGGCCGACATGGACTATCAAATCTGAATAGGCCGCGAGGTGATTGGCGCGCCCGCAATGCCGCGCCACTTTACGATTTTGCACGATACTGTGCGATGTCGCCGCCGCGGCCCGCGCGAACATCGCCGGATCCTCATCGCGTCGCGGACGTGTGAGCCCTGCGTGATCTCAAGCCCGAGACCGCCGACCCTTGCTTGCCTGACCTTGCACGTACTCGCGCAACGCCCGATTGATGCGTGTTTGATAGCCTTCATTGGATTTCGTGTGGCTCTTGAACCAGGCGACGACATCGGCATCGAGGCGAAGTGTCAGTTGCTGCTTGACGGGCCGATAGAACAGCCCACGCTTGGCGCCGGACCAGTCAAGGAGTTCCGGCGCGTCCGACGTGTCGATGGCGCTATCGGGTAGCGTCCCCAGCGACTTCAGTTCCGCCAGTTGCTCACGCGTCAACCGCTTAGAAGTTTCCTTCTTCATAGGCTTTCCTTTCGTGGGCGGTGGCCTTTCGCGCGCTGATGATGCGGCCGACCGGCTCGCCTGCTTCGGATTCGGCTTCCGGCCAGGTGTGAATCACCAGCAGCAACACCGGCCCGACAAGTCCGATGGTGTGCCAGCGATCTCCATCCGGATGCGGGTCGGGCTTCGAGGCTGAGCGGATCATCAAACACCAGCACCGCGGTTTCGAACAACAGGCCGTGCTTGGCACGGTTCACCGCCGCTTTATCCGGGTCCCACGTCCAGCGCACCGCCGCACTACACAAGGACGGTCGAGCAGCGGCAACGCGCAGACGATCACTCGCTGCGGCGGGCTAATGCAAGTTCGACTGCGGGTAGGGCTCCTCGCCCAAAATCACACCGGACAGCGCTATTGCGGGCCCTCGGGGTTTTAACGGATTGTGCAATGATGGAGGAGTGCCGCTGATTTGCCCGACGTGTCAAGTATTCGCGCAAAGCGTCCATGTCGACGATCGCCCGCTACTTTGCATGGGGTTGTTTTCGATATTTTGGTTGGGGGCCATAGCGACGCGGTGTGGCAGCGAGGTATCCTGCCTGAGGCCAGGCGCTGGCGAGGCCTTCGCTGTACCGAAATGCCGCGCCAGTCACCGGAGATCCAATCTCGCTACGGCGGATGCCTTCGGAGGCGAAACGCACTTGTCTTGATGTCGCTGCCGGCTTGAACCGAAGGGATCGCCAACCGATGGAAGCTTGGATAAATCCGCGACGCGCCGAACCTTACGGATCGAGCTCGGTATCCCAATATAAATAATCCAGCCAGCTATCGTGCAGATAGTTCGGCGGAAACAATCGCCCGTTCCGATGCAGTTGATGGACCGTCGGCGCGAACGGGTGTTGCCGCGGAAACATCCGCGCCTGCTGCGGCGTCAGATTGCCCTTGCGCAGATTGCACGGCGAGCAGGCCGCGACGACATTTTCCCAGGTGGTCTGGCCGCCCTTGCTGCGCGGGATGATGTGATCGAAGGTCAGGTCGTCATGCGCGTGGCAGTATTGGCAGACAAAGCGATCGCGCAGGAAGACGTTGAACCGGGTGAAGGCGGGATGCGTGGTCGGCTTGACGAACGACTTCAGCGACACCACGCTCGGAAGCTGGATCTCGAAGCTCGGGCTGTGCACCGCGCGGTCATAGTGCTCGACGATGTTGACGCGATCGAGAAACACCGCCTTGATCGCGTCCTGCCACGACCAGAGAGACAGCGGGTAGTAACTCAGCGGCCGGAAATCCGCGTTCAGCACCAGTACCGGCCAACCGCCCTGCGAGACATGTGCGTTCAAGTAACGCTCCTGACCCCCATGTTAGCTGCGAAGCAGCATGCGCCTTTGCATACTACAGGCAGCGTGACGGGATTGTGAAGAGCGTTCCGGGCCTTATCCGCCGGTGTCACCGTTCCGCCCGGATTTGCATCGTGGCCGCGAAGACCGCTAAATCGGACGGACAGGCGTCGTTTGGCCGCTGGCGGACCTCAGAAATGGGCACCCCTTCACGTTATCTTGAGGCGCCGCGCCGGTTGCGGGCGTTCGTTCGCGCCCATGAAACGAGCCTGGTGGTGCTGGCGGCGATGATCGGAACCATCGGCGGCTTGGTGGTGCTGGCGATGAGTGTGGCGGTGGCGGCCCTGCACGCGCTGCTGTTCAACATCAGCATCACGGAGCGGCTTTCCAGCCAGCCGAGTATCGAGGCGCTGCGGGCTGTGCTGGTTCCGAGCCTCGGCGGCTTGCTGCTGGGGGCGGCGTTACTGCTGTTGCTGCGCTGGCGTCCCGCGCGCGAGATCGATCCGATCGAGGCCAACGCCTTGCATGGCGGGCGGATGTCGTTTCGCGGCAGTGTCATCGTGGCCCTGCAGACCACCTGGTCCAGCGGCGTCGGGGCGTCGGTCGGCCTTGAAGCGGGATATACCCAGCTTGCGAGCGGTCTTGCCGCATCGCTCGGCCGTGGATTTCACCTGCGCCGCGCCGACCAGCGCATCATGGTCGGCTGCGGAGCGGCGGCTGCGATCTCGGGCGCGTTCGGCGCCCCCCTCGCCGGTGCGTTCTATGCGTTCGAACTCGTGATCGGAGGCTATACGCCAGCGAGCCTGACGCCGGTCGGCGTCGCCGCCGTGGCGGGTTATTTTGTCACGCATGGATTTCAGGAATTGTCGCTCGGCATCAGCATCGGCCCGGTCGGCGACGTGGTCGGGCGCGATCTTGCGGTTGCCGCGCTGCTCGGCGTTCTGGCGGCGCTGTTCGGCATCCTCATCATGCGCGGCGTGGCGTTATGCGAGGCGGGACTTGCGAAGACCCGTCTCTGGCCGCCGCTGCGCCCGGCACTCGCCGGCCTCGCGGTCGGTCTGCTCGCGCTGCTGACGCCACAGGTGATGTCATCGGGGCATGGCGCACTGCATTTTTCCGGCCTCGTCTCGATGCCGTTGCAGATCATCGCCGGAGTCTTCGTCCTGAAGGCGCTGGCCTCGATCGTCTCGCTTGGCTCCGGCTTCCGCGGCGGATTGTTCTTCGCCACGCTGTTCATGGGCGCGCTCGGCGGCCGCCTGTACGCCGCCGGCGTCGACCTGGTCTGGCCGGGTCTTGCGCTGGATCCCAATGTCTATGCCGTGATCGGGATGAGCGCGCTGTCGGCGTCCGTGATCGGCGGCCCGCTGACGATGTCGTTCATCGCACTGGAATCGACCGGCAACCTTTGGCTCACCACGGTGGTGCTGGTCGCGGTCATGATCTCCACCCAGATCACCCGCGAATTGTTCGGCTACTCCTTTGCGACCTGGCGCCTGCATCTGCGCGGCGAGACCATCCGCAGCGCCGCCGACGTCGGCTGGATCCGCGATCTCACGGTCCGGCGCCTGATGCGGCCGGATGTCGCCACGGTCGATGCCGGTATCGGGATCGAGGCCTTCCGGGTGAAATTTCCGCTGGGGTCGAAGACGCAGGTCGTCGCGGTCGATGCTACCGGGCGCTATGTCGGGCTCGCGGTGGTAGCCGAAGCACACGCACCGGAAATCGACGCCGCGCGCGGCCTTGTCGGCATCCTGCATCATCGCGACGTCGTGCTGCATCCGGTCATGAACATTCAGGAAGCCATCGCTGTCTTTGATGCTGCCGAAGCAGAATCGCTGGCGGTCGTCGAAGCCGATGGCGAACGCCGGCCGGTCGGGATTCTCACTGAAGCCCATGCCATGCGTCGCTACGCGGAAGAATCCGACAAACGCAGGCGGGAGGCGATCGGCGAGGTTTGAGCAGTAGCCGTTACGGCTTGGCAGCGCTGGTGACGAGCTTCAGGCCCAGGCCGAGCAGTGCCGCCGCGCCGAAGATGGCGCCTCTCACGCCCATACCTACGCTGTGGCAAGCGCCCGGATTCGGCTTGATGCGACAGCCACGCGAGCCACCATCACGAAGCTCGGCCCGGGGCTGATCACGCCAATGCTGAGCGCGGCGACGATGCTGGCGAGCGTTGCTAGTTCTTGCATTGTCTATTCTCCTGGTGGTCTGCACGGGCTTGAGTATCACGGGCTGGGCTATTCAGTGTGCGGCGGGGCTTTGACCGCCCATTCCGGATCGGCGCCGAACGGATGGTCCATGAAAAACACCCAGCTGCCATCAGGTAACCGGCGATGAACCTCCATGCCGTGATGATGCACTTCGGTTGGCTTGCCGTCCTTGTCGGTGCCCTTGATCAGCCATTGCGATCGCGTCATCGCGAAATCGCCGGAAACCGTCGTGTGATGGGTCACGACATCCATGTGCGGCTTCAATCCGACATAGGCGGCCATCGTCTTGCGGATGCCGTCGGCGCCGCGCGCAATGCTGCTGCCGCCATGGACCTCGTCGACCTGAACGATCGAGGCGTCAGGGTGATACATCGCCGCCGCGGCATCGACGTCCTGTGCGTTGAACGCGCGCGCCAGCCAGAGATTGCAAAGTTCGGGGGACGGAGCTCCCATGGCTCAACTCCCATGTTCAGGGTTGGTCGATCAGCGAGATGACGCAGCGGCCGCATGCTTCGGTGCAAAGCTGCACCGGTGTCATGCTGTGTTCCCTCATCGCGCTTTCGCGTTGCTCCGACAGGTAACGTCTGGCGGCGCGGAAAGCACATTGGAATTGCGCCAGCGTCACTTGCGAAACTGCAAGGAACCCCTAGCTGTGCAGCCATGGAGGACTGGAACGAGCCCCAACTCGTGTTGGCGGTGCATCGGGCAAGCAGCCTCACTGGCGCCGCCAAAGCGTTGGATATCGACCACTCGACCGCGTTCCGGCGCCTGAATGCCCTGGAAGCGCGGCTTGGAGTTCGCCTGTTCGAACGGCTTCCCGGCGGCGCATACCAGGCGACATCGGCCGGAGAGCGTATGGCTGCGGCGGCCGAGCGGATGGAAGATGAGGCGCTCGCCATCGGCCGCGACATTGCCGGTCGCGACCACCGTCTCTCCGGCCGCTTGCGCGTCACTTCCTCCGAGACGTTGGCTCATCGAAAGCTGACCAGCCATCTCGCAACGTTCCGGCAGACCCATCCCGGCATCGTCGTCGAACTCGTGGTCGACAATCGCGTGCTCAACCTCTCGCGGCGCGAGGCTGATATCGCGCTTCGCCCGATGCGGCCGAAGGAAGGTGATCTGTGGGGTCGCAAGCTCGCCGATGTCGCATGGACGATATATGGCGCTATAGCCTATCTCGAGGAGAGCGGCGGGGGCCTTTCATCCCCGGAAGATCTCGGCCGTCACGCCCTGATCGGATGGGAAGAAACGGCTGTTGGCATCTTGGCTGCCGATTGGCTCAATCGAACGGCGCCGGACGACGCCTTCGTCTACCGGACCAACAGCCTCGTCAATCAGTTCACCGCCGCGAAAGCCGGCATCGGTCTCGTGCTGCTTCCCTGCTATCTCGGCGACGAAGATGCCGATCTCGCGCGCGCGCTGCCCGGTCCAGTGCCGGATCTGGCTGGCGAACTATGGATCGTGACCCACGCCGACCTCAAACGAACCGCGCGGGTCCGCGCCTTCTTCGACCTCGTCGGGGAGGGCCTTGCCCTTGAGCACAATCTGTTCGAGGGACGAGGCTGACTAGCCACAGCCTAGATCTTCTCCAACTTCTGCAGGCAGCGGCTCACCCGAACCTCCGGCGGCATCGGCGTGTCCGGAAAGCTGGTCTTCCAGTCGGTGACGCCGACTTCCCCGACATAGATGTCGCCCTTCGAATCCATGGCGATGCCGTGGGGGGCGAGGAATTTGCCGGCCTCCAGCCCCGGGCCGTTCTCGCCGCCGAGGCGGGCGATGCGTTTGCCTTTTGAATCCGTGATCGAAAGCCTTGGGCCGAGATTGGGCACCTTGCGATTGACGGCCATGCCGGGCCCGAGTTCGCCGACAATGAAGGTCGGCTGCTTGCCGCTACCGCAGCGGCACAACGCGCAAGGCCGGTGCAGAAAGTTCCACTGCGTCTCATACTTGCCGTCGCCGTCGAACACCTGCACGCGATGGTTTTCGCGGTCGGCGACGTAGACCCAGCCGTCGGAATCGGTTGCGATATTGTGGACGATGTTGAATTGGCCGGGATCGGTGCCAGGCTCGCCCCAGGTCTTGAGCAGCTTTCCATCAGGCGAATATTTGTGGACGCAGGCATTGCCATAACCGTCCGAGACATAGATCTCGCCCTTCGGCGATAGCGCGGTATGGGTGCAGCGGTGAAACGGCTCGCCGCTCATGAACGGTGTCGGCTTGTTCGGAATGCCGATGGTCAGCAGCACCTTGCCGTCGGTCGTGCACTTGCGCACGGTGTGGTCGCCGTCATCGGTGCAATAGAGATTGTCGTCGGCATCGATGTGCAGGCCATGCGCGCGGTTGAACAGGCCTTCGCCCCAGTTCGTGATGAAATTGCCCTCGCGGTCGAGCACCACCATCGGATGGTCGCCGCGGTTGAACACATAGATGCGGTCCTTGCTGTCGACAGCGACCGAAGCGGCGTCGGTCAGGCTCCAGCCATCCGGCAGCTTCGCCCAGTTTTCGACCACGCGGTAACGGTGCTCGCCCGAGCCGAGAATAGCCGGCATGCGTTTCTCCCCATCTGATATTTGTTGGCCAGAAGTGTCGCAGAGACCTGTCCGAAGCACGAGGGGAATTTGCGCATGGCACGTTTCTCCCAGACTAGCTCCCGATATCCTCCGCGGCGATGATCCGCTGGCGCAGCGCCAGGCGCACCAGTTCGATGTCGGAGCCGACGCCGAGCTTGGCGCGGATCTGATAGCGCGTGTTGGCCACGGTCTTGACGCTGATATGCAGCGTGTTTGCGATCTCATCCACGGACTTCTCCGCCAGCAGCATGCGCAGGATTTCGAATTCCCGTGGGCTCAGTGCGTCGATCGCCGAAGGCTCGTCGGCGAGGCTGTTGATGGCGAGTTCGTGGTCGATGTCGGGGCTGAGCGCGATGCGTCCGGCCATGACCTCGGTGATCGCGCGCAGCAGCGCGTCGGGCGGGTTGCTTTTGGTGACATAGCCGCGTGCGCCGGCCTTGATCGCCTGCACCGCATAGGCGGCGCTCTGGTGCATGGTGAAGACGAGAATGCGCGCGGACTTGTCCCATTGCCGGATGCGCCTGATGGCCTCGACCCCGCCAATGCCCGGCATCGACAGGTCCATGATGACGAGGTCGGGCCTGGCTTCCTTGTAGACGCGATAGGCATCCGCCCCGTTGCCGGCTTCGGCGACGACTTGAAGGCGATCCTGCTTCTGCAACAGCGAGCGATAGCCCTCGCGCACGATGGCGTGGTCGTCCACCAGCATCACGCGCGTGCGGCCTGCGGTGTCCGTCATGTCCAAGGCTGCCATGTCTAAGGCTCCGCCCGCATGGTGGGAATGCGCGCGACAAGCCGGGCGCCGCCCGCCTCCCGCCGTTCGAATTGCAAGCTCCCTCCGAGCGAAACCACGCGCTCCTGCATGCCGAGCAGTCCCATGCCGGCCTTCGGCGTGAGGCTCATGGGCGCCGCTTCGCCGTCATCCTCGACGGTCAGGACGATGTCGGCATCGCCGGCCTCGAGACGCAATTGCACGCACCTGGCTTGTGCATGCTTTGCCGCATTGGTGATCGCCTCCTGCGCGATCCGGTAAAGACTGGCGCTGACACCGGGCGGCAAATCGTCGGCCTCGCCAGTGACAGCAATCTCAAATCGGGTGCGGCCCTTCTCAAAACCGTTCCAACTCGCCACCAGGCTTTCGAGGCTGAGGGTGAGGCCGAGTTCCTCGACATCCGGCGGACGCAGCCGCACCAGCGCGCCGCGCAGGGTATCCATCATATGCGCGGTCGTGCGCGAGATGCCCCGGCATTCCTCGTAGAGCGGCGGGCATTCGCGCTCCGCGGTGTGGGCGGCCGCGGCGGCCTGCGCCGCAATCGCGGAAAGCGACTGGCCGAATTCGTCGTGCAACTCGCGGGCAAGATGGCGCCGCTCCTCGTCCTGCACTTCGATCAGCTTTCGCGTCAAGGCGTTGCGTTCGGCAAGCGTGGTCTGCAGCCGCTCTGCAAGGGTGTTGAAGACGCCGGAGATGACAGACAATTCCGCGAGATCGAAACGGGGCAGGCGTGCGGAAAGATCGTTCGCCGCAAGCCGGTTCAGCCCGGCGCCAATGGCCCGGGTCGGCCGCAGCGCGCGCGCCAGCGCGGCATAGACCGCAACGCAAAGCCCCGCCAGCGCGAACGCCATGATGGAGAGCAGCCGGCTCGCCTCGCGCCAACTCTGGCCGATCTGGGCGGCGGGGTCGAAGGTGGCAACCGCGACGCCGCGGGCGCTGCCCGCCACGAGAACCGGCATCGAGATCGGCTCACCCGGACGAAAGATGGCGCGATAGAGCGATGCGAAGATTTCGGGCGCGGCGGTTTCGTCGGCGGGCGCCCCGCTGCAGACGCCTTGGCGAAACGCGCCGGCGTTGTCGCGGTAGGCGATGCAGAGGCCCGGCTCCATCAGCGCTGCGATCCCCTGCAGATCCGGAGTTGCGTTGATGGACACGGAGAGCCACCGCGCCTGCGATAGCTGCAACGAAATATCCCGGGCCACGATCTCGGCGATACGGCTCGCCTTGGCCTTCGCGACACGGTCGCTGTCAAACAGGGCGTAGGCCGCGACTGCGATGAAGCAAATGGCCGCGAGCGCCGCGACGCGTAACGCCAGCCGCAGCTTCAGATCGATAGCGGGCGGGCGGCTCGCCACGGAGTTGGATGCCTGTCGCAAGCTTCCTCCCCAAGCTTCCTGCCAATGGCTTCGACTATAGAGGCAAATTTCGCCGGGAAGAAAGCGGGGCAAGAGGGGCAGGGACAAGATCGGGTATTTCACCCGGCCAATCCAGGGAAAGCTGCCGTTTCGGGCGGGGCAGCAGATCGGGCGAACTTGCAACGAGTAAGACAGCTCCGACTTGGCAGTTTCGAGGTGTTCCATGCGCTACATCGCCCTTATCCTCGCTCCGGCAATGGTGCTTGCAGCGCTATCGGCGGCTGCGACCGCCGAGACGGTCCCACCGTCTCCGATCAAAATTGCGGTGTTTCCGTTCGAGCTGGAGGATTTCAGCGCCGGGGCCGCCTACGTGCCCCCTGATGACATCGACCGCGAGCAATTGCGGCTGTCGACCGAGGAAGGCCGTCGGCTGATCGCGGCATCCGGGCGCTACCAGTTGGTCGACGTCAGCGCGGTGAACGACCAGGCGGCGAAAGCTGGCAAGCTGCGGGATTGCGACGGCTGCGAAGCCAGGATCGCTGCCGGCCTCGATGCAGATCAGTCGATGATCGGGATCGTCACGCGCATTACCCGAACAGAATACACGGTGACCTACAAACTTCGCGACGCACGATCCGGGACGATCGTCGCGATCGGCCAGACCGACCTGCGCATGGGCGCCAACGTGGCCTGGAGCCGCGGGGCGCGGTGGCTGATCGAGAACCGTCTGCTGGTGCAGGCGCAGGACAAGCAACTCATCTTCGCCGTCGCCGAAATCCACTATGTCGACACCTCGGGTGAGGTGATCGATCAAAGCGCCGACCATCGCCGGCGGCTGCGTGAATTCGAAGCCGCGTTGCGCAGCGATATGGTAGCGAGCGGAAAGATAGCGAATGCAGCGCTTGAATGTCCGCCAAACGCCTGCTCGGTGGGCGACATCGGTGACAGTCAACTGTTGAGCAAGGCGAAGGAGGCTGGCGCCACCCATCTATTGATTGGCCGCTTTCACAAGATGAGCACGCTGATACAGCAGGCCAAATTCGACGTCATCGACGTGAAAGCGCGGAAAGTCGTGTTCGATCGCTATATCAGCTTCCGCGGCGACGACGATGCGGCCTGGCGGCGAGCGGAATCCTTCCTTGCCCGGCAAATCCTCGATCACGGCGAATGGTGAGCGGCAGCGCTGGCGTCAGCGCTGCAACAAGCCTTCCTCGATCGCCTTGATCTGCAGCGAAAGATGCTTCGAGCCAATGCGGCATTGCGCGAGGCCGCCAGCGATCAGCCACAGGCCGGGCTGGCCGGTGCGCGTGTACATGTTGCGCAGTTCCTGCTCCTCGCCAAAACCCCAGATCGTGCCGACGCGCTTTTCTACGTCGGCGCCGAACAGCTTTCGCACCAGCTCTTCCTGGCGCCTGTAGCCGGTTGCCAGCACGACGAGGTCGGCGGCAACAGTCTCGCCGCTTTTCATGTCAGCGCCTTCGGCCGTGAACGTTTCGAGATCGGCGAATTGCCTGAGCGCGATGTCGCCTTTGACGATCAGGTCGGAGCAGCCGACGTTGAAATAGTAGCCGCCGCCGCGGGTGAGATACTTGAACTGCCAGCCGGTGTTGTCTTCGCCGAAATCGAGCTTGAAGCCGACGCGTGCGAGGCCGTCGAGCAATTCCTGGTCGAGCGCCTTCGATTTTTCTGCCGTCAGCGCGTGGCTCTTCCGCGCCAGCTTGAGCGGCATCGAGGTCGTGATCAAGTCGTTATCCTCGAGCGTGCCCTCGTTATAGGGCGCGTACACCAGTTGTGCCGACGGCTCGATGCTGACGATCAGCGTCGACGAGCGCTGGAACAGGGTGACGTCGGCTCCGCTGGAATGCAGGTCCTGGGCGATGTCGTGGCCGCTGTTGCCGGTGCCGATCACGATGGCGCGCTTGCCCTTCCAGCTCTCGCCGTCGTCATACTGGCTGGAATGCATCACCTTGCCGGCAAAGTCCTTCAGGCCAGCGATATCAGGTACGCTTGGAATGCCGCTGACGCCGGTCGCCAGCACGACGTGGCGCGGGTGCATGGTGCGCTTGGAGCCATCGGCGCAACGCAGCGTCACCGTCCAGCGGCCTTGCTGCTCGTCATAGCTGCCGCCCTCGAACTCGGTCTTGGTCCAGAAATTCAGCTCCATGGCCTCGACATAGGCCTCGAACCAGTTGGCGAGCTTGTCCTTCGGGATATAGGTCGGCCAGTTCGGCGGGAAGTGCAGGTAGGGCAGGTGGTTGACCTGCACTTGATTATGCAGCGTCAGCGCGTGGTAGCGCTTGCGCCAGTTGTCGCCGATGCGTTTTTCGCGATCGACGATCAGCGTGTCGACATTCAGTTGCTTCAGGCGGGCGGCGATGGAGAGGCCGGATTGGCCGCCGCCGATGACGAGGACGGTCGGATCGTGGTCGGCATAGCCGGCCGATTCCTTGCGCTGGTCGAGCCAGTTCGGCCCGCGAAAGTCCCGTGAATAGGCGTTGCCGCGCGGCCGGTTGACGCCAAGCTGTTCCTCAAAGCCTTTGAGCTCGCCAAGTTCGGTCAAGAGCGTCCAGGCTTTCAGCCGGTTGCCATCGTCCACATCGGGGATCAGGCGGATGATGCCGCTGCCGCGCCCGACTTTGGTTTCGAACCTGAAGATCGCTTCGATCGCGCGGGTGCCGGCGCGCGTCACCTTGCGCGGCGCTGCGCGATTGGGATCGATCGCAAAGCCGCTCGGCGCTGCGCTGCGGGCCAGCGGCGGCAGCGCTTTCAGGATCGCGTCGGCGCCATTGAGCGTCTGGATGTTCCAGCTCAGCGCCAGCACGTCGCGCCAGTAGCTGTCGGGGTGGAACAGGGCCTTCAGCAGGGCGCTATCGGGTTTTCCGAGCGCCTCCTCGAATTGCGCGAGCCAATTGTCGGCGGCTACCGAACTGTCGTCCGTCCTGTCGAGCATGGGCGTTTCCCATCACCAGCCGTCTTTGCGGCGTTTCCTTATCCTGCGGAGCCTATACCTATTCGGGATGGCGCAGAAAGGGCGTGAGGAGATATCGGTCATGCCGCTAGAGCGACAGGATCAGCCCCTGGTCCGGCGGGACGCGGCCGTTGAGGGTGTCGAGATAGGCGCGTTGCACGGCCGCAGGCCCGTGGTTCCGGATCACCCTCGTCCATCGATCGAGGTTTGGCGCGAAGCCGGACCACGCGGCGCCCCACTGCTGGCTGAAGCCGGCCGGTCCCCATTCCTTGGTGCGCTTGCGGATTTGGTCCGGCGCGAAGAAAAATTGTGGCTTGGCGCCCGGAAGTACCTGCGCCCGTTCATCGCGCGACGATTTTCGATGCGTGAGCCCGATGATTCCACTGTATTTCATTTGCTCGCCGAAGTGCCCGTGCAACGTCGCGCGCAACGGGCTGTTGCCGGCCATATCGACATAGGCGACCGCGGAATTCGTCGGCAGCGAGGTGACGTTGTCATAGGTCACGACCTCGTCGTAGCAGCCGAGCGATTTGACGAAAGACGTGTTGCCCGCCGAGGTCAAGCCGATCACCTTGATGCCGTTGCTCCTCGCATGCAGGAGATGCGCAAGCCCGTACGCGGTCTTGCTGGATGCCGAGGACAGCATCACGCTTTTCGCGCCGTAAAATTCGTTTTCGGCGAGAAAGTCATCGACCAGGAACGACAGCATGAACAGCGGCCGCAGCAGCGCCTGATAGTCGCCCTGCTTGCCCGCAAACGCCGGATCGCCGCTGACCCGCGTATACGCATTATAGACCGGCGCCACGCCCTGCCGGTGCGCGGCGGCATCGCGCAGGCCGCGCTTGGAGACGTCGGCGGCCTCGATGACGAGATGCGTCGCCATCGGGAAATAGCCGAACAGGGTTTCGCCTGCGGCGATCGCGGGATGCTTCGAGGCCATCACCTCGCCAAATCCCCATACCGGAACGTTGCCGAAACCGTCCGGCGCCGGAAACAGTTGCCAATACTTCAGACGCTCGCCGAGCACGGCATAGGTAATGTTGTTGGCGGTGAAGGCGAAGCGCGTGACCTTCACCAGCAGCGCGTCATCGGGCAGTGCGGCCGCGTCGGGCAGTCGCGTCTCGATCACTTTGCATTGCTGCAGATCGTTGCGGGCGACGACGAACTCGGTGGCTTGCATGGTTTCGATCCCTGCGTTTCACGTGCAGCGATCTTTGCGCCGTCCGATGACCGTTTTGCAACAGCAATGATGTTTAAAACGCTGTTCGATTTGCGTCAGCGGTCGCGTGCGCAGGCCGCCAGTTCCGATCTTCGTCATGCCCGGGCTTGGCCCGGGCATCCACGACTTGCTTTTGCACCGCTACGAAGACGTGGATGGCCGGGACAAGCCCGGCCATGACGCGGAGGGTGCGGAAGGAGCCGGCTCACGCCATCGCGCGCAGCTTGCCTTCGGTATACAGATCGCGCAGCTTGCGCTTGAAGATCTTGCCGGTGGCTTCGCGCGGCATCGCGTCCATGAACTGGATGTCCTTTGGCACCTTGAAATTGGCGAGGCGTCCGCGCAGAAATTCCTGCACTGCGGCCGATGACAGCGCGGCATTCGCTTCCGGCTCGATGCACGCGAACAGCCGCTCGCCGAATTCGTCATCGGGGATACCGAACACCGCGCAGTCGCGCACGCCATCCATGCCGATCAGCGCGTTCTCGATCTCCGCCGGATAGATGTTGACGCCACCAGAGATCACCATGTCGCGCTTGCGATCGCACAGGAACAGATAGCCGTCTTCGTCGAGGTAGCCGACGTCGCCGACGCTGACCAGGCCCTCGCGTCCGGCCTCGGCGCGCGCCTCGGCCTTGCCGTGATAATCGAAATCCGGCACCGAAACCTGTCGCATGAAGATTTCGCCGGGCTCGTTGACGTCGCACAATTCGCCATCGGGACGGAAGATTTTGATAATGCCGCCTTCGATGGCGCGGCCGACGGTGCCGGGTTTTGCCAGCGCCTCTTTGGCCGAGTGCCATACCGGAATGCCGGTTTCGGTGGAGCCGAAGTATTCGTTGATGACCGGGCCCCACCACTCGATCATGGCGCGCTTGACCTGCGGCGGGCAGGGTGCGGCGCCATGCACGATGAAGCGCAGCGACGACAGGTCGTAACGCCGCTTGATTTCATCCGGCAGCCGGAGCAGTCGCACGAACATCGTCGGCACCATGTGCATGTGGGTGACACGATGACGCTCGATCAGTTGCAGCATGTCCTCAGGATCGAAGCGGGGCTCGAGCACGATCTTGCAGCCGCTGCGGAACGCCAGCATGCCGTAGGAGTTCGGCGCCGAATGGTACATCGGGCCGTTCATCAGGATGACCTGATCCTCGTTCGGTTTAACGCCATAGGCGATGCCGCCGACGCGGGCCGAGGCCGCAACTTGTTCCGGCTTCATCGGCTTGCGGCGCACGCCCTTGGGCAGGCCGGTCGTCCCCGACGTATAGAACATCGGCGCGCTGCCGATCGGGGCGTCCTGCGATGCCGCATGCGTGTCGCGCCAGCGGTCCCAATCCGTCATGCCGTCGGGCACTTGCGTCAGCGACGGCGCAACGTTGAACGCCGCGGCGATTTCCGGCGGCGTCGTCACCACCAGCAACCGCACGTCGGCGGGCAGGCCGCCTTTGATCTGCGGCAGCAAATCAGCATGGCAGACGAGGATTTTCGCGCCGCTGTCGGCCAGGATGTAAGCGACCTCCTCGGCCTTCAGATGCCAGTTGATCGGCACCACCGGGCTGCCCAGCGCCGCCGCCGCGCTCGATGCTTCGAAGAACGCAAAATCGTTGCGCAGCATCATGCCGACGGGTGTGCCGCCACCGAGCCCCAGCGCCTTGAATCCCGCCGCCGCCCGCGCGATGCGGGCGTGGATCTCGGGATAGCTGATCTGGCGTTCGCCGCTGATGATCGATGTCAAATTATCCTCCTTGGCCGGCCAAAGCCCTTGGCCTTAGCCATCATCCAGAATGTCGTCGAAGCCGATCCAGCTTTTGCCGTCGAAGCGGCGCAGCCGCAATTGCTGGAACGGCAGATAGTCGTCGGCATCGGTCGATACCGTGATGCCCGGCAACAACAGCGGCAGCGGCAGCTCGCGCAGCGACGCCGCCTGTTTCATGATGTTCTCGCGGCCGAGATCGTCCTTGCATGCCATCAGCACCTTCACCATGAGATTGGCATAATGATAGCCTGCCGCGTAGTTCGAATTGGTCAAATCCGCATTCGGCAGATACTGCTTCATGAAGGCGAAATATTCCTTCACGCCGGGATCATTGGCCCATTGCGCGTCCAACGTGTCCTTCACGTTGCTGGATGAGATCAGGCCGACGGCGTTGTCGAGGCCGGCCGGTTCCAGGAACGAGATCGATGACGCCGAGGTCGGCACGAAGAACAGGTCCGGCTTCCAGTTGATCTCGGCAACTCCCTTGATCATCTGCGAGGTGAATTTGCCGAGCACGACGCCGAACATCACGTTGGCGCCTGAGGCCTTCAGCGTCGCAAGCTGCGAACTGATGGTCGGCGCGCTGGTCTCGTAGCTCGCTTCCGAGACGATCATGCTCGCGGCCTTGTCGCCCAGCGCGCGCTTGAAGCCGGCGACGTAATCGCGGCCGAAATCGTCGTTCTGCGAAAGGATGGCGATTTTGGCGTCAGGCTTGGTCCGCAGGATATGCTTGGCATAGACGACGCCTTCGGACTGGTAAGCTGCCATTCCCGGCATGGTCCAGCGGAAATTTTTCGGGTCGGCCCATTTGGTCGCGCCGCTCAGCACGAAGAGCTGCGGCACCTTCTTGCCGTTGAGGTAGCGATGCACCGCGTTGTTGGTGGCGGTCCCGAGCGAACCGAACATCAACAGCACTTCTTCCTGCTCGACGAGTTTTCGCGTCTGCTCGACCGTCTTGGGCGGGGAGTAGGCGTCGTCGAGGCTGATGAACTTGATCTTGCGGCCGTTGATGCCGCCCTCGGCGTTGATCTTCTCGAAATAGGCCTCCTGCGCCCGGCCGATAATGCCGAAGCCGGATGCCGGGCCGCTATAGGGCAGCGTCTGCCCGATGCGGATTTCCTCCTTGGCGTCGTCGCCGACAGCCGCGGCGCTTCCGAGCAAAGCGAATGCGATCGTCAATACAGCTCGCGATACTCTCATTATTCCCATCCCTCTATCTTGTTTTATTTGATTGGCGCGTCTTAGGCGCGCGCTCGGTTTAGAAAGTCGCTGCGAGCCTCAGTGAATTCGGCCTTCAGCCGCTCCACCAGTTCGGCGACCGGCGGTGCGTCGGCGATCTGGCCGATGCCCTGGCCGGAGCCCCAGATGTCGCGCCAGGCCTTGGCCTTGGTGTTGCCGCCGGAGCCGAAATTCATCTTTGTCTTGTCGCTTTGCGGCAGATTGGCGGGATCGAGCCCCGCGGCCACGATCGAGGGGCCGAGATAGTTGCCGTGCACGCCGGTGAACAGGTTCGAATAGACGATATCGTGCGCGGCATGCTCGACCAGCGCGGCCTTGTAGGCCGGATCGGCATTGGCTTCCGCCGTCGCGATGAAGCGCGTGCCCATGTAGGCCGCATCCGCCCCGAGCGCGAGCGCCGACGCGATACCCCAGCCGTCGGAGATCGCGCCGGACAGCAGCACGGTGCCCTTGAACCACTGCTTGACCTCGCGCAGCAGCGCGAACGGCGACAGCGTGCCGGCATGGCCGCCGGCGCCGGCGCAGACCAGAATGAGGCCATCGACGCCATGTTCTGCCGCTTTCCGTGCATGCTTGACGTTGATCACGTCATGGAACACCACGCCGCCATAGGAATGCGCGGCCTCGACGATTTCGATCGGCGGGCGCAGCGAGGTGATGATGATCGGGACCTTGTGTTTCACGCAGGTCTCCATGTCCTTCATCAGCCGGTCGTTGGAGGCGTGGCAGATCTGGTTGACTGCATAGGGCGCGACCTTCTTCTCCGGATGCAGCGCCTTGTATTCGCCGAGTTCGTTGTCGATCCGCGTCAGCCACTCGCCGAGTTTTTCGACGGGACGGGCGTTCAGCGCCGGAAAGGAACCGACGATGCCGGCCTTGCACTGGGCGATAACGAGCTCCGGTCCGGACACGATAAACAGCGGCGAACCGACCACGGGCAGCTCGAGCGAATTGGCAAGCGAAGCAGGCAACGGCATTCGGTCTCTCCCTTTGCAACGCAAGGCCGGCGGTGCCGGGATGCGTCTGTTGATGTTGATTTGAAAGCGTCGGGCCGGGCGGAGGCGCTGGCCGCGCGCTACTTGTTGGGGCCCATTGTAGGGCTGGACGGGATGCGCCGTCCGTTCAATATTGAACGGACAATCAATCAGGAATGAACAGAGCGGGGAGGCGCCGATGGACTGGGACCTGTGCAAGACCTTCGTCGCGGTGGCCGAGACCCGCAGCTTCGCGGCGGCCGCGCGCCGGTTGCGCTCCAGCCATCCGACGGTCGGACGCAAGATCGCCGAACTGGAAGGCCAGCTCGGCATTCCCCTGTTCGCCCGGTCCAACGAAGGTCTTTCACTGACCTCGCACGGACAGAAATTTCGCGAGCATGTCGATGCGATGGCGGCGGCGGCGTTGCGTGCGGAAGCCGCGGTGTCGGCGACCGGCGCGCAGGCGCGCGGCGTGGCCAAGCTGTCGATTGGTTCGACGCTCGCCTCACACTGGCTGATGCCACGGCTCGGTCCGTTCCTGCGCGCGCATGACCATATCCAGCTTGAGATCATCACCCATCCGTATCCGGCCAGCGTGCGGCGCCGCGAGGCCGATGTCGTGCTGAGGCCAGTGGACAGCGGCGAAGAGAATTTGATCGGGCGCAAGATCGGCCGCCTCGGCACCGGCTTCTACGCCTCGCGCGACTATGCCGCGCGGCGGCGCCTTCCCGAACGGCGGGACGAATGGAAAGGCCACAGCGTCATCGGCTTCGCCGACCGGTTGTCGAACGAACGTCTGGCGCGCTGGAGCGACGCGATCACGCGGCAGGGATCGATGGTGATGCGATGCTCGTCGCAGGGCGACATGCTCGCCGCGGCGCGCGCGGGCCTCGGTATTTCAACGCTGTCCTGTTTTGTCGCGGCCGCCTATCCGGATCTCGTCCGAGTCGCGCCACAGAAGCTTGCCAGCGTGGCCGATCTCTGGCTGCTCGCGCACCCCGATCTGGTGGAACTTCCGGCGGTGCGCGCCGTGATCGATTTCGTCACGGCTTCCGCGCAGGAGGATCGGGTACGGCTGCGGGGATGAGTTTATCTGCGAGCACGCCTTCGCGCTTCTTCAGCACGCGATAATAGCTCCACCACAGATGCGCCGCGGCGCCGCGCAGCGGACGCCATGGTTCCGCCAGCGGCGCCATCTGCTTGGCGGTCGGGCGCGCCTGCAGGCCGAGGCCGATCTTGATCGCTTCCTGTATGGCGATATCGCCCGCCGGCCAGGCGTCGCCATGGCCGAGACAGAACAGCAGATAGACGTCGGCGGTCCACGGGCCGATGCCGTGCAGCGCCGTCAGCGTATGATGCGCCGCATCGGCGTCCTCTTCCGCCAGCACCTCGAGGTTCAGCCGCTCGGCGGCAAGTTCACGCGCGATATTCTTCAGCGTCTTGATCTTGGCGGCCGAAAGCCCGAGCCGGCCGAGACGGTCGGCGCGGGCCTTGCGGATGGAATCATGGTCGAACGGGTCGAACGCGGCCACCAGCCGCGCCCAGATCGCGCCGGCGCTTGCGGTGGACAATTGCTGCCCGCAGACGATCGCAGCCAGCCCGGCAAATCCCGGCTCGCGCTGCCGCAGCGCCGGCATGCCGGTCAATTCAAGGATCGGCTTGAGCCGCGCGTCCTGCTTGACGAGTGCGAGGACGGCGTCCTCGAGGTCGGACTGGCTGTTGAGGTGGATGGTCATTGCCCCTTAAAACCATCATGTCCCGTGAAAGAGATCAATGCCGCCACCCGTTTTCCGATTTGCACCAAGCCCGAACGGCTACCTCCATCTCGGTCACGCCTATTCGGCGCTGCTGAATTTCGACCTCGCGCGTCGAGCCGGCGGCCGGTTCCTCCTGCGGATCGAGGACATCGACGCGACCAGGTGCCGGCCCAAATTCGAGGCGGCGATCTACGAGGACCTCGCTTGGCTGGGGATTCGCTGGGAAACGCCGGTGCGGCGGCAATCGGAGCATTTTGCCCGCTATCGGGAGGTGGTCGAAAGGTTGGCAGGCCTGGGCCTGATCTATCCGAGCTTCGAGAGCCGCGCGGAAATCGCCCGTCTGGTTGCGCAGCGCGAGGCCTGCGCGCCCTGGCCACGCGATCCCGACGGCGCGCCGCTCTATCCGGGAACAGCAAAATTGCTGTCGCCGGACCAACGCCGGCAGTTGATCGCGCAAGGCGCGCCTTACGCGCTGCGGCTCGATATGCAGGCCGCGCTCGCGCGCACGAAGGAACTGGCCTGGCACGAGGATGGCGCAGGTCCCGGCGGCGAGAGCGGCGTCGTGCGCGCTCAGCCCGAAGCCTGGGGCGACGTCATCCTGGCGCGCAAGGAGACGCCAACCAGCTATCATCTGTCCGTTGTGATCGACGACGCCCTGCAGGGCGTGACCGACGTGGTGCGGGGCAGGGACCTGTTCTGGTCGACGAGCGTGCACCTGCTGTTGCAGCAACTGCTCGGCATCCCGCAACCGGTCTATCGGCATCACCGGCTCATTGAAGATACGTCGGGACACAAGCTCTCGAAATCGACGCAAGCCACGGCGTTGCGCGAATTGCGCCGGCAAGGCGCCACGCCTGCGGACATTCGCGGCCTCGTCGGCCTGCCCGACGACTTCCGCAATACTACTGGGGGTTGTTGAAAACGTCTCCGTGACATCGGCCGCCATCGCGTGTCATGCTGGTTGCGGCAGAGGAAGGGGGAACATGGCGGCGAAGCGGCGCTCACGGCGCATCACACGACCAGTCAAGAAGCGGCCAGCGAAAAAGCGCGTATCCAGGGCCGCGGCAAAAGTGCGCGGTATCCGCAAATCCGCCGTTGCCGTCTCCGGCATGGTCGAGACCGCGCTGGCGGCGTTTGCGCACGAGGTCCGCACGCCGCTTACAGGCATTCTGGCGATCAGCAATCTGCTCGCGACCTCCGATCTCGACGAGCGCGAACGGCGCTGGGTCGACACCATCAAGGCGGGGGCGGAACATCTGGCTAGTCTTGCGACCCTGTTCGTCGATGCGGCGCGCAGCGGCGGTCCCGGGCTCGAGGTGCGGCGGGATTTCTTCGACCTGCGCACGCTCGCCCGCAATGCCGGCGATTCGTTGACCGGGCGTGCGGCGGCCAAGGGCCTACAATCGTCGGTCGTCATTTCCGAAAAACTCCCTGCATTTGCGATCGGCGATCCCGTCCGCCTGCGCGCCGCGGTGGAGAACCTGATCGACAACGCCGTGAAATTCACCGAACAAGGCAGCGTCGCCCTCCAGGTTGCGCCCCTGCGCAGCCCGAAAGGCAAGGTCGCCGTTGCATTCGAGGTCTCCGACAGCGGGATCGGCCTCACGCTGGGCGAGGTCAAACGGCTGTTCCGGCCGTTTTCGCAGGCCAATGTCTCCATTGCATCGCGCTTCGGCGGCGCCGGTCTCGGATTGTCGTCGGTCAAGCAACTGGCGCGCGCCATGGGCGGCGACGTCACCGTGACGCAACGCCGTGGCGGCGGCGCCACCTTTACCTTCAATGTCGTGATGTCATCGGCAAATGACGCGGTAACGGCGGCGTCCGGCGCCGATGGCGAGGTGTCGATCAGTTCACAGCGATCGTTGCGCCTGCTCAGTGTCGAGGACAATCCGTTCGGCCGCGTCGTGCTCAACGCGATCCTGACCGAACTCGGTCACCAGGCCGAGTTCATCGGCCAGGGCGAGGCGGCGCCCGAGCGGCTTGCGCAGGGCGCATTCGATGCGGTGCTGATGGACATGATCCTGCCCGGCATCAACGGCGTCGAGGCGATCAGGCGCATTCGTGCGCTTCAGTCGCCGCTCGGGCGGATTCCGATTATCGGCATATCCGGCCGCAGCGAGGACGAGGCGGCATCACGCGCCGCCGGCGCCGATATCTTTCTGGTCAAGCCTGTGTCTCCGCGCGCCCTCGCGACTGCGCTGCATGAAGCGACATCCCCTTCGGCAAATGCGACTTCATGATGGCCGCATTCAGTTCGCCGCCGTAAACGAAAATCGCCGCAATGAAATACAGAAACACCAGCGCGATGATGACCGAGGCAAGCCCCGCATACATCGTTACGTAGTTGCTGGCGAAGCGCGCCAGATACTGGCCGAAAACGATGCCCGAGATCAGCGACGCCACCATTGTAAAGACGATGCCCGGGAGGATCTGCAGAAAGCTTCGCCGGCCGCAGGGCAGCCAGGCATGCAGGACGAACAGCGCCACAATCATCGCCGTGATCGTGATGCCGTAGCGGGCGAAAAACAGAAAGTTTTCGTTGTTCTCGACGAAGAACGGAATGTGGCGGCGCGCCGTTTCCAGGATCAGCGGGCCGAGCACGATCAGGAACGCCATGGCGAGCGACGTAAAGGCGGCGACCAGGGTATAGCCGATCGATTCCAGCCGCAGCCAGTACCACGCCCGCGGTTCGACCACCGAATAGGCGCGGTTCAGCGCGACCCGCAGCGCCTCGACGCCGTTGGAGGCGAAATAGACCGCCAGCACCGCGCCGACGGTCAGGATGTCGCCCCGCGTCGTGGTCAGCACATCGTGGATTTCGCCTGACAGCGCGTCCGCGACCTGTTGCGGCCAGGTCTGCATCAACAGCCCCACCGCGCCGTCGGCGAGCTCCTTGGAGCCGAAAAAGCCGGCCAGCGACGTCAGCACGATCAGGAACGGGAACAGCGCCATCAGCGTCGACAGCGCGATGTGGCTCGCGATCGCCCAGCCGTCATCGGCGAGGAACGTATAGAACGCCTCCATCACGACGAGGTAGACGTAGCGAATGAGCCTCACATCTCACCTCGGCCAGGGTACGGAGGTCCGGTCCTAAACTTGGGCCAGCTTCTGATAATATTGGATTAAAGGCCAGATCGTCGAGCGGTTGCGCGAGATTGTGTGAGGGATTGTGAACGTGTGGAAGTCGGCGCTTGCCGGTGTTATGTAGCGCCTATGGCATCCTTTCTGAGTTCGATCGTCCTTCCGATCGCGGTTGCGGCCGTGGCTATCGTGCTGCTGCTCGGCCTCGTCAACATGATGCGGGGCGGCTCGCCGAACCGCTCGCAGAACCTGATGCGGCTTCGGGTGCTGCTGCAATTCATCGCCATCATCATCGTGATGGTCACGGTCTGGGCGATGGGAAAATAAGGGCAGGAAAAGGGAAGCGCCAATGGTCGTACTCAACCGCATCTACACCAGGACCGGCGATGACGGCACCACGGCGCTCGGCAACGGCGAACGCCGCCCCAAATACGATCTGCGCATCGCGGCCTATGGCACGGTGGATGAAACCAACGCCGCGATCGGCGTGGTGCGGCTGCACCTCGGCGAGGCGCGCGAACTCGACGCGATGCTGGGCCGGATCCAGAACGATTTGTTCGATCTTGGCGCCGACCTCGCGGTGCCCCAGCGCGACGGCAAGGCCGAGCGCCTGCGGATGCTGTCGAGCCAGGTCGAACGGCTCGAACGCGACATCGACAGCCTGAACGAGCATCTTGCGCCGCTGACCTCATTCGTCCTGCCGGGCGGCACCCCGGCTGCCGCATACCTGCATCTCGCCCGCACCATATGCCGCAGGGCGGAACGGATCATGGTGGAACTCGCCGCCAACCCCAAGGAGCCGGTCAGCGAGGCCGCCATTCAATATATGAACCGGCTGTCGGATTTTCTGTTCGTCGCCAGCCGCGCCATGAACGATAATGGGGCCGGAGACGTGTTGTGGGTGCCGGGTCAGAACCGTTAAGGTAGGCCTTATCCGGGGCTGATTTTTGGCTTTCGCGCGTTGACCGCCGATAGCGGGACCTTTAGGTTCCGCGCCCAAGCCATAACGAGCTAATACCAAGCCAATTAAACCCAGAATTCAAGCGAAAGAGGATCGATGAAGGTTCTTGTGCCGGTAAAGCGGGTGGTCGATTACAACGTCAAGGTCCGCGTCAAGAGCGACGGAACCGGCGTGGAACTGGCCAACGTGAAGATGTCGATGAATCCGTTCGACGAAATCGCCGTCGAGGAAGCGCTGCGCCTGAAGGAAGCCGGCAAGGCGACCGAAGTGGTGGTGGTGTCGATCGGCCCGGCGCAGGCCTCGGAGACGATCCGGACCGGTCTGGCCATGGGCGCCGACCGCGGCATCCTCGTCAAGGCCGAAGGCAATGTGGAGCCCTTGGCGGTCGCCAAGATTCTGAAAGCCGTGGCGGAAGCGGAAAAGCCCGGCCTGATCATTCTCGGCAAGCAGGCGATCGACGACGATTCGAACCAGACCGGCCAGATGCTGGCTGCCCTGCTCGGATGGTCGCAGGCGACCTTCGCCTCCAAGCTCGAAGTCGAAGACGCCGACTTCAAGGTTACCCGCGAGGTCGACGGCGGCCTGCAGACCGTGAAACTGAAGGGACCGGCGATCGTCACCACCGATTTGCGGCTGAACGAGCCGCGCTATGCCTCGCTGCCCAACATCATGAAGGCGAAGAAGAAGCCGATCGACGACAAGAGCGCGTCCGACTACGGCGTCGATCTCACACCGCATCTCGAAGTGCTGAAGACCGCGGAACCGCCGGGCCGCAAGGGCGGCGTCAAGGTCAAGGACGTCGCTGAGCTGGTAACGAAACTCAAGACCGAAGCCGGGGTTCTCTGATGACGACGCTATTGATTGCCGAACACGACAACGCGTCGATCAAGGACGCGACCAACAAGACGTTGACGGCAGCGGCTGCGCTCGGCGCCGATGTCCACGTGCTGGTCGCCGGCGAGAACGCCAAGGCGGCGGCCGATGCCGCAGCCAAGCTTGCCGGCGTCACGAAGGTGCTGCTCGCCGACAACGCCGCCTATGCCCACGATCTCGCCGAGCCGCTGGCCGCGCTGATCGTGTCGCTGGCGCCTTCCTACGACGCCTTCGTCGCGCCCGCGACCTCGCGCTTCAAGAACGTGATGCCGCGCGTCGCAGCCCTGCTCGACGTGATGCAGGTGTCCGAGATCATCAAGGTGGTTTCATCAGACACGTTCGAGCGGCCGATCTATGCCGGCAACGCGATCCAGACGGTGAAGTCCAAGGACGCCAAAAAGGTCATCACGGTGCGGACCTCGACCTTTGCCGCGGCGGGTGACGGCGGCAGTGCGCCGGTGGAGAACGCCACGGCTGCGGCCGATCCGGGCCTATCCAGCTTCGTCGGTGAGGAAGTGGCAAAAAGCGACCGTCCGGAACTGACGTCGGCCAAGATCATCGTCTCGGGCGGCCGCGCCATGCAGAGCCGCGAGAACTTTGCCAAATATATCGAGCCGCTCGCCGACAAGCTGGGTGCGGGCGTCGGCGCCTCTCGCGCCGCGGTCGATGCCGGCTATGCGCCCAACGACTGGCAGGTCGGCCAGACCGGCAAGGTAGTGGCCCCGGAACTATATGTCGCCATCGGTATCTCCGGCGCGATCCAGCATCTCGCCGGCATGAAGGATTCCAAGGTGATCGTTGCGATCAACAAGGATGAAGACGCGCCGATCTTCCAGGTTGCCGATTATGGCCTGGTGGCGGACCTCTATCAGGCGGTTCCTGAACTGACCGAAGCGCTCGGCAAGCTCGGAAAGTAACCACAGCGATAAACGACGGCCGGATGCGCAACATCCGGCCGGTGTTTTATGCTAGAGCGTTTTCAAGCGAAGTGGATTTTGGCCTTCGCGTGAAGAAAACGTGCCAAAGACCAGGACCAGGGGATGAACAGGCGCGATGTGCGCGCCGTTCCGGTGGATGACAAGATGGCGGTGACAATCAAGAAGGTCGGCGTGATCGGCTCGGGTCAGATGGGCAACGGGATTGCGCATGTGGCGGCGCTCGCCGGCTTCGACGTGGTGCTCAACGATCTGTCCGATGAACGGCTGAAGTCGGCGATGGCGACCATCAACGGCCATCTGTCGCGCCAGGTCGCCAAGCAGACTATTACCGAGGACGCGCGCAAAAAGGCGCTCGGCCGCATTACCACCACCGAGACGCTGGATGGTTTGGCGGACTGCGATCTCGTGATCGAGACCGCGGTCGAAAAGGAAGAGGTCAAGCGCAAGATCTTTCACGAGCTCTGCGTGGTGCTGAAGCCGGAAGCGATCGTCGCTACCAACTCCTCATCGATCTCGATCACGCGGCTCGCCGCCTCGACCGACCGTCCCGAGCGCTTCATCGGCATTCATTTCATGAATCCGGTGCCGGCGATGGAACTGGTCGAACTGATCCGCGGCATCGCCACCGACGATTCCACCTTCGAAACGGCAAAGGAATTTGTCGGCAAGGTCGGCAAGCAGATCGCGGTATCGGAGGATTTTCCGGCCTTCATCGTCAACCGCATCCTGCTGCCGATGATCAACGAGGCGATCTACACGCTCTATGAGGGCGTCGGGAACGTCGAGGCGATCGACGCCGCCATGAAGCTCGGCGCGCATCACCCGATGGGGCCTTTGGAACTCGCCGATTTCATCGGTCTCGATACGTGTCTTTCGATCATGCAGGTGCTGCATGAGGGGCTGGCGGATTCGAAATACCGGCCGTGCCCGCTGCTCGTGAAATACGTCGAGGCCGGCTGGCTCGGCCGCAAGACGCAGCGCGGCTTCTACGACTACCGCGGTGACAAGCCGGTCCCGACGCGCTGATTTTCCGTCATTGCCGGGCTTGACCCGGCAATCCATCTTTTTTGAAAACGCTCCTTGGGAAGCGCGATGGATGCGCGGGTCAAGCCCGCGCATGACGTCCGAGGGTTGTGGCTGCCGGTTTTTTTCCGATCCGGCCTATCTCCAGAATTCGTTAACCGGTGCCTGGGTAGGGTGCCCTCAGGCTTGAGGAGTGCTGCGTATGGATATGATGGCGATGGTTTCGAGCATGCTCGCGATGAAGGCGGCGGGCACGCAGCAGCAGATCCAGACCTCGATCATCAAACAGAACGCGGATGCCGAGAAGGCCGCGGTCCAGACGCTGCTGGGCGCGCCCTCGACGGCCAATCTCGCCCCCGGCGTTGGCGGCAACCTCAATATTGCGGCCTGAAATTCCCGTACAGGGGTTGTGCAAGGGCACGCTTTCGCTTTGCCCACCCGATCCTATCGCTGAACTGCTAAGACCCCGCCTTCATCGGCTCCATCGCCGCCTTGATCAGCTTGATCGCGTCCTCGCTGGCCCATTCGGCGGGGCCGGCCAGGTTGGCGATCTCGCAGCCCTGGCGGTCGACCAGCACCGAGGTCGGCATGCCCAGGGCCTTGCCTATGCTCTTAAGATCCTGAAAAACCTTGGCTTTTGAGTCAGCGAAATAGCTGAGCCGGGTCAGATTGGCCTCTTTGAGGAAGTTTCGGGGCTTATCGGGGTCGCGGGTGTCGATATTAACGGCGACCACCTCGAAATCCTTGCCCCCGAGCTTGGCCTGCAGGCTGTCGAGCGCCGGCATTTCCTTGCGACAGGGCACGCACCAGGTGGCCCAGAGATTCACCAGCACCGTCTTGCCACGCCATTCCGAGAGCTTTCGGGGCTTGCCCTCGGCGTCCTCAAAAGCGAGGTCGGGCAGCCGCAAGGGCGCCGTCGCCATGGTCAGCGCGGCCACCTCGCCATGCGCCAGCGGCGCGATCTTGCGGGCCAGCTCGACGGCGCCCGCACAGGTCGGATCGCCGCCCGTGCCGCGCTTGAAGCCACCGAGCCCGTAAAACGCGCCTAATCCGATCACGCCCGCGGCCGCCACCGCGCCAATGGCGAGCGGGATCCGGCGCGTCGCGGCCGGGCGGGGCGGGGAAATTTCGGGCATATCGTTTGTCATCCAGTATCAGATACGGCTATGCAGGGCCCAAGGTTACGGTCGAGTTACGGCCGAAACCGGCACGGCGTTTCGCAGCCGGTTCGACGATTTAGATGGCAGGGCCAGGGAAGTCATGAGCAACAAGATGTGGGGCGGCCGGTTCACCGAGCGTCCCGATGCGATCATGGAGGAAATCAACGTCTCGATCGACGTCGATCGTCACATGTATGCCCAGGACATCGCCGCGTCCAAGGCCCACGCCGCGATGCTGGCCACGCAAGGCATTATCACCGCTGTTGATGCGAAAAATATCGGCAAGGGTCTAGACACGATTTTGTCAGAAATCGGCAAGGGCTCCTTCGACTTCAAGCGCGCGCTCGAAGACATCCATATGAATGTCGAGAGCCGGCTTTCCGAACTGATCGGGCCGGCCGCGGGACGGCTGCACACCGCACGCTCCCGCAACGACCAGGTCGCGACCGATTTCCGGCTCTATGTCCGCGATACGATCGACGTAACAGATGCGGCGCTGGCCGCGTTCCAGCATGCGCTGGCTGCCCGCGCGCTCGAACATGCCGCGACCGTGATGCCGGGCTTCACCCATCTGCAGACCGCGCAGCCCGTCACCTTCGGCCATCATCTGCTCGCCTATGTCGAGATGGCCGCGCGCGACCGCGGCCGTTTTGCCGATGCGCGCAAGCGGCTGAACGAATCGCCGCTGGGCGCTGCGGCGCTGGCCGGAACCTCGTTTCCGATCGACCGGGCCGCCACCGCAAAAACGCTCGGCTTCGACCGGCCGATGGCCAATTCGCTGGACGCGGTCTCGGATCGCGACTTCGTGCTCGAAACGCTCTCGGCGGCCTCGATCGCGGCCGTGCACATGTCGCGGTTTGCCGAGGAAATCGTGATCTGGACCTCGCCGCTGGTCGGCCTCGTGCGGCTCAGTGACAAGTTCACCACCGGCTCCTCGATCATGCCCCAGAAGCGCAACCCCGACGCGGCCGAACTGGTGCGCGCCAAGACCGGCCGGGTGATCGGCGCACTCAACGGTCTCCTGATCGTAATGAAGGGGCTGCCGCTCGCTTATCAAAAGGACATGCAGGAGGACAAACAGGGCGCGATGGAGGCGTTTTCCGCGCTGTCGCTCGCGATCCGGGCGATGACCGGCATGGTCATCGATCTGGTGCCGGACGAAGCGCGGATGAAGGCGGCCGCCGGCGAGGGCTACGCCACCGCTACCGACCTGGCCGACTGGCTGGTGCGGACGCTGAAAATGCCGTTCCGCGATGCCCACCATGTCACCGGGCGAATCGTCGGCCTCGCGTCGAAGCAGGGCGTGGCGCTGCACGAACTGCCGCTCAAGGCGATGCAGGAGGTCGAGCCCGAGATCACGGCGGACGCGCTGCGCGTGCTGTCGGTGGAGGCTTCCGTCAAGAGCCGGACCAGCTATGGCGGCACCGCACCGAAGAACGTGCTGTCGCAGGCCAAGGCCTGGCTGAAGCGGCTGGAAAAAGAGCAAAAATTGGGCTGAGGAAAGAATTTCGCTGCAATTGCTTAGGTTTTTCTTGGGTTTCCGTGGCCGATCGGCACTCGCCAGACCAAGGCAATCTTTGTATGGTGCGGCGCGCATTGGGGATTTCGTCGTGATCAGTAACTACCGCCCGTCATCGTCGGGATGGGCCATCATCCTGTTGAGCGTGACCGCGCTCGCGCTCGGGGGCTGCGGACGCAAGGCCGGGCTCGATTTGCCGCCGAACGCGGCCGCGCAGGCGCAACCCACGTCGGATACCGAGGCCGATCGCGCGGCGCAGCCCGGCGTGTTCAACTCGACCTATGGGTCTGAAGCGGCGCCCAGCGCGCCCAAGGGCGGCAAGAAGAAATTCGTTCTCGATCCGCTGCTGGACTAGAGTCTTGTTTTGACGCGTTTTCTTGACGCGAACCGGTGTCCACTTCGCTCGAAAACGCTGTGAGCGCGCCATGAATCACTTCGACTATCGCAACGGCGTGCTGCACGCCGAGGCCGTCAACTTGTCCGAACTCGCGGACGCCATCGGCACGCCGTTCTACTGCTATTCGACCGCGACGCTGGAGCGCCACTACCGCGTCTTTACCGAGGCCTTTGCCGGCGAGAAGACGCTGGTCTGCTACGCCATGAAGGCGAATTCCAACCAGTCGGTGCTGCGCACGCTGGCCAAGCTCGGCGCCGGGGCCGACGTGGTGTCGGGCGGCGAGTTGAAGCGCGCGCTGGCCGCGGGGATTCCGCCGAGCAAGATTCTTTTCTCGGGCGTCGGCAAGACCGAGCCCGAACTACGCGCGGCGCTGGCCGCCGACATTCTCTGCATCAACGTCGAGTCCGAACCCGAACTGGAATTGCTGTCGAAGCTCGCGGTCGAGACCGGCAAGACCGCGCGGATTTCATTGCGGGTCAATCCGGACGTCGATGCCGGCACCCATGCCAAGATCGCCACCGGCAAGTCCGAAAACAAGTTCGGCATCCCCATCGAGCGGGCGCGCGAGGTCTATGCCCTCGCGGCGAAGCTGCCGGGCATCGAGGTAACCGGCACCGACATGCATATCGGCAGCCAGATCACTGATCTAAGCAAGATGGAAACCGCGTTCCGGATTCTTTCCGATTTTGTGCAGACGCTGCGCGCCGACGGCCACACCATCGAGCATATCGATTTCGGCGGCGGGCTCGGCATTCCCTATCACGCCGACCGCGAAGCGCCGCCGCTGCCGTCCGCCTATGCCGCCATGGTCAAGCGGGTGACGCATAATCTCGGCTGCACGCTGACGTTCGAGCCCGGACGGATGATCGTCGGCAATGCCGGCATCCTCGTCTCGCGCGTGATCTATGTGAAGCCGGGCGAGGCCAAGAACTTCGTCATCATCGACGCCGCGATGAACGACCTGATCCGCCCCACGCTATACGAAGCCCATCACGACATTCTCCCCGTGCGCGAGGCCGCCAGGGGCGTGCGAACCATCACCGCCGACGTCGTCGGGCCCGTGTGCGAAACCGGCGACTATCTCGCGCTCGACCGCAACCTGCCCGAGCCCAAGGCCGGCGATCTGCTGGCGATCATGACCGCCGGCGCCTATGGCGCGGTGCAGTCCGGTTTCTACAATACGCGCGCGCTGGTGCCGGAAGTCCTCGTCAAGGACGACCGGTACGCCGTGGTCCGCCCGCGCATCGAGGTCGAGGATTTGATCGCGATGGACAAGCCGGCGCCGTGGCTGTGACTCCGTAGGATGGGCGGAGCGAAGCGATACCGCCCGGCTTGAGATCGCCGAAATAGCGAGCTTCAGCCGTACGCCCGACGCGAGACGGCGATTGCGGGACTTTCCGTTCCCTGGATTGCTTAGGGTCCCATCGAGCCTGGAACCATGTCACACAGTCGGGTTCCATACAGACATCGGCTCGAATCAGATTTTTATTTCGGCGCATGCTGGGACACCATGCGGATGGGCATGCCCGGCAGAGGACAAGGACGGCCCCAACGGTTGATGCCTGGCCCGAAGCTGGGGGCATCCTTCTAATGTGCCGCACGGCGGCGTCGGGCACACAGATTAAGCGCGCTCAACTGCGGCGCGTTCGTATGGCAAAATCCCAACAGGAGGGAGTTGATTTGATGATGCTCGAAACAATTCTGGCATTGTTGGGCCTCGCGACTTGTGCGCTGGTCCTCGTCTCATTCTGGGGCTCCGACCTCTTCGGAAGCCGCACGCGGAAGCGGAGTTAATAGCGCGTCCGGTAAGCAGCCAGGGCGTGGGCTGCGAAGATTGCGAGGCTGAATAGTGCTGGAATCGCCGCAGAGGCGGCGATCATGGCTGCGCTTCCTGCTGGCCTGTTTCGGCGAGATAATTGCCGCACGACTGCATCCAAGTCAGATCGAAGATGAATTGCATTTTGGCCGTCCCACATGCGCTGTTTTGGTGACGACAAGGATACCCGGCCGCTTGTTTCAGGACGTTTTCGTCCGCTCAGGGAAACGGTTTTGTCCTGGAAAAACACGCCGCCGGTATCGCAATACACGTCCCGGCGGCGCTTGATCCAAACTGGGCCACTGAAATGCCCAGCCAGCCTATCAAGAGCAATGCCTGTGCCACGTCCGTCTACGAACCGGGAGCTTTCGCCTCGCCAAGCTGCGCGTTCGTTGTTTACGCTCCAATGAGTCGGATCCGATGAAACTTGGGCAGGGGAGTCGCCATGGGGACAACAAGCCATACTGCTGCGCCCACGGCAGCTCTTGCTCTCGGACTCTTCTTCACACCACCGGCTTCCATCGCCACTGATGCGATCATCAGCACGGTCGCGCCGCTCGTCGCGGTCGCCATCGGCAATCTCGGCTTCATGTCGCCTGCATTGGCTGAGCCGGCCGCACTTACGAAAAAACAATCGGACGCGCTCAATACATACAATAATTCACGAAGCAATTTTGAGCAGGTCCTGGGTCAGCGGCGCGCGCAGATCAATTCGAATCAACCGATACCGAACTTGCCGGGACAGGCGCTCTATCTTGCACGCAACAACATGATGAGCGCGTACAAAGACCTCACCGACGCGCTTCCGTCCAGAATAGGCGGACCCAACAAATACGGAATCCCTCCGGCGTACTTTAGCGCCGACAATGAGCCGCTGCTCGACGAGTACAGGAGACTCTTCGACCTCATGCAGGCGCCGCCGGCCAACGCGCAAAGGTCAGATACGCCATTCAAGGACGTTGTCGATCTGGGCACGGCCATTGCGCGAGCCCGGGGTCTTGATGCGACCAATGCCGAAGCAGCAGGCCGCATCAGCCTGGGGCTGTTCTTTGCCGAGACAAACGGCAATCAAAACATCGGGAATGCGCGCTCGAATAAATACAAGGGCAGTTTGCAAACAGGCGTACCCGAAGATCAAAATGGACGAAAGAAATGGGCAGCGATAAAAAAGTCGATAGCAGATCGTGATCCTGCACTGAACGCTCGCGACGACAACGAAGAGGCGCGGGTCGGCAATCTGGATCATCGGTTCAACCACTGGACCGCCGTGCGCGATGGCCTCATGAACGCGCACGCGGATGTTTTCCCGCAAGTACCGGCGATCGTGAAAACGCTGCCCGATCCGATCGATCAGATGAAGCTCTTTGAGCTCATCCAGATTATTCCGAGCCCGACAAGATCCGCACTCCAGTCACGCAACCTGGTCGACTATCGAATTTCCGACCCGAAGGTCATGGCGTATCTGCGAAACAACAGCATTTTCACCTTTGGACAGGCCGACAGGGCCAGGACGTCTGCGACCTTCCGCGAAATTCTTGATGCGATGTGGCTCTTCAACGACAAGTTTGAACGCGCGCTTGCCAAATTCGAGGAGATCAAAAGCAGTCAAAAGGTTGAAGCTGGCAGGCCGGGTTCGGATGCGAGGTGAGGCCGTCACCCCGCCATCAGAGCGGACCGAGCATGGCCCATCTGGGCTCGCAAAATTCCTTCACGGCCGCGGTGACGCCGCTGCTGATGATGTCCCGCCGCTCAGGCGAACTCATCTTGAGTTCTTCGTCCCGGTTGATGATCGAGCCAGCTTCCAGCAGGACGGCAGCCATCCGGGTCTTTCTCAGCACGATGAGTTCATCGTAGCGATAGACGCCGGTTTCCTTGTTCAGCAGCGGACGCTGGTGCCGGCCCATGATGGCCTGGGTATACTGCGTGGCATACTCAAGGCCCTGCGCCTTCATTTCCTTGCCGATCAGTTCGGCGAACGAGAGGCTCGTCTTGAAATCCGGATTGTTGCGGGAGACGAAGACGGAATAACCGCTGAAGCGGTCGCTGAAGTGGCTTTTCTTTCCCCCGAATTCCCAGTCCTCGAGGAATTTGTCGGGCACGGAGTCATGGTGGATCGACAGGAGGAGATCCGCGGGCAGATTGTTGGCGGCAGCGACGCGTTTGACGAGGCTGCGCCTGGCCTTGCCCTCGGTCAGGAGCAATTTGGTCTGAGCAAAGCCTTCGGCCTTCAACTTCTCCTCGATCCGCTTCGCAAGGCGCAGATTGAAGACAAACTCGGAGACGTTGCGGGCGCTGATTGCGCCTTCCGATTCGGCGGTATGTCCCACGTCCAGAACGATGCGGAACTTCGTGGGATCGCAACGGGCTGCGACCGGTTTCAAAGCGGCAGGGCTCAAGTGGACCGGACCCAGCGCGGCAAGCTTTACGGTGTGGCGCTTTGGCGCGGCGGCAGGCTTCGCCAAAGTGGCCGGCTTGCGCGACGTGACGTGCTTCGGCGATTTGGCCTGTTTTGCCGATTTGGCCGGCTTTGACGAGCTTTTGAAGACATCCGACAGCCAGCCGGCATCGCTGACCTCGATCGGCAGGAGCGCCATTGCCGCCAAAGCGCCGATGATGGTGCGGCGGCGGGGGCAAGCGATTCTGCCGAGAACACAAATGAACTCGCGGCGCTTCATGCCTGCCCCTCCCGAAGGGCATCATAGCAGTAGAGATCGCGATACCGGAAGGGGGCGGTGACGCCGATTTCAGGTCATCGGGTGCCTGGGTGCAGCCTCGGGGTGCCGCGCAAAGAACGGGCTCATCAGGTAGAAAGAAGAACGGGCTCACCAGGTGAAAAAGGAACTCCCGAAAGGCGAGCGCCCGAAAGGCTGGCTGCGTGGGTATGCGTAGCGGAAGTCGCTCCCCGGACTGCGCCGCCGCCGCTTGATGCCGCCTTGCGGCTCGCCGCTCAACAGCACCACGAATTCCGTTCCCTTGCCGGTTTCCGAACTCAGCGCCTCGTCCGTGACGATCAGCGAGGATCGCGGCGCAATGCCTGCGATGCGATTCAATGCGTCCTGCGGAATGGCGATGCGGTCGAGCGCGGCCTTTGCGCTGCCCGGGTCCGTCGGTACCGGCTCAATGTCGCGACCGCTGCTCCCGCGCGCGCGGTCTTTTGACTCAGCCGTGTCGCCCGGCGCGCCTCCGCCGCGCAATGAGACGACGCTCCATCGCAAGTTGGCGTCGTCGGTCGTGCGCTCGATCGCGGTGAAGACGTGCGTGCCGATCGGACGATCGGGGTCTGCAATCGTGACCGGACTTTCAAAGACCGGCTCAAATGCCTGCCGGACATAAAGCCGCTGGGTCTTGCGGCTGATCAACACCGATACCGGCAGGAGTTCGCGCGCGACCTGACGGGCCGCCTCGGCTGCCGCGGCCCGCTCGGTCTCCGCTGCGGCGGCGGCTTCGCGCGCAGACGTGACGGCATCGAGCTTCAGTTGCAGATCCGCTTTGGCGGCGTCCCATTGCGCCTGCAGCTCGGCGAGCCTGGCAGCCGCCTGCACCTTGGCGCCCTCAGCCTGCTCCTTTGTCTCCGCCGAGACGGCAGAGCCAAGTGCCGTCTCGGCGGCCGCCAATTGCGCTTCGGCTTTGAGCTTCAGATTTTCCGCCGTGCGCACCGGCGCCGTGGCCCGCGTGGCCTCACGAGAGGCGGTAACCGCGGCGAGTCTCACCTTGACCGCATTCTTCGCCGCCTCTTGCGCCTCTGCGGTACGGGCGGCGGCGAGGGCGGCGGCACCGGGCTTCGCTTGGAACAGCAGCGGATGGGCAATCTCAACAGGCGCCACATCGCCTGGCGCCACGATCACCCGCATGCCCATCGCGGTCGCGCCGAACAGGCGTTCGGCGAAGTCGAAGGGCAGCCGGATACAGCCATGGGACGCCGGACGCCCCGGCAGGACGCCGCCATGGAGCGCGATGCCCGACCAGGTGATGCGCTGCATGTGCGGCATGAAGGCGTCGTCATACAGGTTCGAGTAGTGCTCCTCGACTTTCTGGATGACGCTGAAGATGCCGGCGGGCGTCTCGCGTCCCTTGGTGCCGCTCGAGACCGGCGCGCGCAGGATCCATCCCCTGGAATCGTAGACGGTGATCCGCTGGCTGCGGAGCGAAACGATCGCCATGGTCGGCTCACCGGCGCTGCGCGACTGAATGGACTCGATCGGGCGTTCGCCCGGACCGCTTCTGGCGGCGGCACCGTCTGCCGCCGCGATCAGCACGGCCAGAGCCGAAACGGCAAGATAGGCGGGCAGCAGCCGCTTCTGCTTGCACTCCGGAATTACGCAACGAGACGTCATGCGCGTCCCAACTGATCGATCAGATCAACGCCAGTTTGTACTCAAGTATATTCAGAACGTAACGCCATTCGGTCGGACTTGCCAATCTGGAACCCCACAAATGCGCATGGACCCGCGTCGCGCACCGCACCACCGCCCGTCACGGGCCAGCTCAGAAAGCGATCGCCTGCGCTACTTCGCCGCGTGGCCGCCCTTCGCGCCGCCGACCACGACGCCTGCCGCCTTTTCGATCGGCTTGATCGCCGCGGTGAAATCCGACTCCGCGCCCTCGTCGCGGATGATGACTTCCCACAAGCGCCCGACCGCTTCGGCGACCTCCATCGACAGCCCCAGCGATTTCATCTCCTCCAGCGCGAGCCGCACGTCCTTCACCATCAACCCGGTAGCGAAGCCGAAATCGAAGCTGCGCGGCAGCACCGAGCGCGGAAACTTGTCACGGCTCGCGGTATTGAGCCCGGAACCGGCGTTGATCACGTCGATCATCACGGCCGGATCGAGCCCGGCCTTGACGCCCATCACCACGGCTTCCGACGTCGCCACCATGGCGGTGGCCGACAGGAAGTTGTTGGCGAGTTTCATCGTCTGCGCAGATCCGGGCTTTTCGCCGATGAAGAACACTTTTCCGATCACGTCGAGCGCCGGTTTTGTCACCTCGAAATCGGCGCGAGGCCCGGATACCATCACCGCCAGCGTTCCCTTCTCGGCGCCACCGACGCCGCCGCTGACGGGACTGTCGATCTGCACGATGTTCTTCGCGGCCAGCAAGCCGTGAATCCGTGCAGCCATCTGCGAGCCGACGGTGGAGAGATCGACGAAGCGTTTTACGCGCTTGCCCTCGATCACGCCGCCCGGGCCGGTCGCAACCTCAAGCGAGGCCTGCAGCGACGGCAGGCTCGCCAGCACGGTTTCGCAGCGGTCGGCGATGTCCTTGGGTGACGATGCAGCCCGCGCGCCGAGCGCGACGAGCTCGTCGGTCGCTTCCTTGCGGGTATCGAAAACGGTGAGCTGATGTTTCGCCTCGATCAGCCGACGCGCCATCGGGAAGCCCATTTTCCCGAGGCCGATGAATCCGAGTTCCATGGTGTCTCCTCGTATTCGTCATTGCGAGGCTTGTCCGCCGTAGCTCGAAGGCGGAAGCGCACCTCAGTTCGATTGCTTCCGCCTTCGCTAAAGCTACGGTGGACAAGTCGCTTCGCTCGCAATGACGGTTGAAACGGTTTGTTCTTATTTCGATGTGCTCTCAGCCCTTATCGAGCTCCGCAAACACTTCGCGCGCGATGCGAAAGCTGTCGACGCCGGCTGGGATGCCGGCATAGATCGACACCTGCATGAAGATCTCGCGGATCTCGTCGCGGCTGACGCCGTTGGTCAGCGCGCCCTTGATGTGCGCCTTCAATTCGTGCGGACGATTGAGGATCGAGATCATGGCCAGGTTGAGCATGCTGCGGGTCTTCTTCGGCAGCTCCTCGCGGCCCCACACCGCGCCCCAGCAATATTCGGTGACGAGTTCCTGGAACGGCTTGTTGAAGCTGTCGGCGTTCTTCAGCGCGTTGTCGACGTAGGCCTCGCCGAGCACCGCTTTGCGAATTTCCAGCCCCTTGTCGTGTGTCTTCTGGTCCATGACGTTTCCTCGTAATTTTTACGGTTCGGGGCCGACGTTACGGGGCTAAAGCCCGGCAGTCACGCCTTCGTGTTATGCGTATTTCCCGGTGTGGGTTACCCCGGGAACAGGTGCCTCATTGCCGCCGTTGTGCTAGGCTGATTGTCGACAACCCGGAGAGATTGTTGAACGGCGCTCCCCCCGACCCCACGAAATCCGCCCGCGAGCCGGATGCCTTCGCGCGGCTTCAACTGACGCAGGCCCAGCAACGGGCTCAATATGCGATTGCGTGGGAGCGCGCCTGGCCGAGCTTCGCCCGGATTTTGAGCGTCGTCGGACTGTTTCTGGTGGCGTCCTGGGCCGGTTTGTGGCTGGCGCTGCCATTCGTTGCCCGCGCGATCGGCATCGGCCTGTTTATCCTGCTGGCCTTGGCGGCGTTGTTCCCGCTTTCGCGGTTTCGCTGGCCGACCCGCGAAGAGGCGTTGAGTCGGCTCGACCGCGGCACTGGCATTCGCCACCGCCCGGCGACCGCGCTGACCGATACGCTCTCAACCAAGGACCCGATCGCGCAGGCGCTGTGGCGGGAGCAGCGCGAGCGCACGCTGGCCTCGATCAAGCGGATTCGCGCCGGGCTGCCTTCGCCGCGGCTTCCGATCCACGATCCGTGGGCGCTGCGCGCGCTGGTCATGGTGATGCTGGCTGCCGCCTATTTCGCCGCCGGCGATGAGCGCGCGCTGCGAATTGCCGCCGCGTTCGACTGGAACGGCGTGCTGGCGCCGGCCAACGTCCGGGTCGACGCCTGGGTGACCCCGCCGGCCTATACCGGCAAGCCGCCGGTGATCCTGTCCGCCGCCAACAGGGATGCGGCTTCGCCCGATAGCGCAGCACCGCTGCCGGTGCCGTCAGGCAGCACGCTGCTGGTGCGCTCCAGCGGCGGCAGCATCGACGTCGTGGTCGGCGGCGGCGTGACCGAGGTTGCGCCGAGCGAGCAGGCTCCAAAGGGCACCAACGAACGGCATTTCAAGATCACGGGCGACGGCACCGCGCATGTCCGCGCGCCGTCCGGCCAGCCGCTGTGGCGGTTCGCCGCCACGCCCGACCGCGCGCCGAGCATCTCCCTTGCCAAGGATCCGGAGCGCCAGGCCCGCGGTTCGCTGCAGATGTCCTACAAGCTCGAGGACGACTACGGCGTCACCGAAGCGCGCGCGCAATTCGCCGCCCGCAACGCGGATGCGGCCAAGGAAACTAACAAGGAAACTAACAAGGAAAGCAATAAGGACGGCAAGGCCAAGGAGGCCGACAAGGCCGAGCCGCGGCCGCTGTTCGAGCCGCCGCAGTTTCCGCTGGTGCTGCCGAATGCGCGTACCCGCAACGGCGTCGGCCAGACGGTGAAGGACCTCAGCGAAGACCCTTACGCCGGCGCCGACGTCACGCTGACGCTCACGGCCAAGGACGAGGCCGGCAATGAAGGCAAGAGCGAGCCTTTCAATATGCGGCTGCCGGAGCGGCTGTTCACAAAACCCCTGGCGCGCGCCCTGATCGAGCAGCGCCGCATCCTGGCGCTGGACGCCAACCAGAATGCGCAAGTCTATACCGCGCTCGATGCGCTGATGATCGCGCCGGAATTGTTCACGCCGGAGACTGGTCACTATCTCGGCCTCTTCAGCGTGTCGCGGCAATTGGAAGCGGCGCGCACCGACGCTGCGCTGCGCGAGGTCGTGGCCAGCCTGTGGGCGCTTGCCGTCACCATCGAGGACGGCAACATCAGCGATGTCGACAAGGCGCTGCGCGCGGCGCAGGAGGCGCTCAAGCAGGCGCTGGAGCGTGGCGCCACCGACGAGGAGATCAAGAAGCTCACGGACAATCTGCGCGCCGCGCTGGACAATTTCCTGCGACAGCTCGCCGAGCAGTTCCGCAACAATCCGCAGCAACTGGCGCGCCCGCTCGATCCCAACACCAAGATGCTGAGCCAGCACGATCTCAAGAGCATGCTCGACCGGCTGGAGCGGATGTCGCGTTCCGGCGACAAGGAAGCCGCCAGGCAGCTGTTGGAACAGCTGCAGCAGATGCTGGAAAACCTGCAGATGGCGCAGCCCGGCCAGGGCGGCGACGACATGGAGCAGGCGCTGAACGAACTCGGCGACATGATCCGCAAGCAGCAGCAATTGCGCGACAAGACCTACAAGCAGGGCCAGGATTCCAGGCGCGACCGCAACCGCGGCAAGCAGGGCGACCAGAGCATGGGCGATCTGCAGCAGGATCAGCAGGGCCTGCGCGACCGGCTCAAGAAATTGCAGGAAGAACTCGCCAAGCGTGGCATGGGGCCGGGACAGCGCGGCCAGCAGGGCCAGCAAGGTCAGCAGGGCCAGCGCGGCGAACAGGGCCAAGGCCAGCAGGGTCAAGGCGGCGACCAGGGCGATGGCGAGGACGGGCTCGATCAGGCCGATTCGGCGATGGGCGACGCCACCGGCCGGCTCGGCGAAGGCAATGCCGACGGCGCGGTGGACTCGCAGGGGCGCGCGCTCGAAGCGCTGCGCAAGGGCGCCCAGAGCCTCGCCGAGGCCATGCAGCAGGGTGACGGCGATCAGCCGGGCGACGGCCCCGGCAATCCGAGAGGCCGCCAGCAGGGCGCGGCCAACTCGACCGATCCGCTCGGACGGCCGATGCGCCACAACGAATTCACCGACGATTATACGGTGAAGATCCCCGGCGAGATCGACGTGCAGCGGGTGCGCCGGATCCTCGAAGAACTGCGCCGCCGTCTCGCCGATCCGTCCCGTCCGCAGATCGAACTCGATTACATCGAGCGGCTGTTGAAGGATTATTGAGGGGTTTCGGCTCAACCGACCATCATCATGCACACTGTCATCACCCGCGAAGGCGGGTGATCCAGTATTCCAGAGACATCAGCAATCGAATCGAGAGGTCTCGGCGTACTGGATCCCCCGCCTTCGCGGGGGACGACGAGTGAAGGCTGGGATCCGGCTAGGCCTTCCCCGCCGCCAGCGCATCTGCCACAGCCGTACGGATGTCGTGCACCGAAAACGGCTTCGTCACCACGTCGTGCACGATGGCGTTGAGGCCGGAGGCGCGTTCGCGCTGATCGGCGAAACCGGTCATCAGCAAAATCTTCAGGTTGGGAAAATCACGCGCCGCCGTCAGCGCCAGCGCGATGCCGTCCATCAGCGGGCATCTGGATGTCGGTCAGCAGCAGATCGAAGGCGCCGCGTTCACGGGTCAGGATATCGAGCGCTTCGGCGCCGTCCTCGGCGGTGACGGTCTCGTGGCCGTCCATGGCGATGGCGCGCGCCACCAGCGAGCGCATGGAATCCTCATCGTCTGCAATCAGCACGCGTGTCATGAAGTCGTCTCTCTCGCCTCAGCGGAACGGGCGGCCTTCCTTCAGGCCTGACCGGCCAGATCCCGCTTGTTGAAAAAGCGTACGTCGATATTGCGGCCTTCGGGCGGCGGCGAAGCCAGCCGCGACTTGAAGTAGGCGCGCTCGCCGGGCTTGAGCACCGGCTGCTCGAGCACCGCGTTCCAGGCGTAGATCTCCGTGCCCTGCGCGTCGCGCACGCTAAAGCGCAGGCGCGGCAATTCGACCGGTTTTTTGGTCTCGCCGACGATCGTGCCTTCGATGACCAGGACCGGCTTGCCGTCCACGGTCTCGTTAGAGACCTTGATGTCCCTGAACGCCAGCCCGCGCAGGTTCACTTCCAGCCCGACCATCGTGTAGAACGTGGCGGTTTGCGGCAGCAGCCGAACCACGTCGCTGCGCCAGATCATCAGCGCCAGGATCAGCGCGCCCATCGCGGCGCAGGCGGTCGGCAGGCCGACGGAGGGCATGAAGGGGATGCGGGGCAGGGAGGGCAGCCGGAACAGACGGGCCAGCCGCTGGCGGTGCGTGGTGACCGGGATCTCCTGATGGTCCTCCGCATCCTGCCGGGCGGCCGACGGCCAGTCGCTGTCGCCGCCTGGTTGCGAACCTTCGCCTTCGGCCGGCCAGCCGGCCGAAATCGAGGGGCTGTCGACCAGCGGGGTGTCCTGCCCCTCTTCCTCGCGCGCCAGCGCCTCCGATTCGGCCGCCGCGGCATCGTTAGCGGCCGGCGGGGCCGGTTGCGCCGAACTTGGCATTGCGGTCGGCACGGCGGCGGCCAATTCGACCGCGTCCTCCGGCCGCGCCAGCCAGGTTTCCTTGCAGCGCGAGCAGCGAACAGCGCGTCCGGTGGCGCCGAGGGTGGCCGGATTGATGGCGTAAGATGTTGTACAATGGGGGCAAACGATATGCATGGAGCCCATCTCTACCGTGACTTTGCCCGGATGCTACATAGCGACTGTTAACGAATCGGAAACCATAACGGTCGCAAAACCGTTTTGTCCGGTTAGTACCCAAACCAGCGAGCTGCGACCCCCAAGTTCAGGTTCGGGTCCAGGTTCAGGTTCAAGTCCGGGGGACGCTGCCCACGCCGAGCGGAGCTCGGCCACTGCCCACGCCGAGCGGAGCTCGGCCACGGCGCATGTCGAGCGGAGCTGAGCTTGGTTCGGTTCGAAAATGTCGGTTTGCGGTACGGGCTCGGCCCGGAGATTTTGCGCGACCTCTCCTTCATGATTCCGGCTCATTCCTTCCAGTTTCTCACCGGCCCCTCGGGCGCGGGCAAGACCTCGCTGCTGCGGCTGCTGTTTCTGTCGATTCGGCCGACGCGCGGCCTGGTCAACCTGTTCGGCCAGGACGTCTCGCTGCTCGGCAAGGATCAGGTTGCGAACATGCGCCAGAAGATCGGCATCGTGCTGCAGGATTTTCGCCTGCTCGACCACATGACGACCTATGAGAACGTGGCGCTGCCGTTCCGCGTGATGGGCCGCGAAGAATCCAGCTATCGCCGGGAGGTGATCGACCTGCTGAGGTGGGTCGGCCTCGGCGAGCGCATGGATGCGCTGCCGCCGATCCTGTCGGGCGGTGAGAAGCAGCGCGCCGCGATCGCGCGCGCGGTTATCTCGCGGCCGCAATTGCTATTGGCGGACGAACCGACCGGCAGCGTCGACCCGACGCTCGGCCGGCGCCTGCTGCGGCTGTTCATCGAATTGAACAGGCTGGGCACCGCGGTGATCATCGCGACCCACGACATCACGCTGATGGACCAGTACGAGGCGCGGCGAATGGTGCTGCACCAGGGACGGTTGCACATCTATGAGTAGAGTCGGGGACGAACATGGGCCGCTGGTGGATCTCGGGACCGAGCGCCCGCAGGTGCCGGCGCGCGCGCGCAACATGTCGCCGATCGTGCCGCGGGCGTCGATCTCCGGCCGCGCGCTGGTCGCCGTCGTCGCCATCATGACGTTCCTCGCTTCCATCACCACCGGAACCGTGCTGCTCGTCAGCGCATCGGCCGCGGAATGGCAGTCGGAAGTCGCCAGCGAAATCACCATGCAGGTGCGCCCCCAGACAGGGCGCGATCTCGAGCGCGACGTGACCGCGGCGGCGGAGGCAATGCGGACGCAGCCCGGCATCGTCCAGGTCAAGCCGTTCAGCAAGGACGAATCGGCCAGACTGCTGGAGCCTTGGCTCGGCAGCGGACTGTCGATCGAGCAGTTGCCGGTGCCGCGCGTCGTCGTCGCGCGTGTCCAGCCCGGCACAACGCTGGACCTCGCGGGGTTGCGCAAGGCGGTGACGCAGGTGGCGCCGTCGGCGAGCGTCGACGATCACCGCGCCTGGATCGAGCGCATGCGCTCGATGACCGGAGCGACCGTATTTGCCGGCATCGGCATCCTCGTGCTGGTGATCGCGGCGACGATCATTTCGGTATCGTTCGCGACCCGCGGCGCGATGGCGGCGAACCGCCCGATCGTCGAGGTGCTGCACTTCGTCGGCGCCGGCGACCGCTATATCGCCAACCATTTCCTGCGGCATTTTCTGAGATTAGGGCTGGAGGGCGGGGTGATCGGCGGCGGCGCCGCAATGCTGGGTTTCGGCTTCTCCGAATCGATCGCCGCCTGGTTCTCGGGCACCCCCGTCGGCGATCAATTCGCAGCGCTGCTGGGGACGTTTTCGCTGCCGCCCTCGGGCTATCTGGCGCTCGCGGTACAGGCCGTGGCGATCGCCGCCATTACCGCCTGGGCGTCGCGACGAACGCTGTTCGCCACGCTGGACGACATCGATTGAGCGGGGTGGGGCCGGGACTCCACTTCGCGTAAAAACCTTCTAGAATTGTGCGTGGGAAGAGGATCGCCGGACCATATGGCTTTGCAGCACGACGATAGCGCGCCGAGAGCGCCGGCCGTACGGCAGCGTGGATGGCTGCGCGCGGTCATCGTCGGCGCCATGGCGATCCTGTTCGTCGGCGCGGCCGTGGGCTTCATCGCCTTTCTCTCGCAATTGCGCGGCGTTGAAATCAAGCCGGCGCGCAACGCCGACGGGATCGTGGTGTTGACCGGCGGCTCGTCGCGGGTGTCGGATGCGATGGAATTGCTGGCCGGCGGCTACGGCAAGCGACTGTTGATTTCGGGCGTGCATCCGACCAACGCGGTGAGCGATATTTCCCGCTCGCTGCCCGACAACCAGTCGCTGCTGTTGCGCTGTTGCGTTGATCTCGACCGTTCGGCCGTCAACACGCGCAGCAATGCCGCGGAGACGCGGCGCTGGGCCCGCGAGCGCGGCTTCAAGTCGCTGATCGTGGTGACGTCGAACTACCACATGCCGCGCGCCATCCTGGAATTGGCGCATGCGATGCCCGACGTCACGCTGATTCCGTTCGCGGTGGTCGGCGACCGATGGCGCGACGAGCCGTGGTGGACCAGCGGCGCGACGCTGCGTCTGTTGCTGTCGGAATACGCGAAATATGTCGCAGCCGAGGTGCGCGTGCGGCTGGCCGGCGCCGGCATCGATCTCGTGCCCGAACTCTCCGATCAGCCTGTTCAAGCGCCGCGCCGGCCGGCGACGGCACAGGCCAACTGAGCTTCGTTCCGTCGACGTAGTCCGCGGTCTCTCCAACCTTCTTCGCGCAGCGGGCGGCGCACGACCGATTCGAGCCGCCGAGATAGTTGGGGCGGCATTCAGCCTCCAGGCATGCCTCGGCAATGTGCCGCCTTTAGATGGCAATCTTCATAGGCGGTATCCATCCCGCTGCGATGCTTCGGCATGGAATGCTGGTCCAGTACACGAGCTTTCTCAACGAGAGGGCCGGCAAGCCACCGCGATCGATGCGTGCTGGCCTCTCAGACCCTGTTGATTATTTAGTGGCGTACACATTGTGCCCGAAAATCGAAAGTCCAAGCGTTTCCGCAGCGGCGCGAGGAAAAAACTTCCAGTCCTTCAAGGAAAGTGGTGAGAACTTGAAGCGCCTTGCCTTCAGTCCGACACGCTCGAACATGCTTTCGATGTCCCGTGCGGAAAAGTAGTTGATATGGTCGGGCGGTACCCAGAGGTTTCGCTTTCGCCAGGTGGGTGAGATGGCGCGGATGTCGTCCAAGTTCGGAGTGATGACAATGAGGAGCCCACCGGGGTTAAGTGAGGCTGCTGCGGTCTCTAGCATCCTTGCCGGTTCAGCAACGTGCTCCAGTACATTGTCGATTACTATGGCGTCTGCCGTCTGCTCGCCGTTGAATGTGTGCTGAACAATGGGAATGCCGGCCCTGATGCCGAAGTCGGAAAGTCCGCGCGCTGGTTCATAGGCAACGTATTGGATTGGATCTGGCCGCAACAGATATCCGACCTCGCCCCGGCCGCATCCTATCTCAAGAACCTGCTGCCCTGCGGTCAGGTGCGCGAGGAGTAACCGCCTGATCTGGAAGTGCCGAGGACGGAAAGCCCAGTCGATCTTGTCGATGTCAATGTGATTGGCTGTGTCTGCCTCTGGATCGGCCACAAATACGAAGCGGCACTCGCGGCACGACACGATTTTGAATGTTTGGCCGCCGCGTTCCATCTCGAACTTGAGCAAGAAGTTCCCCGCTTTGCAGAGCGGGCATTGTATTCGTTGGCTGCGCGCATTCATAACAAGTGACCTCAACTGCCGAGAGATCGAATCCAATATCACGACTCAACAGCGAGCAATAGATGGCCGAAACGATCAAGACAGCGAATGCGAAATACTGGCGATTGCCAGGGTCACTCACAATTTTGCAGGTATAGGCTAGCTATCAGGCAGTAGACGCCAGGACGGGCGCTCCCTGGTGCGTCAGCCGTTATCGACGAGCGAAATTTGTTCCAGAACTGGCAACGGTCTTCAGGGCGACCCTTGGCGGCTCCAGGGATTGGGGAATAAAGCGCGGGCGCTTCGCGTACTCGGAACGAGCCAATCTAGAATGCGTCTTGGGCGTCCCGATCGGGTGTATGAAGCGCATGCGAATCGTGCAGCATCGCCGCGAGCCGGTGCAATTGGGAATCGCGAAAACCTTCCGCCTCGATCGCCTTCACGGTGGCCAGCACATAGTCGCGGTTGACGCCGGACTGGCCGTGCCCTTGCAGCACATGGCGCAATTGCTCTGCCGGCGACAGCCGCCCGGCATATTGCACATGGCCGCGGTCGACCACGTAGACGAGTGCGCTGACGCGCTGGCGCGCCTCGTTCTCCAGCCACACCGATCGTTTCACCTCGCGGTAGACCGAGGTGACCTGCTCACGCTCGCGCAAATAGGCGATGGTCGCGGCGCTGTTCTTTTCCGCGACCCGGAACGCGACGCCGCGGCAGGCGCCGCCGCGGTCGAGCCCGAGCACGAGGCCCGGCTTCTCCGGGGTGCCGCGATGGATGAAGGAATAGACGCACAGCGCGCGGTGTTCGCCGATCAGCCGCGCCGGAATCCGTTCGATAAATTCGAAGCCCGGGCGCCACATCAGGGAGCCGTAACCGAACACCCAGAGGTCGCCTGTCGAGAATTCCGTATCGTTGAGATCAGTCGCGGACATGCCCTCGCACCGCTACCAGAACCGAACGACAAAGCGAAGTGAAATCAATGCCTTTTGTTTGTGATCGGCGGATGCTTACATTTGACAAAATCGCTAGCCAAAGGACGCCGCATGCCTGACATGACCCCCGCGCCGCGCCGGCGCCCGCTGTGGCGCCTCTTCATCATGCCCGCACTGCTCGTCGCCGCCGCCGCGGCATGGAGCGCGTTCTGGTTCTATGCTGCGTCCGAAGTCGGCGTCCGCGCCGACGCATGGGCCGCGCAGGAAGCCAAATCCGGCCGGGTCTATGCGTGCGGCAAGCGCGAGGTCGCGGGCTTTCCGTTCCGCCTCGAAGTCCGCTGCGACGACGCCAGCGTTGCGCTGGTTTCGCAGACGGCGGAAGCGAAGGCGCCGTTCACCGCGCGGCTCGGCGAGATCATGGTGATCGCGCAGATCTACCAGCCGAAACTCTTGATCGCCGAATTCAAGGCGCCCGCCACGCTGGCCGATCGCGGTCAGCCGCCGTCGCTGAAGGTGAACTGGACCACCGGCCGCAGCAGCGTCAGCGGACTGCCTGACATTCCGCAGCGCGCTTCCATCGTGTTCGACAATCCCTCGATCGACCGCGTCAACGGACCGGTCGAGACGCCGCTCGCGCGCGCCGGCCATCTCGAACTGCACGGCCGGTTCGCCGAAGGCTCTGCGCAGTACAATCCCGTCATTGAAACCGTGTTGCAGATATCGGGCGGCAGCGTGCAGGAAGTGCACCCGCTGCTGGCTGCGCCGTTCGATGTCGACGTTCAAACCAGGCTGAGCGGCTTGAAGGATTTCACGCCAAAGCCCTGGCCGGAACGGTTCAGGGAGTTGCAGGCGGCAGGCGGCCGTGTCGAGGTCGTGCGCTCGCGGGTTCAGCAGGGCGATTTGGTCTCGATCGCCGCGGGCACGTTGAGCGTCAACGCCCAGGGCCGGATCGACGGCGAATTGCAGATGACGGTGGCGGGGATCGAGAAAGTGATTCCGGCGCTCGGAATCGAAAAGATGCTGGAGGAGGGCGTGCCGCAGGCAACGCTCGATCGCGTAGCGCCTGGCGTGAAATCGCAAGACCTCAACAATTTATTCGGCGCGCTTGACCGGGCGATCCCGGGGCTGGGCAAGGTCGTCAAGCAGAACGCCAACACCGGCGTCGCTGCGGGCATCAATGCGCTCGGCAAGGAGGCGGAGCTGGAAGGCAAGAAGGCGCGCGCCTTTCCGCTGCGCTTCGTCGACGGCGCGGTGTTTTTAGGCCCGCTGAAAGTAGGGCAGGTGCCGCCGCTGTTCTAGGACGCCAGCCCAATTCAGAGTGGTCGATGGACGTCCGCTTTGGTTTGCACTCCGGACTCAAGTCAGACAGCGACCTGCTGAATTACAGCGCTTGGCCGGAACGTTTTCGAGCCTGGATGCTTGAGTCCGGTTGTATTGTGCGGGGCAGCGACAAATAGAGAGGCGAGAATGTTCCTGACGGGACTTGGCGCGCTCCTCGTTATCGGCGGAATCCTGTACTTGGCACGCACGGCTATTTGGCGGGGACCGCTCAGTGGCCGGGATTCCTCCCGGCCCGCTCGCGATACTTTGGAGCCGCCACGGCGCAGCTTGCGATTCCTGGGGCTCGGAACGAATTGGCCGGGCCTTTTCCTTATGGCACTCGGTGCCATTCTGTTGGTATCGGGGACCGGCTTCTAGCCTCCGGGATCCGTTCAATCATTGCGAGCTAGCGCTCGCGGCTCCACGGGAAGAGATTGGCCGGGAAATCCGCCGCGTAGCGGTGTCCTTTCCGCAGGCGGGGTTCCTCCTGTGGAGGGTTGGGATCCGGCTCCACCACCTTCCGGTACAGATGCCAGGTGGCATGGCCGAGCACCGGCAGAACGACGGCGAGACCGACGAAGAGCGGTATCGAACCGATCACCAGCAGCGCCGCGACGATCAGCCCCCATCCGGCCATCGCAACCGGATTCATCATCACAGCCCGCAGCGATGTTCGGATGGCGTCTATCGCAGTGGCGTGCCGGTCGAGCATCAACGGAAACGACACGACACTGACGCACAGCGAAATGACCGCGAACAGAAAACCAACGCCGCAACCGACGATGATGAGCGACCATCCTTCCGGCGTCGTCAGCACGCGCGTTGCGAAATCGGGGATGCTCGCAGCCGGTGCGTGGCCGAAGATTGTGACGTAGATAGCGTTCGCTACGCCGATCCAGGCTCCAAACAGAACGAGCAGCAGCACGCCGAGTTCGATCATGGCGCCGAAAGCCGGGGCGCGCAGCACGTGAAGCGCATCCCATACGCCGACATCCTCGCCGCGCTCGCGGCGGCGGCTGAGCTCATAAAGACCAATCGCGGCAAAGGGTCCAAGCAAGGCAAACCCTGCCGCCAGCGGAAACAGCAGCGGCAGTATCGAATAGCCAAGGACCATCCTGAACAGCGCAATACCGAGAACGGGATAGATCACGCACACCACAACGGCGTGACTTGGCATGGCCTTGAAGTCTTCCCAGCCGAGGCGCAACGCCTCGCCCAGGTCGGATAGTTCGATCTTGCGAATGGGATATGTGGCGGCGTCGCCGAAAACGTGCCGTCCAAACTTTGCGATGCTGTCAGAATACGTGGTGGCCATGGACACAACCTCCCGTGCTCGCAGAGCGGCGGTCAAAACGACGCGCCGCAACCCGCGTGTCTCCGCATTGATGTGCGAGAGTCGCGGTCGAGCCGAGTACGGCAAACCCAAGTTCATCGAAAAGGAGCTTAACCGGACGAAACTTGTCGCGACTCCCCCAATAAGCTTAGCGCGATTGGCGTCAAATAGCACTCATGAAAATAGCGGTCGCGGTTGGGTGAATTATGCACGCCAGCGATCATTTGGTGCATTGCGTCATCGTCGAGCGATTGTGCAGGCACCAGTGTGGTGCATCCCAACGTTCTTTATTGATCTATTGACGCGCGGCGCGACGCGTATCATCTTAATTAACAGATGCCCGGATCCGATAATTAGCGGTCGTAACGTGTGCTCCGTGCCCGTTTTGATGTCGCGACCGGTCAAATGAGTGAGGCAAGACGCACTGCGATGGCGCATGTGAAGTCGGCCATCGAGACAGATGCGAGCTCTAACCTCTGATACGTCTCCGTTGCCTTTAATGGCAAGAAGGAGCGAGGGATGGTTGTCGCCATCATATTGCTTTTGGTCGCAGTCGGCTCGGTGCTGTTTCACATCTACAGCCCGTGGTGGTGGACGCCGATCGCCACCAACTGGAGCTACATCGACCACACCATCAGCATCACCTTCTGGATCACCGGCGTCGTTTTCTTCGCCGTGATCGCTTTCATGGCCTATTGCGTCTTCCGCTTTCATCACAAGGAAGGAAGACAGGCGCACTATAATCCGGAAAACAAGAAGCTCGAGTGGTGGCTCAGCATCGGGACCGCGATCGGCGTCGCGGCCATGTTGGCGCCGGGCTTGTTCGTCTGGCACCAGTTCGTCACGGTGCCGGCGGACGCCACCGAGATCGAAGTCATGGGCCAGCAGTGGCAATGGAGCTTCCGCCTGCCGGGGAAGGATGGCCGGATGGGCACGACCGACGTCCGCAACATCGGTCCCGACAATCCAATGGGCTTGAAACGCGACGACCCGCACGGGCAAGACGACGTCGTGATCGAAAGTGGCGAATTGCACCTCCCGGTCGGGAAGCCGATCAAGGTTTTGCTCCGCTCCGTCGACGTCCTGCACGATTTCTACGTGCCTGAGTTCCGGGCCAAGATGGATATGGTCCCCGGCATGGTCACCTATTTCTGGATGACTCCGATCCGGACTGGAACGTTCGATGTGCTCTGCGCCGAGTTGTGCGGCGCTGCGCACGCGCAGATGCGCGCCAAGGTCATCATCGAGGAAGAAAGCGAGTATCACGCCTGGCTGGAGAAGCAGCAGACGTTTGCAGAATTGTCACGCCGGAACGCCGTTAAGAAGGCGACGTACAAGCCCGGCGAGAAGTAGTGCCGCTGCGCAGATAGATCGGGTGCGTGAACCGATTCATTCACCCCCGATGGAAGCGGCCGAGGAGGTATTTCTATGGTCGATGTTCCGTATGATGCCGTCACCGACGTCCCGCCTGCCGAAGTGGCGGAGGTTGATCTCTATCATCCCAGGAGCTGGTGGACGCGGTATGTCTTTTCGCAAGACGCCAAAGTCATCGCCATCCAGTACTCGCTCACAGCGACGGCCATTGGGTTGGTGGCCTTGGTGCTGTCGTGGCTGATGCGGCTGCAATTGGGATTTCCCGGCACATTCTCCTTTATCGATGCAAATCAATATCTCCAGTTCATCACCATGCACGGCATGATCATGGTGATCTACCTGCTTACGGCATTGTTTCTGGGGGGGTTCGGCAACTACCTGATCCCGCTGATGGTCGGCGCCCGCGACATGGTCTTCCCTTACGTGAACATGCTGAGCTACTGGGTCTACCTGCTCGCCGTCCTGGTGCTGGCGTCGGCCTTCTTCGTGCCGGGCGGGCCCACCGGCGCCGGCTGGACCCTGTATCCGCCGCAGGCGATTCTGTCCGGCACCCCCGGGCAGGATTATGGCATCATTCTCATGCTGTCCTCGCTGATCCTGTTCATCATCGGCTTCACCATGGGCGGGTTGAATTATGTGGTGACGGTGCTGCAGGCGCGCACCCGCGGCATGACGTTGATGCGGATGCCGCTGACGGTGTGGGGCATCTTCACGGCCACGGTAATGGCGCTGTTGGCCTTCCCTGCGCTGTTCGTCGCCTCCGTCATGATGCTGTTCGACCGCGTGCTGGGAACCAGCTTCTTCATGCCCTCCCTCGTCGAGATGGGGCAGCAGATGAAGTATGGCGGCGGCAGCCCGATCCTGTTCCAGCACCTGTTCTGGTTCTTCGGCCATCCCGAAGTCTACATAGTCGCCCTGCCAGCCTTCGGCATCGTTTCGGATCTGATCAGCACGCATGCGCGAAAGAACATCTTCGGCTATCGCATGATGGTCTGGGCGATCGTGGCAATCGGCGCGCTGAGCTTCGTCGTATGGGCGCACCACATGTATGTGAGCGGCATGCACCCGAAATTCGGGTTCTTCTTCGCCACCACGACGCTGATCATCGCCATCCCGACCGCCATCAAGGTCTACAACTGGGTGCTGACCCTGTGGCGCGGCGACATCCATCTCACCGTCCCGATGCTGTTTGCGCTCGGCTTCATCATTACGTTCGTGAACGGCGGGCTCACCGGCCTCTTCCTCGGCAACGTGGTCGTGGATGTCCCGCTATCGGATACCATGTTCGTCGTCGCGCATTTCCATATGGTGATGGGCGTGGCGCCAATCATGGTTGTGCTGGGCGCGATCTATCATTGGTACCCCAAGGTAACGGGACGGATGCTCAACGACGCGCTGGGCAAGTTTCATTTCTGGGTCACGTTCCTCGGCGCCTATCTGATCTTCTTCCCCATGCACTATATTGGACTGCTCGGAGTTCCGCGCCGGTATCACGACATCGGCGAAGCGGCGTTCATCCCGTCATCGACCCATACGCTCAACGCCTTTATCACCGTCATGGCCTTGACCGTGGGCTTCGCCCAGATGGTGTTCCTGTTCAATCTCGCCTGGAGCCTGTTCAAGGGCCGGCCTTCAGGTGGCAACCCATGGCGGGCGACAACTCTGGAGTGGCAGACGCCGGAGACCCCGCCCGGCCATGGCAACTGGGGCAAGGAGCTCCCGGTGGTCTATCGATGGGCGTATGACTACAGCGTGCCGGGTGCCGCGCAGGACTTCATTCCGCAGAACCAGCCCCGGGCGACGCCGGCCCTGCAGGGAACTGCGCCGTGAGCGCCATTGTGCTGTTCATGGCGGTGGTCGCGGTCATCGTCGGATGGTGGCTCTCGCAGCAACGGCTGACGGCCAAGCCCTGGCTGGAAGAAGGTGCGATTGGTGACTTCCCCGGCACGGACGCGATGACCTGGCCCGCAGCGAAGATCGGACTGGGCGTATTTCTCGCCGTCGCCGGCTCGCTGTTCGCGCTCTTCATCAGCGCTTACTCCATGCGCATGAACATGGTGGACTGGCGGACACTGCCCGTGCCAGGGCTGCTGTGGGTCAACACCGGCGTCCTGGTCTTGAGCAGTGTCGCGCTGCAATGGGCATACATGGCCGCGCGCCGGGACAACATGGACGGTGTAATCGTCGGCCTGTGCGCAGGAGGCGCATCCGCCGTTACATTCCTGGTGGGGCAATTGTTGGCGTGGCAACAGCTGAGGGCCGCGGGCTATTTCGTGGCGTCCAATCCAGCCAATTCCTTCTTCTACATGATCACCGCGGCGCACGGGTTGCACCTGATGGGCGGCCTGGTGGCGCTCGGCGGAACGACTGCCAAGGTGTGGCGTGGCGCCGAGATGCCCCAGGTGCGCCTGAGCGTGGAGCTCTGCGCCATCTACTGGCACTTCCTGCTGTTGGTCTGGCTGGTCTTGCTTGGTCTGTTGACGGGCTGGACGGACGATTTCGTCGACATCTGTCGGCGGTTGCTCAGTTAGGAGAGACCAGATGGCAGGGACTTTGCTGACAAACCCTGGAGAATCGCCTGCGCGGGCTGCCGGCTGGCAAGGCATTGCTGCCGACTGGTCCTCGGATCAGCGCGCATTCAAGAATGTCTCCTGGGGGAAGGCCATGATGTGGATCTTCCTCCTGAGCGACACCTTCATCTTCAGTTGCTTCCTGCTCTCCTACATGACCGCGCGAATGTCCACGACCGTGCCGTGGCCGAATCCTAGTCAGGTGTTCGCTCTCGAGATTGCGGGGCACCATATCCCCCTCATCCTGATCGCCATCATGACCTTCATCCTGATCAGCAGCAGCGGGACGATGGCGATGGCCGTCAATTTCGGCTACCGCCGCGATCGCGTCAGAACCGCCATCTTGATGCTGGTCACGGCGGCATTTGGCGCAACCTTCGTCGGAATGCAGGCGTTCGAATGGACCAAGCTGATCATGGAGGGCGTCCGGCCCTGGGAAAACCCGTGGGGCGCGGCGCAGTTTGGTTCAAGCTTCTTCATGATCACCGGCTTCCACGGCACCCACGTGACGATCGGCGTGATTTTCCTGATCGCGATTGCGCGAAAGGTCTGGCGGGGCGACTTCGATGTCGAAAGACGCGGCTTTTTCACGAGCCGGAAAGGCCATTACGAGATTGTCGAAATTACCGGACTGTACTGGCACTTCGTCGATCTGGTGTGGGTGTTCATCTTTGCCTTCTTTTATCTCTGGTGAGGTCGGCGCATGACAAACGTGGCAACCTATGCAGAAGTCCAACAACCTTCGCTTCACACTCATGTGCATGAGGCAGTCGCGGCTGCAGCCACGCACACAAAGGGGCAGCAGCACCCGATCAAGCTCTATCTCGTGGTCTGGGGATGGTTGTTCGTCCTCAGCACCGGCTCCTATCTCGTCGACTATTTTGGCCTGCACGGCTATCTCAGGTGGTCGCTGATCCTGCTGTTCATGGTGCTGAAGGCCGGATTGATCGTCGCCGTCTTCATGCACATGGCATGGGAGCGGCTGGCGCTCGCCTATGCCATCCTGCTGCCGCCGGTGCTGGTGCTGGTGTTCGTCGCCATCATGGTGTTCGAATCCGAGTACACGCACCTCATCCGTGTCCTGTTCTTCACGTCACCGACTTAGATGCTGCCACCTCGCATCAGAAGGAGGAGGTCATGACCACATACGTCATGCTCGCAAACTGGACCGACCAGGGCATCCAGAAGGTAAAGGACTCGCCTCGTCGTCTGGATACAGCCAAGAAGGCGCTCAAGGATATGGGCGGCGAGTTCAAGCTCTTCTTCCTTACCATGGGCGACTACGACATGGTCGCGATCTACGAAGCTCCTGACGATGCTGTGGCGGCGCGTTTCAATCTGCAGCTGGGCATGCTGGGAAACATCCGGACACGCACGCTGAAAGCGTTTCCTGAAGCCGCCTATCGGGAAGTCATCAACTCGCTGGGCTAGTCGGTACAAGGCTACGCTTGCCGATTGGCACAATAGTCGCTGCGGTTTGCGCGACCATATTCCTTGTCGGCCATGGAGACCGTCAGATGCGCAGTTTCATTCTCGTGCTCGGAGCCGGAATCTTCACAATCGTTCCTGGGTATGCCCAGGATGCGGCTTCCGGCGAGAAGATTTTCGTCCAATGCAAGGCGTGTCACCAGATCGGCGAGAACGCAAAGAACGCAGTTGGCCCGGTGCTCAATGGGCTTTTCGGGCGCAAGGCCGGGACGATTGAAGGCTACAGCTATTCACCCGCGAACAAGAATTCCGGAATCACCTGGGATGAAGCAACCTTCCGCGAATACATCAAGGATCCGAAAGCCAAGGTGCCCGGCACCAAAATGACTTTTCCAGGCTTGAAAGATCCAAAGCAGATTGACGACATCGTCGCCTACCTCAAGCAGTTCGATGCGACGGGAAAGAAGGCGGGGATTGTCCCTGCCGGAAGCAAGCTCGCAAAGGTCCAGTAACAGGCGCAGCCGGTGAAAGCGGACTGCCTGCCTGACAAGAGTGTTCTGCAACCGATGGCTTTTTGAGTACCGGACTGAAAAGACGCCGCCATGTCGCCGGCAAGGGGAGGCATTGATCACATGCAAATCAATCGTTCAATTCTCATTCGCGGGAGCTATGCCAACATCGGGGACTATGTCGCGCTGACGAAACCGCGCGTTATGTCGCTGGTCGTCTTTACCGCACTGGTCGGTCTCATGGTCGCGCCGGGCGGCATCGATCCTTTTGCCGGTATCGTTGCTCTTTTTTGCATAGCTGCCGGAGCTGGCGCCGCAGGTGCGCTCAATATGTGGTACGACGCCGACATCGATGCGTTGATGGCGCGCACCGCCATGCGTCCAGTTCCCAGCGGCCGTGTATCGCGCTCGGAAGCATTGTTTTTCGGACTGACGCTTGGCACGTTCGCCGTTCTAGGCCTCGGCACTTTCCTGAACATGGCCGCGGCTGCGCTGCTTGCTTTCACAATTTTCTTCTATGTCGTCGTCTACACGATGTGGCTCAAGCGCCGAACACCGCAAAATATCGTCATTGGCGGCGCGGCTGGCGCACTCCCTCCGGTGATCGGCTGGGCTGCGGCCGCCGGAAATGTTGGGCTCGAGCCGCTCATCCTGTTCCTGATCATTTTCCTTTGGACGCCACCCCATTTCTGGGCACTGTCGCTCAATCTTGCTGGAGAATATGCCCGCGCCGGGGTGCCGATGTTGCCGGTCGTAGCCGGCCGGGCCGAAACAAAGCGCCAGATTGTTCTCTATAGCGTTGTTCTGGCTGCTGTCTCGCTGCTGCCCTGGGCATTGGGGTTCGCGGGGGCGATCTATGGCGCGGCTGCGGCGATGCTCGGAGCGATCATGATTTTTCTCTCATGGCAAGTACGTCGGAGCAATGACAGGGAAAGGCAGCCTGCGCGTCGCCTGTTCGTGTTTTCCTTGCTCTATCTGGTCCTTCTTTTTGGTGTGCTGTTGATGAATGCCGTACCCTACGTTCAGCCCCTCTGATCCAGAGCGAAGTCCTACGCTTGGTTCGCAAGCGCGCCTTTGCCCATTTTGCTAGTCCGCCTTCTTCCCCAGCGGCGGATGCGGCCGGCCGAAATCCGGCGCCGCCGAATCCTGGCCGATCTCGACGATGCCGCGGCGGATGGCGCGGGTACGGGTGAAATGCTCGAACAGCGCTTCGCCGTCATTGCGGCGGATCGCGCGCGTGAGTTTTGACAGATCCTCGTTGAAGGTGCCGAGCATTTCCAGCACGGCTTCCTTGTTGTTGAGGAACACGTCGCGCCACATCGTGGGATCGGAAGCCGCGATGCGGGTGAAATCGCGAAAGCCGCCGGCGGAGAATTTTATCACTTCCGACGACGTCACTTGCGCGAGCTCATCGGCGGTGCCGACGATGGTGTAGGCGATCAGATGCGGCAGATGGCTCGTGATCGCCAGCACCAGATCATGATGATCGGGCGTCATGATCTCGACCTTGGCGCCCATGCCGGCCCAGAACGCCCGCAACGTTTCGACCGCCATGGGATCGGCGCCATCGGGCGGCGTGAGGATGCACCAGCGGTTGATGAACAGTTCGGCGAAGCCGGAATCAGGCCCGGAATGCTCGGTGCCGGCGACCGGATGGGCGGGGACGAAATGAACGTTCGCCGGCAGATGCGGCGCCATCTCGCGGACGATCGCGCCCTTGACCGAGCCGACGTCAGAGACGATCGCACCGGCTTTGAGAAAAGGCGCGATCTCCTGCGCGACCGGACCGCAGGCGCCGACCGGAATACAGAGGATCACGAGGTCGGCATCCCTGACGGCTTCCGCATTGGTCTCCAGCACGTGGTCGACGATGCCGAGTTCGATCACCCGCGCGCGGGTCTTCTCCGAGCGTGCGGTGGTGACGATTTCGCTGGCGAGCCCCTGGGCCCGCGCCGCGCGCGCAATCGAGCCGCCGATCAGGCCGAAGCCGATCAGCGCGACGCGTCGGAAGATCGGTGTCGCGTTCACTTGGTGGCCGCCATGAAGTCGCGCAAGGCATCGACGACGAGGCGATTGGCCTCCTCGGTGCCGATGGTCATGCGTAGGGCATGCGGCAGGCCGTAATTGTTCAGCGCCCGCAGCACCAGACCTCGTTTGGTCAGAAATACGTCCGCGTCCACCGACGTCTTGCCTTTCTCCTGCGGGAAGTGGATCAGCACGAAATTCGCCACGCTCGGCGTCACCTTCAGCCCGAGCTTGCCAATCTCCTCGATCAGCCAGTTGCGCCACTGCTCGGTGAACGCCTTTGACATCTGGACATGCGCGGTGTCCTCGATTGCGGCGACCGCCGCCAGCATCGCCGGCGTCGAGACGTTGAACGGCCCGCGGATACGGTTGACCGCGTCGATGATGTTGGCGGGACCGAACATCCAGCCGATCCGCAACGCCGCCAGCCCGTGAATCTTGGAAAACGTATGCGTCATCACGGTGTTTTCGGTGGTCGCCACCAGCTCTAAGCCGAGCTCGTAATCGTTGCGCGACACGTAGTCGGAATAGGCGGCGTCCAGCACCAGCAGCACATGCGCAGGCAACCCGGCGCGCAGCCGCTTGACCTCGTCGAACGGCACGTATGTCCCGGTCGGGTTGTTCGGGTTGGCCAGCCACACCAGTTTTGTGCGCGGCGTGACGCGCGCGAGGATGGCGTCGACGTCGGCGGTGAAGTCGGTCTCCGGCGCAATGACGTTTTTGGCGCCATTCGCCATCGTGGCGATCGGATACACCAGAAAACCATGGGTGGTGGAGATCGCCTCGTCGCCATGGCTGAGATAGGTGTGCGCCAGCAGATTGAGGATTTCGTCCGAGCCGGCGCCGCAGATGATGCGGTTCGGATCGAGCCCATAGGCGCGGCCGATCGCCTCACGCAGCACCCGCGAGGTGCCTTCCGGATAGTCCTCCAGATGCGCCGCCGCCTGCTTGTAGACTTCGATCGCCTTCGGCGACGGCCCGAACGGGGTCTCGTTGGCGGACAGCTTGAACACCTTGCGGCCCGGCTCCGGCACCGGCGTCTTGCCGGGCGTATAGGGCGCAATATCGAGAATGCCGGGATTCGGCACGGGGCGGTTCATCTTCTGGCTCCGGATATTCAGGACGGCTTAGGACCTGGCTGCCCCGTTCGGGGGCACCGTATAGCGCGTTGCGTGGCTGCCGACGAGAGCCGACGAGCGCACCGAGGCGCCGGCCTTGATCAGCGCGGTCTTGATCTTGTCGAAGCCGGTGCCGGCATCCGACACCAGAAGGGCCGCGCCGTCGAAGGCGGTATCGGGCACGGCGACGATTTCGGCGAGCGGCGCCAGCGCGCGAGCGATATCGGCGTTCCAGCCGGCGACGCGCACGCTCCACATCTGGACCTCCGTCACCATGGCGTCGTCGGCGACCCGCGAGATCACGAACACCGGAAGCGCCGCCGGATGATCGGCGCGTTCGAGGAACGGCAGCCGCGCGATGATCTTTGGCGCGCCGTCCGTTTCCAGCGCGAGCCACCATGGCGTGCGGCTCGATATCGCCGACACCAGCGCCAGATCGCCCTTCGATTTCGCCACCGCTTCCACCGCGGCCTGTGCGCTGAAATGGCCGACATAAGGCACGACGAAGCCGAAGTGAAAGCGCGCCGAATCCCGCATCGCGGGCTCGCCGACCGAGACATCCGCATGCACCGCGAACGGCGCCTGGACATAGGTGAAGGTCGAGATGATGACGCGCCAGATGCTCTCGATGGTGTCGAGCGGCAGGATGCCGCGATGGCGCTGCACCAGCTGCCGCATCATGCCGGCCTCGCGCGCCGGGCGGAACGCGGAGCCGACTTCCTGGGTCTGCTTCACCTGGATCAGCCGGTCGATGATGTCGCCGCGCGCCATCAGGAGGCGATGGACCTGCTCGTCGATCGCATCGATTTCCTTGCGCAATTCCTGCAGCGAGGGCGGGGCCGGGGGGGCCTTGGACGGTGCCTTCGACGGTGCCTTGGACATCCTGAAAAACCTTGGTGCCGGAACAGCCCGATGCGGCCGGCAGACAGTCGCATTGATTAGGAAAGACGGGCGCTGAAAGCAAAGAGAAACGTCACGGGCCAGCCCTGCATGATCAGGTTAACCATGGTGTCCAGCCCCCGCCTGCCTTGACGAAATGCCTGGGCCGGACTAGCTTTGTTCCATTCCGTGGTCATTTGAGCCGGCCGGCTTGCAGCCACGTTAAACAACTCGCTAAACAGGCCGGGGACAGAGTTGATCCCGGCCGAACTTTCGTTCAGGCCGGTTTTTTATGGCCTGATTCCGTCCGTAGAGCCTCCGCGAGGAGGAAGGTCGCCACGATGACAAACGTGCATTCGTTACCGAGCCCGTCGATCCTCAACGAGGATCGCGCCCATGAGGCCGATCATCCGACGTCGCTGGTGGCGAAGTTCGGCGCCGAGCAGCCCTTGAAGCTCGATTGCGGCATCGATCTCGCACCGTTCCAGATCGCCTATCAGACCTATGGCGAACTGAACGCCGACCGCTCCAACGCCATTCTGATCTGCCATGCGCTGACGCTGGATCAGCACGTCGCCAATGTGCATCCTTTGACCGGCAAGGCCGGCTGGTGGGAGATCATGGTCGGTCCCGGCCGTCCGCTCGATACCGACAGATACTTCATCATCTGCGCGAATGTGATCGGCGGCTGCATGGGATCGACGGGGCCGGCCTCGACCAATCCGGCCACCGGCAGGGCCTGGGGGCTGGATTTTCCTGTCATCACCATCCCCGATATGGTCCGCGCGCAGGCCATGCTGCTCGATCGGCTGGGCATCGAAACATTGCTGTGCGTGACCGGCGGATCGATGGGCGGCATGCAGGTGCTGCAATGGACCGCCGCCTTTCCGGAGCGCGTGTTCTCGGCGCTGCCGGTCGCCTGCTCGACGCGCCATTCGGCGCAAAACATTGCGTTTCATGAACTCGGCCGGCAGGCCGTGATGGCCGATCCGGACTGGCATCATGGGCGCTATTTCGAACGCAGCACCCATCCGCATCGTGGATTGGCCGTGGCGCGGATGGCCGGGCACATCACCTATCTCTCCGACGCCGCGCTGCATCGCAAGTTCGGACGGCGGATGCAGGACCGCGAGCTGCCGACCTTCTCGTTCGACGCGGATTTCCAGGTCGAAAGCTATCTGCGTTATCAAGGCTCGTCCTTTGTCGAGCGTTTCGATGCCAACAGCTATCTCTATCTGACGCGCGCGATGGACTATTTCGATATCGCCGCCGACCACAGTGGCGTGCTGGCGCAGGCGTTTCTCGGCATCAAGACCCGCTTCTGCGTGGTGTCGTTCACCTCGGACTGGCTGTTCCCGACCTCGGAATCGCGGGCGCTGGTGCACGCGCTGAACGCGTCGAGCGCGCGGGTGTCGTTCGCCGAGATCGAAACCGATCGCGGCCACGACGCCTTCCTGCTCGACGTGCCGGAGTTCTTCGACATTGCACGCGCCTTCCTGGAATCCGCCGGCAAGGCGCGTGGGCTCTCCAACGGTGCGGGCGGTTGACATGGCGGTTCAGGAACCGGCCTTGCCGCTCGGCGGCATAGCGCCCGATCGCACCGGCAAGTATCGCACCGATCACCTCCTGGTCGCCGACATGATCGGGCGCGGCTCGAAGGTGCTCGACGTCGGCTGTGGCGATGGCGAGTTGCTGCAGCTCCTGGAGAGCCGCGGCATCGATGGCCGCGGCATCGAGCTGTCGCGCGAGGGCGTCAACCGTTGCGTCGCCAGGGGGCTCGCCGTGGTGCAGGGCGACGCCGACACCGACCTCGTCAATTATCCCGATGACGCCTTCGACTACGTGATCCTGTCGCAGACGCTGCAGGCGACGCGGCAGCCGAAGGTCGTGCTGGAGAATCTCCTGCGGATCGGCCGGCGCGCCGTTGTCTCGTTTCCGAACTTCGGCTTCTGGAAGATGCGGCTGCAGCTCCTCGTCGGCGGCCACATGCCGCGCACGGAGAATCTGCCGGCGACCTGGTATGACACGGCCAATATCCACTTCTGCACCATCAAGGATTTCGTCGAGCTGTGCGACGAGATCAACGTCAAGATGGAGCGCGCCGTAGCGCTCGATCTCTACGGCCGCCCGGTGCCGCTGACCCTGCCCTGGTGGGTCTGGAACATGTTCGGCGAGCAGGGTGTGTTTCTGCTGAGTAGGGGCGGGGTGGGGAAGTGACGCCACTGGCGTCATTCCGGGATGGTCCGAAGGACCAGACCCGGAATCTCGAGATTCTCAGGTGCGCAATTGCGCACCATAGTTCGATGCCGCGCATCGCCCCGGAATGACGGTCAGGCTAGCGACCTCGCATCCCGCACCGGCCATCTCCCGGCTTCGACCAGCGCGATGAACCGCTCCACCATCTCGTTGAACAGCGCCGGCTCCTCCAGATTGAGCACGTGGCCCGATTTCGGAAAGAACGAGAGCCCCGCCGCCGGCAGGTGCTTCTTCAGAAACAGGCTTGGCCCAACGCAACTGTCGTCCTCGTCGCCGCACAGGATCAGCGCCGGCGTCGGCACGCGCCGGATCGCATCCGTCATGGTGTAGATCGAGGGACGCCGGCCTTGAAAGCTGCGCATCGTGTTGGCCGAGCCTTTGGCGTCGTGCCGCGCCAGTGCGGCGTAGAAATCGGCATGGCCACGCGGGTCCTTCAGCAGAAACGGAATCCTGCTCGGCGCCTCGCGCGTCACCTTGGCGACTTCCACCGAACCGATCGCCTCATACTGCTCGGCGTTGGCCCGGCATTGCGCGCGAAAGGCGTCGAGATTTTCCAGCTCCGAGCCGGAGCCGACGGCGGCGAGCGTCATCGACAGCGCACGCTCGGGCGCATTGAGGCCGACCTGCAGCGAGGAATAGGAGCCCATCGACAGGCCGACGAAATGCGCCTTGACGATGCCGAGGTGATCGAGCACGGCGAGCGCGTCGGTATAGAAATGCTTGTAGGTGTAGACGGCGGCGTCAGGCGGCACGTCGGATGGCGTATAGCCGCGCGCCGAATAGGTGATGCAGCGATGGCCGCGCGAGAAGTAACGCATCTGCGGCTCCCAGTTGGTATGGTCGGCCGCGAACTCGTGCAGGAAGATGATCGGCGTCCCGCTTCCGGCCTCTTCATAGTGAAGATGAACGCTATCCTTGGCGCTATCTTTGGCGACGGCATGGGGCATTTCGGATTCCTCTCTATTTTCTTGTTTTCACGCAACATCCTTGCGCGGCCGGCCAGCAAAATTGCAATTAATTCTCGCGGCCGCAATACGGCAGTTTAGTTTCATTTTCGCCATCGAATCATCGCGGAATCACCCCGGAATTGTTTCCTCACCGCCACATGAAATCTTCCTCTCGTCACATCGCGACGCAAAACGCCGCCCGCGGTCGTTCGTAGACGAACGCAAAGGGGAAGCAGGGGTGCTACAGAGGATTTAGTATGCGTCAGTTGTTTGCGCTTCGCCGGTCGTTTCGCTTCATCGCGCTGGCACTGTGTTCGGTGTCCATCGTCGCATTTGTCTCTCCAGCTTCAGCACGGCCTCACCACGGCGCAGGGCGACACGCTCGCGCCTATCACGCCGGCCATCATGCGAAGCATCATTACGCCTATCGCCATTATCGCCATGCCGCCCGGATGTCGCGCCGGGATCGCAGCGCGCCGCAAATGCAGGCCGGCGGCTTTGCCGACATTAACCCGAGCTACAACGCCCAGATGGCGCCAGGCGGCTTCGGCGTCGCCAACGCCGGCGCGGAAGCGCGTAACGTCCGCATCGGCCGTCGTAGCGCCCGGCTCCGGCAGGTCGAGCGCACGTCGCGCTGGGAGCGCGGCGTCGCGCAAATGCAGGCGCGCGGTCTTGCCAACGTCAACGCAAGCGTAGCAACGGATGCAAGCGTCGGAACGAATTCTACCGTGACGCCGGCCGGTGGGGCGATGGCGTCCAGCTTCAGCTCATCGAATGTCGTCGCCGAAGCGCGCCGTTATCTCGGCGGCAACCCGACCGGACGCGGCAGCTTGTGGTGTGCGCGGTTCGCGAACATGGTTCTGCAGCATTCCGGCTATCGCGGCACCGGCTCGGACATGGCGAGCTCATTCGCGAAATACGGCCAGCGCGTTTCCGGTCCGCAGGTCGGCGCGATTGCGGTAATGTCGCGCGGCCGCCGCGGCGGCCATGTCGGCATCATCACCGGCGTCGATGCCAAGGGCAATCCGATCATGATCTCCGGCAATAACGGCAACCGCGTCCGCGAAGCCCCGGTCTGGCGCGGCCGGATCTACGCCTACGTCATGCCGACGAGCTGAGGCTGATCGCGCTGCGTCCTCTCCCCGTTGTTGGCGGGGAGAGGATGCTTTCATCCGAAGCAGCTTGCGTGGCTATCCGTTCGGATGATTCAATTCGGCTTTGGATTGACTGCGCGGCATCGCCGCGTCTCCGACGAGGTGCAGCACAAACGGTTTGGGGACGCGCTCACGTCCGCCATCGGCCGAAGCCAACTTTCGGCTTGCCCGCTTTGATCGTGGCGCCGCCGGGTTCTCGGAGGAGCGAAATAGCGTGTAGTCGCGGCCAAACAGCCAGCACGAAATTTGAAAGACACCGTGCGTGATGAACAGCGCGGCAAGCACATCGATCGAATAGTGGTAGTGGCCGAGAGCTGGCGCGGACGTCACTTCAGGTCAGCTTCGGGTCATTGGCTCCCAATCGAAATGACTGACTACAGCATTACGTCTTACCCTTTGGTACCAATCGACCTTCGTGAACTTCATGGCTGACGGCCTGCTTTTCGTCGGGAGGAGAAAGGCGTTCCACCAGCCGCGTCCCGCTCCAGAGCTCCGCGGGCTGCTGGCCCACCATCTGCTTTGCCCACACGATAGCGTTCTCGTCAGTGTCGCAGACGAACGAGCGGGAGCTTTCGAAATGGCCGTCCGAGCCAATGAGGTAGGCGCGATATTCCGCCACAGTAACTCCCTCTCCAAAAGAGACCGCCGCTGCGGCCGCCTTACCGGACCTCTAGTTCTTTGATCGCCAGAGCCGAAAGCTGCGCCGCATCATGGACACCAGTTTGCGCGATCTTGATGATCTTCTTCGCAATCATTTCCGTTAGAGGGTCGTCGCGATCCTTGACGCAGAGAGTGTGCAGCGCTTGCTCGTATGCCTCTATGATGCAGTTAACCTCTTTCGGCCCGAGCCCCAAGGAAGGCTTCTCTAACAGGCGATAAATTGCCATTTCTATTTGATCCTATCTTGGTTGCTTGGGGCGAAGGCCAGCCACTCGATCATATGAGAAGCTGTCTCGGCTCGCCGGGCTTTACGAACCAGGAGCTCGCGCTCAAACCCCGGTGGGGTACCGTGAGCCTGCTTGCGCAACTGCGTTGCCTCCTTTGCAAGGCGTTCTTTAAGGGATGTAGTTTGCTTGAAACGCTTTGGCATGCGCCGCTCCATCCATGCGAGGTCTGCGGGAGCGCGACTGGCGGTTTCATCAGCGATGAAAGCCACGTACCGGGCGGTGATAGCGATATATCCGGGCGGTGATAACGAAATATGCGCGATCTAGAGAAGCGCCAGACTTAGGACATTAACTTTCTGTCACTCCGTCTTTCTGTCTGGACGTTCAACAAGTTCGTATGTGGGAACGTGGGTGCTATCCAGCCATGATTCTAGAGCGACTCCGCAGATTGCGCAGACCGCGTCACCCGTATGCGGTACTTCAGTGCGTCTGTACTCGGCGCCGCAATTGCATTGCACAATTGTCACCATCCACCGAATATGGGCATCGGACCGTCGATTTTCCAGCCCCGAGCTTACGCGCTTTGCCACGAGCCGCCCCGCCCGATCTTCGCCGGCCCGAGTAACGTTCGCGCGGCAGTGGAGCGCCTTCCGGTTGACGTAATGGATGCACATCAGACCGAAGCCGTCCGCTCCGTGCGAACTCTAATCATGGTTCGGTCCGAGTCCGATATTCCGAGAGCATCTCGCCCACCTTCCGTAGTGTCCGATTGAAGAAGATCCGTAAGAAGTGGCGCCACACAGAAAAGCGCGTTTCCACTCAGGGTCAAGCGGCAGTCGGGTCGCTGAAACGGCCGCCCGTTCTGCTTGCAAAAGCAGACATCGTCGGGCTGCCCGCTCAGGTCCGCGGGGCCAATTCCAGACGCCTGCGCTGCGAGAGAACGGTAGTCGGGACTTGGCAATGGCTCCTGGACGGTTCATTGCTTCCGTTCATTGCGGAGATAGATTGATACGTTCACCATTCCCGAAGGGCGCAGGCGGCGGGTGTATCGAACCGATCACATTGTTGGCGCGCAACCGCGCGTTGTCAACTCAAAATCGCAGCCGAGGAGCCCTTGCCGAGAGTGAGGAGCAGCCGCTTTGGTATCGCTTCCAAACAACCCATTGGAGTAAGCCAACAGCGAAGACAGCAAGGAAGAACCAGGTCAGGAGCTGAGTGAAAACGGTGACGAGTTGGTTGGCGCGATGCAAATCGAAAAAGCCTTGAGGACCTTTGACTTCGAGGAAGACGTCTCTGCAGGCGACCAGAACGCCAAGGGTCCCCATGGCCAACAGGAACAGGTACAAGTCAAATTCCATCAAGAACCCGATCGGATCGGTGGAGTAGGTGGCAGCATCGGGTCCGACCGGCATCTTCCTGTGCATCCTGAGCTGACCAGTCAGGTGCCATTCGTATAATCGTGCGGCCGACACATAGGCTATCGCGCCCGCGAACACGCCGAACAGCACAGCTAACCCGATCCTCCTCATTCTGTGGCTGTCGCAAAAACCCGCTAAAACCTGATGGACTGAGTTCTTCAAATTGTATCGAGGATCATCACGCCGCTTTGCGCCGCGAGAACGCCGACACATATTGAGTTGTCGTCACCCGCGAAGGCGGGTGACCCAGTATTCCAGAGACGTCAATGATAGAACCGATAGGCCGCAGCGTACTGGATACCGCTTTCGCGGGGGATGACGGTCGTTGTGGCGCCCCGGTATTTCCCTGTCATTGCGAGCGAAGCGAAGCAATCCATCTCGCCGCATGAAGAAAGAATGGATTGCTTCGCTTCGCTCGCAATGACGTGGATAGGCCCGGGAGTCGAACTACAACAGCTCCGGCTGCTCCGCCGCGATCGTATCGTCGGCACTGATCATGCCGCCGGTGATCACCTCGGCATAGATCCCGCAGTCGCCGTGGCCGAGCCTGCGCTGCAGCGCTTGCGGAATGGCGAGGTCGCGCTGGGCCGTATCCGGATCGACATTGACGGCGGCGCAGCGGACGATGCGCTTCACCACCTTCAGCCGCACGTCGCCAATGGCGAGCGTTCGGTCGAGCAGACCGAATTCGTGCCAGGCCGGCCAGCCCTCGACATAGAGGTTGGCGCGGAAGCGCAAGGGATGGACCGGCGCACCCACCATGTTCTCGATGGCGCGGACGCTGGCGAGATTGATGATGGAGACGACCTTGCGGGCGACGTCCGAAAAACTGTGGCCGGGGCTTTCCAACACCTTCGGTGGCCCCTTGATCAGGTCGGGAAAAGTCGAGGCGAAGAAGTTTTCGATCGCCGTCCGGCCCTCCGGGGTTGCCAGATTGCCTTGGGCCACGATCTGGCCGTTGTGGTTAATGGAGAGGACGTTGCTTGCATCGTCGAACTGAGTGCGCAGGCCGGCCAGCCATTCATCCCGCATCAGCATCAGGAAGTTCGGTTTCGGCAGCCATTTCGGCTCGGCCGGGTTAAAACCGGAGGGACCGTTTTCGATCGCGTAGCGGCGATCGGCCAAGAGCGTCTGACCGGCGCTCAACTCGGCGCGGGTAAGCTGCTCGGGGGTCAGGCCCTTGACGGGGTAGCGGTAGATTCCGGTGATCCGGGCAGATGGGGCTGTGGCAGACATGCGGCTTATTAAGGGATTCCCTTGTCGTGCGCCACCGCTCCCGAATTTGTGCCCGGGCCTCTTCCGTTTTTGCGCAGCGATGCCCACATTCGAGGCAAGCCTGAAATGAGGGCGATGACCCGCGGCCGGTTGAGGAAAATCAATGCGGCTCCGCGGAACCCCAATGAAGATGCCGTAATCATGCCTCAGGGGTGGGGACGGCAGGCCGAGGGAATCACAAGATGAATATTGAAAAATACACCGAGCGGGCGCGCGGCTTCGTTCAGTCTGCGCAATCGCTCGCCATGCGCGACGGACATCAGCAGTTCTCGTCGCTGCATATGCTCAAGGTCCTGCTTGATGACAGCGAGGGACGGGCCGGCGGTCTGATCGACCGCGCCGGCGGCAACTCCCGCGCCATCCTCAAGGCCACCGAGGATGCGCTGAAGAAGCTGCCGAAAGTTTCGGGAAGCGGCGCCGGGCAGATCTATCTTGCGCCCGATATGGCGCGCGCCTTCGACGCGGCGGAAAAGGCCGCCGAGAAGGCCGGCGACAGCTTTGTCACGGTCGAGCGGCTGCTGCTGGGCCTGACGCTCGAGAAGGGCAGCGAGGCCGGCGGCATTCTCGGCAAGGGCGGCGTCACGCCGCAAAACCTCAACGCGGCCATCGAAACGCTGCGCAAGGGCCGCAGCGCGGATAGCGCCACGGCCGAAAACGCCTACGACGCGCTGAAGAAATATGCCCGCGACCTCACGCAGGCCGCGCGCGACGGCAAGCTCGATCCGGTGATCGGGCGCGACGAGGAAATCCGCCGCACCATTCAGGTGCTGTCCCGCCGCACCAAGAACAATCCCGTGCTGATCGGCGAGCCCGGCGTCGGCAAGACCGCCATCGTCGAGGGCCTGGCGCTGCGCATCCTCAATGGCGACGTGCCGGAAAGCCTGAAGGACAAGAAGCTGCTCTCGCTCGACATGGGCGCCCTGATCGCGGGCGCCAAATATCGCGGCGAGTTCGAGGAGCGGCTGAAGGCCGTGCTGCAGGAAGTCACCACGGCCGAAGGCTCGATCATCCTGTTCATCGACGAGATGCATACCCTGGTCGGCGCCGGCAAGGCGGACGGCGCCATGGACGCGTCCAACCTGCTCAAGCCCGCATTGGCGCGCGGCGAACTGCATTGCATCGGCGCCACCACGCTCGACGAATACCGCAAGCATGTCGAAAAGGACGCGGCGCTGGCGCGCCGGTTCCAGCCGGTGTTCGTCTCCGAGCCCACGGTCGAGGACACGATCTCGATCCTGCGCGGCTTGAAGGACAAATACGAACAGCACCACGGCGTGCGCATCGCCGATTCCGCGCTGGTCGCCGCGACCACGCTGTCGAACCGCTACATCACCGACCGTTTCCTGCCCGACAAGGCGATCGACCTGATGGACGAGGCTTCGGCGCGGCTGAAGATGCAGGTCGATTCCAAGCCCGAAGAGCTCGATCTGATGGACCGGGAAATCATCCGGCTGAAGATCGAGCAGGAGGCGCTCAAGAAGGAAACCGACATCGGCTCCAAGAGCCGCCTGCAGGCGCTGGAAAAGGAACTGGCCGATCTCGAAGAGAAATCGGCGGCGCTGACGGCGCGCTGGAGCGCGGAAAAGAACAAGCTCTCCAACGCGCAGAAGCTGAAAAGCGAACTCGACGCCTTGCGCATCGAACTGGCGAACGCGCAACGCCGCGGTGAATTCCAGCGCGCGGGCGAGCTCGCCTATGGCAAGATTCCGGAACTGGAGAAGAAGCTCGAATCCATCGAGGCCAACGAAAACCCCGGCGAGATGATGGAGGAGGCGGTGACCGCCAACCACATCGCGCAGGTAGTGTCGCGCTGGACCGGCGTTCCCGTCGACAAGATGCTGGAAGGCGAAAAGGACAAGCTCCTGAAGATGGAGGACCAGCTCGGCAGGCGCGTGGTCGGCCAGGCCGAAGCCGTGCGTGCGGTGGCGACCGCGGTGCGCCGTTCGCGCGCCGGCCTGCAGGATCCGAACCGCCCGATGGGCTCGTTCATGTTCTTAGGGCCCACCGGCGTCGGCAAGACCGAGCTGACCAAAGCGCTGGCGGAATACCTGTTCAACGACGAGACCGCGATGGTCCGCCTCGACATGTCCGAATACATGGAGAAGCACTCCGTGTCGCGGCTGATCGGCGCGCCTCCCGGCTATGTCGGCTATGACGAGGGCGGGGCGCTCACCGAGGCGGTGCGGCGCAGGCCCTATCAGGTCGTGCTGTTCGACGAGATCGAGAAGGCGCATCCGGATGTCTTCAACGTGCTGCTGCAGGTGCTCGACGACGGCCGCCTGACCGATGGCCAGGGCCGCACCGTCGACTTCCGCAACACGCTGATCATCATGACCTCGAACCTTGGTTCGGAGTTTCTGGTCAACCAGCCGGAGGGCGAGGATACGTCCGCGGTGCGCGAGCAGGTGATGGGGATGGTGCGGGCGCATTTCCGGCCCGAATTCCTCAACCGCGTCGACGAGATCATCCTGTTCCACCGCCTGCAGAAGAGCGAGATGGGCCGGATCGTCGAGATCCAGTTCGCGCGGCTGCAGAAGCTGCTGGAGGATCGCAAGATCACGCTGACGCTGGATGCGGCGGCCCGCGACTGGCTGGCGGCCAAGGGCTGGGATCCCGCCTATGGTGCGAGGCCCTTAAAACGGGTGATCCAGCGCAACCTGCAGGACCCGCTGGCCGAGATGATCCTCGCCGGCGAAATCGCCGACGGCGACCGCGTCGTGATCTCGAGCGAAGGCAACGTGCTGACCTTCAACGGCCAAGCGCCGCAGACCGCCGAGATCGCCCAGTTCGAATCGCCGGTGCCGAAGCGTAAGCTGAACTGACCTAATAGGAATGGTGCTCCGGCGCGCGGCCCGCGCGTGCCGGGGCATCTCATTCCTGACTGATGGAAGAAGCGGGCGCTCCCCGGCCGTCATCGTCATCCTCAGGTTCGAGCTCGGCGAGAATATCGACGAGCTCGCGAACCCGCCCCGTCGCCAGCGGCCTGCCTGAATTCATCAGCGGCTCGTCATTGGCCATCCAGGCCTGGGCTTCCGCCAACTCGTCGACGGTCGCACCGGTCGCGATCAATTGGGCGATGGTCACATCGTCGGCGGAGCCGATCGCCTTGATAACGTCGTCCCGGGTAATGCGCTGGGATCCCGACAGGCTTGCCATGACGTTCCTCCATCGAGGGCTTGCCAATCACTTCAAACAGCCCGCTCCCATTCCGTTCCCCGGCAGTCCATGAAAATTGGAGGCGCGGGAAGGGAAAAGGCGAGGCGCTCGTGCCCGCATGCAGCACCTCATGATACCGCAATTTCATCGCGCGCACGGCTTTCGCACGGACAGAGGGTGTTGTTGAAAAGACGCACGCCTCGCGTCATCTCGTAAGGGGTGTAAGATTCTCCTTGAACAACCCCTTGCCCGGTTCACAATCCATAAGGGCAATGCGCGGAAGCTTACGATGCGTGCGGGTATCTTAGGAGCCAGCGTTGATTTGAACAGTTGGGAAGCCTTGACTTCGCGCGCTTTGAGAATCGACAATTTTTAAGTTGAGGCTGCAATTTTGAACTGGAATGGCTGAAAGCCAGAACGACATTTTTAGGTGTGCTCTTTAATCGTGTTCGCGCGCGGAGGGGACGGCCGTGTTGAGCGTTAGTTTATTTGGCGCCAGTCGAGTTACCCGTAGTAGCGAACAGATTTGGTCGGATCTCGGTCCAGCCGGGCGACGATTGGCTGGATTCCTCTTCACGTTTCCGGATCGCCCGCATCGCCGCGAGCGACTTATCGACTTGTTTTGGCCGGAGCTGGATACCGAGAGGGGGCGCCGAGCCATGAACTCTGCGGTCTGGCGGCTGCGGAAGCTGCTTGCGTCGTCTCCCGAATGCCAGGACGGCCACGGTTTGAGGACCGTTGGCCCCGAGACCATTCTTGAGAAGACACCGTGGCTGGACGTTGACACTTGGGCGTTGCTTCACGCCGCACGGAGCACGCTCAGTGGGCCCGAGGCCCAGTCGGAACCATCGAGAATGAAGGAGGTTCTCGCGGTTCTGTATCGGTACGAGGGGCCGTTTCTGGACGGCGAAGATGCCGAATGGATTTTGGAAGAACGCGAGCGGCTTCACTCCCTTTTCATCCAGTCGGCCCTGATCATGGTTCGTCATCTCGGGCTTTGTAACTACTACCAGGATGCGATCCGGCTCGCCCGTCATGCGCTGCGCTTCGATCCCTACCGCGAAGAGCTGGTTCGGCACCTCCTGACCCTGCTCGCGCTCGATGAAAGACGAATCGATGCCATCAGGTACTACGATCATTGGATCGGCCTGATCCGGAAAGAACTCGGCATCTCGCCGCTTCCGGCGACACGTGCGATCATCGAAGAGATCAAGAACCTGCATAATGCCGAAAACGCTCAGCGCCTGCGCGCGCGCCTGATCGGTCGGGACGAGAAGCAGATTTTTGCAATTTGAGCGCTAGCCGCCCGGCCTCGGACGGCAGCGTTACCCAGCAAACTCCACACTCACACTGTCGACCAAGTCCGGGCAGGGCGAAACCCGCGGCTTTCCCGGGGCACGTCGTGATCTTGCCGTGATCCGTAGCCGATCCGCCGGTTAGCGGATCGTGGACCGGCCGTGAGCGGACGACGACAATTCCCGGACGATCGCAGGATTGTCCCGAGTTCAGGCCATGCGACCGTCGGCGCATGGACTCACAACGACCACTGCTTGATCAGGTTTTCATTCTGCGCTTCTGGCGTGAAAGCGCCGATGCCACCGAAGACGCGCGTTGGCGGGTCCTGGTTCGCAACATCAACACCCGCCGGCGCGACGTCGTCGACGATGTGCATCGCGCTTTTGCGATTGTCGCCTCCAATTTGAACGCAGCCGCCGGCGAGCATGACGGGCAGGAACGTCTGGACGTTGAACCATCAAAACCAGAGTATTGAGAGATATCCCGTGCGCGGAGCCGACCACCCAACCAGTAAAAGCCAACCGCCGCGAGCGAAAGCCCCGCGGGGCCGCGACTTCGCTCGTGCTTGTCACGATGGGCCGATTGCCATCGTGCGCCACACGGCAGTTTTCTTTGCTTTTGCCGCCGCACTTTCGCTTACGAATTGCAAGGGATTGGTGCGGGAGATGTGGGAGCGTGCGATGCGGGCGGGTATTGTTGCGGGCTGCGTTGCGTTGGCGTTGCTAGTGAGCGGCTGCGATCCGAACGAGAGGAACTATTTCCGCAACGGCATAGGGACTCAACTTTATACGGCGGAGACTGCTTCAGCTACCGAGTTTCAGAACATCTATCTAGATTATATCTGCCGCCAATCAATTTCCTCTATCGGTGCCGACGCACCTGGCTGCGCGCAGGTCGTCCCGCCGAATGCCTGGCCGGTGATAGTTCAGGCTGGTCTGAATGATATCGACGCGCGCTGCGATTCATATTTGGCGTGGCTTGATCAAAAAAGGCGTGAGAACGCGGCTATCCTCGCGGAGATAAGCGCGGTGCGTTTCGCGGTAGACGCGCTCACCAATCCAAACATAGCGGGCGTCAGCGGGGTCGGGTTGGCCGCGATTTCGGCAGCCTTTGGGTTGGCCACCAGTACGGTCAACAATTTCAATTCGCTGCTGCTGCAGGTCGATCACACGACAGTGCAAACTGTAGTGGTAGGCAATCGCCAGGCTTTTCGCCAGGACCTGCTTAGGTTTTCGTCGTCGATCGACAACAAGCCGTTGGCCATCCACACGCTGCGAACCTACCTGTCGATTTGCATGCCGATGACGATTGCGGCGAACATCAATTCGACGGTAACCGTATTTAAACAGACCGGGATTGCACCCGGGGCCGGTCCCGTGCTCCCGACGGTTGGTGTGCCGTTCAAGGCGACGGATCTAGCGGGGCAGCAGACCAAGCGGCAAATTCCAGACCGTCCTGAATTCCGCAAGATCATCGTCAACTACTCCCCAAATGAATTTCCGGAGAGCGTCGTGAAGCGCATGCAAGACGTGCTTTGCGTTCCCGTTGGAGAAGTAGGAAAGGTCGGAGCAACGACCAAGGACCTCATTACAATTTTTGAAGCCAGCGACATGCCTGAGGCCAAGGACAACCAATTCGTCACGCGGGATGGGAAGATAGATGCGGACGAACGAAACGTATTGCAGAAATTGTCGGTATGTCCTCGCGAGAAGGTACAGAATTTTTACGAGCGCAATGTTTTTTTGGATGGCAATGCCGCTAACCTTACCCAACTTGTTGATGTCTTGGTTATCGACCGGTTGAACAAGGTAAAGTTGCTGAACCAACCCGATCTGGCCAAAGGAACTTCCCTCGCTGTTGCGCGCGACAGAATCAGGCAAGTTCGCGCGGTCTTGCTGAAGGACCCAGACGTGGCCAAGCGTCCCAAGTCCCTGCCTGAAAGCATGACCGGCCAATGGACAAGGGACCTGTTCGACATTTTGTCCAAATAGTTGTCATCATCTCGATGCGAGTGGGGATGCATATGCAATATCGTGTAAGCGCGATTGAAGCAGAGCTTCGGGCGGGACCGGCGTTGGATAGCCCGGTCAAACGGTTTCTTACGCAAGGCACCGACCTTGGTGAAGGCGTTGAGACCCAGGATCACGTTTGGCTCAACGTTGGATTCGGCAAGGAGGACGACCAGAAGGGATTCGTCCTTGCGGCCAAGTGCGCCGACACCGCTGGTGATCCCAGACGTGACGTTCCGCGAGACGCTGTAGTGCAGATGTGTGTAGTCACCGAACTGCGGTTCAATGCTGCTGATTCAATAGCGCCATGGTACGTATTGGCCGACTATTTGATCGCTCGTGCGATTATCGAGACCGGTGTGACTAACGCCAAACCTTTGATCCCTGGCTCAGACGGTGTCGGCCCGCTACAAGTCTCCACAAAGGAGTGGGCTGACTTCGTCCAGAACGGTGGGCCTCTTGTCCGGAATGCCGACGTCTCAAACCGTCAAGATCCGATTCGTCAGATCGACGCGGCAGCGTTTCGGATGCATTCGGACATGAAGGCGATGAGCGGCTTGCGCACACCAGCCGGTTCCCCCGATCCGTTTGCTCCCCAGCTTTTGGACGTCTTCTTTGCGTACCTGACGGACAGCCCGGCTGCTGCCCTTGCGCTCCGGGATGCGGCCGCGACGAAGGAAAATCGCGCTGAGCCCGTCACGAAATTTCTGCGAGGGCCTCTGACGAATGCGGAAGTGACGGCGTTGCATGAGGCGCGCGCTAGGTTTCTGGGGCTAGAAGCGGCTCCCAAATCATTGGAAGATGCTGTCAGTGGTGCGAAAGCCGTCTTGGACAACGCGCTCAAACAGGCTTTCGACGATATCAAGCAATTTATCCCGGAAGCGGTTCCAGTCGTTAGTGTGCCCGAGATGGGAGGTGCTGGAGCGACTTTTGTGGAAAAGGCGCCGGTCATTATGCGCGCACTGATTGCAGATTTCGGATTCAAGGATTTTCAGGCGGCAGGAATTCTCGGCAATTTCGGCCGCGAGACCGGAGGTTTTACCTTGTTTCAGGAACGTCATCCGACGTCAGGAAAAGGTGGCATTGGATGGGCTCAGTGGACTGGCGATCGGCGCACGAATTTCGAGAATTTTTGCAGCGCCAACAGCTTCGATCCGCATTCCGATAAGGGCAACTACGCTTTCCTGAAGCATGAGATGATAAACACACCCGAGAAGAAGGTTGTGCCAAAACTGAAGCAGACTCAGACGATCAACGACGCCACAGAGAAATTCATGACCATATACGAACGGCCCGGCGTTCTGGCTCTGGCGGAAAGAAGGACCTGGGCACAGCGTGCGCTCAGCGCATTCAACGGCGTGGGCACCTTGGGAACCGATGCCCAGACACTGCAGCAGCAGATCAATGCCGGAAAAATAATCTTTGATTCTCACGAACTCAAGGGCGAACTACTCGGTCTCAATACAGGGACCAAGGTAACAGCAAAGCTGCAGGCCCTGATACTGGCCATATCCAAATTGACGCCGGTGATCCGTATTAGTTCGTTGGTGCGTTCTGGCACAGGGAGCCATCATACGGAGGGGCGTGCCGTTGACATCGGTAATGAGGAGATTGCCGCAGATTTGCTTCCGCAGATCGCCACCGCAGACAAGATCTCGGCGTTCGGGATCGATGAGTTGATATTCGACGCCGCCATCCTGCACGAAGCTGACCGCAACAAGTTCAACTTCGATCAAGGTACGAAGCATAATTTCAATGAGGCCACGCTGAACCAGCATGGCGATCACATTCACTTCGCGGTCACGGCATGACGATACTCGCGCCCTGATCATTCACGGACTATCGTCTAGGTATGCGAATCTAGGTATGCGAAATATTGATCCAAGATGGCCTTGACGCTGGCGGTTCTACGTCAAGAATGGCGTGACGAAAGGCACGAACCATGTTCATTCGTCGCGCCCCGGCTCGGATCATAAGAACGCTTGCTGTTGTTGGCTTCGGCTATGCTATCGTGTGTACAGCAACATCTGGCCGGGCGGACGAGGGAAGATGCCTGATTCAGGTGGGCGGTCGCACGTTCCTGAAGGGCGCTTGCAATATCCAGATACGGTCTGGTGGAAGCTTCACCGTCGGCGTTGGCGAGCAATCAAGATCCAAATATTTCGCATATGTAAACCTTGATGGCGATTCCGGTGTGGCGCAAGGCTATTGGAACGGTCGCAATGGGGAGGACCACGCGGGCGTGGACCTTGGCCTGCTAAAAAGGAAAGGCGCCTGCTGGTCCAACCGCCATACAAGGGTAAGGGTCTGCGCGTGGCGATAAGTAATGATGGTCGGAAAGAAGCCGAGCCTGTCTGCCTCCTACTTCTTCGTAACCTTGTAAATCGCGTTCTCGATATCCGACGAGAAGTAGATCACCCCGCTCGCCCCGACGCCGACGCCGGTCGGGATGTTGCTCGGCAGTCCGCCGGGTGCGGCCGGTAATCCGATCGGCAGGTTGGCGGCGATCTCGGTGATGGCGCCGTTGGCCGGGTCGATCTGCACGATCCGCTTGGCGCCGACTTCGGCGACGATCAGCTTGCCGTCGGGCGCCAGCGCGATGCCTTCGGGGCCCTTCAGATCCTTGGCGACCACGGACTTCTCGCCGTTGGCTTCCACCTTCGAGACCTGGCCGGCGAAGGCTTCGGTCAGATAGACCGCGCCGCCTGATCCCGCGGCGAGGCCGACCGGGCCTTCGAGGCCGCCGACCACCGCGGTGCGGTCCTTGCCGTGTTCGCCGCTGGCACGGACCAGCGATTTGCTGCCGAGTTCGTTGACGAGAATGCTGCCGTCGCCAAGCTTGATCGCGTCGTGCGGCGCCTTGAAGCCGTGCAGCATCTCTTTCGTCTTGCCGGTCTTGCGGTCGATCAGCTGCACCGTGCCGGTGAACCAACTCGACAGCAGCACGTCGTCGCCGTTGGCGGTGGCGCTCATCGGATATTCCAGCGTCACGCCGTCGGCATGCATGCGGGCGGGCTCGGAGACTTCGCCGGTCGCGCCGTCCACGGTGCGGTAGGCGAAGACGTCGGCGACGTAGATGGTGTCCTTAGCCCCGTCCGAGACGACGCCGATGCCGCCAGGCAGCGCCAGCTTGCCTGATATCAACTGCTTGGCAGCGCCGGTTTCCGGATCAACCTCCTGAATGCTGTTATCGGCCATATTGGAGACGAAGATGCGGTCCTTGTCGTCGATCGCGAGATTGTCGAGCGAGGGCTTGAGCTGGGCGACCATCTTCTTGGCGCCGGTCTTCGGATCGACCCGCACCAACTGGCCGAGCGCGGTATCGACCACAAAAGAGATTGCCCTTGGAATCGAAATTGACCGCGGCCGGAACCTTGAAGCCGTCGGCGACCACGGAGAGTTCGGCCTTGTCGACGTCGACCTTGGCGACCTGGCCCTTGAACCACAGAGGGCCATACAGCATGTCGTCGGATCCGAATTCGAAGCCGTTGAGGCCGCCCATCTTCTCCATGATCTGGCGTGGCGGTTTCACGCCCTCGACGTCGATTTCATAGAGGGCGTCGCCCAAAAACACCTGCGTCGCGTACAGCCGTCCGTCCTTGCGGAACGCGAGCGAGTTGATGCCGGGCAGGCCGGAGGCGAGTTTCTTCACCGGGCCGTCGCCCTTGCGTGAATAGAGATCGCCGGTGAGGAAGGCCGTCCACGCCATGGTGCCGTCGGGCGCAAACGCGATGTCGTCGGACATGCCTTCCGGGGAGGGGACTGCAATCTTCGCCGTGCCGTTATTGCGATCGACCTCGTAAAGCGCAGCGCCCGCGACGCTGCCGGCGAACAGGCGGCCGGACTTGTCGATCCCGAGCCCGTGCACGCCATGAAATGCCGAGCCTGGCACCAGCTTGGTGACCTCGTAGGTCTGCGCCGATGCGCCGGCCGTGTTTCCAAGAACGATCGCCGCAACAGTCATTGCGAGTGCAAGCCTGCTCGTCATGACGCTTCCTCCCACGGATTTTTATGGGAGGCAGTATTTGTCGCGGCGGGAGGTTTGGCAAACGAAACTGTTGGGCGCCTTGCGCCGCCGCTGCGATAAATCCGACGTGCGGCGTGAGACGCCGTGTCCGATCCTCAGAGTATTATCGAAGGCTCAGCGGCTGATCTGACGGGTCTGCGGCGCGGTGCCGGTGGCCTCGGAGACGCGGGCGGCGCTGCCGCGGTTGTTCATCTGGGTATCGAGGCGATCGCGTTCTTTTTCGAAGCTCGCCATCATCGCGCCTTCAAGCGATCGGCCGCGCGGCAGCTTGACGCGCATGGGGTCGACGAAGCGGCCGTTGACCAGAATTTCGTAGTGGACATGGGCGCCGGTCGACATGCCGGTCGATCCGACGAAGCCGATCACCTGGCCCTGGCGCACGCGCTTGCCGGGCTCCATGCCCTTGGCGAACGCCGACATGTGGCCGTAGGCGGTCTCGTAGCCGTTGTTGTGTTTCAGGCGGACATATTTGCCGTAGCCGCCTTCCCAGCCGACCTTTTCGACCACGCCGTTGCCGGAGGCGAAAATCGGCGTTCCGTAGGGGGTCGCCCAGTCCACGCCGGTGTGCATCTTGGTGTAGCCCAGGATCGGGTGGCGGCGGCCACCGAAGCCCGAGCGCATGATCGCGTTGTTGACGGGTTTGCGCACCAGGAACTTCTTCGCGCTCTTGCCGGTCTCGTCGTAATAGTCGACCACGGAATCGTCGGGGGTCTGGAAGCGATAGTACTTCTTGGTCTCGCCGCCGACGGTGAGCGAGGCAAACAATACCTCGGTCTTTTCGGTGGTGGGTGTGCCTTCGTCGTCGCCGGCGAAGAACACGTCGAAGGAGTCGCCGGGCTGCACCTTGCGCTGGAAGTCGACGTCGTAGGAATAGATGCGGACCATGTCCTCGATCACGGCGGCCGGCACCTTGTTGCGCAGGGCGGTCTCGTAGATGCTCTGGTAGAGCCGGACGCCGCTGCCATCATCATCGTCGTCATCGTCGTCGTCCTTGCCGGTGGCGGCCTCGGCGACGGTATTCATGCTCTGCACGTCGACGGCGACGTATTTGCCGACGTCCGACAATGCGGCAACGGCTTCGACGGTGGTGTCGTTGGCGACGATCACGCGATAGGGCTGCAGACGGGCACCGGGGCCAAGCCCCGAGGGCGCCATCAGGATACGGATCTTCTGGCCATCCTTCAGGCCGCCGTCGCGGCCGCGGGGGCCAAGGGTCAACGCAACCGCCCTGGCTTCGTCGGGTGTCGCGCCCAGGTCGCGCAGGATCGAAGTGATCGTGTCGCCCTTCTTCACGACGTGAACGCGTTCGCCGGACGGATTGCCGCCAGTGATCTGGTCCTTGGTCTTCGGCAGCAACGTGACGTTTTCCGGCACCACGCGGGTTTCAAAGCCGGCATAGGGATCGGAGACGTTGCCTTCGGTGGCATAGGCGAGCTTGAGGTCGGACTGCACGCCGCTGGCGTCGGCCGCGGCATTGGCAAGCGACGTGTAGCGGACGCCGCCCGAGCCGCGCCAGTTCGCGGCATCGCGGACCCGCATCAGGACTTCGTCGAGCGCCACCACGGCGGCGAGTTTCGCTTTCGGCAGCACCGTCGCGAGATCCTTGGTAACAAAGGAAACCTCGGCGTCGGGTTCGACGGCCTCGGGATTGTTCGGATCCTCGGAAGCGGCCTGCGTCGTGGTGCCGACATCGGTCAGCATGCGCTGGGCGTTGAACGGCGGGATTTTTGAGCTGAGATCGCTCGTCGTCATCGACAGATTGCCGGAGATGCGGACGAACGGCCGCGCCCGCATCACGTCGCGGTTGCCGACGCGGGTGACGGTCGATACCCGCACCACACTGCGCGAGGCGGTGGATTCGCCGGGCGGCGGCAGGCGGTCGCTCTTGTGCAGGGTGGCGGTCCGATCATTGGCGCCGAATGCGCCGCGCAGCGCGCCTTCGACGCGCTCCGGCACCTTGGCAAAGGTCATTTCGCCGTCGAGCGACGCAAAAACGGCGCCGCCGATAAGGGCCGCGCCGCACAGACCGGTCAGGATAGTTCCGCTAAACCATTGTACGGAGACACGGCGGCGATCGATCACCGCAGCCTCGGAGCCATCGACGGAAAGCGGCGGCTCGTGACCGAGATCGATGATCCCGGTCTCGCGTCCATAGCCGCTCCCGCGTGGCGCCTTCTGGCTCAACCCTGTGTCCCCCCAAATTCCATCGACATCCGATAAGACCTTCGCCCGATCCAGACCCCACGTTTCCGCCCTTTGAGGGAGCGATCCCGGAGCATGGCGTTGCCGCACGCATGGAAATTCGGGAATCAGAGGCCAGAAGAAGACCGGCCGGCGACTCGAACGTCAATGGTGAGCAGATCTCTCGAAGTTTCCTGGCCGCGTGGGAAAGGCGGCGGGTTCCTCGAGACCGCCTGTCCCGGTAGCTGAAACGCCGGCAGCCCCCACTGGCACCGGCGATTCAACGCATACCTTATAGTCAGAACGTCGCAGGAATGTGGCTCAAGTGCGGCCAAAGGCCCGAAACATAGGGACTTCTTGGCGTCGCAAAATTCTTCGCCGTGATGCGACAATTTGTTGACGATGGGCGTTGACAACCCCGATCGGGCGGGCCTATAACCCGGCCACTGAGCGCGGCGATGCATTGGCTCTGAGGCCAAGGCATCTATTCGCGCCCCGTAAGCTCCTCATTACGATGAGTGACTCAACAGCCGATAACAGTCGGTTGTTATTTGTCGTCGGATGAGGTCTGCGGGAACCTTCCAGAATTGGAAGGGTGGGGTCCCAGCGATCCCGGGCTGTTTGACAAGTGAAGATGAAGAAAGAGAAACGTGGACGGCGGAGTCCTTGCGTAGTCTCGAATACTTGAAAACTTCGGTTTTCATCTTTCGAGGCTGGACGAAAGACTTCGGCGGTACACGTTTACATAGGTTACACCATCGTCGTCAGCGATGTGAATCGCGGGCGATAAATATGGTGGGACCTCGTCAAACGTTGTGATCAGCCGGTTTAAAGTTTCAAGTCCAACTTGAGAGTTTGATCCTGGCTCAGAGCGAACGCTGGCGGCAGGCTTAACACATGCAAGTCGAGCGGGCGTAGCAATACGTCAGCGGCAGACGGGTGAGTAACGCGTGGGAACGTACCTTTTGGTTCGGAACAACACAGGGAAACTTGTGCTAATACCGGATAAGCCCTTACGGGGAAAGATTTATCGCCGAAAGATCGGCCCGCGTCTGATTAGCTAGTTGGTGAGGTAATGGCTCACCAAGGCGACGATCAGTAGCTGGTCTGAGAGGATGATCAGCCACATTGGGACTGAGACACGGCCCAAACTCCTACGGGAGGCAGCAGTGGGGAATATTGGACAATGGGCGCAAGCCTGATCCAGCCATGCCGCGTGAGTGATGAAGGCCCTAGGGTTGTAAAGCTCTTTTGTGCGGGAAGATAATGACGGTACCGCAAGAATAAGCCCCGGCTAACTTCGTGCCAGCAGCCGCGGTAATACGAAGGGGGCTAGCGTTGCTCGGAATCACTGGGCGTAAAGGGTGCGTAGGCGGGTCTTTAAGTCAGGGGTGAAATCCTGGAGCTCAACTCCAGAACTGCCCTTGATACTGAAGATCTTGAGTTCGGGAGAGGTGAGTGGAACTGCGAGTGTAGAGGTGAAATTCGTAGATATTCGCAAGAACACCAGTGGCGAAGGCGGCTCACTGGCCCGATACTGACGCTGAGGCACGAAAGCGTGGGGAGCAAACAGGATTAGATACCCTGGTAGTCCACGCCGTAAACGATGAATGCCAGCCGTTAGTGGGTTTACTCACTAGTGGCGCAGCTAACGCTTTAAGCATTCCGCCTGGGGAGTACGGTCGCAAGATTAAAACTCAAAGGAATTGACGGGGGCCCGCACAAGCGGTGGAGCATGTGGTTTAATTCGACGCAACGCGCAGAACCTTACCAGCCCTTGACATCCCGGTCGCGGACTCCAGAGATGGAGTTCTTCAGTTCGGCTGGACCGGAGACAGGTGCTGCATGGCTGTCGTCAGCTCGTGTCGTGAGATGTTGGGTTAAGTCCCGCAACGAGCGCAACCCCCGTCCTTAGTTGCTACCATTTAGTTGAGCACTCTAAGGAGACTGCCGGTGATAAGCCGCGAGGAAGGTGGGGATGACGTCAAGTCCTCATGGCCCTTACGGGCTGGGCTACACACGTGCTACAATGGCGGTGACAATGGGATGCTAAGGGGCGACCCTTCGCAAATCTCAAAAAGCCGTCTCAGTTCGGATTGGGCTCTGCAACTCGAGCCCATGAAGTTGGAATCGCTAGTAATCGTGGATCAGCACGCCACGGTGAATACGTTCCCGGGCCTTGTACACACCGCCCGTCACACCATGGGAGTTGGTTTTACCTGAAGACGGTGCGCTAACCCGCAAGGGAGGCAGCCGGCCACGGTAGGGTCAGCGACTGGGGTGAAGTCGTAACAAGGTAGCCGTAGGGGAACCTGCGGCTGGATCACCTCCTTTCTAAGGATGGTTCTTCAGAAGCTTGCTTCTATCGAACCGTTTTAGAAACATCAGTGGCCAACGATCGTCAGGATTGTTGAGCTGCATTGGCGGGATTTCGCCGTCTACGTTTCTCTTTCTTCGCGGACGAACACGCGCCAGGGGCTTAGCGCTGTGCGAAGGTTTGG